>VGZA01000040.1 GCA_016872775.1 Planctomycetota bacterium | reverse complement strand
AACTGGGAGGTGGTGAACTGGGAGGTGGTGAACTGGGAGGTGGTGAACTGGGAGGTGGTGAACTGGGAGGTGGTGAACTGGGAGGTGGTGAACTGGGAGGTGGTGAACTGGGCAGTGCCGACGGCGGAGGCTGTTATACGAACTCAACCGATCCGATAGCGATCGATGATCAGTATCGGACACTTGTGGACCAGGTTCTGACCGTCGATCCACGCGGGGTCTTGAGCAATGATCAACCCGCGGGTTGTTCTCAATTGACGGCCCAATTGACCGCGGCGCCGGCACACGGCAAGGTGGCACTATCGGGAACAGGGGGATTTACCTACCAGCCGGATCCGGCATTTTCTGGGACAGATCAGTTTGGCTATCGAGTTATCTTTGGCGGTTCAGCCAGCCCTGGCGCCACGGTGACCATCGAGGTTTCGGGCCCCGAGACGGGAGATGGTGGCGGTACCGGGGAGACGGCGACTGACGGCGGTACCGGGGAGACGGCGACTGACGGCGGCACATCGGGTGGCGGCAACGGTGACGGCGGGTTGCCGGGCGACGGTAGTGGCGACGGCGGTACTGGGGCCGACGGCAACGGCGACGGTGGAGCGGGAATCGGTGGAATTGGCGATGGAGGCACGGGGGGCGGCAGTCCTGGCGGTTCGGATGACGGGCATTCTGATGGCGTCACATCGGATGGCGGCGGTTCTTCGGGAGGGCAGCACGGGGAAAAGGAACCCGTGGACGTGACGATCAACATGCAAGGCGTTGTGAAGTATGGCGCCGATCAGGTCAAGGTCGGCACGTTGCAGTGGAACAATGACTATGACCGAACTTCGGCGGACGCTCCACGCGGAGCGCCGCACGATTTCCTGCGTTCCGACGGGGCCTTGTTGGACCAGGACAACGAAGTTCGCGGATTCTCGGTGGCTGTTTCCATTCCGGACGGATCGACCGTCGCTGGGCGGTTTGAATTCAACTACGATCCAAGCGAGTTGCGGGTCTGGCAGCTGAGTAATTCACAATACACTGTGCTGAGACCAGGCCAGCGATCGGACTTGAAGCTGGTCTCGCGTCGCGCCGATTTCGGGTTCTGGGTCGAAGCGATGAAAGTCGGCGGCAATCCGTTCGACGCGGCGTTGGTCGCTCGGTTTGTTCCCGAAATGAGTGTCTTTGGAACTGGGAGCGACGATGTGGCCTTCACTCTGGTGGATGTCGATCTGCAATTCGCAAGCCTGATGGAGCCGCAGCGTGAAGACAGTATTGGTGGACTGGTGCCGCTGAATCGCGATCATGATGAATTGAATCTGGTCGGTGGCGATCCGGCGAAGCCGCTCGCCGATAATGAGCCGATCGGCAAGCAGCATCGGATCGTGGCCGGCGACAACGAGCTGCGCGAGGGCAAGCTGATCATCGATCCTGCCGGCATGCCGGGATATTGGTATTTCAAGTCCGATCCGCAGATCAAAGCCTGGCGCAAAGACGATCTAACGGAACTGAACTGGTCGCGTCGATTTCACATCGACAAGCGAACGGAGGTAGCGATACTGCTGGAGGGCATCTCGCCCAGTTTCGCGGGCTGGGGAACCGGTTCCGTTTCCACGGTCTTCGAACCCGCCCCCACACCGAATATGACGGGGGGCGATGAATCGAAACTCTCTGTGGTCGGCATCGACCTACAGATCACGGATCAGAACGGAGCCCCGTTCGCGGAACATGAGGAGGAGCGGCTCCAGGGCCTGCTGCCCACGGCCGACCCGGCGCTGGGAGGCGGATATTGGGTGCAGACCATGGTAACGGTGACCGGACCGAAGAATGGGCACGGCTGGTTCTGGATCGAGATTGCCGGTGCCGATGCCGATCCCTATTTGATTGTTCCGGCTCGTCAGCGCTTTGCACCTGGAACCTCACGGAACACCGCCACCGATTTTGCATTGGGCGCGGGCGGTCGCACCGAACTCTTTTATCTGGAGCTGACGGAGCAACCGACGCGTGCTGATCAGCAAACGGCGGTGGTGGCCCATTTCGAACCGTTTGACCCTGCCTTCGGCGTATCGGCGATCGCGGTACCCTCGGGAGGAGGTGGCCCGATGCCGGGGGGCGGTATTCCGACGCCTGGCGGCGCAGGGTCGATTCAGCCTCAAGACGTCACCGATCGGGCGCGGATTCGCGTGGTGGAGTTCGACCTGAACCTGGACGAACTGGATGCGATCGAGGAGAACCGTCCCGGGGCATTTATCAGGCTGAATAACGACTTCTCGAAATCGATGATCGGCCATGACGGGACAGCGTTGCGCGACGACACGGCTACCGACGTCGGTCCCGTTTTCGATGCGATGGCGCCACTCGATTTTCTGAAGGGGACAATTACCTGGGATCGCGCGATCCTTCCCGAAATCAAGATCGCCTATGAATATTCCTCGGGCCTCGAGCTCTGGGACCGCGACAGCGAAGTGTGGATCGAGTCTGGTAAGCCGGCAACTTTGATCGATCAGGCCCAGCGACTCTATCTGGAGGGAATGCGACGATCGAGCATTGTTCGCGATCAGCAGCTCGAAGCGACCTTGGCACTGCCTGACGACGCACCTTTCCGAATACTAGCTCCGATCCAGGACCGGGCTCGCATCACGGTGGTCGATCTGGGTTCGGTCGTGGACGGTGACAACGACGGCAAGATCGATCGGCAGAGCGTCGATGATCAGCAGTTGCTATTCTGGTACAACAGCGACCGGGAAGGCATCGACAACAGCTTGAATATCGAGACCGACCTGCTCTCCAGTGACGCGGATTCGGACGACATTTTTCTGGATCGCAAGCGGGATCTCGAAGACCTGACGGCGATCAATCTGTATGTCGATCCGCTGCTGCAATCCTCCGGGTTGGTCAATACCGACCATTCCGTGGCGCTGGAGCGAGCACCCAGTGCGGATAAGACCAGGATCACACTGCGTCTGTTTCCGGATCGTCCCAACGATGCCGGTGACGCCCGACGCCACGTGCAGGACGTGGCGTTAGCGGAGACACGGCTTCAGGACGCCAGCATGCGGGTCCAGCGAGTCCAGGTCGCCGTCGAGTCGGGGCAGAGCGAGCCGCAATCGCTGGGGCAAGTCGAGTCCGGCGTTAACTCGTTTCTTCTAGAAGCGGGGCGTGACGTGGTCACCGCTGCAACTTCGGACGCGGTGGAATTCCAGTTTCAGTCCAAGTTGACCTATCCCAGCGGTAAGACCAGGATCCTGCAATCACGTCTACCGATCACTCTCAAAGCATTTTCGCAGTTCTACGATCGATACGAAGTGCAGTATCAGAATTCCAATGTGGGCGATATGCGGATGGATCCGGGAACCACTTCGCTCGCCGACTGGAAAAAGGGTGGCAGCGCATCGGTGCATGGAAGCCCCGCGTTCGAGGCAAACGACTATTTCCTGTTCGTGCATGGCTGGAACATGGATGACGACGATAAACGCATGTTCGGCGAAACAGCGTTCAAGCGGCTCTATTGGCAAGGCTTTCATGGGACATTCGGGATGTTCAATTGGCCCACATTCAAAGATCCCGTGAACATCGGGCTGTTGCCGGGTGATGTCGACGCGACGTCGGCGTTGCTGTCGACTTTCAATGCCAGTGAGTTCACCGCTTATCGATCGGCGGCCACCCTGCTGGACGTGGTGCAAAAACTCGACGTGATCCATGGACGGCCAAGCGTGATGGCGCACAGCATGGGCAATTTCGTCGTCGCCGAGGCGATGAGGTTATGGGCCCAGAACCGCGCGGTTCAACCACTGTTCAAGGAGTATCTTGCGAGCCATTCTGCGATTCCTGGCGGTGCCTTCGGCGAGGGCGCGTATCAGATTCCGGGATTGTTCGGCTCGAATGACTACTACTTTGATTACCCCGGGATGATGTTGGAACATGAGGTTGCCAATCGATCGCACGCATTTTTCGCCGGAATCGGGCATGCAGCCAAGGGTTGGACAAACATCCATAACTCGGACGATTACGCCCTCAACATCTGGCACCTCAACAATGTGTTGGCGAAATACGCCGGGTTGCAGAACCACCTGAACTTCTTCTGGCCGTACGAATACGACATCAACGAACCGCTGACGGCGAGTCAGGCATACCGCAAGCACCAGCCGTATCGCATCGACGGCAACACCAGAACGGCGATTTACGCCGCGCCCGGCAACCGTTCGGCGCTCGGTCTCGGCGCCAACGGCTACGAAACGCTGGCGTTCCTGGCGGTTTCGGACACCGAACCGATGGGCAAACATCCGTTGATTACCCACACGAGCGTCCCCTGGTCGAACGTCGACCTCCACCAATTGGGATTCAGTACTCAGATGCCGGGCGGGACAGCGCGTCCCAACCACTCGTTTGAGTTCCATTACGACATCTTCGCCACATGCGGGTTCTGGCAAGAGGTGCTCGTCCGATTGCGGACCCCAAGGTGATATCGCGACGTTGGGAATCGGGCCAAGCTGCAGGGTGACTGGTGCGTTGCGACAGCACTCTTAGCCGCGAAGCGGCTAAGAGTGCTGTGCTCGCACTAGGCAACCGCCGATCCATTCATCGATCCGGCTTTGGCGCACTTTCGACGCGCGCGGCGATGCGCTGGTAGAATTCCAATGCGGCCTGGTATTCCGCCGTGGCAGCAGGTCCGATCAATGCGCGGCTGCGTTCCAGTTCCGTCTTGCACCGTTGAGTCAAATAGCCGATCTCGGCGGCACTTGGCAGTAACTCCTTCCCGGGAATGGAAAAATACCAGGGGGCCGAATGGGCGAATCGCGGGCGTCCTTGAGGATGCCGCTCAAAGGCCCTCACGGCGATCCAGCCGCTATCGCGAACTTCAATGGCCGCCGAGAAAGTTGAACGGCATACGACATGATCACCCAGCGTCGATTGTTGCGTCTCCAGTCGGTCAAGACGTTGCACGATCCTGCCGTTGTGAATAATCTCCAGCCGCTCGATCGGGTACATAGAGTCGATTTCGCCCGATACGACCATCGGCCCCGGCCCCTGGTCATTCTTCTCCAGCTCGAAGATCTTTCCAGCCGGCTCGCCGTCGAGTCGGCAGCGCATCAAGGGCCCTGTCGTAACGAAGCTGCGTCCCTGTCTCAATGCCTGCAGCCAGCCCTCCGGACTTAATTGCCCGGGTACCTCGACATAGACCCTTCCGAAGCCGGCAGGCACCGGGTGCACGCCCGCTGCCGAACCGGCCGTCGGTGCGATTTTGAATCTGCAATTCAACAGCGCATAATAGGTTTGAAAGCCAAAGTCGATCCAACCCCATTCGGTGAGCCCCGCATCGTTGCGTTCGAGTTCCATGTACTCGCCGACCGCCTCCAGGGTCCACTGCGGGAACCCGAACTCCGTCTGCCAGCAATGATTGTTTGCCAATTCATAGAGATCGGGTTTCACCAGCGGCACAATCGAGATCGACCAGGGCCAGGAGTGTTTTTCCAGGTCGATTAATCCTCCCTCCCCGTGAATCCGCTCGGCGATCGGCGCGACCGGTGGCACGGTCGCGGATAATGGCTTGCGATGAGCAATCCCGACGAATGCGCCCAAGGTGTGGTTCTGCTCGCCGACGCGGAATATTTCGTATTCCGTGTTCACCGGAAATACATAATGCATCTCGCCAATCCGCAATGGATTCGTCGCCGCCTCTTCAAAGTCAGCCGGCAGCTTGACGCGACTCTGCCTATCGGGTGCCGCGTTGGTCGCGGTGACCCAATACGTGATCGGAAAAGTGAAATTCAGATCCTCGGCCAGCGCCACGTTCGGCATCTCGGACCATTCACGATGCAGATGCGTGTCGCCAGAGTACCAGCCAAGCGCCGCCATATCGACGAATCGGCGCAATTCGACGGTCACTTCGCGCCCTTGATCGACAACTTCCACGGGGATCGTCGCCGGGAAATACTCTTTACCGTGCGCAACCTCCAACCGGTACTGACCTCGAGGCAACTGGAATTCGCAAGGGTGGGCGGAGACCGTCGTGTGCATTTCGACGCTGTTGGTTCGGGCGTATTCGCGTTGGAATGGAATGGCCGAGCCCTGCTTGTCCACGGACCGGGCAAAGTGCCAGTTGCCGCTGGCCGATCGCAGATAGATTCGGGAAGCAAGCCGGTCGCCGGATACGGCGTCGCGCACTTCGACGCGCAGCGGAAAGGTGGGATCGGTTCTTGCCAGCGGAGCCACCTCGCCGACCGCCGACGGCTCGACGGCTGCCGCCCAGGCGACAGCCTGCGTGAACAGTTTTTGGTATTCGGGCTTGTACCAGTGATCATGGAAATGGCCACCGGTAAATCCGAACGATCGGCCGCCGTCGGGTCGTGGCCAGGCCCAGCAGACCATTTCGTCCTGGCCGTCGACGCGTACGGTCATCAACGGCTGCAGAGCGGTGTTGTCGGCATCCCGCTTCAGCCGATAGTAGAACTCGTCGTGCACTCGAAAGTCGCCAATCCCGCGGGTAACGGGATGGTCGTTCTTGACGGTAACCGCAGCGTCGAGCTCGCGATATTTGCGATCGGTGCCGCCGTGGCAAGCGCCAAACAACTGCACCGCGGTCGCGACATGTGCCGCGTCCTTGCAGCCCAGCGACCAGTGGATGGCGACGATCCCACCGCCTCGTTCGGCATACCTCAAAAATGCCTGTCGCCGCCGCTCGTCGCCATCGATCCACTTTGCCCCTTCCGAAAGAAAGAGTACGGCGACGTCGGATCCGTTGAGCAGATCGGGGCCATCTTCCCATATGCCATCGGCCACAACTGATCGCACGGTGAAAGAAGGGCTCGCCCGCAGCGCACGCTCCAGCAGGTTCAACCCCCGTTCAAACTCATGCGTGCCGACGGGGTGTCCATCCGGTGCTTGGGCGACAAGTAAAACCCGCCGCGGCTGAGCGTGTCCCTCCGCCGGCGGGAGGGCGATTGATGCCCATGTGCATGCCAGCAGCACGAACCGATAAGGCCACGTGGTGTGCCTCAGGAGATGCACGGCATGGCGGAACATGCCTGTCAGACTTCCATCGATGGCAGGTAACAGTCGCGACCTGACGTGCAGGTTCGAGCACCGGCGAACTGTTGGTCTGGACCCAACACGTGCTGGGTCTGGTTACACCAGCATGGCGAATTCTCGCTGGGGCGCTGCGTGCCTTCCACATACATCGATTTGCTGCGCAAGTGCTTGCAGGGAGGTGTTGTTACCGGCGCGGGTTCATCGATTGCTCGTTCGTAGGGCATGACAAGTTGTCCTTTCGGTTACCGGCTACCTTTTGTCGCGGGGAATCAGAATCCGCCCGGGGGCAGCCCCGCGGCCATGCGTACTGCCCGCTCAACACTTACCTGGGCGAGCGTCACTTTGTATTCGTTTCGAGACAGCGGTGTCGCAAGCCGGATTGCCGCCAGGCCGGCTGCTTCGATCGTCTCAGCCGTCAACGGCTTTCCGATCAGTTCGTGCTCGGCATCTTCGCTGCGCCAGGGAGTCGGCGCCACGTGCCCGAGAACGATCTTGGCATCGCGGACGACGCCCGACTGCACGTTCAGCCTTGCGGCCGCCGCCGTCAACGGGTACTCGGGGCCCGCTCCCTGCCGAACCTCGTAGGTCGCGCACTGGAACGAACCCGGATCCGGCAATTCGATATGGCTGACGAACTGGCCCGCTCGAAGCACATTTTCCCGTTGCTCTCCATGCCTGGGAATGCGATAGAAATCGGCCAGATCGACCCACTGCTCGGCGTCCGGACTGGGGCCGACGATTCGCAGACGAGCATCGCGGACGATCAATGCCGGGGCCAGTCGCGAGTTATTCACGAATTTGGCCGGTCCCGCGTTCGCAAAGACCGCGTGGTAGCGATTGTCGCCCTGGGCGACGGCGCGTCCGTCATCACCCAGCAATCCATGTCCGCCGCGGAAGAACCAGCATTGGGGCCGCTGGCAAAGTTCTCCGCCCAGCGTCCCCTGGCAACGCAGCTGCATACTGGAGATGTTGTTGATCGCCTGCTTCAGCGAGGCGTAAGGATCCAGGTAATGGCTGTCGAGGATCTGTTCCAGCGACACCGCGGCGCCGATGCTCACGCCACCCGACGGTGTCGGCTCGATCTCCCGCAGCGAACGGATCTCCATCAGGTTCACGACGCGGTCGGGATTGACGAGCATTTGCTTCATCAAGCCGACGAGATCGGTGCCGCCAGCGAGGATCTCCACCGTGCCGGCCCGTTCCGTCATCAATTCAATCGCCTCGGCTTCCGTGCTCGGCGCGGCATATTCAAACGCTTTCATTGCTCAGGCCCTCCCCGCATTATTCTTGATCGCTTCCAGCACCCGTTGAGGAGTCAATGGTAACACGGGGACGCGAAATCCCAATGCATTGCAGACCGCATTGGAGATCGCGGCGCCCGGACCGATTACCGGCGGCTCACCCAGCCCGATTACCCCGCGCGACCGCTCGCTCTCGGGTTCATACATCTCCACGACGATCTCGCCGATATCTCCCAGTCGGCAGAGGTTATACTTGCTCATGTCGGCATTCAGGAATGCGCCGCTGGCGGGGTCGCTGATGCGTTGTTCGAACAGCGAGTAAGCGATGCCCATGATCACCGCACCGTAGATCTGGCTTTCCGCAAGACGCCGGTTGATGATCAGCCCCATATCCTGCACGGCGACGAATTTTCTCATGCGGATCAGGCCGGTCCGCGTGTCGACCTCGACGTGCGCCATTTGCACGCCGCCGACTTTGGTGTCGGACAGCGGGCTCTTGTTCCGCGACGGCCGAAAGGTCGCGGTCACTTCGAGTGGCTTCATGCCCAGCATGGCGCAGGCCTCTTTCCAGGCAACGCTTTTTTTCGCGTCGCCGCGCGCCTTGATCCGGCCGTCGTCCGCGATCAGCTCGGCGGCTGGCACACCCAATTTTTCTGCGACCATTTCACAGATCTTGGCCAGCGCCTCTTGTCCAGCGCGCCGATGCGATTCACTCACACCACCAACCGTCGTGCTGCCGCCGGATGGGCCGCTGACCGGAAACCGCGAACTGCCGTAGTTGATCCGGATCGCATCGACGCCCAGACCGAACGTTTCGGCCAGGACCATCGCGCAGACGGTGCGCGTTCCTGAGCCGATATCCTGCGTCCCGCAAAACGATTCCACGCCACCATCGGGGTGAATCTTGACGGTGCAGGTCGATTCGTGACCGCCGCCGCCCCAGGTATGCAGGGACATCCCGAGTCCGTCGACGATGTCGCCGCGTCGGGCGCCTTTGCCGTGCGGATGCCACTTGGCCTTCCAATCGATCAGGCGAGCCGCAATTTCCATTTCGGCCGCGTACACCGACGGCTTCGCGCCGGCCACCCCCGGGCTGTCGTCCGTCCCCAGATTCTTCAAAAACAGATCGTAGCTGCTGATCCCCATCCGCGCCGCCATATCATCGTACGCGGTTTGCGTGATGGCACAGCCCTGCGGATGATTGGGAGCGCGCCAGGCCCGCGCGGGTCCGTTGTTGGTTGTGACCTTGGTCACCGCGCGGCGGTAGTTCTTCGGCGCGAAAACGTAGGGAATCACGCCCTGCGGTACACCCGGGCCGTCCGCCCCGGGGGAACTCCAATGGTCCGAGTCCCAGACCGTGACGACGCCGTCCTTGTCGGCTCCCAGCCGCACCTTGAGGTAGGCCGAAGGTCGGTTGCCGCCCAGCTTAAATTCCTGGTCGCGGCTGAGCATCAGTTTGACGGGACGCCCTGTGGCCTTGGCGATCCGCGCGGCCGCGGTACCCCAGTAGTCCGGCGCGAACTTACTGCCAAACCCGCCCCCCACATACTGGCAACGCACCTCGATCTTGTCCGCCGGGATCTTCAGATCGTTGGCAAACCCCTCATCCGTTCCCGAAACGTTCTGCGTCGACAGATACGCGATCAACTGGTCGTTATCCCAATACACCGTCGCTCCGTGCGGTTCAAGGCAGCAGTGGGTAATCGCGTCGATCCCGTAAAAGCCCTCCACGACATGAGCGGATTGCTTGAATAATCGTTCGAGTTCCTTGTCCGCAAACGTCGCTTCGTCTTCGTCGTCACCCGGTTCTTTTTCCAACTGAACCTTGCCGCCGTCCTTCGAGGTACGCCCGGCCTTTTTCGCCGCTTCAAGGTTGAATTCGTCGACGAACACTTCCAACGGCTCGTATTCCACCCGCAACTTGGAGACGCCTTCCATGGCGGCCGCCTCCGTTTCCGCGGCGACAATGACCAGTAACTCACCCTGCCAACGTATCTCACGGCCAGGCTTGGCATGGTCGAGAACATGGACGTGGACCACGCCTGGTACTTTCTCCGCCTGCGCGCTATCGATCGACTTGATCGTGCAGTGCGCGTGAGGCGATCCGAGCGCTCGGGCCACGAGCATATTCTTCAGATTGATGTCGTACGCGTATTTCGCCGCGCCGGTCGACTTCGCCATCCCATCCAGTCGGATCTGGCGGCCACCGATCACCTTGGACGAATCCCGATCGGGCCACGAGTATTGTATGTCCGCCATTACTTGCCTCCCTTCACGACCGCGATGGCCGCTTGAATGATGTTGGCGTAGGTGCCGCAACGACAGATGTTACCATTGAGCCCTTTGCGGATTTCCTCTTCCGTCGCGCGAGGATGCTTGTCGAGAAAGGCTCGAACCGCGACGACAAATCCAGGCGTGCAAAATCCGCATTGCTGCGCGTCGTGCGCGACAAACGCGGCGGGCACGGCGTCGGGCTTGTCGCCTCCCAGGCTTTCCACGGTGCGGATTTTCTTTCCAACGCAGGCGACCGCCAACAGCGATGATGCCGACATCGGCTGATCGTCGACCAACACCGTGCTCGCGCCGCTCGACGAATCCATGCTGACCGGTTTCGCGCCGGTCAGGTCCAATTGGTAACGGAGCACATCCAAGAGCGTCGTCCGCGGCTCCACGGAAACCGCCTGCTCCTTGCCGTTGATGGTCAAAGTGACTTTCGTGACTCCCGAAATTACTTTGCTGGCAGTTCCCTGTTGCGCCGCCAGTTGCGTTTGCACGGCGGTAGCGGCAGCCACCGCTCCCGATCCTCGCAGAAAATCGCGGCGATGAAAGCCACTCGCACGCGCTCCCGACGACTGCCTTGAATCCGTCATGAGCCAGACCTTTGCCAAAGGAGTTGCGTTTATGAACGACGAAAAATTCGCGGGACGATTCCTCGAACCGCCCACGATTATAAGGAACGCTAACCAAGATACAACTAAGCGCGGCGGATTGCCGCCAGCCAAATCAAAGGGAAAAAAAATCGTTTCCGCCGAATTAAAAATTTCAGGCGTGGATCGTTGACAAGCCACTTGTTTCGAATCCGATCTCTGCAACAATCTGGCTTGTCAATACGACGAGAACATCCTGCCAGCCGGGTCGGCGGTATTACTCGGGTTGGATCAGGCAGGTCGATAGAATCGAGCAAGCGGGAACGGCTTCCTGCGTAGCTCGCTGGGTTGTGACCAGGTATCGCCAGGATGGCCAAACCGGTCCCCCCCACGCCAAGGATGATGACAGCAACGATTCCCGGCGTCGTGAAAATGCGGCGGAACCGCGCCCGCAAAATGCCAGGTGACTTCGACTGGGCTTTATGTGTCGACTCTCGCTGGTAACTTGCCGCCCGCGATCACCGGCGAACCGCCCTGAACAAGGCGGAAAACTTACGCGAAGTAACGAAGAATTTCAGGCCCACGGAGTCAGACTCCCGGCCCCTTTAGCAACTGTTTTTCAAGGAGGTAGTTTGACGATGAAGCGATTTGCACTTTTGGTACTGGCAGGTATCGGTTTCGCCAGCGGACTGTGTGGCGACGATAAGCCGACCGCCGATGCGACGACAGAACAAACGGCCCTGAAACCCGACACGTCGGTAAGCAGCCTGCGCGAGTTGCCGTTGCACGAGCATCCCACGCTCTTAAAGATGTTGAAGCGCAACAATGAGTTGCGAGCGCGAGTCGGCCTGCGGCCGCATCGCTTGAGTCCCGCATTAACCCGCGCGGCGCAAAACCACGCGAATTACATGGCTCGCACCGGCGATTTCAACCACTACAGCAATCGTGGTCCCGACGGTCGGGCCGCGGACGCCGGATACCGTGGTGGTGTACTCGAAAATATCGCGCACGGTTACTCCGATGTCGAAACCGCGTTTAGCGGGTGGCAGTCAAGCGGCGCGCATTGGTCGAACATGACCAGCGGAACCGCGGACGCCGGATTTGGTTATCAGATCGGCGCCAACGGCGCCGCGTACTGGGTTGCGATTTACTCCAACGGCAAGGACACGGAAAAAGTCGTCGTCGATGTGGCGGAAGCATCGAACAACAAACCTTCCGGCGAAAAGAATTAGTCGGTGCTGAAGTCGCAGGCGAATGTTCCAGGCCTGAACGGCGTTCGGTGAACATCCAGCCTCGATTCACGCGGAATTCGGTACTCTTTCACCTTCCGCCACTCGGACTTTCGATCCGCCAATTCAGGACGCCGCGTCCCGCAACGGGCCGGCGCCCGGGCACGTAACCCCACGTGGTTCCGGCTCGCCCAACCGCAGTGGATTGCTTCTCACGCGGGCAGAGAGTAAAACGACCGGCGTTTATCCTCAGGAGATTTCGCCATGATCAGAACGCAATACTCTCGTCGGTTTTCCCACCTTGTTTTGCTCTCCTTTGTCAGCCTGTTCCTGGTTGGTCCGTTCCCGCACGCACGTCTGCTTCGCGCGCAGGGCGGCGGGGTGCGTGCTCCGGACGGTATCGCCTACCATCCCAATATTGAGTGCGGCAAGGGGGGCGAACAGGTATTGCAATTGGACTTGGCCTCCCCGGAGGAACTCGCTCGACCAGCGCCCTGTGTCGTGCTCATTCACGGTGGCGCCTGGCGCGGCGGCAAGAAGGACGATGCTTTGATGACTTCGCTGCTGTTCGAGTTTTCCAAAGCCGGATATGTCACCGCCTCAATTCAATACCGACTTTGCCCCAAACATCAATTCCCCGCGCAGATTGAAGACGTGAAATGTGCGATCCGCTTTCTGCGGGCGCATGCGGACAAGTACCACATTAACGCTGCGAAGATCGGTGCGGTCGGGTTTTCGGCAGGAGGGCACCTGGCAATGATGCTCGGCGTCACTGGCCCCAAGGACGACCTGGAGGGCAACGGGGGTTGGGCGGATCAAAACAGTCAGGTCCAGGTCGCCGTTTCTTTTTTTGGTCCCACCGACCTTGCGGCAGACGACCTGCCCGACCCGTCGAAGCTGCTGGTGAAGGACTTTCTAGGCGGTACCAAGGAGGAAAAGTCCGAAAGCTATCGCCGCGCGTCACCGATCAACTTTCTCGACGATAACGACGCTCCAATCCTGATGCTTCAGGGCACGCGGGATCGGTTGGTTCCCCACACTCAGGTCTATCGCATGCTCGACGCTATGACCTCGGCGCGCGTGAAAGGTCGGGCCGAGATTCTCGCCGGCGCTGACCACGGCTGGCTTGGCCCCGATCTGGACGAATCGAAGCGGCAGACGTTCGAGTTTCTTGCGCGGCACCTGACCCGCTAAACGGAATAATAGGCAACGCATCGAACGTTACTCTGGACGCTACCATGCACTCGCGACAAAGACTCTGTTTATGGAATTCCTGCCGCATCGCGGCCGCGATTTGGCTGCTCGCTGCAATGCCTTGCCCCACGTGGAGCGAGGATCAGGTCTCGGCGGCACTGGCGAAACCGATCCTGGCCCCGGACCAGTCGTTTACCGAGGTGTTATCGTTCACGGAGCGGCGGCTCCGAATCATGCCTCCGCTGGTCAGCCGCGAACAGTTCCAGGAGTTTGTGGAGACGACTCGCCGCGAACTTTTTGAACAGGTGATCTTCCGGGGCGCGGCGGCGACCGCATGGCGGCGTTCGCCGGTCGGGGTCGAATACCTTGAGACCATTCCGTACGAACAGGATGGCTACGT
Organism: Planctomycetota bacterium; assembly: GCA_016872775.1. Classification (GTDB taxonomy): domain Bacteria; phylum Planctomycetota; class Planctomycetia; order Pirellulales; family Pirellulaceae; genus VGZA01. Next base: position 40,939 of record VGZA01000040.1, on the reverse strand, counting down.
CCTGAAGAAGCTGCGTTTCGAGGCGTTGCCCGGAATGTGGATTCCTGCAGTGTTGTATGTCCCATGGCAGGTGCATGAGCAATCGTCCCGGCCGGCGTCCGATCTTCGACGTGTGCCGGTCGTACTGAACGTCAACGGGCACGATCGGCTGGGAAAGGCCGCGGTGTACAAACAGGTGCGCTGTCTGAACCTGGTGAAACGCGGCATGATCGCGCTGAATTTGGAGTGGTTCGGAATGGGGCAACTGCGAACGTCGGGCTTCAGCCATGGCCGGCTGCATCAACTGGACCTCTGCGGTGCCAGTGGACTCGCTCCGTTTTATCTGTCGCTGGAGCGAGGCCTCGACCTGCTGTTGCAGCAGCCCCATGCGGATAAGGAACGTGTGGCCGTTGCCGGACTCTCCGGTGGCGGATGGCAGACGATCCTGATCAGCGCGCTCGACCCGCGAGTCACTTTAAGCAATCCCGTGGCCGGCTATTCCAGTTTCATCACCCGCATCCACCACCACACCGACCTGGGGGACTCGGAGCAGACCCCCACCGATTTCGGTGCCTGGGCCGACTACACGCATTTGACCGCGATGCGGGCGCCCCGCCCAACGTTGCTGACCTATAACGAAAGCGACGACTGCTGTTTCGCGACCGCGCATGCATTGCCGCCGTTGCTCGCGGCAGCCGAACCGGCGTTCGCGCTTTTTGGTCGCCCGGGGAATTTGCGGACACATAACAACGTCGATCCGGGCAACCATAATTTCGAGAAAGATAACCGCGAGGCGTTCTACAGGATGCTGGCCGCGCATTTCGCGCGCGATGATTTCGCGATCCCGGCCGACGAAATCGATGTCAGCGGACAGGTCCGCTCGGCGGAAGAACTGCAAGTCCCGATGCCAGAGAACAATTCCGACTTCCATACGCTGGCGTTGCAGCTCGCAAACGAACTTCCGCGTCGCTCGGTTCCGCCGGATGACCCGGAAAAACTCCAGGACTGGCGAACGCGCCGGCGGTCCCTTCTACGCGGTTTGGTCGCCTGCGAGCAGCAGGCTCCGCAGGCGATTCAGGTCGATGCGCAACGGCTCGATGGCCTGGAGATTTCGCGATGGAAAATTCGCATCGGCAATGAATGGACGATCCCGGTCGTCGAGTTCACGCCCGCCAATCCCCGTCGAACCGTGCTGTTGTTCGGGGAACAGGGCCGCGCTGCGCTCGCCGAGCATGCCACGCGCGCCCACCAGCAAGGATCGCGCGTGGTGGTGATGGATCCTTTCTATTTTGGGGAGTGTCGCGTCCAGCAGCGGGATTACCTGGCGGCGCTGCTGCTCGGGACGGTCCGGCAGCGACCGTTAGGGATTCAGGCCAGCCAGGTAATGGCCGTGGCAACCTGGGCCGGTAAGTCCCAGGCTGTGGATATGATTACGTTCGGCCCGCGAGCCGGTTTGATTGGCCTCGTGGCACGCGCCATCGACCCAGCTCGATTCCGCACCCATGATCCGCATGACGGGCCGACGAAGCTTCGGCAGGTCCTGGATGACGACTTGTCGTTCGAACAGAGGCCCGAGTGGTTCTGTTTTGGATTACTGGAGCATTTCGAAATCGCGCACCTCAAAGAACTTGGCGATGAGCCTGGAGAACCGAAGCATGGCGAAAAACCGTAATCCCGCAAGTCACTGGCAGACCCGGCTGCAACTGCTGCTGCTCGTCTGTGGTTCCTCGTTCGGCGCATCGCTGTCTGGCGAAGAATGGCCCGAGTTCCGGGGACCGACCGGTCAGGGCCATACCGAAGTTCAGAACTTGCCCGTGCAATGGGACGCTGATACGAATATTCGCTGGCGGCGACCGATCGAGGGGCTCGGCTGGTCGTCGCCGGTCTGTGTCGATGGACATGTCTACCTGACGGCGGCCGTTCCGCAACCCGGTGCGGACCCGCCCGAGGTTTCGCTGCGCGTGATCGCTTTGCGCGTTGACGATGGCTCCATGGTCTGGACGAAGGAAGTCCTGCGTCAACCGGCCGACGCGCCGCGAATCCATCAGAAGAACAGTCATGCCAGCCCGACCGTGGTTGTCAACGCCCGGCGGCTGTACGCCCATTTCGGACACCAGGGCACGGTCTGCCTTGATCTTCAGGGAAATACGATCTGGAAGAATACAGAGCTCGGTTATCGACCTGTGCATGGCAACGGCGGCACTCCCGCGCTCTTCGACGGCGGACTGTACTTCAGTTGTGACGGCGGCGAGGATCCGTTTCTTGTTGCACTGACCGCCGCGGACGGCCGATTGCGCTGGAGATCTCCTCGGGTCTGCGATGGCGTCAAAAAGTTTGCTTTCAGCACCCCCCTGGTGATCACGGTCGCCGGCCAGCCGCTGTTGATCAGTCCGGGTGCGCAGTCGGTCGGAGCGTTTGATCCGAAAACGGGCGCCGAAATCTGGCGCGTTCGGTACGACGGATACTCAGTGATCCCGCGACCGGTATATGGGCATGGCCTGGTATTTATCAGTACCGGTTACGACTCCCCTCAGGTCCTCGCGATCCGTCCGGATGGTGCTGGCGACGTCACCGATACCCACGTCGCCTGGTCATTCAAAAAAGGCGCGCCTCATACGCCGTCGCTGCTGCTCCACGATCGGGAACTTTACATGGTCTCGGATAATGGCATTGCCAGTTGCCTGGACGCCATCAGCGGCGATTTGATCTGGCAACAGCGATTGGGCGGCAACTTCTCCGCCTCCCCGCTGTACGGTGACGGCAAGCTCTATTTTCAGAGCGAAAGCGGCGTCGGCAGCGTGCTACGCGCTGGACGCAAATTTGAGCTGCTCTCTTCCAACGATCTCGGCGAACGTACCTTGGCCTCCTATGCGGTCGCAGGGCGAGGATTCCTGATTCGCTCCGCGGAGAATCTTTATCGCGTTGAGGAGCGAGGCCAGTAGCCCCAGAAAAACTCGATAAACTCGACGATCTCGACAAATTCGTCGTGCGCCCGTATCGGACCGATGACCCCCAGAAATAATGTTGCGTTTCGAATGGCTGGAATCGCGACGATGCTGCGCCGCCGACCGGCGATGCCCTGGCGCGGCCGAACTTTGTTCAATTGGCCGGCGAGGTCCAGAAGAGCATGCAGTTTTCGCCGCGTCGTGGTAGCTTCACACACTGCACCCCATGGGCTGGTGGGTTGGCATATCAACGATGTGGTTCGTCCGGCGAAGCGTGAGGGGAACGAACGCCGGCGTACAGCATTGTGGCCGCCGTGTAGATGACGACCAGGATCACCAGAATGTTGACATAGAACAGTGGCAGTTCCTTGACCAGGTAGGCCGCGACCAGCACGGCGGGAATTCCGCCGACGGTCAGTCCCACGGCCGCGCGCGCGTCGAAACGGCCGCTGTTGATGAACCGAACACTCGCCAGCGGCATCAGAAATGCGCACGATCCCATCATGATCGGAAATGCGGCTTTGCTGTTCATTCCCAGCAGACTGACCATGATCATGATCGGCGCGTACGCGCCGACGCCGATCGTCATCAATGCGCCGAACACGAAGTTGCCGGCGAGCCCGATCAGCAATCGGGTCCCGGACAATTCAAGCGCCACGTTGGTTTCTTCTCCTTTCGCCAACTTTGCGCCGATGAATGCGGCGGCGAGCAACAGCGCCAGCCCCATCCCGATTTGAATCTTGTGCCGCGGCAGCCTCGATACGACCCCGGCGCCAAACCAGGCTCCCGCGACGGAGGCGGCGATCATCAATGCCAAGGTCGTGAAATCGATCTCGATAATCGCTGTATAGATCAACGCCTGGGCGATCGTCGGCAAAGTGTGGCCAATATTGAGTGTTCCCGGCAGGTTCTCGTCGGCGATCGGAATTCCTGGCCCCAGCAACGGCCGGGCGCGTACGCGCAGAAACGTCGAGGTCGTGGCGAACGATCCGACTCCCAGGGTGTCCAGGAAATCGGTGATCACGCCGACGAGCAACTGGTACCCGGAGGGTTTCGCCGAGATCCTAGAACGCCGAGCGTAGACGCCCCAGAAAACAACGAAGACTGCAGCCGACACCAGCAACAGGGACTGCAACAGGTACAAAGCAATCTGAACGGGTTCCATGTAGAGTTGTTCCGATGTTCACCAGGACGGACAGGATGGGTAGCCGTGTGGAACAGGTCGGATTCGTGTGGCAGCGGGGAAAAGTAGCGGACTCAATTTGGCCTATTCGCTCTTGAAAACATGTTAAGCCAGCGACGAGAGATTATCGCGAGAATTATGAACGAGGGCAGACCTATTCCGAGCCGCGGAAGAAACAATGCCGCGCGATACTGACGCAGCTCGATGCCGGCTAATTCGCTGAATTGCCCTGCAATCACAATGCTGGCAATCGTTATTGTGCAAGACACGATTAGTCGGCGGATTAGGGAGCGTCTAAGTGACCATGCTTCAATGACAAAGATCTCCGATGCCACAAGTGCAAAAGCGACAATCCCACCCCATTCCCAACCGGCATTTGGCGTCGACACGGATGCATCCAAAAGCGCTGCAACATATACACCGCCAAAGTACACGCCATAGCCGATCGCGCCGAGCAACAACACTCGGACAACGCGATGAATTACGTTGCGATATAGCAATTGTCGGCGATCAACGACAAGTGGAGGTTCGTAAGGGTTTACTTGAGCCATCGTTCTGTCATCGCTTCATGATAAGTATGTAAGGCTTTTGGCAAGCGACTGACGATAGTGGGTTAGAAGTGCTATTGACTCTAACGCATTGACGCGTCCATTGCGGCATTTACTCTATCCCAATGATGGGAGTACTCTTCGGCGGTTATGACCCGAGGAACATCGCAGTTAGCCCGATCCATTTCGTCGGTCAGTTCCATAGGACTCTTGTATATTCCTCCGATTGGCTGTCATTGAATCGATCTGGGTCAGTACGAAAATGCGGGAACAAGTACTCAGTGTAGCGGTCAACAAGAATGGCCCAATCGTCAACCTTCGTGAGACAGTTGGCGAGCAGCGAATTGTTAGTACCGGGAAGATCGGCTGCACATTGCAAATTGATTTCCGCAATGTCCAACCCGGCAAGTCCGGCGTCCGATAACTGATCGAGATCATGAAGCCAGCGGCCCCACTCGGTGATCGGCGTAAATGCTCCCGCGTCAGCCATTGTGTTGTCCCATCGACTATGGGCAAGAAGCAACGCAAAGTCTAGCGTCTGAGTAAGTTCCCGTCAATTATGCGGGTGATCCGTCAATTATGCGGGTGATTTTGTTTCTGCCATCAAGAATTTGCGGATTTGCTTGGCGGGTTTCACAGCCCTCGGGTGGATTAAATAGATGCCTCTTCAGCAGAATTCGTGGGTGAATTCTGGTTCAGGAAGCGCGAAACCAATTGAGTAATAGGTCCTGATGGTTGCGCAACGTGCGGGCGACTTTCTTCATCGGTTCGATTCTGGAGCGCATTACGCGGCGGCACCATTCGTCGAGGAACTTCTTGGCCAAGGTAGGAGAACGATACTCCCAGAACCGTTGGAAGTCCTCGCGCTGCAGATAGCCACGCACCGATTGAAGGTTGTACTTGAGCAGTTCCGACAGTCTTACCGTTTGTTTCTCGGTCAGGTTCTCGGGGCGCTTCAGGATAAACCACCGCGAATGCTTGAGGACCGGTTCGTAGCCATCTTGCGCCAAGCGACGGGCTTCCACGGCACGCACCTCGTCGAGCGCCTTGTTCAGCTTCGCCATGACATGAAACCGATCCAAGATCAACACGGCATTCTTGGCTCTTTCCCGCAGGACGGTCAGGTAGGGTTTCCAAATATCGCTGGATGTGAATCGCAATCGGCACGATTTCCGGGTTCCCAAGTAAGTGAAGAATCTGCTCGGTATGGTCTTGCCAGGGCTTTGGTCCGGAAAGCGAAAAAGAAGCACGGGCTGGAATGGTCGGCCTGAAGGACCGCCAGATGGTCGAGGCGTTCGTCGAACGCTCATGAATGATCTCGAAGGGGCGCTACTTCGCCGTTCCACAGGCGGACTCATAGGGTAGCGAAGGGGCAATCCGGTCGAATTCCGGGCTTGTTGTTGTCGCCCGGCGGCAAGCGGAAGTCAATCGGTCGGAGCGTCTTGCTTTTCGATGCGGACGGGTCAAAATATCAGACATATGGTGAAGCCGCTCCAACACTGGCCCACAACCCACGCCGGCCTGCTGGCGAAAATTCAGGATCGTCAGGACAATCTGGCGTGGCGCGAATTCGTCGATATCTATTCGCCGCTGATCCTCGCCTAGTGCCATAAACGGGGACTGCAGTATGCCGACGCTCAGGACGTTACGCAGAACATACTTGCGGCGGTCAGCCGCGCCATGCGCACGTTCGACTACGACATCAACCGTGGGCGGTTCCGAGGCTGGTTGGGCTTGATTGCAAATCAGCAACTGAACCGTTTTCAAGTGATCGAACAGGCGCATCGACCGTCGGTTACCGTGAACTTCAGCGGGAAAGCCGCGTCATTTCGAATAGCTGTGTTGCCTGAGGTCCGAGGAATCCTTCGAAACGCGCCCGGTTTCCGGTCTCCGGATCGATGACTTCCCCGCGTTCCGCCAGTTCAAAATAGGCGTAGGTCCAAGGCATCGTCGTACGCACGCCGAACTTGGAAATATCGACATCGATCACGACGGCCTCGGTGGCTGTCTGCCGCAACTTGCTTCCAACGGCACCCTCAATCTCCGCTTTCATCGGCACCGCCACATTCCGTAACGCGGCCACGGTGCGATCGATATCCTGTAACGCAGGAACGCCATGGGAATTGATCAGGGATGTAAAGTGATTCACGTTGTAGCCATGGACCAAGACCCAGGCGGCATATTGGCTGACGCGGTTCACCGCCTCGACTTCGAATTTCTCCGGCAAATTCCAGGGAAGTTCATGGAATTCATTCAGCACCAGCTGCAGGAGTTGCTCTCTCTCGTTCTCGCCCAGCAATTCGCAGCGCAGGATTTTCGTCAAAGACTCCTCGGAAATCGGCAGTCGATGGGTGCGAACCGACTTTAAGATCATCGCCTGAAGGATCTCGTTCAACTCCCAGACCTTGAGTTCGGAAATGAACAGCTTGGGGAATTTTCCGTTCGGGTGCTGAAAATGGATCGCTGAAAGCTGCTTGTCCTCGAAATGATAACAGCCGGCAGCCCGGTAACCGAGCGCTTCAAAGATTCTGGAAAGAGTGCATATGCCGGTTAACGGATGCTGACAGGCGATCGTACGGAATGCGATATGGTCGTTGACGAATGTCGCGCCGGATTCGGAGACAACTTTTTCGTAGGCCTGTACATAGGCAACGCGCTGGCGATAGCGGTCCCAGAGACGATCGAGCAGTTGCGACAGGAATGCTTCGCTGGCCGAGGTCATCGGGATTTGCTGATGAGGTCCCTGAATGGCGGATGGTGTCGTCATGTGGCAACTCCCAAGATGATTGCTTGCCTCACCCCAATTCTACCGTATGATTGAGATGCGACTACTCGGCGGGTTTCGAATTCGCTTCGCGTCGGTGATTTCGACATTCACCGGTTTGGAGGGTACCATGGGTGACGGAAACGCCTCGTATGCTCAGGTTCCTTTGCTGCGCACCGAACTGCCGGGTCCGCGCGCCAGGGAGGTGATTGCGACGGATGAGGAATTCACGTCGCCGTCGTACACGCGAGTCTACCCGCTTGTCGTCGCCCGAGGCCGGGGCGCGGCGATCGAGGACCTGGATGGCAACATTTTTCTGGACTTCACAGCGGGCATCGCCGTCTGCGCCACGGGCCATTGCCATCCGCACGTCGTCCAAGCGATTCGTGATCAGGCCGACCAGTTCCTGCATATGTCGGGGACCGACTTCTACTACGAACCGCAGCGCGACTTGGCGCGAAAACTGGCTTCGCTCGCGCCGGGAAGCGGCCGGAAACGGGTCTTCTTCACGAACTCCGGCGCGGAATCGGTGGAAGCGGCGTTCAAGCTGGCCCGCTATCACACGCGGCGGCAGCATATGGTCTCCTTTTTCGGCGCCTTTCACGGGCGCACCCTCGGCGCCCTGTCGCTGACCGGCAGCAAAGTGACCCAACGCGAGGGCTTCGCACCGCTGATTCCGCAAGTCAGTCACGTCGACTATCCGAACTGCTACCGCTGCGAGACCATGCCGGCCAGCGGCGGCTGCTGCATGGCGACGCTGGACCAGATTGAAAACCTGTTTCAACGGACTGTTTCCCCTCGCGAAATTGCCGCGTTTATTGTCGAACCGATTCAAGGCGAGGGCGGATACATCGTGCCGCCCCCCGACTTCCATCGACGGCTCAAAGCGCTCGCCGATCAGTACGGCATCCTCTACATCGTGGACGAAGTGCAATCCGGAATGGGACGAACGGGTAAGATGTTCGCGATCGAGCATTGGGGAGTCGAGCCCGATATTATCTGTACCGCCAAAGGGTTGGCGTCCGGGATGCCATTGGGAGCGATGATCGCCAAAGCCGAAATCATGAACTGGAAGAAAGGAGCCCACGCCAGCACGTTCGGCGGTAACCCCGTATCCTGTGTCGCCGCGATGGCCACGATCGAATTGCTCGAACAAGAATTGATGGCGAATGCCCGCACTACAGGTGAATACCTGAAGCAACGGTTAATTGAACTTGCGGCCCGTCATTCCCTCATCGGCGACGTGCGCGGCATCGGGCTTATGATCGGAATGGAACTGGTGCGGGATCGGGCCACGAAACTACCGGTGCCCGATGTCCGGGAACGGTTGATCCAGGCCTGTTTTCAGCGCGGCCTGCTGCTGCTCGGCTGCGGCGCAAGCACCGTGCGATTCTGCCCTCCGCTGGTCGTTCAACCCGCCGAAATCGATACCGCGATCGGAATTCTCGATGCGGCACTCCGTGATGTCGCAGCGTCATGATCGTTATTCGCAAACGATCGTGAGTCTCCCGGGGCGTCTGCACTCCGTCGGTCGTTCTTCCGTTTCATTACTTGAAACCGCTGGCCATGCTGATGATCAGCCCCACCGCTATCAGGCCCCAGAAGATCGCAAACAGGCCGCCGCACCCAATCCCGATCCAGGCATGGACACTGCCCTTCACCAGCGGATTCCGTCGGCGGGCTCGCAGCCCAAGAATTCCCAGAATGAAAGCGGCGACTCCCAACGGAAACCCGATCAGCGGTAACCCGCTCAACAAGCCCAGGTAATACGCGATCAGCGCCTGAGGATTCTTGTACGGAATTAATCCGCCGGTCGCGTCTCCTTCCGATACCGATGGGGAGACTTTCGCGTAGCTTGGCGGCGGCGGCGACTGCGGAGCGACGAAAGGATTGATTGGAGACGGCCCGGTCGGGGCTGCGCCTGGCATCGACAGCACGGCACCGCAATTCGGGCAGTAACCGAGCGGTGAACTGATGATGGCAGCACATTTTTCGCAACGAACGTTCATGGCGGGCTTCTCGCAGGTCGTGGCTGGGATGTCGTGGGATTCGGGAATGTCAGGCGAGGATGCCCCGGACGATCTCGCCTTCCACATCCGTCAAGCGAAAATCGCGGCCGGCGTGTCGGTAAGTCAATAACTCGTGGTTCAGTCCGAGAAGATGCAGCATTGTCGCGTGCAGATCGTGGATGTGGACCTTGTCTTCGACGGCGAAGTATCCGAAATCGTCGGTTTGGCCATAACGCGTGCCACCTTTGACTCCACCACCGGCCAACCACATCGTAAACCCCTCTTGATTATGATCGCGCCCGTTATTGCCACCCTCCGCCGTCGGCGTCCGGCCAAACTCGCCGCCCCACCAGATCAGCGTATCGTCGAGCATGCCCCGAGCTTTCAGATCGGTAAGTAGTCCGGCAATCGGCAGGTCCACCTCCTTCGCATTCTTCTCGTGTCCCTGTTTGAGGTCGGCATGCTGATCCCACTGGACCTTGTCGTCATTGTGCGTCACTTGAATGAACCGCACACCGGCTTCGGCGAATCGGCGAGCCAGCAGGCACATGCGACCGAAATTCGCCGTAACCGGATCGTCGAGCCCATACAGCGCGCGAACCGTGTGCGATTCCCGGGAAATATCCTCGATCTTCGGCAGTTCCGATTGCATGCGAAATGCGAGTTCAAACGAACGGATACGAGCTTCCAACGATCGTTCCGCGCCCACGCGCGTCTGATAGTCGCGATTCCAATCCCGCATCTGCTGCAGCTGGAGTTGCTGAACATCGCGGGTGAGATGCTGGTTCCGCAGATAGCGTACATTCGCCTTGTCGGAGGGAATGCTCGCGTTGCCGAGCGGCGTACCCTGGTAGACCGCAGGCAGAAACGATGCACCCCAATTATTGATGCCACCGAATGCCAAGGTCGGACAGATCGTAACGAACCCTGGCAGGCTGTCGTTTTCGGTGCCCAACCCATACGTCACCCACGAGCCGATGCTGGGTCGGATGAAATTGTCGCTGCCGGTGTGAATCTTCATCACCGCTCCACCATGCGACGGATTCGTGCCATGGATCGAGTGGATCATGCACAGGTCGTCGACATGCCGAGCGAGGTTGGGGAACAATTCGCTGACCCAGAGTCCGCTTTCCCCGTACTGTTGGAACTGCCAGGGAGACTTCAATAGATTCCCGGTTGAGTTGAATTGCACGCGGGGTTTGGCAAACGGCAGCGGCTTGCCGTCATCGCGCGTCAACAACGGTTTCGGATCAAATGTGTCGACCTGCGAAGGTCCGCCACTCATAAATAGAAATATAATCCGCCGTGCCCGAGCGGCATGATGGGGCTTCCGCGGCGCCAACGGGTCCCCGGCTGCCGTTTCGGCGCCAGCCTGTTCGCCCATCAGCGACGCCAAGGCGAGCGACCCAAATCCGACCGCGGAACGTCGCAGCGTTTCGCGCCTCGACAATCGGCGCTGATCGCCAGAATCCGAACCGTCCAACCGATGCACGCGCGACAACCTTGAAAGCTCCTTGTCCAACCATTCCGCTGAATCGGCCCCCTCCGCGAAAGGAACCGCATCCGCCAATCAGATACGAACCAACCGATTATAGGCTCAATCGAAGCGGCTGTTCGAGTCCTCGACCGCAGCTGGGGCTTCGGACGGTTCGTAGGAAGGGTCGTAGGACGGGTCTCCTGACCCGTTTTTTTTGCCGAACGGCAAATGCTCGCTCTTTTTCTCGACGCCGATTCAAACTTCCGGACGGGCCTGGAGGCCCCATCCTACGTTGAAACCGGCTGCGCTCTGGGCTGGCATAGGGTCGCCGCTTCGCGGCTGAAGAGCGACGGCCGTAGGCTCGAAGCGGTTCCCCGAATCGACAGGGGCTGGACGCGCTGGAAGCCCATGCCGCGGTTAGTGGGCCAGCTCGACGCGGTCGGCGCGCGAAGTGCGGGTATCGCGATCGTCGTCCAGGAAATCCAGATCAAACGCCGCGACGCCGGACTGGGCGAGAAACGCGCGGCGTGTTTGTGGATGCGCTGGCAGGAAGTACAGCCTGAACGGGCGGCGCAAGGAGAACCGCAGGCCGGTCGTGAACGACAAATCGCGCCGGTCGACCGGGTCGAGGCAGTCGAACAGCCGTTTGAGGATCGTGCGCGGTGGGGATTGGGAGATAAGTCCAATCGGCTGGCCGCGACGCACCAACTCCAGCAAGGGGATCAGGCAGCGCGATTGTTCCGCACTGGGAGCAAATCGCAACAATGTCGGCACGCGCATATGCCGCGACGGAAGTTGCTCACGTTTCGCCGCTCCCAGATCGAATGGAACGGCGGCGCGAATCGCTTGCAGGGCTCGAACAGGCTGGAAGTCGAATGCCGCGAAGGAGGATTCGTGCAGCACGAACATCTGCGTCACAATTCGGGCGCCGCGCCGCCCACTGTATTCCGCCCCAGTGGCCTGAGTTTCCGAGAGGCACCAATGCCGCGGATCCAGTGGGTGGAAATTAAAGGAATGCGGCGCCGGAGCCTCTTCCAGGCAATCGTGGGCCGGGCCCCAACGTGAAAGTTCGCGAGCCAGCTCCGGCGTAATGCCGGGGCTGATCGACGCCAACTGGTATCCGCTGGACTGCCGGCCTTTGACGGAAGTGTAGAGCGCCTGTTCGAGACTGATCAGTTTGGACATGACTTTATGGCTATTTTGTTCCGGTCAACTGGTGGATCAGCCAGATAAATGGTTCGGTGATGCCCCGCGGTTCAATCCGCAATGGCACGCGGAAACGGCCTTCCCGGGAGACCTCGAAGGCACAAGCGCCCGCCACACTGCTTGCGAAGAAACGACAACGCCGCAGCCGTTCCCCGCACTGTTTGAACAGTCCCGGAGTTCGCTGCCGAGCGAACCCGACGGGATCCTCGAAGCAGGCATCGCATTGGTCCGATTTCGTAAAAACGATCGATATCGGCCGCGAACCCCAACCCGTCTTTGGATCGGAGTTCATTTCATTCAGGTAGGTGATTATCTTCATGCCGAAGTAGTCCTGATCATCACATCCCTCGTCGAGCCCCTCGATGTCGATCAAAATCAAGACGGCGGTGCACTTGCCCAGAAATGCGCGGATCACCGGGTAGGAATGGGGGTGTTCAATCTCCTCCATCAAGGCTTCCCCGGCAACATCGGGCATGATCAGTTCAATCTTCTGGTTCTTCTTCGGCACCAGCACCCGGGAATGGACCCAGTTCCAGCGATCGGGTTCATTCGGCGTCTTCAGTGGAAACTCGCACTGCGACAAAGCCCCGGCGGTGGCCTGCTGCAGGGAAATCGAAAACGCGCCACGGGCAAGTAACTGCAGCTCATTCGAATAGCGCGAGAGCATGTCCGTCAGCATGCCGATATAGACGGTCTTGCCGGATCCCGTCGTGCCCAGCACGGCCACCATCTGCGGAGTCACGTTCTGTTGAACCTGATGGGCCAGCGCCATCGGAGCCTGGCAGTGTCGGCAGAGTTCGGCATTGGTCGCGTTGACACCGTCGCAGATGTAACACGGAACAGGAGTCGCATACTTCGCAAGCTGATACGAATCCATTGCCAGCAGTCCCGGTCGACTCATGATGCGATCTCCTTTTCGAACTCCGCCAAGGGATCGGGCGCCGCGTCGCTGGCCGAAATATCTGGACCCCAGAGCGGAACCGGACCGCATTGAGGTACCTGTTCCTCCGCGTCGGGATCGTCGGCGAGTATCGATGTGACGTCGCAGACCCCCAGGGCACAGCGGAAGCCGATGTTGTGTTTGCGAGCCAACAGGGCATCGCCGCTTTGAAAATTGTTCTGGGCCTGATTGTCGAAATAGGTATCGAAAGCACCCCCGCGGATGCTTTTCATCGGCAGCGGTAATTCGAGCGCGCAAAAACGGGAAGTCATTGTCCCAAAAGTCGAGCTGGTCCATTCCCAGACGTTGCCGATCATCTGGCACGCGCCGCCGACGCTCGTCCCTTGAGGATATTCGCGAACGCTGACCGGACACCCCGGACCCGACCCCCAGAGATTGGCCATCGATCGGTCCATACTTTCGCCCCAGGGAAATTTTCGCTGCGTGGGTGGCGCATCCGGCTGCGATACCGGCCAGCTTCCCGCCTTCACCCACTCGGCGTCGCTGGGCAGCCGTTTGCCGGCCCAACGCGCGTAGGCCGCCGCCTCGTACCAGCTCACCCCGACGACCGGCAGATCATCTTCGTCCATCGGGTAGTGCCCGTTTTCCCAGAACCTCGGACCAGGATGTCCCGTCTTGTCGACGAATTCGACGACCGTGTTGAGGATCTCCGGGTCCCAGATCGCCGGCTGTTCGTACGCGCCGCTGGCGACGAAATCAAAGTACTGTCGGTTGGTGATCGGAAAACGGTCGAGGAACAGCGCCTCCACCGATACCAGACGTTCTCCCTCGCGCGGATCATCCGACTGTTCCGGTGTCGCCGGTCGCCACGGATGCAGAATCACGTCGCCGTTGGGGACGAGCGACATCTGCTGGTCCAGTTCGGACAATGCCATTTCGACGTGCTCCCGCCGCAGGTTGGCAGCCACTTGAGGACGCAACAGGATCGAATAACGGTGCTGCGACAGCAGATGCTGGACCAGCGAGCCTTCATCCGAGAAGTCAACCTCGGGGCGACTCTCGGCCGCTCGGTCCGCCGCGGAATCGCGATTTGCGGAAGCGCTGTTCGTGGTCGATTCAGGATCGCCAGAACCGGCGTCGCCGGTCGCCGGCGCCGCGCCGGACGAACGGCGCAGGCACCGCCATGCCCAGCGGCTGGCCGCCATTGCGGCGCTGGACCCCGCCAGCGCGTAACCACACCAGCTAGCCTCGGCCGCCGGAGCGAGCCAGGCAAGTGTGACTCCCAACGCCCCCGTCAGCGCCAACACGCTGGTCTGTATTGCTGCGGCCATGACTTCAATCCTGCTTAGGACGGTGCGCGCGCTCGGCGACGTTCCGCGGCATCCCGCTGAACTTTGCTGAATTGCGCCATCACGGCACTCGTGACCGCATCGGCGGGCTTCGCCGGCGGCGCGCCCAACGGACTTCGATTCATCATCATCTCGGTCTGAACCTCGACAAACTTACGCAGGTGTTTCAACTCATTCGTCAATTCCTCGCGCTGGCGATCCATTTCGACCTTCTGGTCGACAAGGTTCTGTGACAACGCTACGGCGCGCTCTCGCAACAATTCCATTTCATCCAGCAATTCGTTCCGCTCCTGCTCAAGTTTCTGCATCGCCTGCAGGTCCGCACCGGAATCGGCCGAGGAACGCAGTTGCTCGCGAAGAGCCATGATCTCCGCCTGCGCCTGCGAAAATTGCTCCCGGACTTGCGCTAATTCCAAAGTAACCCCGGTCATGGTCTGCAGGGCCGTATTGGATTGCTCGAGTTGCCGACGAAGCTCGCGGGACTCTTCTTCCATCTGCTCAACGTGAGCCTGGCCTCGCAGGTCCGAGGACTTGGCGAGTTCCGCCGCGTCTTCCCGTTCGCGCAAGAACAGATCCCGCATTTCATTCAGGGTCGCCAGCGTCGACGACAATCGCTCATCCTGCGTCTGCAGCCGCTGCCGCATCTGCTCCGCGTCCTCGCGCTGCTCGCGCAGCAGCGATTCGTGTTCGGCATTCAATCGCTTCTCACTGTCCAACTCCATTGCCTTGCGTTCCAGCTCGACACGCAAGTGGTCCAGATCGTCGAAAAGCCCCTGAATCAGCGATTCGAGCCCACTGCATTCGGACCGGAAATCGGCCAGCGTCTCCTGGATCGGTTGCCACAACTGATCGGCCTTCGGCGCGGATTCCAATGTGCCTTCGGTCATCGCAATTCACCCCTGCCTTCGATTTTGCCCCCGCCGCAACGCCTCGACCCGGAATAGGATCGGCGCAGAGTACTTCCCCGTCTGCGTTCGGCCAGGCTCCCTCCGCGAAGATTTGGATAAGTCGGTTCGCAGCCGTGACAGGAAATACGGCTCGTCGTCGCCATCCTCCCCGATCACTGCTCGTTCGCGTGGTAGTTGAAACGTACGTCAATTCGCAGCCAGAGGCAAATTTGTCTAGCAGGATTTTTCGAAAACAAGGCTAATTATTTTTGCCTGGTGCAGGGCCGCCTCCCCCCATATCCCAACCAGCACCCGCTCTTGATAATGACTCGCGTATTGGAACGTATCGATCGTACCGAATTCAACAATTGACAGGAGCAGTATCCGATGATTTCCCAAACGAGTTTCCAACGTCCCACGGCTTTGTTCGTCGCGAGCGTCGCGGCCCTGTTATGGTGCAACGCTGCCGAGGCTCGAACTAACCGCATTACCCAGAACGAAGCCCGATCGGCGGAGGTGGCCAGCGCCGCAAGTCCCAGCGATCAGTCGACCGCCAGTGGCGACTGCAAGCGTTGCTGCGACCGTTGCATCAAGTACCGACATCACCCAACGCTGCACAAGATCTGTTGCGGTTGCGAGGAATCGACGCGCACGGTCTTGCAGGTGACCGATCCGTGCTGCCGCTGCGTTGTCGAAGTGGAGGTTTGTCTGCCCGCCTGCTGCGACGACTGCCCGAAGGTCTGTTGTTCGCCGGGGCTTCTCGGCCGTGACGTGGTGACCTACGAATGGTGTTGCGGGTACAAGGTTCGCGTGGTTTTTGATCGCTGCGGCGACATCACCGTCCACAGCTACGGACGTTAGGACCTGTCCAGAAACAAGACCGTGACTTGTAGGACGGACAAGATGTCCGTCCTACAGACCAAAAAAGGCAAGTGGAGGTGAATCGACCCCCACTTGCCTTTTTTTCGCGCCAATTGTTCTGGCGATCCGGGCGGCGCGACGGCCGCCCGGTGGTTGGAACGGCGGCTATTTCTTCTCGACGACCCAGATATTGCGGAACACTACCGGGTTTCCGTGGTCCTGAAGGAAGAGGCTATCCGGACCTGGCCCCTCTTTGTGGAAGCCTGGCGTTTCGGTGGCGATTTCCAGGTTTTCGTAGATCGACACGCCGTTATGTTTGATCGAAACGCGAGCGTTGGCGGCCTTTTTTCCCGAACTGTCATACTTGGCCGCCGTGAAGTCGATATCGTAGGTCTGCCAGGACAGTGGAGGAAGGCACATGTTCACCGCGGGCTCTTTCTGCGAGTAGATACCGCCGCATTCGTTGTTCTTGCCATCGAGACCAAAAGAATCTAGCACCTGACATTCGTATCGGCCCTGGATGTAGACGCCGCTATTGCCGCGGCCTTGCCCTGTTGCTTTGGGCATGAAGGGGGTACGGAACTCAATATGCAGTCGATGGTTGCCGAGCTTCTGCTTGGATGCGCAGTTGGTGGCTCCGAGCAGATTTCCCTCCACGAGTTTTCCATTTTCGAATTGATCCGCGGACGTCCCGTCGAACAGGACCACCGCGCCCGCCGGCGGCTTTGCTCCCAGCGTCGGGCTCTTCCGTTCGACTTTCTTCAGCTCACCGAGAGCATTGCCCGAAGTATCCTTCACGGCCATAACGCCATTGGCCACCACCAAGGTGAAGTCGTCGCCATTGAGAACCGCGGAATTGCCTTCAAGCTTCCCTTTTGCCCGGCGCGTTTCGTCACCACGCATCCAGCCGGCGCCGGGCAGCCCCCCCTTGAACCCGACGACGGAAAAATTGCCGTCGCCATGGGCGATCACCTGCGCGCCCCATTCCTGATTGCCACCGCGGCCAACGTACTCGCCCTGGATTGTGAAATCGATTCCGCCTTTGGCGGGATCGGTAATCGCATCGCCCCCTTCCAGGCCCCAGGCGGATCCGGCGGCGAGAATGCTGCCAAGCATCGCGCAGGTTCTGATCATGCAAAGTTTCATACGGCGTACCTCCATTAGTAAGCGAAATTAAGAAGACGAGCAGTGCGGTAACCGTGGCCATTGTTATCTGCGGCGGCGACCTCGACAAGTTGGCAGCCTGGATCGAGCCCGCAGCCTGGATCGAGCCCACTGGCTGTCGAGGACGTCCGACGGTTAGACTCCGGCATATGAAAAAACGGCGACCCAAGAAGGCAGATTCCGCGGGGCAGGATAACCGCGTCGGCGAGGCGATTACGGTAGCCTGGATGCTGGCGACCGTTGCCACGTTGATGGCGGAAGTGGTGGGGCTGATTAGTTTCGCGGTGGTCGCCTGGATCGGCGCCAAGGAGTTACCCGCCGGAGCGTTAGTGCTCCCCTGGGTAATGTGGGTATCCGCAATCGTGACCGGGGTCCTCAACCTGATTCTCGGCGCGATCGCTTCGCGGATTCGCGCGGTTCCGGCGCCGACGGCGATCGCGATCGGTTCGGCAGTGATTGGAATTTTGCCGATCCTGGGATTATTGATTCTGATCCGCTAACAGAGCGGGCATTACAGGTGCGCACTTCCCGATCTGGCGGGTGCGACAGCTTTCCTCCAGCTATCTTCGCCGGCTACCCTTGGATTCGATTTTTGCCGCCATCGCCGCGAACGATTTCGACTCGTCTTCGTTGCCCAACTGTTTGTGCATGAAAGCCAGGTTTCCGTAAGGAACCGCCAGCGACGTTTCGGGAGCCACGCCCGATTTGACTGACCGCTGCACGAGTTGCGCGCCTTGCTTGGTCAATCGCATTCCTTGTTCTCGTTTTCCCGCCTTCCAGAAGGTCAAACCGATGCTGACCAGTCGTTCTCCGTGTTCGCTCATTTCGCCGCTGGAAACATCCTCGCTACTCGGAAAACAATTCAACGCACGCTCGTACCAGCGCACGCCTTCCGCATGGTCGTTCTTCGCGGCTGCATGCACAGTTCCAATCGCAAAGTAGAGTCGACCGCAGACCGATTTGAGCGCGGGGGTCAGTTCCCGCTGATCGGCGGAGGCGTCCAGCAAACCGAGCCCATTTTCGGCCAACCGCAGTGCCTCGTCGTCGTCGCCGCGGTCGATGGCCGCCGTCACCGCATGGCTGAGTGACTGGCTGAGTTCCCATTCCACTTGCTGGCTGAAAGCGCTGTCCTTCGAGTTCGCCAGCAACGATTGGCCAAGCTGGAGCATTTCGTCGGTCATCCGCGAAACCTTGTCCAATTCACCGATCGCCCTATAGCACGCGATCGCCTTCCGGTACCAGCTCAACTGCATCGCGCTTCCCAGCGTTTCATTTTCGACGAGGTCCAGGGTGATCCGTCGACCGTTCTGCAGCCATTTG
Source organism: Planctomycetota bacterium (assembly GCA_016872775.1). Classification (GTDB taxonomy): domain Bacteria; phylum Planctomycetota; class Planctomycetia; order Pirellulales; family Pirellulaceae; genus VGZA01. The sequence goes on along the minus strand of VGZA01000040.1, from coordinate 22,346 downwards.
TCGACAACGTCATTCTTATCCTGGTAGCTGCCAAGGGCGATCTCCCGGGCGATTGCCAGGTGTGCTTCCCAGAGCACGAGTTTGGCCCGACGTCGGGCATCGGCCTGTTTCGAGTTCAAGAGAGGAGTGGCGAGCTGCAGCGCCTGTTGGTGCAGTTGCATCGCTTTCGCAGCGTTTGGCTGTGGCCCCGTATCCGTCAACGATCCCAGCAGGCAACTTGCTTCCGCCCTTCGATCCGCCGAAAGGTCCGATCGTTCGTGGAGCCGGCGTGCTTCCTTCATTGCGCGACTATGTTGGCCCGCCTCGCCCGCCAACCGCGCTGCGGTCAGCTCGTAGTCAAACAACTCCGGTACATCTTGTGCCGACTGCCGGACCGCCCTCGAAGCCGATTCCAGGGCATCGTGGAGCCGGCCGCAGTCGCTGAGAATGTTACTGTGAACCCAGGCGATCCTGGCCGCATCCCCCTTAAGCTCCGACGCGATTTCCAGATCGTGCAGCCGCGCGAGATGCGCCTCCCGGTTCCCCCAAAGTGCCCGCCGCAGGAACGGCTCCGGCGCAATCGGTTCGAGCGAAAGGGAATCGACGGCGTCGCGTCGGCTGTCCGCCGCGTAGTACAGATTCACGCCACGTTCTGGAACCGAAAGTCCAATCTCCTCGCCTTTTTCGTTGAGGCAATCGGTCAGCACGAAAGCCGCAACGCCAAGTTCTTTCAGTGCTTCCGCAGGTTGGCGTGGATCGGCAAATTCGATCCGAATTCTCTCGACGGACTCTCGCCCCGAAATCTCGATTCTGGCAAATGGCTCGCGCTGATACACCAGGGTCGCCATCCCCTGATCTCGGAGTTCCTGTTCAGGCTTGCCTAGTGACTCGCGCGCTTCTTCGAGCGTCGTGATGCCGGGCGTAACTCCGTACAGGCTGACCGGCTGGGTGATCGAATCGACGTCCCTCTCGGGACCCGAACGCGACGGTATTGTGGCGGGCACCTCGGTCTCAGGCTCCCGATCGGCGGCCGCCTGCTCCGGCTGCGGATCTAGGGATGTCGGCTTCGGTGGGACTTGCAAATTGGCCGCTCGTTCCCGGGACTTGGGTGGCAACATCTTTCCGGGCTTCTTCCCGGGCGTTTTGCCGACCGTCTTCGGTGTAACGATCGGTGGCAGATCGTCCGTTTCGGAAGCCGCGCTGGTTTCCGACGGACGGGTCGCGGCCTCCGAGGAAGGCGTTTCCTGCCGTTGCTTGACCGCCGGAGCATTCGACTTCCCGGCATCCGCGGATTTTGCCTTCGTCGACCTCGCCTTTCGCGCCGCATCCGCTGTGACGATCGGCGCAAGGCCCGCTTCGTTATTCGACGTTTCCTTCACCAACCCGTTTCTCGACGATTTTGACTCGCCCTTCGGCGCGGTTGCCGAACCTGAGTTCTCCGCTGCCGCGTCGTCGGACGCCTTCTCGGTCTTCTCCTGCTTCTGTCCATTCGCGGTGCGGGCGGCCGCCGAACTGCCTCCACTGCGCATCGTCGTTGAGGCCCTGGTCCGCGGAAATCCGCTCGGAGAGTCGGTCGGGTCTTCCGCGAGCAGCGTTAACGGACCTGTGGCCCAGACGGCCATCGAGACCAGGTTCAACAAGATCCAGAGTGCGGAACGAAACCGATTGAAAAATCGCGACATCTGTAGAATCCTCTATGAAGGGCGCGGGAGTATAGCAACGCCTGCAGGTGCGTCCAGAGGAAATGGGAGAACGAGGCCAACTGGGAATCGTCAAGGATGCTAGCTGGACTTGAACCGCTGTCGAGGGCCGACGACAATCTGGGCGATCCGTCGACTTAACAGGGCTTAGGGAAATAACATGTCATCCTCTCGAAAGGTCATTATTACGTGTGCTGTCACGGGTGCGATCCATACACCGACGATGTCCAGACATCTGCCCGTGACCCCCGCGGAAATTTCGGCGGCGGCTCATGGTGCCGCCGAGGCGGGGGCCGCGATTGTGCATCTTCACGCCCGCCAACCCGACGACGGCAAGCCGACGCAAGACCCGGAAATGTTCCGCCGGTTTCTGCCAGAAATCCGCCAGGCCAGTTCCGTCGTCATCAATATCACGACGGGTGGCGCGCCGACAATGAGTGTCGCGGAGCGGCTCCAGCCGGCCCTGCAATTGCAACCCGAGGTTGCCTCGCTGAATATGGGTTCGATGAATTTTGGTCTGTACGAGATGATTCCTCGGTACAGCGATTGGAAGTACGACTGGGAACGGCCGTATCTGGCGGAGAGCGACGAGCGGATCTTCAAGAACACGTTCCGAGACATTGCCCATATCCTGCAATCGTGCAGCGGAAATGGAACTCGATTTGAAATTGAGTGCTACGATATCGGTCATCTTTACACGGCCGCCCATTTTCTCGACCGCGGACTGCTGACCCCGCCGTTGTTCATTCAATCCGTTTTTGGGATCCGCGGCGGAATTGGACCGCATGCGGAGGACGTTCTGCATATGAAGCGCACCGCCGATCGGTTGTTTGGAGTCGATTATCAGTGGTCGGTATTGGGCGCTGGCGGCAAGCAGATGTATATCGCGACGCAGTCGGTAATCCTCGGTGGTAACGCCCGCGTCGGACTGGAAGACAGCCTCTGGATCGGGCCGGGCAAGTTGGCATCCAGCAACGCCGAGCAGGTTGCCAAGATCCGCCGGATCATCGAGGAACTGGGCCTGGAGATTGCCACTCCCGAAGACGCAAGACGCATCCTGGGACTGAAGGGCGCGTCGCAGGTGGCCTTCTAGTTCACCCGATGCGCGCCGTCCGGAGTTTAGTCAAGGAGAATCGAATGCCAGAAACGCCGGAAATTGTCGCAGTCGTTGGGTTGGGAACAATGGGGCACGGCATTGCCCAGACGTTTGCGCTGGCCGGTCATACGGTCCATTGCTTTGACGCTCTCGTTGAAGCCGGGGCGAAGCTGCACGCGCGAGTCCGACAAAATCTCGACGCCTGGGTTGACGCCGGGGCCTTGACCGGGGAACAGGCCGCGAAGGCCCTCGATCGGCTGCTGCCTTTTGACGACCTTCCCACGGCGGTCCGTAACGCCGCTTTTGTCACTGAAGCCGTCAAGGAAGACTTACCGACGAAGCGGCGGCTGTTCCTGGAACTGGATGAATACACCGCGCCTTCGACGATCCTGGCATCGAATTCTTCGGCGTTTCCAATTTCGCAATCGGCCGTTGGCCTGCGGCATCCCGAGCGCGCGCTGGTCACCCATTGGTTCAATCCGCCGCATCTCGTGCCGTTGGTCGAAATTGTTCCCGGGCCCGCCACTTCTCTCGCGTCCGTCGATCACACGGTGAACTTGATGCGGCGGATCGGCAAACTACCACTCCGGCTGAAAAAGGAAATTCCTGGTTTTCTGGTGAATCGAGTCCAAGTCGCCATCCAACGCGAAGTCTGGAGCCTGCTCGAACAGGGAGTTGCCAGCGCGGAGGAGATTGACGCGGCGTTGTCGGCGAGTGTCGGGTTGCGGATGGCGATTCAGGGACCGCTGGAAGTCCACGATTTTGGCGGGCTGGATATTCAGGCGGCGACGTTTCGCAACCTTGTTTCCGAGATCGCCAGCGAGCGGAAGTTGCCGGCGATCGTCGAGCGTCTGATCGATCATGCACATTACGGAGTCAAGTCCGGTCGCGGTTTCCACGACTACTCCGCCGGGCAGGCGACCGCGAGACAGCAGCGCCGCGACCGATTGCTGCTTGCGGTGCAGCGGCTTCTCGAATCGGATTCGCGGACGGAAGACGTTGCGTCCGATCGGGCAAACCGTGGCGAGTAAGCAGTCGCGCGATCTTTCGGCCGGTAACGCTGAGCGGCAGATCGGCGAGTTCCTCGGGGGAGATCCAGCGCGTTGTCGAGTCACATGCCGCGGCGAGCCTGTTTGCGCGCGTGGCGTGATAGCAATACAAGGTGATACGGAATCGAGTCACACCATGCTTGACGGTGGCGAACAAAGGCCCGACTTTGATTTTTGCGCCGGTCAATAAAACGCAGTGCCGCGCCAAATGCCCGCGGACGGATGCCGAATCGTGGTCAAGTTGTTCCAGAGGGCAACGAGGAAAATCCCACATTCCCGCCCAGCGCTCACCATCGCGGCACTTGCGCAGCAGAAATCGACCTTGGTCATGCACCACGATGGCAGCCTCGCGAAGTTCCTCGTAACGCGTCTTGCGCCCGGGGCGCGGAAGCCTGGCCTGCAGTCCGAGGTGTCGCGCGGAGCAGATGTTGGCGAGCGGGCAGGCGCCGCAGTTGGGGGATCGAGGCGTACAAATCTGGCTTCCTACTTCCATGAGCGCTTGGTTGATCAGTCCTGGATCGCTGCAATGCGCGGCGTGGGATGCCAGTTGCCAGAGTTTTTCCTGGGTGGAGCTGCGCGTCGGATCGCTGCGAATTGCGGCCAGCCGACACCATAAACGGAGGGTGTTCGCTTCCAGGATGGGAGCCGGGACACCGAAAGCGATCGAGGCAATCGCGCCGGCCGTGTAACGTCCGATGCCGGGCAGGTTGGCCAATGCGGCTGCAGTCGGCGGCAATTCGCCTTGATGATTTTGAATCACTTGCCGGGCCGCCGCGTGAAGTTGTCGCGCTCGGCGGTAGTATCCGAGACCTTCCCAGTACCGCAGGACCTCTTCCTCTTCGGCGGCCGCCAGCGCGAGAACGTCGGGAAATCGAGCGAGGAACCGCTGGAAATACGGAATGACCGCGGCGACCTGGGTCTGTTGGAGCATGATTTCGCTGATCCAGACCGCGTAGGGGGTACACTGCCGCCGCCAAGGCAAGTCACGCGCCTGGCGGCCAAACCAACCACGGAGAGCCGATTGCAGGACAGGCAGCCAATCGCCAGGCGCAGCGCCGCCGGGGGAGTTCGCGATGGAGATTCGAACCGGCGGCTGATGTCGTGACATTCCCCAATTCCCTGCTCGCTGTTGCCCGCCGCCGCTCAACGCGGTCCAGGAAGGTCAAGCCTGACTCTTGAACCGCTCATACCGCCGACCGGACGACCGCCCTGCCGCGCCGACGGATCGCGTCGTCGATGCGCGCCGTTTCCGCGGGGCTGAGCCGCCAGGTCAGCGCGGCGGCCGATTCGCGGATTTGTTGAGCCCGCTTGGCGCCACACAGCGCTGCGGTGATTCCGGGCCGATGGATCGTCCAGTTGGTCACCAGGTCAGCGACCGAGCGCCCCAGGTCGCGGGCGATTCGGGAAAGTTCATCAAGAAAATCCTGGTTCTTCTCCCATTCCGGGCTCTGGAACATCGGGTATTTCGCCCGCCCGTCGCCAGGCTGGAACTGGTGATCGCGCAGCAATTTTCCCACCAGCAGTCCCTTCATCAATGGCCAGTAAACGATTACCGAAACTCGATGAGCCAAACACCAGGGCAGCAGGTCGGATTCGATTTCACGCATTAACATGTTGTAGGGCGGTTGTAACGCATCGACAGGGCAGACCTCGTGAAATTCACGCAGCTGCTCGAGCGTCACGTTGGAAACGCCAACCGCCAGAATCTTGCCGGCGGCGCGCATTTCTCGGAAAACTCCCGCGGACTCCGCGATCGGCGTTTTCGGGTCGGGGGCATGCAGATAGTACAGATCGATCCGATCCGTCTGCAGGCGTTGCAGACTTTCATCGCATTCGCGACGCAACGTTGCGGGAGAGGCGTCAAACTGTCGTTCGCCGCGAGCATCCCAGTGAATTCCCGCCTTCGACGCGAGCACGAACGCGTCGCGATGCGGGCCGATCGCACGCGCGATCAACCGTTCGCTTTCACCATCCCGGCCGTAACAGTAAGCCGTGTCCAAAAAATTGATTCCAGAATCAAAGCAGGCACGTATCGTCGCCAGACTATCCTCGTCATTGACGTCCAGACTCGTAATGCCGGCAATCGGCCAGCAACCCAGGGCAACCGGCGTGACTCGCAGATCGGAACCGCCCACCGCGCGCGTGACTGACGAACGGGAACGCGTTGCATCGATGCCGGGATTCGAAACAGCCTCGGGTGAGTTTTGCATGCGTGCCAGTCTTCGAGGAATCGAGTCACTCCAGGTACGGAATTCCAATCCAGGATTGTCGTCGCAATCCAAGCCAGCGCCAAGCAGCGGACGAATTGGTGGATAGACGATGGAACAACCTGCACCACGAGCCGCTGCGCCGTTGATTCGGCCTGTGTTCCGCTCTCCGCCATCTGCCGCTGTTGCGGGAACGCAACTTTGCAGCTTGGTCCCGATCGGAATAATTGTCGCAATCGGACGCGTTGCGCGCATCGGCGGCGGGCCGGTAACCGCACCACGTTCGCGGGGCGGCGAGACAGACTTCCAGCGCGGACTGATCTCCCCTTGCCAGACAAGTCACATAGGAATCCGACGCATGAGCGATACCGCGCTACCGCGGCACTAGGCACTTTTGAAGCTCAATTCGGCGGCGATCTGGCGGAGTTGCGCTTGTTGATCCATGCCGGAACTGGGGACAGCCATCTGTGGGCCCAGCAAAGCGCAATGCAGAAAGACCTCCGCGACGCCGAGGCGCTGGGCGAGCGCTATTCTCAACAGAAAGAGCTGATCCTGGCAGGAATTCGAGATGCGAACCACTTGATCGCCACACCCAGCAGCCTGCTGGAATCGCAGCCGGCGTCGAAACGAATGCGCGATGATCTGGCGAACGCGCAACGAATCAGTGCCGAACTGGAGGGCACATTGACTAAGGACCATCCTCGTTTGATCTCCGCGATACGTGCGGAAAAGCAGATCGCAAATAACCTGCATGAGGAACTCCAGGTCGCACTGCGGAGCGTCGATTCCGACCCGGAATTGAGCGCGCTGCGGCTGGCGTCCCTGGGCGGCGTATTGCTGGGCTGCGGTTTCCTGTTTCTGTTCACGCCGCTGGGTCAGTCCTCGTTGCGCCGCTGTGGCGTTTGCCTGCCGTTTGGCAGGAGGGCTTCAGACCAGGCCTTGGGAACCACCCGCGTTCGCCCGGTTTCGGGAGGCCGAAGAGGGACCGACCCGTCACCACCATCGGACGGTCAAGCGAACAGCGCGCCGCCCATGTCGAACGTCGGTATCGCGGCCTCCGTCGCGCCGGTCGATGGCTGGAGCCAGTCCGCGACGCAGTATGCGAGCCCGCACCATTATACGATCTCGTGCTCGCAGCGGCGGTCGTACTTTCAGCGGAAAAGGGTTCGGTCGGAACAAGGCACCCTCCACGAAAACCATCGAACTGGCACCCAGATAATGCCACGAGGGAAGCAACACCTCGCTGTTCGCATGATTCCTGTTCGGGGGACTTGCTCCGGGCCGAAGTGACACCCTTTCCGACACGGAACCTACCCTTGGTCTCCGTGACTCAATCCTGCCGGATGTGACATCCTGTCCCATCCGGTACGATCTTCATCGAGCAACGATCGCAACGATCTTACGTGAAAAGTCACCTCGACCGAAAGTTCTTGCCTTGCCCCCCGGAGTTCTGTCGAGTATTACGATTTTAACGGCTCGGCCGACCGCCGGCATTCTTGACCAGCATACGATCGGCTCCGTAGACTGGCTGGTTGGGCAAATGGTGTCGATAGTGCGAAAGGGGGCGTTGTGCCGGGTACCTGTGTGATTGGGTTGCAATGGGGGGACGAGGCGAAGGGGAAACTCGTCGATCTGCTTACCTCGCAGTTCGAAATTGTCGTGCGGTACCAAGGTGGCGCCAACGCCGGACATACCGTCGTGATCGGCGACCAGACCTACAAACTGCATCATATCCCCAGCGGCATTCTCAACCCTGGCGTGATCAACGTTGTCGGTACGGGCGTCGTTGCCAACCCGGCGACTTTGCTCAAGGAAATTGATTCGCTCCTGCAGCGCGGAATTCAGATTCAGGGAAACCTGCTGCTCAGTGACCGCGCGCATATCGTCTTTCCCTGGCACATCGCCGAGGATCGGGCGATGGACAGCAGCACGGCGGACGGCGAGAACATTGGGACAACGCATCGCGGAATCGGTCCCTGTTACGGCGACAAGGTCGGGCGATCGCATGCGATCCGGCTCGGCGACCTGTACCGACCTGATTTTCGCCAGAAAATCGAACGCGTGATCACGATCAAGCAGGAGCTTCTGGCGGGTGTCGATTGGTCGCTCCCCAACGATCTGGATCCGCAGACAATCCATGCGGAATTCAGCGGCTACGCGGAGCGTCTTCGACCCTACGTCTGCGACACGACCAGTTATCTGCTGGACGCGGTCGAAGCCCAGCGCAAGATTCTCTTTGAAGGCGCCCAGGGATCGCTGCTCGACGTCGATCATGGAACGTATCCGTTTGTAACCAGCAGCAACAGCTCGGGGCTGGGCGTTGCCGCGGGATCGGGAGTCCCGGGGCGCTGGATCACGAAGGTGATCGGCGTCGCGAAGGCCTACACCACGCGCGTCGGCGGCGGACCGTTTCCGACCGAACTGAGCGACGCGACGGGACAGCGCATTCGAGAGCTTGGCAAGGAGTACGGCACGACCACCGGGCGGCCGCGTCGTTGCGGCTGGTTTGACGCGGTCGCGGTCCGCTACACCGCCAGGCTCAGCGGAATCGATACGATTTCGTTGATGATGATGGATGTTCTCAGCCACCTGCCGGAAGTGAAGATCTGCACCTCGTACGAGATCAACGGCGAGCGGGTCAATCGGTTTCCCAGCCACGTCGACGATTTGCGGGCGGCCCAACCCGTCTACGAGACAATGCCCGGCTGGCAGCAGGACGTGTCAAAAGCGCGCCGCCGAGCGGAACTTCCGGACGGCGCGCGACGGTACCTCGATCGAATCGCCGAACTGGTCGGTCGCCCAATCGAGTTTGTTTCGGTCGGACCCGACCGCGATCAGACGATCCTGGACTGAACGGGTGGATTCGTTTCGAGTCGGCCAGGCAACCAACATGGGACCAGGTTCGATGGCACGTTCGCTCGATGACATCCCGCCCGAACGGCGGCCCCGGCACATCGCGGTGATCATGGATGGCAACGGCCGTTGGGCTCAGCGGCAGAATCTGCCGCGCATCGAGGGCCATCGGCGTGGCGTGGCGAGTGTACGCAGGACGGTCGAAGAGTGCGCTCGGCTGGGACTGGAACAACTAACGCTTTATTGCCTGTCGAGTGAAAACTGGAAGCGACCGCAGCTGGAAATCGACTTTCTGATGCACCTGCTGGAACAGTACATGATCGAGGAGCGGTCGACGATCATGCGGCAGAACATCCAAGTGGCAACGATCGGACGGCGCGAAGGGATTTCCGACGGCGCGTTGCGGGAAATGGACACGACGATCGCGATGAGCGCCGGCAACACGGGAACTCGACTGTGTCTGGCCATCAATTACGGAGGCCGCGGCGAAATTGTCGACGCCGTGCGGAAAATCTGCGGCGAGTTCCACAATGGAAATCTGCCGGCCGATTCGATTTCCGAACAAACGGTCGCTGCCCATCTGTTCACTGCCGGAATGCCCGACCCCGATATGTTGATTCGCACGGCCGGCGAGATGCGGATCAGCAACTTCCTGCTGTGGCAGATCAGCTATGCCGAGATCTGGGTCACGGATCGGTGTTGGCCTGAATTCGACGAGGACGACCTGCATGCGGCGATACGCGACTTTGCCGGCCGCGACCGAAAATTCGGCGGCTTGAGCGACGGGGGCTTTGGCTGAACCGCCATCGGAAACCGCAATGCTCAAGTGGCGACTGATTTCCGCCTCCCTGGTACTAAGTCTGCTCGTACTGCTCTTAGTCTGCGACTACCAGCGCATCGGGTTCGCTCGGTCAGGTGTCTGGCTGGTGCCCCTGGTATTCGCGATTGCGATCATGGCGACGCGAGAATTGCTGGATCTAATGACGCCAGCTTCGGAGTTGACCGCCGTGCCTGACTCGGGCGGCCGAAACCTCGAAATCCGGCCGATGGCCTGGTCCACCTATGTCGGCACGTCGGCGATCGTCGCCGGAGCCTGTGTGCCGATGCTTTGGCGCTCCTATCCTGTCGATTGCCCGCTCGGCAAATTCGGCTGGCCGCTGATGGGACTAGGATTGGGAATCGGGCTGGCGTTCCTCGGGGAAATGCGGCGATTCCAGCAGCCGGGAGGAATTACGGTCCGATTGGCGAGCGGCATTCTCACGATGGCATACGCGGGGGTGCTCGTGTCGTTCCTGGTCGCCCTGCGGCAGTTCCATTCCCATGAATGGGGTATGGCGGCACTCGTTTCCACGATCGCGATCGTCAAAATGTCGGATACCGGGGCCTACTTCACGGGCCGTTTGCTGGGCCGCCATCCGCTCACGCCGCTGCTCAGTCCGAAGAAGACAATTGAGGGCGCGGCGGGCGGAATTCTGGCGTCCGTACTGACTTCCTGGCTGATGTTGAACGTCGTCACGCCCGCGCTGTTTGTTCCCGCTGCCGTTCCCCAGCCGGCGCTGCGCTGGACAACGCTCGGTACCGTTCTGGCGCTGGTAGCCATGTTTGGTGATCTTGCCGAATCGCTCCTCAAGCGGGACCTCGGCAAGAAAGATTCCAGCCGCTGGCTGCCAGGATTGGGCGGGATCCTGGATATGATCGATTCGCTGCTGTTCGCCGCGCCGGTTGCCTATCTCTGCTGGGCCGCAGGCCTCGTCGGACCGCTCACGGCGATTCCACCGTGATCGCCATCACGACCGGCGCGGTGCGATCCGGGCCTTTGACCAGCTCAATCGATTCAATCTTCTCTGCGCGCTGCGGAACAATGGATACGAATCGCATCTGCTGCCCGCGCATCGCGAAAGCAAATTTTGAACCCGGAACGTCGACGCGGCGAATGTAATCGGCGAAGTGTTCGCCATTCAACAGCGGGTGGTCCTCACTTTCTCTGTCGGCGTACCGCAATCGCACAATCATCGCAACCGTCCCCTTCGGTTCGGCGGGAAAGCCCCAACCACTGATGCCACTCAGGAAATGGATCGCCTTGGCGGGCGCATTGCACGGCAAGCTGACCGACTTCGGCATCCTCGGCGCCTTGATTCCGTGCGGACCGTACAGCATGACGGCGTTGGGAATGCGATCCGGCGCCGGATCGATCAGCACAAACGGCACGCCTTCGACCGTCTTGGGTGACCAGTCATTGAGCACCAGCCGCTCCACTTCGCCCTCGTCCGCGAAAAACATCCCTTTGGTTGTCACGATGTTGGCAGCCTTCGTCAACGGCAGAGGCAGGAATTTTCCCCGATGCGTCAGGAACTCCAGAAGGTGCACCAATTCCTCGGAGGTAACCTGCTTTTCAAATCCCTCCGGCATCAGCGATTTTTCAGACACGCGCAGTTCGTCAATTTCCTCGCGCTGGAGTGCATGACGCTTCGCTTCGGCATCCACCAGTTCGATCGCCGTGCGACTCTCCGACGCCAACAGGCCACTCAACACGCGTCCATCGAGCATCGATACGGTGTAGACGCGGAAATTGCCTTCGACACTGCGGCTGGGATCGATCAGATGGATCAGCAGTTCGTGCTTCGGATGCACCGCCATCCCGGTCAAGTCCGGTCCGATCTTGGCCCCTTCGCCGGAATGGGTGTGGCATTTGGCGCACTGCTTCTTGAACACTTCCTTGCCCGCGGCGACATCGCCGATCTTCTTCGTCAGCGGCTCGAGTTCCTCGAGCACTCTCTGGCGGTCGGGATTGGGAAGTCCGCCACCTCGCGCCAGAGTGACCTTGGCCCGCGAAGCGACTTCCCGCGTCGGGTGGGACGCCAGTGCCTGTTTCTGGTCGAGGCTCAGGTCGGACAATTTGGCTTCGCCGGCATCGAGCGCATCGAGAATCGCGATCGTCCAGTCGGACCGGCCGAGCAACACCCGCAACGCGGTCTGGCGGAGGGAGGGCGTCAATTGCGGCAGGCTGCGCACCAATACAGGCCCCGTCTCCGCAGCCTCGCTTTTTCCCACGCTCTCCAGGATCCCTTTGACAAACTCAGGGCTGCTGCGGGCCGTTATCAGCTGGAGCAGTTCCTCGGCCGCCCGTGCATCCTGACGCCGCAAATCGACGAATTGTCCGGCGGCAATCAACCGGTCGGCTTCCTGGGCCTTGTCGTCGCCCGCCGCCGCCAAGAGCGTTGCCGACAAATCCGCCAGACGCTTTTGGACCGACTTCACGCCCCAACGCACCGCCAAGCTGATCAGCGGCGCCCTGGCCTGGGCCGGCAGGTGATCAAACAGCGCATTGATCGGCGCTTCCTGATCATCGTTCAGCGCGAGCTTACCGTCGCGCGGCCAACCTCTTTCCAGCCCGGTCAGGATCATTCGGACGACATCGGGGGTACCGCTTTTCATCGGAGCAAGCAACTCGAGCACCCGCGGCCCTGGGTTCGTCCGTGCCCAGTGCTCGGCGACGATCGGGATCGCGCGCGCCAGCGCCGTACCAGAATCGGTTGCCGCGAGGCTGACCGCGAGGAATTCGCGGGCATGTGCCGCGGCCGCGCTGATTCCCGCGTCGGTTAACCACCGATCTTGCGTCGAGGCCAGCGCTTCGAAAACCATCGGAGCTGCGTGACCGCCGGCCGGCAGTTCCGCCAACGTCAACAATGCGGCCAGCCGCACCTGAGGGTCCGGATCCCGCAACAGTCCGGCCGCGGCGATCGAATGCGCGCTATCCTTCACGCGCGGCAGGAGTTGCACGGCGTTTCGCCGGACGCCCGCCGAGCGATGTTCGAGAGCCCGCAGCAGTGCTTCCGACGCGTTCCGGTTCGAACCGTCCAGTTGCCCCAGCCCGTCCAGTGTCCAGAGCGCGTGCATCACCGCGGGATTCAAGCCCTTCGCATCGAGACTCGCGTCGCGCGCCAAGGCCACCAGTGCCGGGATTGCGTCGCGCCGCTGCTGCTCGACTAGCAGCCGCTGGGCGTGACGGCGCCACAACATGTTGTCGTTGTGCAGAGCGGCAACGAGTTCCGCGGTGCCGGTTCCCAATCGAAATCCAGTCGAATCGGAATCGCCGTGGACAACTCGATAAACCCGGCCATGCGTCTTGTCGCGCAGATCAATTTCGTACGCATTCCCCTTACCGGTCTTGAAGCCGGCTGGCGTCGGATTGTGCTGGATGATGAGATTGTACCAATCGATGACCCATAACTGTCCGTCCGGACCGACTTCCGCCATGATCGGCGAGGACCACTCGTCATTACTGGCGAGAATATTCCAGGAATTTCGAGAACGGAACCCGGCGCCGTTCGGCCCGATCACGAACGTGGCGATCAAATGCCCCGTCGGCTCCGTGACAAAAGCGGTGCGATTCCAATATTCCGGAGGCCAGGCCCGCGCGGTATACAGCGCATGCCCCGCAGCCGCCGTGAACCCGCCGTGATGGTCGACTTGCCGCACATTCTCCGTGATCGGCTCGAATCGATTGCTTTCGGCAATCCCCTGCAGCACCTCCGCGGACCAACCCTTGACCCGTTCGTAAAAGCGGTTGGGAATCGGCATGAATTCGCTCGGATTACCGTTGGCGGTCGAACCGAAGATCAGTCCCTCCTCGCTGATACCCAAACCCCAGGTATTGTTGTTTGTCGAACGCACGAACTCGATCTCGGCGACGCGCGGTGGATCGCTCGCGTCGAGTCGGAAACGGAAGAACCCCATGCGGAAACTCTGCTGATTCTCCCCGCCGATCACCGGCTCGGAGAGGTTGTAACCCTGCATCCCCCAGATCCAATTATCGAGTCCGTACTGGAAGTTGCTTACGCCACCATGAGTGTCACCCGCCGCCCATTTCGAAATAAGCACTTCGCGCAGGTCGGCTTTGTCGTCGCCGTTCGTATCCTTGAGGAATTCGGTATGGGTACCGTTCTGAACGATGACACCACCGCGACAACAGAGGATTGCCGTGGGGATGCTCAAATTTTCGGCGAAGATCGTGAACTTATCGGCGATCCGGTCGCCGTCCGTGTCTTCGCAGATACGAATGCGGTCGTGCCCGCTGCCATGCGGTTGCAGGTCGTTGGGATAGTCGATCGATTCGCCGAGCCAGAGTCGCCCTCGTTCGTCCCAGGCCATGCAGAGCGGCTTGCCGATTTGCGGATCGGCGGCGAATAGTTCGACGTGAAATCCCGTTGGCGTCACGAAATGCCGGGCCGATTCCGCGGCGGGCAGCGGCTTTTGAATCTGTGCGATCGGTTCGGAGGTCGTGCCCCACTGCTTGCCGGGTGGATAGTAGGGAATCCTGCCCGGTACGAATTCGAAAGGCTTGAGATCCGCAGGCAGCTCCGTCATCGATGGTCGATCGGTGAAATCGGGTACCGAATCGACGTCCGCTCCACAGGCCCAGCGAATTCCGCGCTCGACCAGATTGTGAAAGCCGGGGTGGCTCCAGGTGCGTTCATCGTGGCCCCAGGCTGTATAGAACACCCGTCCCTTGCCATGCGATCGTACCCAGGTCCAGGGTTCACGACCGGAGTCGTCGACGCGGTATTCCAGGATCACGCGATCGCGATCGTTGTGGCGCGTGTGCACGTAGGTTTCGTCCCAACTGGAGAAACCACTGTAACCTCGAGTCAGCGGATGCTCGGGCGCGTCCTGGGCCAAAGTGGACCGGAAGATCCCTGTGCCATGTTTCTGGAACTGCGCGCCGACCAATTCCACGTACTTGTCGGAATTGCGGAAGCAGAACGACGCGCAATGCAGGGGCACAATGCCCCTGCCGCTGGAGACAAAATCGAGCAACGCCTGTTCCTGTTCCGGCGTAATATTGTCAATGTTCGCATAGACAATCAACCCATCGAAGCCGGTCAGCCGATCGCGATTCAGGTCCTCCGCCGATTCCGAATAGGTGAGCCTGATGCCACGCTGCAGCATCACCAGCTGCAGCTGCTCGAAACGCTGTCCCGGAAGATGATGGCCTCGATCTCCCAGGAACAGCAGACGCAGCGGGGCCGGTTCCGCGGCGGCAATCGATGCAAGTGGCAACAGCGCGGATCCCGACGCCATGCCGCAAACGAACAGCAGGCAGACCGACAACATTCTCGCGCACATGACGCTGACTCCTGGCTCTGAACGCTGTACTCCGGGCTACGGACTCCGGGAGGGCGATGCTGCAATCGCCGGATCAACCCAGCGTGAATTCGGGCAGTCGTACGATCCCCCCGCCCTGCAATGCCGATTCATGGGCGCAGATTCCGACGCAGGTCCAATTTGCCGACTGTACGGCGTTCGGCCAGGGATCTCGGTTCTGCACCAGCGCGCTCACAAATTCATTCACCAGGTGCGGATGCGAACCGCCATGCCCTCCACCCTGGATGAACGACAGGTGCTCGGCATCTTGAATCGATCGCGTAAATGGTCGGATCGGCTCCGGCAGCAGGTGGGCATAGTCGGGAACGTCACAAGGCGACGCGATTTCGTGTTCCGGCTTCTTGGCCGTGTGCAGCACGTGCGGCTGCCCCTCGACCAGCGACCACTCAAAACTCTTCTTCGTTCCATAAACATCGATACTCTCGCGATACTGCCGCGCCGTATCGTACAGGAAACGCCAGATGTGGCATGCCAGGTCGGAGTCCTTGATCTTGATATGGCACGATTCGACCGCAAATTTGTTGCCCGACTTTTTCTGGATATCCTCGCGAACCGTGCCGGATCCGAAACAGCTCACGTACTCGGCGACACCGTTGACGATTCCCAGACAGGGACTCACGACATGAGTGGCGTAATGCATCGGAATCATTCTTTCCCAGTATTCGGGCCAGCCATCCATATCCTGGGGGTGCGACGCGGCCAGGTACTGCAATTTTCCGAGTTCACCCTTCTGGTACAACTCCTTCAGGAACAGAAATTCGCGGGAATAGACGACCGTTTCCGCCATCATGTACTTGAGGCCGGTCTTCTTCACCAGTTCGCAGATCTGGCGGCATTCGTCGATCGTGGTTGCCATCGGCACCGTGCACATGACATGCTTGCCCGCTTTCAGCGCCTCCATCGACATCCATGCATGGTCGGGAATGGGGGAATTGATATGCACAAAATCGATCTGCGGATCTTTCAGCACATCGTGAAAGCTGGTGTAGCGTTTCTCGATCTGGAAACGGTCGCCGATCGTCTTCATTTTGTCGGCGTTACGCTGGCAGATTGCCCCGACTCGCGCGTTCGGGTGTCGAAGGTAGATCGGGATGAACTCGGCGCCGAAACCGAGGCCGACCATCGCCACGTTGACTTTCTTGTCGCTCATGGATTCACCTTTGGATGTACGGTTGGATCGTTGGCCCCGTATTAGAAACGAGACGAAAACGGCCTGCAACGCCCGTTTGCGCTGGCGACGAGCAACAAAGTTGTTTCGGGGTTGTAGCGCGGCGTCGGTCGCGATCGCCGTAAACTTGCCATCGGACGGCAACTCGATCGTCGCTTCCCATTCCACAAAGTCATCGCGCAGCGACCTGGCTGGCTGCCCGTTGGCCGTCACCCCTGTCACGCGACCGTTATCAGCGGTGCGTCGGGCGCGTAACGTGTGGGCGCAGCCTTAAATTCCGGCGAACGCGTACTGACAATCTCGGCGTGTTCTCCGGGCGCGTACCAGTCGTGGAAATAGACGGTCGTTCCGTGCGGCGTCTTGGGCGTCGGGCGCGGTCCGCCACCCAGGTTCATCACGGCCCGATCGCGGCTGGAATCGTTCCAATTCACAAGTTTCACGCCGCGAAAGTGAGACACGGCCCGCCCCGGAAAGAAGGGAACCACAGAGACCACCGAGGGCATAGAGTTCAAAGAACAACGCGGCGCCGGGCCACAGCTTCGCCACACACTTGCTGGGAGACGGCCGGGACATCCGCACGATTCAAGAACTTTTGAACCGTGCCGACTTGAGCACCACAAGGAGCCGAACCGAAATAAGTACGCTGGGCGCGAGCGGGGTGCGCAGTCGCTTGGATCGCATGCGATCGTCGCGACAGGGCCGGCCTCCAAAGTCCCGAACGCTGACCGCGTTCGTTTCCAGGAAATTCCGCCGTTACCGCGCGTCGGTTTTGCCCCATGCCTGCGATTCCGGAAAACCGCCGCGCGATGCGAGTCGAGGCCGTCGTCAGACCTCCATTTTGGCGAGTATCTTGTCCATTTCCGCGGCGTTGTATGCGCGGACAGTACTGGTTTTCACATTACCCTGGCAGCCGATATGCAGCATCAGCGCGGTGGCCGATTCCTCATCGGGCGCGTCCAGAATCAGCAACCCATCATTTTCTCCCAACGTCCAATAAATATCCCGCACCTTGATCCCGAATTTCTTGGCCAGGGAACGCACGGCCGCGGCACGTTTCGTGGTATCCTGCACACCACGGACTCCCTGTTCAGTGAATTTGACGGTACTCACAAATGTCGCCATACACAGGTCTCCTTTGAAATTAGGTGCCGCGAAAAACATTGAACGGTCTAGTCCTGAGAATGTCCAGTAGGGGAAAAACATCCAGCAAGGCCGGCGGAGCGACCGCCTTGGGTGGAACAGGAGTACGGGGGATGTCGACGAGCGTGATCGACGATTTGTATCGCTACAACGATTGGGCCAACGGCCGCGTTTTTCAATTGTGCGGCGGATTGACCGCCGCGCAGCTCGACCAGCCTCGAACCATGGGACTCGGGTCGCTGCGGGCAACCCTGCATCATCTGCTCGCCGCGGAGCGCATCTGGTGGGAACGCTGGATCGGAGACCCCTGGCGGGCATTCGACATCGATCCGGCCGGCGCTTCTCCGGATGCGATCGAGCGCGACTTGAGTCGGATCGCCGAATTGCGCCGCGGACTGATCGATCGCGAACGAGCGTCCAACTGGAAGCGGGTTGTCCAGTACAAAGACAGCAAGGGCAATCAACACGCCAATCTGCTCGACGATTTGTTGCTGCATGTAGCCAACCATGGCATCCATCACCGGGCACAGGCTTTGAGCTATCTCAAGGGTCTCGGCCGCACCGTACCCGCCGGACTGGATTACATCTTCTATCGATTGGCCCGACCCACGGTCGCTCAAGCGCCCTCCGTTGCCGACGCAATGCGAGGTTACGGGCTCGAGATTAATTCCGGCCCGGGTTACGAAGTCGACTGGGATCCGCAGCGAGTACGTTACTACTTCGCCTATCACGACTGGGCCGTCGAACGGCTGATCGACAAGGCAATACCGCTCAACGCGGAGCAACTCGACCGGCCGATCGATATCGGGCCCGGCTCGATACGCAAGACCCTGCTGCACTTGCACGATGCGGAGCGATGGTGGCTGCGCAATTGGACGACGGGCACGAGTGCCTTCGAACGCAGCCCTTTGGCAACCTCGCTCACCGATCTTCGCGATGCCTGGGCCCAGACCGCGGAGCGGCGCAATCGGTTCATCGCCGATTTGACGGCGGAAGGCTCGCAACGCATTGTCACCGTCGACGCCAGCGGGGCTTTGGTTTCCGTACGTGTAATCGAATCGTTGATTCAACTCTGTTGTCACGGCACGCACCACCGCGCGCAGCTGCTGAATATGTTGCGGCAAGTCGGTACTCAAGCTGGAGAACTGGATCTGATCGTCTGGGTCCGCGGCCGGCAAGAGTGAAAACGCGCGGCGAGGAAAACGCCAGCCACGGCCAGGTTTTGGGTGGCCAAGAGAATTGCGGGAGTTCTGCAATGCGTACGTCGCGGAATGGGTACCGAACCGGCTTCCTTTGTCTCCTGGCTCTGACACTATCCGTCGGCAGCATGGCCAACTCCGAAGAGTTCTGGTCGCGGTTTCGCGGGCCGGACGGATTCGGCAAGTCCGCCGCCCGCGCGGAACTTGTGGTTGCAATCTACGGAAAGGTGCTGGCGTTGGATCCCGATTCGGGTGAATCACTCTGGTCGTGCGCTACCCTCATTGGATGGTACATGGTTCCCAGCATCGTCGCGGCGGACGGCGTCGTCTACTGCCTGGGAGGCCGATCGGGCACGGCCGCATTGGCGATTCGTGCGGGGGGAACGGGTGACGTCACCGACACGCACCGGTTATGGACCAGCACCAAAGGTTCGAATGTCTCCTCCCCCGTCGTCCATCAAAGCCACCTCTATTGGACCCATGATCAATTAGGGATCGCCTATTGCGCATCGGTAACCGACGGGAAGATTCTCTACGAACAGCGCCTGGAACGGGCTGGCCAGTTTTACTCGTCGGCCCTGCTCGCCGACGGAAAACTCTATTACCCGACACGCGACGGAAAAATGTTCATACGGGCCGAGCAGCCGCGTTTTGAACAGCTGGCAGTCAACCGTTTCTCCGGTCGCTCGATGTATAACGGGAGTCCCGCAGTGGCCGGAAACCGGCTATTGATCCGATCCGACAATTACCTTTATTGCGTGGGGAAATAGGTTCCGCTCCAATGTCAACGCCGGCATGCACGGAGTGGCCTCCCGCGTCGGCTTCGACTACCATCTCTGGTAGCTGAGCACGACATGAGTCAATTCCGCATTCAACCGATCCGATTTCCCCGCCGCGCATTGCCACTGCGCAGGACTGGCGTAACCCTGCTGGTGTGGATCACACTGGTTGGTTGTTCCACCGGACAGCCGTCGTCGGATGGCGCGCGGATCGAACGGATCAAGACCGCGCATCTGCCGAATGCCGTACGCATTCACCCGAATGTCGTGTCGGGAGGCCTTCCGGACGGGGAGCAGGCGTTTCTGGAGTTGAAGTCGCTGGGAATCAAGACGATCATCAGCGTCGACGGCGCCAGGCCGGATGTTTCCGCGGCGACGCGACACGGAATGCGTTACGTTCACCTGCCGCATGGCTACGACGGTGTCCCGGAAAACCGCTTTCGAGAACTGGCGAAGGCGGTGCGCGACCTGCCTGGCCCGATCTACATTCATTGTCACCACGGCAGGCACCGCAGTCCGGCGGCCGCGGCGGTGGCCTGTGTCGGCGCGGGCCTGATCGAACGGCAAGACGCTTTGACGATCCTGAAAGTCGCCGTCACCGATTTGGCCTACCTGGGCCTGTTCCAGGCGGTTGAAACAGCCTATCCGCTCGACGAAGCGCTGCTCGATAACCTGCCGGGCGAATTCCCGACCGTCGCGCGACTGCCTGCGATCGCGGAAGCGATGGTCGAGATGGACCATCGACTGGAGCGGTTGCAAGCAATCCAGAGAAACGGCTGGGTCGCGCTCCGCCAGCAACCGAATCGGGTACCGGCGCATGAAGCGCTGTTGTTGAGCGAGCATTTCAAAGAGCTGATGCGACTGCCGGAGTTTCTGAAAAAACCCGCCGATTTTCACCAATTCGCGTGGGAAGGATTGGTACTTAGCGAGCGGTTGCAGGCCGAGCTGAACGCAACGATCGACGCCGAACAGGCAACGCGCAGGCTCGCCGAGATATCAAATAACTGCAAGGGCTGCCACGAGCGATTCAGGGATCGGCCACAAATCGAGAAGGATATTTTGCGATGAAGGACGGCGTGATGATGGTGAACCGACGGTTGCCTCCCGAAGCTGGGGCTCACTGCGGAATCGAATGTTTCCGAAAACTCCTTGTAGGGAGTTTGCTGCTGGCGTCCGTTCTTTACGAGGGCTCGACCTGCCAGCAGGCTGCCGCCGTCGATGAATCCTCCGTCGTCGACTCCGTGGTTCGTGTCATTGTCACGCGACGGGAACCGAATCCCGCCCAGCCCTGGACACGAAGTGCGCCGATGGACGCAAGCGGTACCGGATTCGTCATCGCCGGCAATCGGCTGGTGACCAATGCACATGTCGTGAGTTACGCCAGCCAGATTTATGTGCAGCCGGCGAAGTCCCCGGACAAATTTGCGGCGACGATTGAGTCGTTCGCGCCAGAGATCGACCTCGCGGTGCTGAAGGTTGAGGATGTGTCATTTTTCGAGGGACGGCCGGCCATCCCGATCGACAGCCGACTGCCGCGGATCAAGAGCCCGGTCAACGTCTACGGTTTTCCGGTCGGTGGCGAACAGATCAGCGT
This sequence comes from Planctomycetota bacterium, assembly GCA_016872775.1. Classification (GTDB taxonomy): domain Bacteria; phylum Planctomycetota; class Planctomycetia; order Pirellulales; family Pirellulaceae; genus VGZA01. The sequence continues at coordinate 1,417 of VGZA01000040.1, read as the reverse complement.
CACGGAAGGGATCATTTCGCGGGTCGATTTTACGGTATATGGAACCGAGACGAGTGGGCTGCTTGTTCAGATCGACGCCGCCCTGAATCCGGGCAACAGCGGTGGTCCCGCGATTTCCAATGGCAAGCTGGTTGGCGTTGCATTCCGGATGCTCCAGCGTGCGGAAAATGTCGGGTATCTGATTCCGGCGGAGGAACTCGAAACGTTCCTCAACGATATCCAGGACGGAACCTACACCGGAAAGCCACGGTTGGCAGCGGAGATGCAGACGGTGGAGAACGACGCGCTGCGGGCCCGGTTGAAGCTGCCCAAAGGCGTCGGTGGCGGATATGTGATTCGAGCGGGTGGCGGCGACTATCCGCTGCGGGTTGGCGATGTGATTACCCATATCGGCGAAACGGCCATCGATCAGAACGCGCGGGTCAAGGTATCGGACGACGTCATTGTGCAGTTCCCGTACTTGTTGTCGAAGATGGAGCGCGATGGCAAAGTCCCGATTCGTGTCTTCCGGGACGGCGCGTCGGTCGATCTGCTTCTGCCCGCCTATCCGAAAAGTGGGGCCGGGTTGCCGTCGTTGCGGAATGATTACCCATCGTATTTCATCTTTGGACCGCTCGTGTTCTCCCGAGCCACTCGCGAGTATCTCACTGCGGCCGGCGGTTTCACCGCCGTTCTTCTGGCGCGAGGCAATCCGATGGTCACGCGCGCGTTTGAACCGATGCCGGCGACAAGCGACGAGCTGGTGATCGTCGCTTCACCGCTCTTCTCCCACCGCATCACCAAAGGCTATTCGAACTCGACAGGCGCCGTGGTCGCCGCGATTAATGGCGTGCGCATTACCAGCCTCGCCCAACTGGTCGAAACGCTGCGGGATGCCCGCGGCGAATTTGTCGAGATCGATTTCGTCGATCGAGGCGTGGAGCGACTGATCTTCCGACTGGCGGAGTTACGCGCTGCGACCGAGGAGATCTTGGCCGATAACAGCATCCGGAAACAGTACTCGGACGACCTGGAAAAGCACTGGCGAAAGCCGTAGCACGGGAACCGCAAATTGTAGGACGGAAATCCTGTCCGTCCTACAGTTTTGATTTCCGAATTTACCCCGAAGGGGTTTTTCTGCCGCGCAGCCGCGGGTTGCCGGTATTCCGGCTACCCACGGAGGACCGCCCCACACGAAGCGCCGGCGGTCGAGCGCAACGGTCCATCGACACTCTTGGGCCTGTCGAGACCGCAACGGATGCGCCGCTGCGTCGTGGTGGCTTCACCGCACCGCACCGCATGGGGGCTGGTGGTGCCAGTGGCAGTCCGTCGGTGGGCCAGGGTGCCTTATTCGGAATCACAACCCACGCTAGCGTTTCTCGACCGCCATGAATTTGACTTCCTTCGGCGCGCCAAGCACCGACACGCTTACGATTCC
>VGZA01000039.1 GCA_016872775.1 Planctomycetota bacterium | reverse complement strand
GTTCCAATCGAGTCGTGCAGCGCTCACTTTTGCTTGTTCGAGTTGGTCTCGGGCGGCATCGACGTTTCCTTGTCGCCAGTTCAGTCTTGCCATGAGGAGGGCGGTGGACCAGAGTTCGGGGGCATCGGGTCCGAGGTCATCGATGATCTGGTTTTGAGCATCGAGAGTGAATTTCTGTGCCTGCTGGAAATTGAGGGCGAGGTATTCTGTGCGGGCGAGTCCTCGGAGGGGCTCGGCGCGGAGATGGGAACGGGGCCCGAAGGCGACGGGGGCGATTTCGGCGGCGGAGGAGAACGCGGCGCGAGCCAGATCGAGGTTTCCCATCTGTCGGTGGGCTTCGGCCAGGTTCATGCGCGATTCGAAGGTCGCGGCGGGGAAAAGGGCTTGCAGGCGTTCGGCGAGCTGGTCGGCGCGTCGGGCGTATTCCAGGGCGAGTTCATCGTATCCCAGTGCCGTTTCGATCGGAACGAGGCAGCGGAAGATGGCGTCGAAACCGGCGGTATCCTGGTCGTTGTTGGTTTCCAGAAGTTCCGCGAAGGCCACGAGCGCGTTCTGATGAGCCCGCGCGTATCGGCCGAGTTGGAACAGTCGCGATGCGCAGGCAACGCGGCTGACCGCACGGATCGAAGGCGGCCAACGCGGGAACTGGTCCAGGGCAGCCAGGGCCGATTCGGTATCGGCCAGGGCGGCGGCGAACTGCTTTTCCTCGCGGTTCTTCCCCGCCCGTTCCAATCGTTGCCGGAATTCGTCGTATCCGGCACGCAGCGCGGCGTCGCCGTTGAGGAACCGTTCGGTATCTTCGCAGGCCGTTTCGAGATACCGCCAGCGCGGGTCCGATCGGGTCCAGACCTTTTGACCGACGTCAACCGCCTGCTGCAGGTGGGAGTGGGCTCGTTCGAATTGGAGGTCGCCGAAGAGCATGCCGCCGACAAATCCTTGGAGCGCCGCCCAAGATTCGCCGGGGGCGGCGTTCGCATCAGCCGGTTTTTCGAGGCGAGCAAGTTCCGAGGCAGGCTGGAGCCAATCTTCACCCGGCGCTCCATAGCGTGCTCGCACCATCGACTGCCAAAGCAACTTTTGCCGATCGCGATTATCCGAATTCACCGCTTCGCTGGCGACTAGGTTTATCGCAAACAGAATAGTGATTGTCGGCCAGGAAACGCATAGCAAATACAGGCGACGTGAGTCTGGCATGCATCGACTCCTCGACTTGCCCTGGTTGAACTTCGCGCCGATGGAACTGGAGCGTCATGAAGTTTACTCATTCCCGCACACAACATGAACCAGCCGGAAGTGGGGATTTTGGGGGGGATTCAAGCGATTTTCTGGCCGTCGGGATTTTTTCGCGACGTCGTCGCAAACGCAACAACCGGCTGTGGCAAAATCCGAACATGGCGACGCGTGGACGGCCTAACTGATGCAGCAGTCGCGGTTTAGCTTTTTTTTTCGCCGGGATCAGGCCGAGCTAGATTTGCATTACAGACGTACCATGGGCAATGGTGAGTTGGGCAGGCAGTTCGCGTGGTACCGCGTTCGCGGAAAATCAAACACGCGCGAAATGCTCGAAGTTCGGCCGACACACCATCCGTTCGGCATCCTTTTCGCTTACTGGGAATTCTCCGGAAGTTCACATGGGGGATTGTGTATGAATTGCACAAAGCTGGCCGAAAAAATTGAACAGTTGCAGCCAAACGCGGAAACGCGCGACGTCGCGCGTCTTTGTCTGCTGCTGACGAACACCGTCACGAATCCCGACTGTTTTCAGGATGAGTCGGTGCTGACCAATCATTGGCGCGAGATTGGACTACGCATCCAGGCCGCGACCGACCAGCATGCGGCGATGACCGAGGAACTGGAGAATCTCGCGCGCTCCGACCCCAAGAGATTCACCCCTGACCAGATCTGGGTTCTGATTCGCGCGATCAAAGTGCAGAGCCAGATCCTGCAGTTGTATGTTGGCGAGCCGATGGTCAACGTTTGAGCGCCTTCGACTGCGGTTTGAGCCCTTCGACCGCGGCTTGCGTCAGGGTATGTCGACTGCTAGGCTAACGCGATCGCTGGAGGCAGGAAGGCGCAGTGAAACCGGTTCCGCGCCCATCCGAGGCGGCGAGTGGGCGGCGGCAAATCATGCTGGTTATGACACGAAAAGTCGGTGAGCGCATCGTGATCGGCGATCACGTCACCATCACCGTGGTGCTGATCGGGGGCAATTCCGTACGGGTCGGCGTTGAGGCGCCGCCGGAATACACCGTGATGCGGCGCGAATTGCTCGACGGCAACATTCCAACTCCCAACCAACTTCCAGCGGCCGAGGCGCCACGCGATCACGTCGATTAACGATTGTCGCTGGTTCGGTTTTCTTCAAGACGACGCGACTGAAGTGGCAGTCGGGTCTTGGATCGCAAGTCGATCCGATTTCCGCCGGCGGGCGTCACCCGTGCGAGTTCCTGGAGCAGTTCCAGCTTTTCGCTGGCATCGAGTTCGCTGGCACGTTCCTTTCCCGGGGCGTGCCCCCAGAAATAGCGTCGATCCTCTTTCGCGACCAGGTCGAACAGCAGGTCCTCCGCCCTGTTACCCGACGATTCCTCCGCCAATTCGATTCGATGTAACCCTAATGCCTGCCAGGATTCGCTGAGTTGTTCGGCGATCCGTGCCGCGGCGGCAACCCGTTCGTCGCCCCAGACGGTGCCGGTCGGACCGTGGTGTCGCGTATCGCCGACATGGATCCGCAGGTAGTTGCGCACCGGCGATTCGGCTTCGCCTTGCCGTTCGAAATCGTCGGTCGGCAGGACAATCGCGGAGGCATCCACCGGAATGACCCCCGGATTCCCATCGTCGCGGCGCACCATCACCATGCCGACCGGGCGGCGGTATTCCAGCTCGACAACGACGCGAGCAGGGTATTCCTTCCGCACACTGCGAACGCGCGCCACCCAGGAGTGGACGCTGAACGCGCGGGCGACGGTGACGGTAATTTGCGGATCGAGCGCCGAATGACTTGCCAGATCGTTGGCTTCGACGACTTCCTCCCGCACGTTGCTGCGGATCCACGCGGGCTGCGGTGTGATTTCGATCGATTCGGTGCGGAGTTGGTAACGGCGATCGCCAAGCACCACCGGCGCCCAGCTTCGCCACACGGCGATCGTCGCCACCAGCAGCGCGGCCAGGATCAGCCAGTTGAACCATTTTGAGGGGCGCAGCCACGGAGCGAGGCTCACGAGGACCCGCAGGGCTAACGACGGCTCCCGATTCGATTTCGACCGGCCCATGGGATGCCTCCTTGCATCGGGTAACAGGCAGAACAAGCACCGGCGTGAAAGAGAACTACCAGATTTCGGTTTGCAGTTCCAGGTCGACTCCGGTGCGTTCGGCAACTTTGTTCCTCACGACCTGGATCAGCTGTTCCACATCCTGGCTTGTGGCGCCGTTGCCGACAACGATGAAATTGGAATTGGTGCGGCAGACCTCGGCCTGTCCTGACCGAGCACCGCGCAGGCCCGCCTTGTCGATCAGGGATGCCGCACTCGCCCCCTCCGGGTCCTTGAAAATGGGAATCGCGCACAAAGCGCCGGTGGGATGCGCCGCCTTGGTGACGATCCAGTTCTTTTGCAGGCGTTTGGTCAGGATTTCTGGATCGTCCCGTTCCAGCGTGAAGATGGCGTCGACAATCACCAGATCGTCCAGGCTGCTCTCACGATACGCGAAGCGAAGATCGTCACGTTCCCTGGTCAGCGTCTCCCCGGAGCGCGTCATCACGGTGGCGCTTGACGTCCATTGGCCAATATCGCCGGACTGGGTCCCCGCGTTTCCGTGCAGGGCTCCGCCCACGGTTCCCGGGATTCCGGCCAGCGACTCCAGGCCCCCGAGTCCAGCCGCTGCGCAACGCGAGATCAGGTGGGCCAGTTTGGCGCCGCCGCCGGCACGGGCCTGCAGGCCGTCGATCTTGATTTCGCAGAATGGAGCAGCCGCCAAATGCAGGACCATTCCGCGAACTCCGGCGTCGCGTACCAGCAGATTCGATCCCCCGCCCAGTAATCGAATACGGATCCCCTCCTGGTCGCAACGGCGGACAAGGCGCGACAGCTCGTCGACCGTCGTCGGCTCGGCGAAATACTCCGCCGCACCGCCCAACCGAAACCAGGTAAAGGGGGCCAGCGGCTCGTTTTCGCGAACGACATGCTCGAATCCCTGAAAAACCCCCATGCGATCCTCGATTGGACAATGGACCGGCAAACTCAAGTCCCGCGATGATATTCCGGTACCCCCAGGGTGTCAACGCGAGCGATTGCCAGCGGGAACTGTTCCACGTAGGCTGAGGAGAGCGGTCCAGCGCGCAAGACGGGTCGGGAGACCCGTCCTACGTGAGAGACGGGTCGGGAAACCCGTCCTTCGCCGAGCCGGTTTGCGGCGGCGATCGGGCCGCCAACCGCGGGCTGAGGGATCACGGCGGGGATTGGGACAGGGGGAAATACCAGGAGCAGGCCGGTGCGAGCGGAAGTGATTTCGATTGGCGACGAGTTAACCAGCGGTCAACGGCTCGACACCAACAGCCAGTGGCTGAGCCAGCAGTTGGGAGACCTCGGCATTCGCGTGCTGTACCATACGACCGTCGCGGACGACCTTGACGCCAATGTCCAGGTCTTTCGGAACGCGATCTTGCGTGCCGACGTGGTGGTCGCGACCGGTGGACTCGGCCCGACCGCCGACGACTTAACCCGCCAGGCACTCGCCCAGGCCACCGACCGCGAATTACAGCTCGACGCCGATTCTCTGGCCCATATCGAAAACCTCTTTCGCCGACGGATGCGGGCGATGCCACCCGCCAACCAGGTGCAGGCGTATTTCCCCCAAGGCAGCCAGCCGATCCCCAACCAGGAAGGCACCGCTCCGGGAATCTACCTGCGGATTCCCCGCCCTGACAAACCCGACGCCCATTGCTTCGCGCTGCCAGGAGTCCCGGGCGAAATGCGCGTGCTCTGGCGGGAATCGGTACGACCGACGCTGCAAAAAGAAATGGGATTGCTCGGAAAACGAATTCGGCATCGTGTGATCCATACTTTCGGAGCGGGGGAAAGCGAAGTCGAACGGATGCTGCCTGGACTGATTACCCGCGGCCGAGTTCCCCAGGTCGGGATCACCGCCAGCAAAGCGACGATTTCCCTGCGGATCACCGCAATGGCCGGCAGCGAGCAAGACTGTGAAGCACTGATCGCCCCGACCGCGGAGATGATCTACGAGAAGCTTGGCAACTTGATTTTCGGCGAAGGCGAAATCGAACTGGAACAAGTCTTGCTCCACCGGCTTGGAGACCGCAACGAGACGCTGTACGTCCAGGAAGCGCAAACCGCCGGACTGGTAAGCCATTGGTTCGCGCGAACCAGTGCAGGCGCATTCCTCGGCGCGTCGATCCGCGTCTCGCCCGCGGCAGAAAGGTTGGAGAATGGCCCGGCAGTCGCCCGACCAATTGCCGACTTGATCTCGCAAGCGGTCGAGGACGCGCGGCGTCTGCAATCGGAACAGGCTACCGATTGGGCGCTGGTGATCGGCTGGCTTGGCAGTGCTCCCCACGGCGTTGACGAGCCAGCCGGGCCACCCCGCTTTCCGGTGGCCGCCTGCTGGCACGGTCAATGCCATTCGACTTCGTTCGCCTACAACGGCCATCCCGACCTGTTGCTGATCCGCGCCGCCAAACAGGCTGTCAACTGGTTGCGATTACTGATCGAGGACGTCTCCGAACGCGAATGAGCCCGTTCATCGCAAGGTCCGCCCGAAAATCCCCAAATTCCGTGATAGTTTGGAAGCCAGGCAGGGTAGTAGGAGATGGAGCGGCAACTTCGTCGCCCGGCTTGTCCGCTTCACCCGCGAAGCAACGCGTGCGGTTCTATGTCGCGGGAGACCGACACCGATAAGTCGGCGCGCGGTTGCCGCTCTATTTCTGTTTACGGCTTGAGACGCCCGGCTCGACTCTTGCGGCGGCTCGACGAGATTCCGCGGCCGGCGGCGAAGGTCCGACGACGATCTCCTCGACGAAACGCGCTCGGTACTCCAGCAAGCTGTCGCCCCCCGCGAATCCGACGACCGTCTCGTCCAGGTCAAGCTGCACAAAGGTGAAACGGCCCGATTCCAGGTCGAATTTCGCCGTACCTTTCTTGAGCCGCTCCAGCAGCCGACCATGCACTTTGGGATCGTCCATCGGCGTTAACACGTCGGTCCGTATGCCGATCGTGGCGACGTTCTTGTCGACGCTTTTCAGGGTGTAAACGTGCCGCAACCTTACGCGCAGGACCCGATTGTCCTCCATCTTCAAGTTCAATTCCTCCGGCCAATGCCAGTGGGCGTTCAGCTTGACCGGTTGCGCCGGGAGCGGAAGTGCCAATTCCGCAATCGAGGGACTGGCGCCCTGCGTCGGATAGGTCTTGTCGATCACCGCGCCGTGCAGATCGATCGTCACCAGCGCCAACGGGACGCCGACCATGTTCGCCACCGATGCATACTCCCGTGGCGGCGTGTCGTCGTTGCGACTGTTATACGTTACTTCCGGGCGACCGGAGACGTGCTGCCACATGTCGACATCGTCCACCGAATACTCCAGCACATACCGGCCCTGTTCGTCGATCCGCCGGATCTTCCAGACTTTGGTCGAAAGGCTCCGGCTCTTGGCGGTCTGCCGCGTTTCCTTGATGCTCGTTTCGTGCGTCACCAGATGCTGAACTTTCCAGCGGATTTCCTCACCAGGCTTCAACTTGTAACGCAGGTCGTACGTCTGCTCCGACGCGACTTTTTTGATGGAGGTCTTTAACTTCTCCCGCAGTTTCGGATCGGGCTCGGGTTCGGGATCGTCCTTCGCGGCGTCGGATTCCTCCAGCGCGTCGGCGTTGGTGGCCCCAGAGGCTGGCTCGGGATCGAGGTTCGCAGCGCTGCCCGCAGCCGCCGGAGCGGCCGGAGCGGGTTGCTTCACCGGTGGCGGTTCGTCTGCGACGATTGACAAACTGGCCAACAGGGCGCAAACGAGGCTCAAGCCCCCACAGAATTTCAGGAAGATTCCTCGCGTCTTGGCCGAGGAGATTTCGCGAGTCCGTCCCTGGGTCAATCCCGTCATTACTCAGCCTCCCTGCTTTCGTTTCGGCACAATCCGCAGCGATCCGAACCGCGGGTCCCACGCCAAGCGCCTCAACTCGGACGCGAGCGTAAATCACTGCCCCAATTCAATTTTTCGCGCAACGTCCGGTAGTAGTGGCGTCCCGGAATCTCGATCAACTGGAACGTCGGCGCCGCTCGCATGACTCGCACCCGATCCATCGGTGTCAGCTGCCGCACGTACCGACCGTCGACCACGACGGAAACCTCCCCCGGCGGATGTTGAACCACGACCTCGTACACTCGATCGGCATCGTCGACAACCGGTCGCACGGTCAGCGTATGCGGACTGATCGCCGAAATCACGAACGCTTCCAATGTCTTGCGCAAGATCGGTCCACCCGCCGAGAGGTTGTGGGCCGTTGATCCGACAGGCGTACTGATGATCAAACCGTCGCAACTATAGGCCGTCGCCAATTCGGCGTCAACGTAAAGTTCGAGGCTTACGATTTCGAATGGCGGCCCACCTCGAATCGCCATTTCATTCAAACCGAGACGCCGGTCGAGCAGCGTGCCATCGCGATAAATGGTGCATTCAAACATCAGATGATGCAACACGCGGCAACGGCCGGCACAGATGTCGGGCAGGGCACTCGTCAGTTCGACCGGAGACAGGTCCGCCAGGAAGCCCAACTTGCCCAGATTTACTCCCAGCACGGGAATCTGGTTCGCCTGCATGCGTTGGGCCACGTGCAGCAGTGTACCGTCACCCCCGAACACAATCGCCAGGTCGGCGGCAGTCGATTCCAGATCGAGCTGTTCATCCAAAACGATGGCCAGCAGATCACAATGTCGCCGGATTACCGGCAGCAACGCGTTCAATTCGTCGCGAACTTCGCGACGCTCTCCGCTGCCCACCAGGATGGTGCGTGGGCGATGCGGGCCTGCGTCCGCCTTGATCCAGGGGGGCGTCTGATCACGGGTTGCCGACCGCGGACCTGGCGTCATCAAATCAGGCGTCCTGGTCGGTTGCACACATGGATCCCTTGGCCACGATTTCACGGCAGCTTCGCGCAATTCCCTGGACATCCAACCCCAGGTCAGCAAGCAGTTCGGCCCGCTCGCCATGCTCAATAAAACGATCGGGGATACCAAGTCGCGTAATGCGGGAGGTATCCAGTCCTAGTTCGCTGGCCGCCTCGAGGACGGCGCTGCCAAAACCGCCCATCAAGCAGCCTTCCTCGACCGTGACCAGGAACTGACTTTCGCGCAGGGCCCGTTCGATGGTGGCTCGATCGAGCGGTTTGACGAAGCGCGCGTTGACGACGCCGACGTCGAGCCCTTCTTCCTGGAGGATCGCGGCGGCGGCAAGCGCATCGGAGAGCTGCGTTCCGCAGCAGTACAAAATCAGATCCCGTCCCCAGCGCACGATTTCGGACCGGCCCAGTTCCATCGGTGCGCGGTCGCCATCCACGGTTTGAGCGCTTGCCTTTGGGTACCGCAGCGAACAGGGGCCAGGGTGTCGCAGAGCGAAATCGAGCATTCCCGCCAGGTCCACTGCGTCGCCCGGAGCCATCACCACCAGGTTGGGAAACGGGCGCATGTAGGCGAGGTCGAAGACACCGTGATGCGTCGGACCATCCGGGCCCGACAACCCTGCGCGATCCATCAGGAATGTCACGGGAAGATTTTGCAGGGCGACTTCCTGGAAGATCTGATCGTAGCTCCTCTGTAGAAACGTGCTGTAGACGTCGACGATCGGACGCAGTCCGGCTTTCGCCTGGCCCGCGGCGAACGCCACGGTATGCGATTCGCAAATGCCAGTATCAAAAAACCGCTGGGGAAAATCGTCGCGGATCGGTTCCAGTTTGTTCCCCTGGCACATTGCCGCCGTCATGACCGTGACGCGTGTATCCCGTTCCATGCCGCGTCGGATCGCGTCGCGCGCGACGTCGGTATAGGCCGGTCGGGCCGTTGTGCCTTTGACGATTGGCGTTCCATTTTCATCCCGAAAAACCGGAGGCGTGTGGAAATAGACGGGATCTTGCGCCGCAGGTTGGTATCCATGCCCCTTCTCCGTGACGACGTGCAGCAGGATCGGACCGGGCAACTCCTTAACCATCTTCAGGTACTTTCGCATCACGGCAATATTGTGACCGTCGATCGGCCCCAGATAGCGGAACCCCAGATCCTCGAAGAGCATGCCGCCGTGGAGTCCCGCTTTGACCGCCTCCTTAAGCTGCGCCAGGAATCGCTCGGCGGGATCACCGAACAACGGCACCTTGTTCAGTACCCGCACCACTTCCGTCTTGATGCCGGAGTAGAGCGGATTGGTGCGCAGCCGGTCGAGATAGCTTGCCATTCCACCCACCCGTGGACAGATCGACATTTTGTTGTCGTTCAGCACGACCAGCAGGTTGGACCGCAGCCCCGCGGCGTTGTTCATTGCCTCAAAGACGATTCCCGAAGGCAATGCACCGTCACCGATCACCGCAACCGATCGGCGATGCGACTGGCCCAGCAGTTCGTCGCCACTGCGCAGTCCCAGCACGGTCGAGACGCTGCAGCCGGCGTGGCCGGTCATGAACAGGTCGTATTCGCTCTCGATCGGGTTGGGGTAGCCCATGAGGCCGCTTTTGGTACGAATCGTCGCGAATTTGTGGTAGCGCCCGGTGACCAGTTTGTGGGGATAAACCTGGTGGCCCGTATCCCAAATCAACCGATCGGAGCGGAAATCGAACACGCTGTGCAGCGCCAGGCAGAGTTCGATGACCCCCAGATTCGAGGCGAAATGGGCGGAACGGTTGCTGAGCAGATTGCAGAGCACGTCGCGCATTTCGCCCGCTAATTCCGTCAATTCCGCGACGGACATTTTGCGCAGCGACGCGGCGGAGTCAATTTTCGGGAGCCATTTGTGCATCGAACTAGTGCCTCCTTTCCAGGACATACCGGGCGAGCGCCTGCAGTGCATTCGCACGCTCGCCAAAAACCTTCGTCGCCTCGATCGCCTCATCCACCAGCGTCGCCGCGCGACGAACACTCGACTCCATCCCCAACAATCCCGGAAATGTCAGCTTACCATGCCGCTGGTCTTTTCCGGCCCTTTTCCCCAGATCGCGGTCGTTTCCTTGCGTATCCAGTAAATCATCAACGATCTGAAACGCCAAACCCAGTTTTTGTCCATACGCTCCCAGAGCGTCCATTTGTTCGTCGTTCGCCCGGCCAATCACCCCCCCCATCCGTAAGGCGGCGACCAACAATGCCCCGGTTTTTCGCCGGTGAATATGCTGTAATTGCTGCAGATCGCCCGCCTGAAATTCCGCCGCCAGATCGTCGGCCTGCCCCCCGACCAGCGCCGTGGGCCCGGCGGCTCGAGCCAGTTCCCGCACGCAGGCGGCAGCCTGCCCGGCGTCGGAGAGTCCCCGAGAGAGCAGTTCAAATGCGAACGCCAACAGCGCGTCGCCCGCCAGGATCGCCATCGCCTCGCCAAACAGCTTGTGACAGGTCGGCAGACCGCGGCGCAGGTCGTCGTCGTCCATCGCAGGCAAGTCGTCATGGATCAGGGAGTAAGTATGCACCATTTCCAGGGCACAACCGGCCGGAATCGCGATCTGCCAATCGACACCGCAGGCATCGGTGGCCAGCAGGACCAGCAACGGCCTCAGTCGCTTGCCGGGAGCCAGCAGGCTGTGACGCATCGCGTCGCGCAGGACGGCCGGACAGTCACCGTCAAACTGCGAATACGCGTCGAGCGCCTCCTCGATCCGCTGACGCTTCCGCAACCAATCGTCCTGGTGCGTCGACGCCAGGGACGATTCCGTCGCCGTTGCATTCGATGGTTCCGACATTCCGCCTCTCAATCCTCTTCCGCACCCGGGTCCGAGGGCACGGCCGTCTCGCGCGCCAGCCCCTCCATTAGTCGGCGGATTTCCTGCCACGCAATATCGAGCGACCGGGCCGCCATCTTGAAATTCATATGTTCCGAAACCTGAGGCTGTATCCGCGAAAAAGTCTCGACGGCCCGCCGCAACCTTCCTGCCTTGCGCGTCGCCAGACGGAAATACTCCCGCGCGTCACCGGCGGCCGCCGAGGGTCCCAAGGCCAGCATGAAGTCGTAGAGATCCCGATGCACCGTCGCCAGGTCGTCGTCGTCCTGAACCTCTTCGCTGTGCTTAAGGAACGTTCGCACCATCCAGATATGGCTCAACAAAGCATCCATGCGCCTCATCGCTTCCTGAAGTTGTTCGCTGCTCATCGGCGGCGTCCGTCTTGATCCCCACTGCGCGGCTTACTCTAGAGCCGCAACGCGGCCCGGAAATTAACCTGTTATGAACGCTCCAACCCTGCAAACGGCGATTAACGATCCTCCGATTCCTACTTCGCGTCCTCGCCGGCATCCGACTTGGATTCCGCCGAATCACCGCCGGGGGACCGGGCCGGAGGTTCCGACGTGCCCGCATCGTCTTTTTTTGGCGGTGGGCCATGCGCGGGGCCAGAACTGGGCGCAAAAAACAGCACCATCGCCGCGCCCAACCCCACCAGGATCAGGCCGGACAGGAACCAGGGGCTGATTTCATTCCATTTCTTGTTGACATAAATTGTGAAGAACGAGTTGACCACGGGGGCCAGGCCGAACACCAGCGGCATCACGTAGACCGGCTTGCCACCATTGGACATCGCCAAGATGATCCCCAGTGCGCCCACAGCACCCGCGGCACCGGCAAGCGAACTCCAGAAGACCCCCGACATGGAAAACGCCTTGTCGGTCTCCATGCCTCTCAGCATCACCAGCGGCGCGATGACGGCGATCACAAAGTACGCCAGTCCAACGCACAGGAATGCCCGCAAGCGACTCATTTCCATCGCCTGCTGCCCGAAATGCAGCACAGGTCCATACACGCCCCAGCAGACCGCGGTGAGTAGAATCGACGCAATAACAGAAAATTTCATCAGCGACGACCTCGTCGGTTGGGAAAACGGCCACGGGCTGAAAGTACTTCTGAGGAAGCCCAACAGTCTAATCCAAAACCGCGGAATCGTCAGCCGGTAAGGCCGGCAACCGCATCTATTCATCCAAGTATGGGCTAATCGGGCTCGCCCCAATTCGCCACGAACCGCGCGCCACAGTGTCCACAGCGGACTTTCTTGCCGATCAGATTCCGGCCTCCAGCGTTCATTTTCTGGCACTTGTCGCAGGCGAACTGGAACTGCTGAGGGCACTCGAACGGACCCTGCTCGGTGCCGCCGGCGGCACCGTTCCGGGCGGCGACCGTACCGCCCGCGGGGCGCGACCCCTCAACGGGGATCTCCTCAAAGACAACATCCGAGACTCGAAAGGTGGTCAGCAACTCGCTGGTAAGCGGAGCCTGTCCCGCAATGCGATTCGCCATTTGCCGAACCGCCCGTTCAAATACGTTGCGAACCAGTCGTCCATTTCCGAACTGATCGGTGCGGCGCCGATAGAGCCAGGCGAAGCCGTCCAGCAAACGTAATTGCGATTCCGGATCGACGATGAAGTGATTACGATCACACATCGCCTGGAAGTCTCGTTCGGCCGACGACAACGTTCTACCTCCAATTCCCGTCGGCTAGATTCCCGCGGCGGGCAGCACGCGGTTGGGAAGACTCTCACGCAGGGGATCGTCGTTCTCTCCACAAAAGCCCAGGTGCAAATGGCGGCGCCACCCTTCCGCATACTTGAATAACCCCGACATCCGTCCCACTTCCTCGTCCAGTTGGCGCAGCGTCGCCAGGTACGAGTCGTGCCCTTGGCTTTCATCCAGCCACTTTTTCTGGCTCTGATGATGGGCCAACATGGCCACTTTCTGTTCCTCAACTTCGGAAACGTCGACAAAAATATCTGGCTCCACGCGCCGACGCAACTGGTCACAGTTCCAAAACGGCTGCGCATGGTAGATGGTGACTTTGCCCGAGGTGGTACGGCGGGGTGGATCGACGACAAAGTTCGGCATGCCGCGAGCAAAAGCGGCGGACACCACGAGTCGGCAGGTGTTCGTATGGTCCTCCATGTAATCGGAGGGTGGGTGCGTGAGAATGATATCGGGCGCCACACTGCGAACCACCGATGCCAGTCGGGCCAGCGTCTTCGGTTCGTAGAAGATCTCTAGGTCGTGACACAGGCTCTCATGGAACGTCGCGCCCACGCTGGCGGCCGCCCGCTTGCCCTCCTCGCGCCGGATCGCCGCAGTCACCTGCCGCCCATGCTCGGTCGAACCACAACAGCCGTCCGCCAGCGTCATGTAATGGATCGAATAGCCGGCATTGCGCAGCAACAGCAACGTCCCGGCCATGAAAATTTCGATGTCGTCCGGATGTGCCCCGATTGCGAACGCAGTCTTCATCGATGTGCCTCGATCCTCACAACGGGTCGCGCAACCCGACGGGGAAAAGCACCGAGCCACCGTCCCGGAAATCCTGGCCCACGCCCGCCGGCAATACGACCGGTATTGTCTTCCCAATGCGGCAGTGTGACAAGCCAAGGCCAAATCGTACGCGGAGAATGGCCAGGGTAAACTCGTAACCGTGCGTGAAGCGCAGCCCTGACAAGGCCGCGGTTCGACCGCGCACAGGCTCGGGAGCACGCCCCACCCGCGGCGCACCGCTTCTTCAGAATGGCTTCTTCAGAATTACTTCGAAGGCGCCGGCTTGGCCGGTGCCCCCGCGGTCTTCGCGGAGCGGATCAGGTGTTGCAGCCGTGATTTCGTGCGGGAAGCGGCGTTCTTATGAATTACGCCACGCGCGGCAGCCCGATCGAGTTTCGTCGCCGTCAGCCGGGCTTCCGTATCGGCCAACCCGAAATCCTTGGCGGTCACCGCGTCACGAACGCGAGTTACATGGGTTTTCAGGGTCGAGCGCACGGCACGGTTCACCGTTCGTCGCGCTACGTTTTTCTTATGCCGTTTCTTTGCACTTTTGGAATGCGCCATGTTCGTCGTCTGCTCTCAACCAATGGAAACTCGATTACCTGTGAATCAACCGTTATGGCGAATCTGAGCGATCTTGTCCAGCCGGTCACGGGTATCTTTGTACTGCGGATCGAGGTCCAACAGGTCCTGGAACAGTTTTTCGGCAATCGGGAATTCCTTCAACCCGCCCGCCAGGATGCCTGCGCGATAGATCGCCAATTTCCTCAATTCGGCGTTCTCGCTCTCCGCAGCCGAGGCCATTGCCCGCTTATACGCCTCGAACGCTTTCGGGTATTGCTTCAATGTCTGCAGACATTCGCCCAGCTCAAGGTACGCCGCTGCGCGAAATGGTCCCGATTGAGCGGCCTCCAGTTGCACCTTGGCCGCCTCCGCCAGGTTGCCTACCCGCCGCAGTCGTAATCCCAGTTGGTGCTTGATCGTCAGATCTTGCGGATACCGTTCCGATCGGACGACGTAGAAATCAAGTTCCGCTCGTGTCGTTTCCTGGCGCAGCTGCGCGACGAGCTGCACGGAGGCGTCGGTTTTTTCGCGTTCAGCCAGCCGTTCCGCCACCCGAAGTCGCTGCCGCTGCTTGATCACCATTACTTCCTCGAGCCGCTCCCGAACCTGCAAATCGTTCCCCGACGCGGCGAGCGCCTTGGCCAGCACGCGTTCCGCGTCGGCGGCACGTTCTTCCTCGAGGTGGAGTTGAGACAACTTAAGGGCCGCCGCGGTATCCTCGGGAAACTCCAGCAGCCGCTGTTCCAATTGTTGCCGGGGCGTCAGGGTCACTTCGCGCCGTCGGTGCTCGGCCCCCTCCTCGGTTCCAGGGTCCGCGGATTTCGGACTGGCGGCAACGCCATCGGTCTGCCTGGTCGCGGACTTGGCCAGACCGGAACCGGATTGCGGGATCGCTCCTGCCGTCGCCGACGCCTCCGAAGACGCGCGGTCATTGCCCGAAAGATCTCCTTGCGCCGCGTCGCCTGGCGGATGGGCGCTTCCCGTCGACCCCGTGGCCGTCGTGGACCCGGTGGCAGTCGTCGACCCCGTTGTTTTTGCCGCCGCGGCCTGCCGCGCCTGCGGCGGCTTGGAACCTCCGACCGCTAACGCTGGTCCAAATCCCGCCTTGGCCCGGGTTTTCTCCATCTGCAACAGCGCGATCATCTTCGGCGCTTCCTGGTCGTTCTTCCGCGCTTCCTCGACCCGATGCCAGCAAACAATTGCCTGATCGAACTGGCCCATCCGCTGCAACGACTGCGCGCAATGGCGATTCACGTCCGGGTCCTTCGGGTTGGTATCCAACGCCATGCGCAAATAGCGCAGCTCCACTTCCTTGTAGTCAAACGCTTCGCAGGCCTCCGCCATCGCGCGCAGCGTCGGGACATCCCAGGGATTCGATTTGAGAACATCCGGCCCCAGCTTGAGGACGTCGTCCCAGTTCTTTTTTCCAGCCGCCTTCTTCAAAGCCGACTTTTTCCCGCCCAACGTCGGAAATCGGCTGCCCTTCTTGTTGGCTCCGTACTTCCGCTCCAGGTTGGTGAGGAAGGCTTCAACGTAGACCAGGTTACCCGGATCGCGCACGATGCACTCGGCAAACATCGCGTGCGCGTAATCGTAATCATATTCGTCCTTTTCCATCAGCTTGCAGCCGTGCTGATAGCAATGCTGCAGTCTTCGACGCAGGGCGGGTGCCATCGTATCGCTGGAAGGTCGGTCGCTCGCCATAGACAAGTCCTGCGGGATTTCGCGGTCGTCGACTCGCCGCCGCGGACACCAAGGCGTCAAGGCAACGGCGGACGCGTGGCAGTGGCGCCACACCATTCTAACAGCAGCCAACTCGATCCACAAATAGGCGTCGCACGGATGGTCCTGCGCCGCCGCGAGTGGACACCCTTGCGATTTCGCAGCCGGGTGTGTCCAATCGTGGGACATGTCCGACAATTCAACCCCCACATCAACTCACCCGTCCGCCACCAAGGGAATCGTCTACCTGGTCGGCGCCGGCCCCGGCGCGCCGGACCTTTTGACCCTCCGGGGAGCGCAGTGCCTCCGGAAGGCCGAATGCGTGATCTACGACTACCTGGTGAACCCGTCGATACTCGGACATGCCCCACCCGCCGCGGAAAGAATCTGTTTAGGGCAACACGGCCGATCCCGGATCTGGCCTCCATCCGAAGTTAACCAACTTGTAATCTCCAAAGCCCGCCAGGGGCTAACAGTGGTCCGGCTGAAGGGTGGGGACCCGATCGTCTTTGGTCACGGTGCCGAAGAACTGCAGGCATTAGTCGAGGCAAACATCCCGTTCGAAGTCGTGCCGGGCATCTCGGCCGGGCTGGCGGCGGGAGCCTATGCCGGCATCCCGCTGACCCACCGCGAAATCTCCTCGGCGGTCGCGCTGGTCACCGGCCAGGAGGACCATGATAAAACGTCGTCCAGTCTCGACTACGCGATGCTCGGGCGTTTTCCCGGGACGCTCGTATTCTACATGGGAGTGACCACGGCCGAGCAATGGTCCTTGCGATTGATCGAAGGCGGCCTGGATCCCCAGACACCGGTCGCGATCATCCGCCGCTGCAGCCACCCCGATCAAACGATCATCGAATGCCGATTGGATGAGGTCGCGCAGCGGGTCGAGGGTCCACCCAAATTGCGTCCACCTGCCATCTTCGTTGTCGGCAAAGTCGTTTCGTTGGCCGGCCACTTGAATTGGTTCTCGCATCGACTGCTGTTCGGGCAGACGATCCTCGTGGCCCGCCCCGCCGCACAATCGCAGGAACTGATCGAACCGCTCGAGAGGCTCGGAGCGCGCGTCCTGAACCAACCCGCAATTACGATCGGTCCCCCCGCCGACTGGCAACCGGTCGACGACGCGATCCGCGAACTTCCGTCCTATGCATGGATTGTTTTCAGTAGTTCCAATGGCGTGGACTGGTTCATGAACCGACTTCGGGATCGTGGTTTCGACGCCCGCCAGCTTGGCCGTTCGTCAATCGCTGCGATCGGTCCCGGGACGGCCGCCGCTCTGGAGTCCTACGGCCTGCGCGCCGACTGTGTGCCGAACGAATACCGCGCGGAGGCACTGGCCGAAGCTCTGCAGGATCAGGTGGCAGGCAAGCAGGTACTCCTGGTGCGGGCAAGCCGCGGACGGGAACTGCTCAGCGATACACTGGCGCAGGCAGGGGCACTCGTTCGTTCGGTGGTCGCCTATTCCAGCATTGACGTGGAAGCAGCCGACGAGGAAATCGCCGCGTTGATGCGGTCCGGCAAGGTGGACTGGACCGTCGTAACCAGCTCGTCGATCGCTCAGGCGCTGGCGAGGTTCTTCGGCGAGAGCCTGCTGAAGACTCGGATTGTCAGCATCAGTCCGGTGACCAGTGCGACGCTGGCCGAATTGGGTTTTCCTGCGACCGTCGAATCGCAGGTCCATACGATGCAGGGCATCGTCGATGCGATCCAAAGGGATGCGGTCAAAGCAGAGCCGTGATCGGCTCGCCGCGGTAAACGCGGTGGGGCCGTCCCGCTTCGTCACGAAATTCGAGGTCCCGGTCGATTCCCAACAGATGGAAAATGGTGGCGGCGAATTCCGCGGGCGTATAACCGTCGGTCGCCGGAACTCCGCCCTGCGCGTCGGTAGAGCCGATCACGCGGCCAGGCTGGATGCCGCCTCCGGCAAAGAAACAGGGAAACACGTCGCCCCAATGGTGCCGCCCGGGTGTGAAAACCTCTCCCGAAGCATTCTTGCCGCCGACGGCAATCGGCGAGATTTTGGGAGTCCGGCCCATCTCGCCACACATCACAACCAGCGTCGAGTCCAAGAGCCCTCGCTGGGATAGATCGTCCAGAAAGCCACTCAGGCAATGATCGATCGAAGGCAGGAGTTTGGCCTTGAGATCGCGAAACGCGTTCTGGTGCGTATCCCAGCCGCGCAGATTTACCTGCACCATCCGCACACCGGCCTGCACCAGCCTCCGCGCCACCAGAAAGGCTTGCCCCCATTCCTCGCGCCCGTAAAGGTCGCGGGTCGCGTCACTTTCCTGCGTCAGGTCGAAGGGATTGTCCGCCCCCGGCTGGCAAGACGACAACAATCGCAAAGCCTGTTCGCGCTGCGCCAGCCACGCCCGGGACGCCGGCGTGGCGATCGGCGCATGCTGACCACTGCGCAATTCATCCAACTGCCGTAGCAGGTCCGACCGCGCCGACATCCGCGGCATCGAGAAGTCGCGCAGCTCCCCCAGGGATGGCAGGTGGAAATCGGGCTTGCGGCAACTTGTATTGTCCCACCAGGCATTGGGGCCCGGACCCGGCGCCCTGGCGGGATCGTTGGGATCGTCGTGGCTGTAACAGTTCGGGCAGGAACCGCCCGCGTCCTTGGCATTGCATTTCGCCGCCAGATCCACTCCCCACCGGCCGAAGCGCGGTCCCAGAATGCCCGGCTCGCGGCCAGGATAGTTCATCAAGTTGCCTCGGGGAATCTCGACCACCGCCGGCCAGCCGACATGCGCGTCGGTCGGCGCCGCATAACTGATGAGCGCGCCGATGCTCGGCCAGGCGATTCGCTCCACTCGGGGAGCGGCGATCGTGGCGTTCGTGTCCCCCACCGGCAACGTCGTCGTCCCCGTATGCAGCAGGTAATGGCAACTGCTGTGCTCGTTGCGAAACGCCCGATCGGCCGGATGGTACATCGTGCGCACTAGCGAGAACCGATCGAGCCTGTCCGCCAGACGCGGCAAGTACTCGCAGAATCGAATACCGGCCAGACGCGTCGCGATCGTGCCATACTCGCCGCGAATCTCGCTGGGACAATCCGGCTTTGGGTCAAAGGTCTCGAATTGTGAGGGACCGCCAGATTGAAAGATAAACACAACCGAGGTCGCACGCGCCTTCGCGGCGGGTCGTACCGCACTTGGCGGATCGGACAATGCCGCATTACCCTCCAACCGACCCGCGCCAACGCCGGCTCCAACGACCCCCAATCCGGCCGCGCGCAAAAGCTCACGTCGCCCCAAACTCAACGATCGCCTCTGTTGGCCCATGGGTTCCGCTCTTGCGATTCCTTGTGAGAATTCAACCGACGATCCGAGCCGACAACGCCAAACTGGCCCTCACGCCCCTATCCACAATCTACGCGGAACCCCCAAAAGCCAACAGACAAACCGCCGACTTTTTCTAACGGCATCCGAGGGCCCGGCTCATGGGTGCCGCGGATGAGGGCTCATGGGTGCCAAGGGTGAGGGCCGTCCGTTTTTTGGCACGAATAGTGCTGCTTTATTACTCAGTCGTGGCAGGAATCCGGCGTGATCCCGTCCCGAAAGGCATAGTTCGAAAGATTCTCTAATGCAAAGGAGTGGGCCATGACTGAGCATCTCTACAAAGTGATCGAGTTGGTTGGAACCAGCACGAAATCGTGGGAAGACGCGGTCACAAAAGTGGTCCAAGAGACCTCCCGGCACCTGCAGGACCTGCGGATCGGAGAGGTCGAAAAGTTCGACGTACAGATCGATGACGGCAGAGTCGTTTCCTACCGCGTGAAGCTGAAAGTGTCGTTCAAGTACCATCCCGAATTGCACGAGAAGCATTGACCAACGTCGGCCTTGATAACTATCGACAAGGCAGGCTGCCACGGTTCCGGTATAACTGGGCGGTAATGCTGTGCTTCCAGTCACATTTCGGGATCGTTCGAGCGCGCGGCAAGCCGGTGGAATGCTGGGGCGAACTGCGCGACGGCCGGCAATTCCGCAATATCGACGAGTACAAACGGATCCTGCTGGACGACAAGGATCAGCTCGCCCGAGCGCTGATCCGGCAGATCGTGACCTACGCCAGCGGCGATTTCGACCATGGACAGCACCTGGCGTTCGATCTGGCCAGCCATCCGCCGTTGAGCAATCTCTACGTGTCCCTGCTGCAACAAGTGTCCCTGCTGCAACAACTCGGCTTGGATGTGGACCGTTTCGCAACCAGCACCGGCACGCTGGCGGAACTCTGAAGTCGGCGTCAGCGGGAGGCGCCGAGGACGTTCGCTCCCGTGCTCTGCGGCTTTGCGGCTGTGCGAGAGCCCTGACTGCCGTAGTCACGCGGAGGCGCAGAAACGCAAAGGGGAAACTCCTTCAGACCACGGACGTTTCTTGCACCGTGCGCCCTGGGAACATCGCGAATGCCATGCAGATGCCATAGACGCCAATCAGTACGGCCCATACAAGCCAGTCCACAGGCGTCGCGAACATTGCCCCTTTCGGCATTAAGTTTGCGAGAATGATAAGCGTATCAATCAGGACCAGTAAAAGGATCGCCAGGCAGAGCGCGACGAGCTGCATGCATCGAACAACTTCGGTACAGTCATTCGCGTAAATGTGACGCTTTCCAACAACAAAGCGGATGAAAAACGCTGCGATTGGAACCGTCAAAGCGGTCAGTTCCATCGCGCCGCGGCGATTCGGAAACAGCTCCTCGACGACGGACGGCAAGAGCAGAACGATGAGCGGCACAAAGCCATCCCAGGCGACCAGCTTGATGAGCCAAGCCCCGTACTTGACGCGCCGGACGCTCTCGGCCCGGGTGTGCTCTACCTGCTGTTCGCTCGCCAGATCGGAAACAGGCATTGGATTACTCGTCAGTTCCCTCAATCGTCGGTCGAACCGGAAGGCAACTGCAGCGACAGTTCGCGACGCTGTACGTCCAGGCGATGGGACCATCGACCAGTTGCGGCGCGATCGACTCGTCCGCGCCAACTGGGGCCAACATTGACACAACAACCAGCGGTAGGAACGTTCGGGGCATTTTCAACTCCTTCAAGAGTTACTCGAGCGTGCGAGGCCGAATACACAGGACAATGCCGATCGAAACGATCGCCAGCCCGGCAAACGCGCCGAAGATGACGTTCACCGGCACCTGGCGGTCCTGCAGGATGCCAAAGCCCCAATCGGCCAACCCTCCACAGCTTATCGAGACCAGATTCATGATTCCATAACCCGTGGCGCGCATGCGAGCTGGAACCACCTGGGCGAGTATCGGCATATTATTGCAGTCGAAGAATCCCCATCCCAACCCAAACAGGCAGAGGAAGCCGACGGCAACAGCAAGGCTCCAGGCATTCCCGACTCCGAAAATGGCGGGGACGATCATGCACATTCCAAGCGCGCTGACGTAGATCCGGCCTCGCGTCTGTCGGCGCACCCAGAGGTCGGCTAGCATGCCGCCGCAGGTGGCTCCCACGATCGCCGCAATCTGCAGGTAGACGACCGCCGAGACACCCGCCAGGCCCTGTTCGATCTCGAACCGCTTTTTGAGGATCGCCGGCATCCAGTCGCGCACCACCCAGCCCGCCAGCGCCGGCAGCGTGAAATACAGCACCAGCAGGATGAACGAACCGTTGGTCGCGAGTTGACGCAGCACGGCGAGCGGCGAAGGCCGGCTGGCCCCTTCGGCCGCGTTCGGGTCCGGCGAGTCGCGCAGGATCATGACTAGCGGCAGCGCATAGACCATGCCCGCGACGCCGCAAATGTCGAACGCCAGACGCCAGCCAATCGCCGGCGCATCGGCCGCATAACCGCCAAATCCGCCGATAATCACGCCGCAGTAGATCGCCATCTGATGGATGCCGACCGCTCGCGATCGCGTCGCGCCACGATGGTAGTCCGCAATCAACGCCAGGCCGGCCGGAATATAAAAAGCTTCGCTGATCCCCATCAGCGAACGCGCCCACAATAACTCGTCGAACGTCGTCACATGCCCGGTCCACCAGGTGACCGCGGACCAGACGAACAGGCTGCCGCAAATCGTGTATCGGCGACTGACGCGGTCGGCAATGTAGCCGCCTAGGGGACTGAGAATCGCATAGACCCACTTGAACTGGCCGAGCATCCAACCCCAATTGGCATCCGTTCCCACAGAAGGAATGTCGTGCATGACCGAGTACTTCATCGACGCCAGCAACTGCCTGTCGAGATAATTCAACAGCGCCACCGGCATCAAGAGTCCCACGACGAACCACGCGTAGCGCGCCAGGCTGTCGCGTTCCAAGCGGAGCGGGCCGTTCGAAAAGCTGGAATCTGGTTCACTCGGATCGGTACGCCGTGCCATGGCCGAAGAGTATTGCCGGACCGCGGACCCGTCGCAAGCCGAGCCACGGAAATCCAGGGAATCCTCAGAGCAACTCGCGTATCGGCTTTGCCCGATCCAAAACAGGAATAGGACGTCCCGAGAAATCGTGGAACGCCTGCTGGTGCTCGATTCCGAGGTGCCTGTAGATCATCCCCAGCAGATCCTGCGGCGTGTAAGGGCTTTGCGCAGGGTATTCGCCTTTGGAATTGGTCGCGCCGACGACTTGCCCCATGCGTAACCCGCCACCCGACACCAAGGCGCTGTAGGCGTCGGGCCAGTGATCGCGACCGTAACTGTTGTCGGGAGGGCCGTAACGCATGATGGGCGTCCGTCCAAATTCACCAACGACCACCACCAGGATCTGCTCGGAAAGACCACGGTCGTGGATATCTTCGATCAACGCCGATAATGCCTGATCCATGTAAGGTAGCCGGGTCGCCATGAAACGGGCGAAGTGACCGGGCCGTCCCGCATTGCCAGGATGGTCGTCCCAGTTCGTAAATTCGGGACCGGACCGGGGCGTGTCGAAGTAGATATTGATCACCGCCGTTCCCGCTTCGGCAAGTCTGCGCGCCAGCAGGCAGGCCTGACCCCAGGTATGGCGTCCGTATTTTTCGCGCAGCGTGTCGGGCTCCTGGGCGAGATCAAAGGCACTCGCCGCATCGGCGCTCGTCAGCAACTCCAGCGCCCGTTCCCGAAAGTCATCGATCACTCGCACCGGTTCGTCGGCGGCAAGCTGCCGACGCAGTTGATCGAACCGCTTCAACAGCTCGTCGCGACGCTGCAGCACTTCGGATTCTCTGCCGGTCAACAGCCGGGCATGAGGTGGCCGGTACCCGCCGGAGTTCGGATCGCCTAACTCAAACGCGCCGTGCTGCAGCCCCAGATAGGTCGGGCGCGTCATATACGGCTTCTGAGGGATCGCGACATAGGGCGGCATCGAGTGTGGCCCGAAACCGCGGACCCGACTGGCAATCGAACCGAAATCGGGATGATCGCTTTTGGATTGCGAAGTCGGATCGAGCCGCTCCGGACGCTTGCCCGTCAGCACGACGATCCCGCCATCGCTATGGATGTTCACGTCGTGGTGGAGCGAGCGAATGATCGAAAACTTGTCGGCCAATCGAGCCTGCAACGGAAAGTGCTCGCAGATCTCCAGCCCGGGAACCACGGTCGATATGGGCTGGAACTGGCTGCGATAATTCTCCGGGGCGTCGGTTTTCAGATCGTAGGTCTCTAAATGTGACGCGCCGCCATGCTGATAGAGCAGAATTACGGAAGTGTCCCGCCGCGTCGCGTCGCCAGCCGCGTGTGCTCGCAGGACGTCGGCCAACGTCAAGCCACCCAATGCCAGCGCGCCGATACGCATGAACTCGCGACGCCCTTTGGCAAACATCCGGTTCATCAACAGCCCACTCCGGCTCGAAACGATTCCAACCTGCCCACGTGGAATAGACTAGCATAATCGATGCGGAAGCCGCGACCGAAAATGGAGCCAGCACCCAGGCGAGCACGCGCCTTTTTCAGCCATGGATGCCGCCGTCCAATGACACGGCTTTTCCGGTTCGGGCACTGGCCGCGACAGCCTCGGTGAATTCCATGTAGCGCACCCCGGTGGCGAAGTCGGTGAATCGCACTTTTTCCTGTCCGCGAATCGCGGCGACAAATTCCTGCTCGACACGCCAGCCTCCGGCAAGTGCCGCGGGCACTTCGACCTCCCTGAATTCCGGTTCGCCACGCCGCGCCGCCAGCAGACGATCCTCGGGCGCAAACTGGTACTTGATCGTCCCCTCACTGCCGTAAAGATGAATCTGGTTCGGAGGACCGTGGTGGATCGCACCGCTGAGGTGGTAGATGCCTCGCGCACCGCGGGGCAGCTCCGTAAGAACGTGCACGGTGTCGGGAGTGCCAACTTCGGCCAACTGACCGGTCCGCGGTTCGATCCGATGTGTGGTAAAGGTCTGAGTCTGCGCCAGCACGCGCACGGGATCATCGACCCAGCGTATCAACGGCTCGTGCAGGATGCCCAACGCAAGCATGTTGACGCCGCTGAATTCGGCCACCTGCCGCCAATGGCGCGGCGTGGAACCGTCCACGAACTGACTATTCGTGCCCAGCACAACAATCTCCCGCAAGTCGCCTAGAAACCCGTCGGACAGCATTTGCCTGACAACTTGATGCGCGCGGAGCCCAAGTGGGCTCGGAACAATCTGAGTAACCAGATCGGGCCGGAGTCGGCTGGCCGCCAACATCCGCCGCGCCTCCGCGGCATTCATTGCCATCCGGGCCTCGGTCAGCACATGCTTGCCGGCGGATAGTGCGGCCAAGGTG
This sequence comes from Planctomycetota bacterium, assembly GCA_016872775.1. GTDB lineage: Bacteria > Planctomycetota > Planctomycetia > Pirellulales > Pirellulaceae > VGZA01. The sequence goes on along the minus strand of VGZA01000039.1, from coordinate 31,053 downwards.
ATCGGGCAATGCATGTAGGGCCAGGTACCGATCAGCACGGCGTCCATCGCGTCGTCGGCAAGCAGGTCCTCCCAGCGGTCGAATACTCGAGGAATCCCGAACTCCGCCGCCGCCGCTCGTGTCGATTCCGGCCTGCGGTTACAAACCGAAACGATCTCGACACCCGCACAGGCCCGCAGGCCCGGTACGTGCCGCAAGCGTGTGTTCTCGCCCAGCCCGATGATTCCGATGCGGATCTTGTCCATAAGGACAAGGCATTCTAAACGATGGTCCCTTGCATTCAATGATGTTGCAGTAAAATCACAGCCATCAAGGAGAATCCCAGATGAACCTCTCGCTCTTGTACTGCCTGGCCGTCGCTGTTTCCTTTGAATCGGACCATCGCACGGTCGCCGGCCCGTTCGTCGTCGAGCATCCGACCCTGATGAATCTCGGCTTCGAATGGTCCATTCAGGGCGACGCGAATCGAAATGGGACGGTCGCCGTTCAATTCCGCCCCACAGGCGAAACGACGTGGCGTGACGCGCTGCCCCTGGTGCGGATCGGTGGCGAAAACGTCTACCGGCGGCGCGAGAACCTCGACTATACCGTGCCGCAAGGATTTGCCGGCAGCATTCTGAACCTGCAGCCCGACACCGAATACGAATGCCGCTTCCGGCTGACCGATCCGGACGGAACCGTGGGCGAGACAACACATACCGTCCGCGTGCGCACGCGCAGCGAACCACAACCGTTCGACAAGGGCCGCATCCTCCACGTTTACCCACCCGACCATCAAGGCCCACGCCAGGAACCGAGTTTCACGAGTCTGTTGCAGGCGTATTACGGCGCGGGCCTGGGTGACTGGAGCGTGGTCTGGGAAAGAAGAGCGCAGCCGGGCGACACAATTCTGCTGCATGCCGGCCTCTACAAGCCGGAACGCTACAACTACGTCGATCCGCTGATGACGCCGTTCGACGGCAGCATGTCCCTGACCCTGAAGGGGACTGCGGAAAAGCCGATCACGATCAAGGCCGCCGGCGACGGTGAAGTGATCTTCGACGGCGATGGCAACCACCGCATGTTCGACGTCATGGCGTCCCGATTTCACATTTTCGAAGGCCTGACGATCCGCAATACGGATGTCGCTATTTTCGCCGGGCAGAAGGAAGTGCTCGGCGCAGTCGGCCTTGCAGTCAAGAATTGCCGATTCGAACATGTCGGATTCGGAGTCTGGACGGAGTTCGCCGGATCGAGCGATTTCTACATCTGCGATAATCTGTTTCTCGGCCGGGACGACCGATTCCGCCTCATCGGCTGGACCGGTCCGCTCTGGGCCAGCGCGGGTCCCTACGGTTCGCATCGTTTGAGCAGTTATTACGCGGTCAAGGTCTATGGCCCCGGACATGTCATTGCCCGCAATGCGATCGCTTATTTCCATGACGGGATCGGCATTTCGACCTACGGAACACCGCCCACCGATCCGGAACAACGCGCTTCGGCCATCGATATCCTTGACAACGATATCCATATGATGAACGACGACTTCATCGAGACGGACGGCGCCGTGCACAATGTGCGCGTCATGAACAATCGGGGCGTCAACGCCGCTCACGGCGGCTACAGCGCTCAGCCGGCGTTTGGTGGTCCCGTCTATTTCATCGGCAACCTGCTCTACCATGTGCCGAGCGTGAACGCGTTCAAATTCTCCGCGAAAACGGCCGGACTGCTGGTCTATCACAATACGATCATCGGCGAGCAGGGCTCGGAGGATCCCACCTCCAATGTCCATTTCCGCAACAATCTCTTTCTGGGCCGCGATACGCCGGACCGCGGGATCATGACCTGGCCCAACGCGACGGAAGCCCACAGTTCCGACTACAACGGCTTTCGTCCGAACCGGGGCGTCGCCGCGCAGTACAAATGGCTCAGCCCCAAGGCGGGCCAACGGCTGTACGAACCGGCCGCCGACGCCTGGCGCGTGTTCGGCTCGCTGGCCGAACTGCGGTCGGCGACACAGCAGGAACTTCATGGCATCGAAGTCGACTACGACATTTTTGAACGGCTGAGTTCTCCGTCCCCCAACCTGCGGCACGCCGTCTACCATGCCGCCGATCTCGACTTCAGGATTCGAGCGGATAGTCGTGCGGTCGATGCGGGGCAAGTGATCCCGACGGTCAATGACGGATTCATCGGACGCGCGCCTGATCTGGGCGCGCTCGAAGCCGGCAAGCCTGCGCCGAAATACGGACCGCGCTGGCTCACTTGGCAGCCATTTTATCGCTGACTCCTGTCTCCTTTGCGCCTTCGTGTCTTTGCGAGAGCCTTGATCTCGCAAAGACGCGAAGGCGCAGAGTAGCAAGGACGAGTATCAGCGGGGGCTCAGCGCGGGCTGGAAGCCCCCGCCACGGTTGGGATCGACCCACTCTACATTCTTCGACCCACCGGTCTAATCATCATCGTCTTCCACAATCATCACGGCCCATTCCGGGTAGGGCACGGACGAGCCCTTCATGGCGCGCCAGATGATCCGGTTCAAAACGTCTTCGGGTGCCTTATCGACTTCCCGAAAATTCAGCGTCTCGGAAACCAGCGCGTCCTGGCGCAGCACCGGATCGCGGATCGCCTTCGGATCCGGATTCATCTGGTCGAGCGGCACGAGATTGGGCACCGACTGGAACGGCGTAAAGTCGGGGTCCGCCACGAAGCAGTCGAACATCGGCGTGGCGCTGGCGTCGAACTGGTTCATCGGTGGCAGGCCGAGAATCTGTTCGATCGTGCGAATCATGCTGGTCGTGTTGTATTGCGTGCTGACGACCGCGCCGCGTTTCGCGTACGGGCTGACGCAGTACGCCGTCGTACGATAGCCGCTCACATGATCCCAACCGGCCTGCGGATCATCCTCGATGGCAAAAATCGCCATTTCGCGCCAGAACCGCGAACGACTGAGCCCCTCGACGATGCGACCGAAAGCAAGATCGTTGTCGGCCACGCAGGCCGCGGGGGTCGGGCAGTTCTTGGTCGTTCCGCTGCCGTGATCGTTGGGCAGGCAGATAATGACCAGCCGCGGGAACTCCCCGCGTGCCTCGTAGTCGCGCAGTTCGCGCAGAACGAAATCGGCGCGAAACTGGTCCGGAACCGACATTTCCCATCCGACGTAATCGGTCGGGGAGAACGGCGCGATCGAGGGGATGGCCGGTTCCGACGCGAAGATCACATCCTCCGCCTCGCCGCGCGAGACTCGATAGCAGGAGCGAAAGTCGGGGACATCCTTGCGAGTTTCATCGCGCCAGCGAACGCGGGGAATCATGAATTCCCCGTAGTTGCGGATCGACAGGCCGTGCTGGACGGCGTTATCCCAGAGGAACCCCGCGGGGGAATAGGAAAGCGCGTCGGCCTCGTCGTCGCCCATCCCGTCGGGATAACTGCGCGGGAATCCGGCGAAGCTCTTTTCCAGATAGTCCGTACTGAACGCCGAAGTGCTCCATTGATGCCCGTCCGCGCTGAGAATTCCGGCGCAGTAGGTGTTGTCTAGCAACACAAACTCGTTGACCATCTTATGCTGATTGGGCGTGATGTTCGCTCCAAACACGCAGAGATCGGGGTTGCCGCGACCGCGTTCCAGTGCGCCAAAAACCTGATCGTAGGTTCGGTTCTCTTTGATGACGTAAACCACGTGCTTGATCGTGGTTGGTTCGCCGATGCGCTGCGGGATCGGGCGGGCGGGCTGGTCGGCCCGCGGCGGAAGTGCTGCCTGCGCGATCTGGCCGCGGCGGATGTTCCGCGCCGCGCGTTCCGAAAGTTGCGCCAGCGTCTCGCCATCCGGAAGCGAGAACAAGGACACCGAACCGTGGTAATGGTGTGTATTGAAACCAACGGCGGGCGCCGCCGCATCCTTCTTTGGAGCCTGCGGCAATCCCTTGATATTTGCAACGGCCAGCGTCTTCCGCCTGGCGTCCCATTGCAACGCCCCCGGAAACCAGCCGACAGGGATCATACCGATCAGCCGAGTCTCCCCTTTGTCGTCCGGATCGAAATCGAAGACGCCGACCGCGTTTTGCGTGCCGTTTGCCACAAGCAGTCGGTCCCCCTCCGAATCAAACGTCAGCGCATTGGGTGACGCCCCGAACAGATCCGACGGCTTCGATTTCGCCCAGATCGTCTCGCGCAATTCACCTGTCTCCACGTCGATCAGACTTAACGTATCACTGCCCGCATTCGCACAGACGACGAAGCGCTGGTCCGGAGATACGGCCAGCGCGGATGCATGCAGGCCGGTTACGATTTCGTGGGTACGCGATCGATCGGCCAGATCGATCACCGTCACGGAACCTTCACTGGCAATATGCCTCTGCGCGTCGACTCGTACCGTCGTTCCACGTCCGGCGGGTCCGACCAGATCTCCTGGAAGCGGACGTCGGCCCCCCCAATTACTGACAAAGGCTTTGTTGCCGACGAGCACGACATCGTAGGGCGCCACTCCCACATCCAGGGCGCGCAGCAACTTGCGCGTTGCCAGATCAAACTCCAACAGCCGATTCGACAGGTTGGCGCAAACGTACAAGCGCTCGTCGCGCGCGTCGATCGCCAGGCCGCTGGGAATTTCCGGGATCCGCCGCGGCGCTTTGGCGGGAGGCAAAATCATGGTGTGCGACGGCCGCACCGTACCATCGTCGTCGACCTTGAATACCTTGATGGTGCCTTCCACGTTACTGAGAAAGATCGTCCGGCCGTCGTGAGAAAAGATAAGTCCGGTGTAGCTTAACTGAGGCTTCTGGTCGGGCTTGAGGATGTTGGCGGACGCTGGATCCGATTTGTCGTCGACCGTGTCTGGCGGCAACGCCAAGCGCTGCCGCACCGCGCCCGTCTCCGGGTCCAGAACCACAAGTTCGCTCGTCTTGCCCGACACGACCAGGATCCCGCCGTCGGGCGAAAGCGCCAGCGCCTGCGGGCGCATGCCGGGCAATTCAACTTGCCGCCCGTACGGCGTCAACAACTGATTTACCGGAGTCGAAAAGTACTCGTCCCGGTGCCGCCCTACCAGTTCCCGCGTCGATGCCATCTCGGGTTCGTCACCGCGCACGACGCCCGAAGAGAGTAGTCGTAACAAAATCACAGCCGTTGCGATCCGGTTCATGCGATACTCCGTGGCGGTACCTGTTTGCTTACCCGAGACCATTGTCCACAGGGCGAGGTGGAAGGCAAGGTCGGAATCACCCTCAATTCAAGCCCGTCGGCGTTCTCAGCGTCTTCGCGACTTTGCGAGAAATCTCATTTCTTGCGACTTCCGCGCGGTGGGCGTCAGACGCGTCAGGCCCAGGCAGGCGAATTCCATCGCACTCTTGAACCTGTTATCGTATGGCTCGGCGGCGCGATCGGGGTCGGCGGATCAGGTGCGCCGCCGGAATTGCTCGTGATCGTCTCCTGGAGCCTGCAGACATGCATTTTCGTTGGCGTCGTCATGACCGTAGGAGCATTGCGGCAGTTTGCGTCGCACTGTCCTGTTTGTTCGCTTTGCCCGCCCTGTCGGGAACGGCTCGTGCCGACGGAATCACGGGCACGGTGCGCGTGGAATTACCCGCGGAACTGGCGAACCAACCGATTCGCGGGCGACTGTTCTTCTTTTGCACCCAACGCGGCGGCACGCCGCAGAACGCCCCCGATTGGTTTCGTCCCGAGCCTTTTTTTGCGCGCGACGTCGAGGCGTTTCAACCGGGCAGCGCCGAAGTACTCGATGACACGGCCGATTCGTTCCCCAAACCACTTTCGCAACTCAAGCCGGGCCGATACCATGTCCAGGCGCTGCTTGACCACGATATCTACTCGCCCGTCCCGGCCCAGGGAGCAAACAACCTCTACAGCGACGTCGCCACGCTGGAGGTAGGCGAAGCGAACTGGACGATCGACCTCAAGCTGGCGCACAAAGTTCCGGCGGCACCGATCCCCGAGCGAGCCTGGATTCGACCTTTGTTCTACCGCAGCGAGTTGCTTTCCAGGCATTTCGGGCGCGACGTCGAGGACCGCGCGGTTGTCATCCTGCCCAAGTCCTACGCGGAACAGCCTCAACGCCGTTATCCCGTGCTTTTCGAGATCTCGGGATTCGGCGGCACATTACCCGCCATGGCGCATGGTTTCGCGCAACAGGCGCCCGGCGCCAACGGAGACAATGTCGAATTCATTCGGGTACTGTTGACCGGAGAATGCAAATGGGGCCATCATGTCTACGCGGATAGTCCAGTCAACGGCCCCCGCGGGCGCGTACTGACCGAGGAATTGATTCCGAAACTCGATCGTGAGTTCCGCACGGTGGCGGCGCCCCAAGCGCGGTTCGTCACCGGACATAGCTCCGGCGGCTGGTCTTCGCTCTGGTTGCAGGTCAACTATCCGGATGTATTCGGCGGAGTCTGGAGCTCCTCTCCTGATCCCGTCGATTTCCGCGACTACCAGGCGACCAACTTGTATGCCGATCCGCCCAACAGTCTCTACTTCAACGATCAAGGCCACAAGAAGCCGATAGCGCGAGCCGGCACAATGCCGATTCTCTGGTACCCGGACTTTGGACGCATGGATGACTGTCTCGGAAGGGGAGGACAACTCCGATCTTTTGAAGCGGTCTTCAGCCCGATCAATGATCGCGGCGAGCCGCTGCGCATGTGGGACCGTGAAACGGGACGTATCCAGCCGGCCGTCGTGGAAGCCTGGAAGAAATACGATATTAACCTTGTCGTGCGTCAGCGCTGGCCGGAGATTGGATCGAAACTGACGGGGAAGATCCATATGATCATGGGCGAAATCGACACGTTTTATCTGGAAGGGGCGACGCGCTTGCTCAAGGCGACTTTCCAGGATCTGGGCAGCGACGCGGAAGTGACGCTGGTCCCCGGCGCGGACCATGGCAGTGTGATCACTCCGGCAGTCATGGCCCGATTCCGGCAGCAGATGTCGGAAACCTATCTGAAGTACTACGACCGCGAGGGTCAGCCGCGCGCCGCCAACTGTGCAACCACCGCGCATGTCGACATCGTTAGTGCGGCAACCGATCGCAGACCTGTTGTACGGCGTCGCTCTGCCCGAGTTGCGCCTGCGTCAGCAACCATTCCATCTGGCGCCGATCGTTGGTCAAATCTGAATTGCAGCCCGCAGTCCTACATTCCACCGACGACCGTCAGGTTTGCGGCGGAATCGGCCGGAATCAGGAACTCAACTCGAAGGCCGCGCTCCCGCATCGCGGCGGGACGGATGCGAAAAGTGAGCTTGTGGCGGCCCTTCATCGCTTCTATCCGAACGCGAGGCTGTGACGGCAGCAGTTCCGCATCGAACCAGACCTGAAATTCGCTGGCTGTTTCCACCACCATCTCGATCGGCCCGGCGGCCGATGCGTCGATTTCCCCTTGGAGCAGCAAGATCGGGGCCGGCAGATCGCCGCCCGAAGCTGCCGTCGATCCCGCCGCCACTCCCGTCGCCGTCGCCGCCCCCTTCGCATTCGCCACGCTCGTCAAACTTCCCGGGATCAGGTTGGCGACAACCTCGTCCAAAGGCAACTCGCCGGCGACCTTCGCGTAGACGGGTTCCCAGGCACTGGCCGGAGCGTCCAGGACATGTTGTCGGATATGGTCGAGGTGCGGCACCTGCTCGACCAGTTCCGACGGCGGCGATCGCATCACCCGCCATCGCTGTACGGTTCGCGCTTGTTGCACGGCATACGGTCCCGGCTTGCCGAGTTCGGAAACAAAGCGTGCCAGATCGAGCAGCTCATCCCGGGTCAGGAAACGGGTCAAGCCTTGCGGCATCAGCGACTTTCCTTCCTGCTCTTCATCGATGTCGGCGACCGCCAGGCTGATTTCCTGCCCGCTGGCGTCGCGGAAGCGAACGCGGACCTCATCCCGGTCGATCACGATCCCGGTGAGTACGTTGCCGTCGGCCGTAACAAAGACGCGCGTGACGTACTGCTCCTTGACGGCCAGATTCGGATTGAGGATGGAATTGACGATGTAGTCGACCGGCGATGCGCCGCCGACCGCGCTCAACTCGGGGCCGATCTGTCCTCCGGCCCGGCTGATGCTGTGGCATTTCATGCAGCTGACATCTTTGCGCCGAAAGACTGCTTCGCCGCGCGCTGCGTCTCCCTTGGCGACCACATCGTTAACAACTTCCGCCACTTCCTGCGGTGTCGGCGGCGGCGCGTCGGCTTGAATTCCGGCGGCCGCGCCAAGCACCGTGGTGAGCGATTCGTCGCTGCGTCCGACCGAATAGATGTATCGCAAACAGCGCTTGGCGGTGTCTTTTGTCAGACGCACGCGCGAGAGTTGTTCCGCGAGTTTCTCCGCGCCGGACTTGCGGTCCAGGAAGGCGCCGATCAATTCCGACAAGTCATCGTTTGGCTGGGCGTCATGCAGCACCAGGGCGCCCTGCACCGCCGCTTTGCCGCTGTCGAATTGCACCAACCCCGCAGCCGCCGGAATCCGCAACTTCATTTCCGCAGAACTGCTCGCCAACTGTTCGAGAAACTGCCGACTCGCATCGTCGCCGATGGCGATCAGCCCCTCAAGCGCTACCCGTCTCAAGTCGAAGGCGTACGATGGGTCGGAAACAATCGTTCGCAGCGCTGGGGCGATTCCTTGATCCTTGCAGCGGGACGCCAGCCGAATCGCGGCCTCGCGCAGCCGCGCATCGCCACCGCCCGCGATGATGGCTCCCAGGCCGCTGAGGTCGCCCCGAGGAATTGTCTTGCGCGTGCGCACCGCGTCGCCCAGCCAGCGAAATACTTTGACGCGCAGTTCGAGCGGGAACTTGTCCGGATCGAGTGCGCGATCGAATACAATCCGCAAATCCTCGGCGTTACCGCGATTGCAGATCATCTCCACGACCGCTTCCTGGCGTTCCGGAGGCAGTCGTCCGCTTTGGAATAACTTCATCAGCGGGCCGACCGCGCTTTCCGGCTCCGCCGCCAGCGTTACCGACGCAGCGGTCACCACGGCAAGCAGACCGGCGATCCAACGTTTCACCATGCGGCCACTCCGGCATTCCTGAAATAAGTATCGCTGGCCCTCCAGGCTATTTCTTGGCGGTGCTCTTGGCGCGGCGGTCCAGCGTCTTGTTGGTCTCGTCGAGCAGATGCTTGAGGTACGGGTCTTGCGGATGCACGAGCGACTCGACGGCGATCTCCGCCGCCTTTTCCGCATCCGTTCCGCCAAAGAAACTCAACGACCAGATCGCCATCAGCCGCACCCGCGGATTCTCGTCGTTGACCTGTGTTCGCAGCAGTTCCAGCGGCTGATCGATGCGGTCCCTCCAATGGGCAACGATGCGCGTGGCGGCTGCGCGTGCGCGGAAATCGGGCGACCGCAAGACCTGCTTCAGCAGGCCTTCATCGACGACGTTATGATTCTGATGCAGCCAGAGTCCTTCCAGGCGGTGGTGTTCATAATCGGCATGTTTGCCGTCGAGTGCCGCCAGCCATTTACGGGCCGCGCCGAGCACCGCGTCCGAACGGCGTCCGGACAATTCAATGCGAGCCCTCGATCGAACGCGGTCGTCGGGCGACTTGAGCAACCCCAGCAGCCGCTCGATCGGTTCCCCGGCCACCGGCGCTGGCTTGAGCAGCTCGCGACCCTCGTAGCGCACCCGGTAGATGCGGCCGTGCGTGCGATCGCGGCTGGGATCGCGCAGATTGTGCTGCATGTGGCCGATGATCGGGTTATGCCAGTCGACAAAATAGATCGAACCGTCCGGAGCGATTTCCAGGTCGGTGGGGCGGAAATTCGGATCCGAAGAGAACAGGATCGGTTCCAGTTCGGTCGCGCCGAAGCTGGAGCCTTTGTCCTCCATCTTGTAGCGCAGGATGCCTTGGAATCCGATCACATTATTGATGAGCAGATTTCCCTGGAACTCCTCCGGGAAGTGACCGCTCGACATGACCTCGACTCCGGAGCATGGCCGCGTCCGTTGCTGGTAGACCTGTGGGGTCGCCGCATGTTTATGAGGAAAGTCCATATCGCTGGAGAAGAGCGGCGCGTGAAACGGATTGGCGCCGGTACCGTCCCAGACGAAGTCCTGTCCCCAACGGTCAAACACGTGGCCATGCGGGTTCGCGAAGCCGTAGGTCACGTAGACATCAAATTTGCTGGTGCGCGGTTCGAATCGAAACACCGCGCCATTGGCGACGCGGCGCGGCGCGCCCCAGGGCGTTTCGACCTGGGTATGATGGAACGTTCCTTCCTGGAAATAGAGCGCGCCGCCTGGATCGAGCACAAAACTATTGGCGGTGTGGTGCGTGTCGGCCGTGTCCAGGCCATGGACGATCCGTTCCTTGATATCGTACTTGTCATCGCCGTTGGTGTCGCGCAGATAGATGATATCGGGCCCCTGCGCCACGATGACGCCGTTATTCCAGAACTCGAATCCGGTCGGATTGTGAATGTCGCCCGCAAATGTCTTGCAGACATCCGCCTTGCCGTCGTGATCGGTGTCTTCGAGGATCAATAATTTGTCATCCATCGGTTCGGTCGGCTTCCAGTGTGGATAGGTCGACCAAGCGGCGACCCACAGTCGTCCGCGTGTGTCGAACGCCATCTGCACGGGGTTCGCGAGTTCCGGGAACATGCTTTCGTCCGCGAACAGTTCGACCTTGAGATTCTTGCCCACCGTCATTTTGCTGATCGAATCGGGGCCGGTCAAAAACTCGTGCTTTCCGCCTGGCAGTGGTCCGGGCTTGTTGGAAATCACCGGGATGAACTCCGGCAGATTGTCGTCGGCGGCTTTGGCTTGCTCGCCGCGCGCCACGCGCCATACGACCCGATCGCGATTATGGGTCAGCGTATCGATGACATCCAGTTCCCGTTGGCCGACGGAATAGTTGGAGAGCCCCTCGCCGTATCCCCCAGGTCCCTCGGAGAATTTCAGGAACGCGCGGTCGCCGTAGGTGGAGAATCCATCGGTGACGCGATAGCGATGAAACCAATACCAGTTCTTGTCGTTCACCGCCTTCCGCAGCGATGCCAGCGCGGCGCTGGTTTGTGGCGCCGCCGAACCGAACAGGCCTTGATAGGCAAGCTCGGCAATGTAATTATCACCCCGCTCATTCAGATGCAGGCCGTTGATCGTCAGCGGCTCCGCATTGGCCTTGGCAAACGCGCCCCGAACCGCCGGCGCGAACAGGTCGACGAAAGGCACACCGTTTTCCTTGGCCACTTCCGCCATCACCGCCACGTAACTCTTGATCCGCGCATTGGTCGCCGCCACCATCGCGGCATTCGGCAGATTGGGATCGCTGGATAACTCCAGAGGAGTCGGCGAGAACAATACAATTCGCGGGGCCGACTTGCCGTTGTATTTCTGACCCAGAGTGTGCTTGAGGAAGTCGGTCAGCTCCTGCCGGAAACGCGGCAATCCGGACTCGCCGGCATACGATTCGTTGTATCCGTAAAACGCGAAAATCACGTCGGCTCTGGTATCGGTCAGCTCGAAGCGATTCCCCCGAACTTTGCCTTCATCGCGTTTGGAGAGCTTCGCCGGCTGAGGAACCGGCGCGGATCCGGCCAGCCACTCGTCCTGCGAACCGAACGACATCGACCGCAGACGCCGGCTTCCGTCCTGCCACCCCGCCACTTCGTCGCCGCTGTAAGCCAGATTGCGAAATACCAGCTCGTGTTGCGGAAAGCGAGCGTGAATCAACGCCTCCAGGTGGCCGAAATGCTGCATCCGCTCTCCGAGTCCGTTGCCGATGATGCAGATATGCTCCCCCGGCTTGAACTCCAACGACTGCCCGTACAATCGCCGCTCCAACCCGGCGCCAAGAGAGCCACTCAGGAGATCGGCGAGGGGTCCGCATGCAATGAACGTGGCGAACAACAACAGGAAACGGCTCATGCACAAGTTCCTTGGGTTGGTACTTCCGATGCAGGTAAACAGATTGGTGTATCAACGCGTTGGCTGCCGGGGGCAGGGCTGGATTTGGCTACGGCTGCGACGTGTGCCCGCTGGGCCCGGCGCGTTTTGGGTGGGACTGTTGATTTCCAAGACTATAACATGAATCGATCGGGCGGAGCAGTAGCGCGGCGGAACAATCCTCCCGCCCCGCGACCCCGCATCGGCCCTGGATTTGAATCTTCGTCACCGATGCGTTACGATTGGAGCGCCCCAAAGTCCCGCCTGAGGTGCCGCACAGATGCGATCGACAATGGCCCTTGCGCCGCAAGATATCGGTTCGCATCCGGCCCGAGTTCTGCTTGCAGTCGTGATTCCAATCCTGCTGGTGCTGGTCGGCGGCGGGCCATTTCCGGCCGCGACGCGCGGGAGAATGGCTCGAGCTGCCGACGACGACGATCGGGCGACCCAGGCGAGCGGGGAATCCCGGCTCTCGGCCGACGAAGTTTCCGCGGCGATTGAGAGGATCATGCGGGCTGGCCCCAACAGTGACGGGCTGGACAATGCCCGCAACGCCAGCCGGGAACTATCGCGAGCTCCCGCCGCTATTCTCCCGGAGTTGCTCGCCGCCATGGGGACCGCGAACCCCGTCGCCGCCAACTGGCTCCGCCAGGCATTTGAAGCCATTGCGGCACGGGAATTGTCGCGCGGCTCGGCCGGCTTGCCGCGCGACGAAATCCTGGCCTTCGTGCGCGATGCGTCGCGCGCCGGACGCCCGCGAAGACTCGCACTGCGATTGCTGCGACAAGTCGATCTCGACGTCGACCGACCGCTGCTCGCCGATTGGCTCGACGATCCGGAATTCCGACGAGACGCCATCGACGCATTGATGCACCAGGCGGACGAGAAGCTGAACATGCGGGCCGTGGAGGAAGCGCGATCCGCATTCGAGCGATGTTTCGAACATGCCCGGCATTCGGATCAGGTCCTGGCCGCCGTCGACAAACTTCGCTCCCTCGGCACGATCGTCGACCCGATTCCTCAGCTTGGATTCGTCCATCGCTGGTGGGTCGTCGGCCCGTTTCCCGCGCCCGGCATGTCCGGATTCTCGACGCTTTATCCACCGCAAATCGGCGGCGAAGCGTTCGCGTTCGATCGTTCGCGGATTTACACGCTGGACGATGGCACCGCGCTGCGCTGGAAGTGGAGCGAGTCGACCGATCGGCTTGGCGAAATGAACCTCGTGCAAGCGCTGGGACCGGTCAAGGAATCGGTTGGCTTCGCCTATTCGGAAATAGAATGCGCTGAAGCCTGTGCCGCTCGGCTGGCATGCAGCGCCGACGATAACCTCTCGATCTGGCTGAACGGTGAATCCGTCCTGGCGCGCGAACAATGGCTGAATGGAACTCGCCTCGATCGGTTCGTCGTCCCCGTCAAACTCCAGGCAGGCGTCAACCGCATCTTTGTCAAAATCTGTCAGGGTCCACAACACGTGAATCCGGAAGTCCCGAACAACTGGTCGTTTCAACTTCGCTTCTGCGACGCGTCCGGCAAAGGTATTCGTTTCGTCTGCCCGCTTTCCAACCCCGACCCGGCGTCGAATAAATGAAGAGCACCTCCTCGATCCGCCGCATTGCGACATTCCTGCTGCTGTCCGCTCCGCTTGGCAGAGCACCTTTGGTTCTCGCGGAGAATTGGCCGGAATGGCGCGGCCCTAACAGGAATGCGGTGAGCTCGGAATCCAATCTTCCGCGCCACTGGTCGGCCGACTCGGGCATCCGTTGGAAGGTCCCGCTGGCTGGAACGGGAGTTTCGAGTCCGATTGTCTGGGACGAGAGAATCGTGGTGACGGCCACCGATCGCCACTCGCAGGAGGAATTGCTGATCGCCTGCCACGCTCGTGACAGTGGCCGGCAACTCTGGTTGACGCGATTCTGGGGTACCGCCGTCACCCTGCACCATGCCACGAAAAGCGATATGGCAACGCCGACGCCCGTTACCGACGGTAAGCGGATCTTCGCACTGTTTGGTACGGGAGATCTGTTTTGCGTCGATATGGACGGTCAATTGGTCTGGCAACGTTCGCTGGCGGAAGAATATGGACCGTTCGAGAATCGCTTCGGCCACACTAGTTCCCCGATCCTCGTCGGGAACAGTCTGATCATCCAGTGCGATCACTATGGGTCCTCGTATCTGCTCGCGGTCGATGCGGACAACGGCAAGAATGTCTGGCACCAGCCTCGACCGGGAGTCTGGCATTCCTGGAGTTCACCCCAGATCATCCGGCAAGCGGACCGATCGACGCTGGTGGTGTGTGCCGCCGAACGGATGGAAGGATTTGATCCCCGCGACGGACAGCTCCAATGGATCGTCCATGGCCTGCAACGGGAGTGCATTCCAACACCGGTCATCGGGCATGAGCGGATCTATGTGGTCAGCGGTCCGCGCGGCAGCAGCTTCGCGGTCCGTCCTGGCGGAAAAGGCGACGTCACCGAGTCACACGTCGACTGGAGGTTCGATCGCGGCGCGCCGTACGTTCCTTCCGCGATCCTGGTAGGGGACCAGTATTATCTGCTCGACGACCAGGGCATCGTCACGTGTCTCGACGCACATCACGGCAAGCAGCAATGGCGTCATCGGATCGGCGGCTCGTTTACCGCCTCTCCCGTGTCCGGCGGCGGTTACGTCTACTTCAGCGATGACGACGGAGTGACCACGGTGATCGAAGCCGGCAGGAAGAGCTATACCGAAGTTGCCCGCAACACTCTCGGAGCGCCGACCTACGCCTCAGCGGCAATTTCCCACGGCAACCTCTATTTCCGTACCCCCGAACTGCTGCTCGCGATCGACGGGTCCCAAGGAAAAAGCCGCGCGGATGCCGCGCCGTAATCCAACGCGGCCAGGGGTCGGGAGTCTTTGGCGGCGACGATCATTCTGATGGTAAGCTTATTGGCGCCAAAGATTCCCGACCCCTTACGCCTTAGTCACGATTACGATTCGCCAGAATCACCACGATGATTGCCAGCGGTAATCCCAGTGCCAGTAAACCTACCGCAGCGATGACGATCCAACGCAGCGCCATTGTGCGTTCTCCTTTGTGTTCGACGCCGGCCCTTCATCGCGCATCCACAACTTCCAACGCGGTTTCCGCGATGACGGGATCGCCATCGACGACCGTCGTGGCGCGGATCGTCAAGGGCAGTGTAAACGGGCCGGCCGTTTTCGCAAATTGTATCGACATCAAACCGCCGTTCACGTCACGGGCGAGCGTAATCGGTTCCGCCATGACTCCGTGCGTATGCGGCGGCACGAGCAACTCGATTCGCACTTCCTCGGGCGACAACGTTCCACGCGACACGCTGACCGGCAACGAGCGTTTGCCGTCGACAAGCGCCCGCATCGAAGTCGCCTCGGCCCGCACACTCAGCGGGCAGGGTGCCGTCAACAGCGCAATCTGGTTACGGGTATCGCCCGAACTGAAACTGACGGTGTGCGGCGTGCCGTCATTGTCGAGCACCTCGCCGGTGACCATCAAAACGGTGCGCGATGTGCGATTTGTTTCCAGCCAGGTCGGTAGTCGAACAGGGTATTCGAATTCCTGCACGTCCGGGCCCAATACGAGCGTCGGCCCGGTTACCCCCTGGAGATGCCGAATCTGGCGATCGGCGAGGCGGACATTCAGTGTTCCTTGATACCCGTTCCGCTCGATCTTGAACGGACGCCGGAAGACGGTTCCCCGCGCGCCGTAACGAATTTGCAGTTCCCCGCCATCCAACTTGAATGGCGTCGGCATCGCCACCACCAACAGCAGCGATTCACGTGCGGGAACATATTGTAGCGCCGGCATTACGGCACGGCGCGTCAATACCTTGTCCGGCGCCAGTTCGGCAGTCCCGTCGATGTCGAGAAACAACGCCTGCACCTTGGCGCGTGCATCGGCTTTCAATGTCAGTTCGGACTCGGCGGCGTTGGCCGGTACCGAATTGCCCGACAGTGTGACGCCGTCGGAAAGTCCAACCAGATTCAGTTTGACTTCTCCAGCAAAGCCGCCAATACGATCGATGGCCACTTTGAATTTCGACTCGCCGCCGCGCACGACCGTCACCGCATCGCTGAGTGCCCGCAGGCGAAAATCGGGCTGCGGGGGTGGCACCATCCGCAATCGATAGGTGTAGGATGGCCCACCACGCGTCCCCGAAACGTCGGCAACCTCAAAAGCAAACAGGCCATCGTTGGGAAATTCCCAAAGCCCTTTCGGTTCCTGCGGGTTATCCACGGTGCTCCCCACCTTAACCAGCGCCGCGGGAGGAGTCGCCGCTTGCGTCCCGGGGTCAGGGACCGGGAAAACAGAGAGTACGGCATCGAGCGACGAGCCGAGACGCTGCGTCAGCAACTCGTATTCAACGGCCTGGCCCTTGGTGCCGCGCACCAGCCAGCGATCGGTCTCGCCCACCTGCGAGATCATCCCGTTCACAGAAACGGGGAGTTCCAACGGTCTAGCAGGGGACTTTCCGACTTCGCCGTCCTGTTCGGCCGCCACGTCGCGAGCGCGCCCACTGCCGTCAGCGTTGTGCGACTCGACGACTTCGGCGGCGTCGCCCACGTCGACGAGCACCGGATTAGAAAACCGATCGCCCAACGGCAAATGGACCCATTGCAGTCCTGTCGACGGGGGCGCAAGCAGCATCGGTCGCACGGCGGCGCGGTCTTCCGGCGCATCGATCAGACGAAAGGCGACCGTTTCTCCCCGTCGACCTCCCAACGGGAACACTCGTTCCACGAACGAATCGGTTCGAATCGTCAGGCGGTAGACAAATTCCTGCAAGCCGCGAAACTCCGCGTCCCAGATCCGCGCCTGGTAGACCCCGGAAACGGGGGCGGTGAACTGGATTCGCGAATCAATCCCCAGGGAGTCGCCATTTTCGGCGATCAGCGAACCGTCGGGTGCGCGGATTTCCAACTGCGAATCGAGTGACGAACCGATTCGGGCGGCCAGCACCTCGCAAGCGACCTGCTGGCCCTGCTCCATCGCAAATGTCCAGATATCAACATCCTCGCGCGGAAAAATGCGGCCGTTGATGGTTACCGGCAGCATGACCGACTGCGGCAGCGGCATGCCATCCATTTCCTCTTCGATGACCTCGGGGAGATCGCCAACGACAAACGGGCGGCCCGGTGTGGCCCCTTGCGAGGTCGATACCCGCCAGGCAATCGCTCCCAGGGGAGCGTCCTTGGCAAGGGCGACTTCGCCGTAATGGTCGCGTGGGTAATTCTCGGCCGCCTGGGAGGCCGGCTTAACAACAAGAGGGCCTTCAAACCAGGTGGTTGGTCCTTCCTTGATCGTCGTCGACGCGGCAACCCCGGGCCCGGTCATGTCGAGTGCTGCATGGCCGTGCAGGAAATGCCCGCCGATTCGAAATTGTACCTGCGTACCGCGCTGTCCGCCCGCCGGAAAAATGTAGGAAACCGATGGCGCTTCGCCAGTCGCCGTGTCAGCGCCGACCGACTGCATTGCGAGCAGCGCGGCCAATAGGACCGGTAGGCGAACCGACGACCATCCACGATCGATCATGTCAATCCTCGAATCATCCGCCCGTCATTAACGATCTTCACCGGCCGACCCTCCGGCGTGTAGAACTCGCCGTCGGGATCGATTCCCAGCAGCCGGTGGACGGTTGCCGCGAGATCCTCCGGGCCGTAGGGATCGTCGGCCGGTTTTTCGGCGCGTGCGTCCGACCGCCCGATCACGCGGCCGCCCTGAATGCCGCCGCCGCCGAGCGCCACCGTGAAACCGGGCCCCCAATGGTCGCGGCCGGCGTTGTTGTTGATCCGAGGCGTGCGGCCGAATTCGCCGGTCACTAGGACCAGCGTATTGTCAAGCAATCCCCGGTCCGACAGGTCGCGAAACAAGGTCGCCATCGCCCCGTCGAGCATCGGCAGCAAGTCGCGCCGCAGGTGCGTGAAATTGGCTTCGTGCGTATCCCAATCGACGTGCTGAACCGTGACGCAGCGCACGCCCGCTTCCACCAGCCGCCGCGCCATGAGGCAGGACTGCCCTAGAGAATTGCGACCATACTCGTCGCGCAATCGCGAGTCTTCCTGGTGGATGTCGAACGCCCGCTTGGCCTCCGCCGAGGTCATCAGCTGGAAGGCACGCTCCCGGAATACGCTCACCGATTTCGCTCCGCGATTCGCACGGCTCTCGGCGGTCCGTTGAAATCGGTCGACGCGCGCCAACAGCGCCTGACGATTTTCGACGCGATGCGGATCAAGTTCCAACGGCGGCAGGACATCACGGACGGTGAATCCCGGGTCATTGGGATCGGCGTTAATGGAGAACGGCGCCGAGGCCGGTCCAAGATAAGCGGCGCCGCCACTTGGGTGCACATCCGGCACGCAGACATACGCGGGAACCGAGCCGCGAGGCCCCAGTTGCCGGGCGATGATCGAGCCATGCGAGGGGCGCTGATTGTTCGGCGACAAGCCGGGATTGAAGCCCGCCAGCGGGTGGTAGCCGGTCAGCATGTAATGGTCCGCCGGCCCATGATCCGAATTGCGATGCCCGAACGATCGCACCAGCGAGAACTTGTCCATCTGCAGCGCGATTCGTGGCAGGTGCTCGCCGATCTCGATCCCCGCGACGTTGGTCGCGATCGGTTGAAATTCGCCGCGAAACTCCGCCGGCGCATTCGGTTTCAAATCCCAGGTATCGATCGTACTTAAGCCACCGCGCAGGAAGACCACGATGAGCGATCGGGCATCCGCGGAACCAGGATTCTCCCCGGCCCTTGCCGCCGAACCGAGTAACGAGGGCAGCGACCAGTATGCCGCCGGACCGAACAGGCTGGCGCAGCCAACGCGGATAAAATCACGCCGTGCGACTCCATCGCAGAAACCGACCGTTCCCTTCATCGCAGCCTCCTCAATGATTGAATAAAAACTCCAGGCTGTTCAGGCAACTCCACATCAGATCCTCAACCGCGCGGCGGCGAAAGTCCGACCGGTTCCCATCTCGCTGCGCAACTCCAGCAAGGAACTCCAGCGCCACGGTTCGCTCTTCGTCGGTGGGCCGACGCGCGTAACAGGTCAGGTACAGTTGCTCGACGATGGCCGCGTCGTCCTGGATCGTCTCCACCCAGTGCGCGATGCGTCCGCCGTCGTGCGCCAACTTGCTCTGAATCTCCGGAGCGTTGAGCACATGCAGAACCTGCCCGACATTCGGCTCCATATTCCGCTCGCAGACGCAAGCCGACTTGCGGATCGGCCGACCGAACAGCTTCAGGAAGTAATGGTCGACCTCGCTGTCCCACAACTGAATCGCGCGATAACCGGATGGAAAACCGATAAACTTCTCCGGCACACCCGACACCTGACAGACCGCGTCCAGCAGGACCTCGGCATCCATCCGTTTCAATAATGCCCGCGAATAATTCTGCTCGTCGCATTCGTTCGATTGATCTGGATGGGCACTGCGCTGGTAGGTCTCGGAATCGGTGATCGTCAGCAGGAAGCGCCGCAGGTCGAACTTCTGTTCGATGAACGAACGGGCGAGCGCGTCGAGCAATTCCGGGTTCGATGGCGGGTTCGTTTCGCGGAGGTCGTCGACCGGTTCGACCAACCCTCGGCCGAGCAACTGGGCCCAGATCCGATTCGCCACATTCCGCGCAAACCAGGCATTCTGTGGCGAAGTCATCCATTGAGCCAACTGCACGCGGACGTCACCGTCCGCCACCGCTGGCGGAATCGGAGTCTGCAGCGGGTGCGCGGGAATCTCCCGGCCGGTGCGCGGATTCGTCGCCTTGGCACCGCCAGCGTAGACGAGCAACTCCCCGCGCGACGTCGCCTTGCGCGACAGCGGCTGAAAGTAGGCCGCCATGCCGAAGTAATCGTCCTGGCTCCAGCGATCAAACGGGTGATGGTGGCACTGAGCGCACGCAATGCGGACACCGAGCACGATCTGGGACAGCGTACTCGCCGTGTCCCCCGCATTCCCGGACACCTGATAGAACCGAGCCTGCGGCGCCTGTTCGATGATTCCCCGCGCAGCAATGATCTCCCGGAAGAACTCGTCGATCGGCCGATTCCTGGCCACCTGGTCGTGAATCCATCGGTAGAATGCAAAGGCCCCTTTGTGGCCCAGGGTGCGCCGATCGACGCGGAGAATGTCGGCCCACTTCTGCGACCAGTAATCGACGAACTCCGGGCGCACCATCAAGCGTTCCACCAAGGCGCGACGTTTGCCCGCCGAGCGGTCGTCCAGGAAGTCACGAGCCTCTTCAGCCGTCGGCAGCGTCCCGATCACGTCGATATAAGCCCGTCGCACGAAGTCGGCGTCGTCACAGCGGGCCGCCGGCGCAATGTTTAATTTCCTCAACTGCGCGTGGACCAGCGTATCGATGGAATTGACTTCGCTGGCCGGCGCCACGTCCGCCAACATTTCGAGCCGCGGCAGAAACGCCTGAAATGTGTCGACCGCCCCCATGTAGCTTGCCATGATCGCCACCTGACCCGGCGCATCGCCCGCAACCACTATCCCCCGCTCGTCGACGGACGCCAAGGCGTCGTTGTTGGATTGGAACCGGGCCAACTCCGTTACATCCACAGTCCGCCCGTCGCTGAACTCCGCCGTCACACGAAGCTGTTGCGACCCGCGCGGGCCAATTGTGCGGCGATTCGGCAACACCTGAATGCGCACTACACTCGCCGCATGCGGATCACTTCGAGGCGCTCCCGCCGCAATCCATTCGCGCAGAACCTGGTACGCCCGGCTACGCCGTTCGATGCGCACGCCACCGCCATGAGGCATGTCGCCAGACGCCTTCCGCATCAACAAGCTGCGATCCGGCTCCGGAACAAACAATCTTCTTCCACGCGACTCCATCACCAGGGCGCCGTAATCGGTACCAGGATCCGAACCGAATACGGAAAGCTTAAACCCATTCTGCCCTTCCGCTTTCCCATGGCAGGCAGATGTATTACAGCCAAAACGGTTCAGCAGTGGCACGACGTCGTTGTCGAAATCGGGAATTCTGGTCGTTGCCAGTCCGGCAACGCGAACTTGAACTTTGGCCGCCTTGACGCCCACTTCGATCGTCAATTCGGCCCCACCGTCCGCCACCGCGGACACCTGCCCGCCGGCAGACGCCGACGCGATGCCCGGGTCCGAACTCGCGTAGGCGACACGATGGGTCAAATCGACCATTTCTCCCGACGCCGTCATTCCGGTAACGATCACGCCCTGCTCTCGATTGCGCGCGTCCAGAAAGAGTTCGGCAGGCTCGACACGAATCGATTCAAAGTTCGGTAACCGCCGCCCGCTTTCATCCGTCGGTCCAGCCGGTGAATCCGGCATCGCCACGGCGCAAGGTACAAGCAACAAGCAGCCGACCAAGAACAACTGAATGCCGCTACCGAACATGGTCGCGGTCGAGTCGCGCCGAATTCGAACCCAAACATTTAGCACGCGAAAGAGACTCCAAGGCAGGCTGATCGTGGCGGGTAAGCAATTCCATGGCAACAAATAAAAGTGTAACGATGGGTCATGAGAATGCAAAGTGGAAAACGGGTTACGGGTGCCACGGGTGAGGGTAGTCCCGAGCCCGTGCCCAAGTGATGGAGTCAACGTTCATTGTCGGTCAACGTCGGATCGGAAGACGGTGAATTGGCCCCGATTCAAATTTCAACCTCAACTTTGTCACCTTGCACGGGCTCGGGACTACCCTCCTCACCCGTGGCACACGAAGTCACCCGTGGCACCTGTGCCCCGTGCCCCGTGCCCCGTGCCCCGTGCCCGTGCCCCGTAACCCGTAACCCGTAACCCGTAACCGGTTTCACCAATTCGTGAATGCACCGTCGTCGCGTCGGAATCGGGGGCAGTCCCCGTCTTGGATTGGTGGGTAGCGTCGGATGGCGGACTCGTCGAACGTGATCCCAAGACCCGGGCGAGTGGGCGGGAGCAGGTGTCCGCGTTCGAAAGGTACTTGTTCGGGAAACAGTTCGCTCAGTACGGCACCGGGTGGTCGCGCGCACTCCTGGACGGCAAAGTTGCTGATGGCCAGATCGACGTGGAGTGAAGCGGCGGTGCAGACAGGTCCAAGAGGATTATGCGGGGCCAGGGGCAGGTAATGTGTTTCGCACCAGCCGGCGATCTTCATTGTTTCGGTGATCCCGCCGGCGATACAGAGATCGACGCGGGCGAAATCGATCCAGTCGTTTTCGATCATCTCGCGGAATTCCCACTTGGTTGCATGCTGTTCCCCCATGGCGATCGGGACCGAGGTCTGTTCGCGCAGGCGGCGGAGGGACGCCGGATTTTCGCTGCGGAGCGGATCTTCGACGAAATAGGGGCGGTGCGCTTCGAGTTCCCGGCAGAGCAGGATCGCGTTGGCCGGGTCGAGCCGGGTATGGACGTCGATGACGAGTTCGATTTCAGGCCCGACCGCTTCGCGCACCGCCGCGAACAGTTCCACGCCCTCACGGACAGCCCGTCGCGGCTCGAATACTTCGTTCCAGCACGGCAGATCGAAGCGCACGAACCGCCACTGTTCGGCGACTTTGCGACGCGCGTCTTCCACGAGCGACGCGGGATTCGGTCCCGCGACGTGAGGATAACAGACAACTCGATCCCGCACGCGGCCACCGAGTAACTGGTACAACGGCACAGCCAGTGCCTGGGCTTTGATATCCCAGAGCGCAATGTCGATGGCGCTGATCGCGGCCAGTCCCAATCGGCCGGGCGGGAAAAAACCGCAGCGCAGCATGACCTGCCAGAGGTGTTCCGTGCGCATCGGGTCCTGGCCGAGCAGGGAAGGGCGCAGGGCCTCGATGAATCCGGCCATCGCCGATTCGCGCCAAGTGATGCCTCCCTCCCCCAGTCCGCACAAGCCCTCGTCGGTTTCGACGATCACGAAAAGAAAGTTTCGGACGTCGCCGACGATGATCGGGCGGATGGAGGTAATTTTCATTGCTGGAACCTTCAAAGCGGATCGATGTTTGTATCGTGGCCAGGCGGCCGATATCATTGTAGCCGCATCGATCACTTCGTGCCGCGCCCGCGGTGCCCGTGGTACACTCTCCGTTTGGCTCGAAACGCCGGGAAATCTCCGTATGAACTACGACGTGTCGCTTCGGGAAGAGCAGGGTGGCGCGACGCATCGCCGCTGGACGATTTTTCTTTTGAGTTGCGGCGCCTCGTTCCTGCTCTATCTGCACCGCTTCACGTTCAATTTTATCGGTCCGAAATTGAAGGAGGAGTTTGCGCTGAACGACACGCAGGTCGGCGCGATTGGCAGCCTGTTTAACTGGACTTATGGGTCGCTGCAGGTGCCGTCGGGCATCATTGCCGACATGTTTGGACCGCACCTTTTTCTTGGCGTCTCGATTGCGATCTGGTCCGGAGCACTGGCGTTGCATGGTGCCGGCGGCATGAAGTTGCTGGTATTCGCGCGTCTGTTGTTCGGAGCCAGCCAGGCGGGGACTTATCCTTGTCTCAATCGCGTGACGCATTCCTGGTTCCCCGCGCGGAACCGCACGATGATTCAAGGTTGGATCGCCACATTCTGCGGCCGCGGTGGCGGTTTCGCCTCGTCGGTCCTGATGGGCACGGTGCTGATGGGCTGGCTGGAGTTGAGCTGGCAGCAATCGTTGCTCTGGTTATCCGCGATAGGACTGGTGTTCGCGGTGTTATTCCTGGTTCTGTTTCGCAGCGAACCCGAACACGATCCGCGCGTCAATGCGTCGGAAAGGGCGTTGATTCGCGATGGCCGCAGCATGGCGTCGTCGGACCGCCGGGTGTTACCTTGGCGCAGCGCGCTGGCCAATCGCAGCATGGCATTGTTTGTGACGCAGCAGTTTTTTGCCGCCGGCGCGGACGGCATCTACAATCTATTCATGGGCGGCTATTTCCTGGTTGTGAAGGGCGTCGATCTCAAGACCGCGGGACTGTTCGTCGGCCTGCCGCTGCTGGGAGGAGCGGTGGGGGGGATGCTGGGCGGCGCCTGCAATGATCTTGCCATTCGCGCGACGGGCAGCCGCCGATGGGGGCGCACGATCATTGGCGCCACGGGGAACGTGCTGGCGTGTTGCTTGATGTTTCTGGCGATCACGCGGGACAGCGCGGCCGCCGCGGGTTGGTCGTTGTTTGTGGTCAAATTCTTCAGCGACTGGAGTCAACCCACGGTCTGGGGCGCGTGTACGGATCTGGGCGGGCGTTTTTCCGCCTCGATCTTCAGCATCGTCAACACTTCCGGAACACTCGGCGGCGTGCTGATGCCGCCAATTTTCGGATGGATCCTGGACCGTTTCGCAACCATATCCCCCGAGGGCGCGACGATTCCCGGTTATCTGGCATTGTTTCTCTGCGTCGCCGCGATGTACCTGGTCAGCGCCGTCTGCTGGATCGGCATCGATTGTTCACGGCCGATCGAACAGTAGCCAAAAAAGCAATCCGTGCTCGCCGACCGAAGCCCGTGCGGCACGACCAGGACGGACTATGGCATACGCTCGCCGTACAGGATCGGCTGACGACTCGCCGAATCGTACAGCCGCCGCCAGTTTTCACCGCCGTCATCGAGGACGCGCGTCAGATTGACACCGCGCGTAAACGACGGCAACTCCGCATACTTGAAGGCGTCCCATAACTGCTGGGCATGGGTGAAATACGAGCAAGCGCCGGAAGGCCAGTCGAGCCGCAGCAGCAGTCTGGGATACGGATACGGTTTGGGTTTCGGTTCGATGCGATATTTCTCCACGACTTTCCAGTCCACGGTTACACCGATGCCGGGCTGGTCCGGGACCTGCGCCTGGCCATTGCGCACCTGCCACGGCTCGCGTACGTACTGAGCAGCGTACATATGGTTGCAATGAATGGCGGGCCAGCGGGCGTGCGTCAGCACGGCCTGCAGGTGCAGACAGAACGAGGCGGCCAGATTACTGCCCACCCACTGAAGCCAGTACGGCTTGTTGAATTCCTCGCAGGTCCGCCCCTTGGATAGCGTATTGCTGACGCCGCCTTCCATCACGAATCCGTCACAGATCTGCCGCTCCAGTTGCGTACGGAACGCGGGGCGACCGGTATGTTGCGCGATCGGTACACTCAGCTGGGCACGCAACGAACGATTCCCCTCGACATCTTCCTGCTGGATCGGACTCTCCCAGATCGCGATCTTGGAGTGCTTCTCCAGTGCCCTGCAGAGCGGTCGGGCGACGGCCGGATCGAGTCCGAAATCGTTGAAGTCCATATCGATCTGAAAATAGTCGGGCACCGAGGAACAGAGCCGTTCGAGCTGATCATGCAGGTCGAACCATGGCCGGGCTTTCGTTTTGAAGGTCGTATATCCCTGCTGGACGGCTTCCTGGCATTCGAGGATCCAGTCATCCGCCGGCATATCGATAGCCCACCAGCCGACGTGCGCCCAATTTCGAATCCGCTTGCCGAACAGTGACCAGAGCGGCGCGCCGATCAGTTTGCCGACGGCGTCGAAGATCGCCATCTGCAAACCGGCCCCCAGAGTGTCGTCCCACATGAGTTCGGTTGGCGAGCCACCCTGGGCTCGCGCCACGGCGGCGTCGCTCACAGCGCCGTACGTGTAATACGGCATCGTCTCACCGAGACCGACATGCCCCGTGTCGAGCGTCACCTTGCAGATTTCGAACAGCGACCAATGGGGAATTTCGCGGACCATGTTCCTGAACGGCACTTCCTTGAGCGGCAGGTCGACCCAGATGCGTTCGATCTCTTTGATGCGAGCCATGCGGAGGTTCCTTTTGTTCGAGTGTTCCCGGGGCGGAAATATCTTCTGTCAAGCATTGCCGGACTGTCGGCACACTATTTATGATCTGTTTCCGGCCCTCCGCAAAGCGGGCCGCTCGGCAAAGTTGGCAACCGGGTTCCTCGACGGAGAGGCGATTCCAGATTCGCCGTCCTATGCGCAATTCGATTCGAAAGATCCGCTGCATTCTCACGGCGCCGGCGGGCATTCGACTCGTCGTCGTCAAAGTGGAAACGGACGAGCCAACGCTCTACGGACTGGGCTGCGCGACTTTCACGCAGCGACCGCTTGCCGTTGTCGAGGCGGTGGAAAAATATCTCGATCCGTTTCTCCATGGTCGTGACGTCGCGGAAATCGAGGACATTTTCCTTGCGTCGCAGGTCAGTTCCTACTGGCGGCAAGGGCCCGTGCTGAACAACGCGCTGTCCGGCGTCGACATGGCGCTATGGGACATCAAAGGCAAGCGGGCCGGGATGCCGGTCCATGATCTGCTCGGCGGCAAGTGCCGCATGGCGGCACCGGTCTATGTTCATGCGGCCGGCAAGTCGATCCCGGAGGTCGTCGCCCAGGCGCAACAGCATCAGGCCGCCGGATTTCGCCACGTACGGCTGCAGGTCGAAGTCCCCGGACAGGCCACGTATGGCACCGCATCGGACTTGAAGACCCACGCGCAAGTCGACGGCCCGACGACACCCCATAACATCTTCGTGCCGGCCGACTACGTCCGCATCGTGCCGCGATTGTTCGAGCACGCGCGAAGCGAATTGGGAGAGGAGCTCGAGTTGCTTCACGACATCCACGAGCGTTTACCGCCGCCTTTGACAATGCAACTCGCGAAGGATCTGGAACCGTACCGGCTGTTTTTTCTGGAAGACGCGTTACCGCCGGAGGAAATCGACTACTTCCGGCGGCTCCGCGCGACCACGCACCTGCCGTTGGCGATGGGCGAACTGTTCACGAATGTTCACGAGTTCCTGCCATTGATCCGGGAGCAGCTGATCGATTACATCCGCGTGCACCTGTCGATGATCGGTGGCCTGACGATGTCGCGGAAGCTGGCGGCACTCTGCGAGTTCTTCGGTGTACGTACCGCCTGGCACGGACCCGGCGATACGTCGCCGGTCGGGCACGCCGCCAATCTCGCGCTCGACCTGGCCTGCCCGAATTTCGGCATCCAGGAATTTTCACCGTTCAATCAGGCCACACGCGACGTCTTCCCGGGCTGCATGGAACTGCGCGATGGCGCCGTCTGGCCGAATGACCGGCCCGGCTGGGGAATCGATCTCGATGAGGCCTTGGCGGCCCGCTTTCCGTTCCCCGACCATCCGTACAACGGCGCCTGGCCCGCGATTCGACAACGCGACGGCAGCGTTGTGCGTCCTTGAGATTCGACTGCGGCGCATTCGACCCGCGAACCGCGCCCGTTTTTTCGGAGCGAATCGGTTGGATCCCCAAGCGGACGACTTCCGTCGCGACTGCGCAACGACGTGGCGCGATCGCGCGGTCGACGAGCCAAGTGCATTGCCATAATCGCCTTTCTTTTGCAACGACCTGCAAGGTAGGATAGAAGCCCCGTTTGCAAGCACAGGAGGGTCGGGATGGTTGTTCAAATGCACCGACGAGAATTGTTGTGGGGCCTCGCTTCCGCAGGAGTGGGCTGCACCGTCAATGGCGTTTCGGCCGATCGGCTCGAAGGGCGCGAGTCCGGTTGCTGGTCGCTTGGTCGGGGAGGGCAGGGGGGCGATCCGCTGCCCGTGGCCGCATTGGTCACCGAGTACCGCGAGAATACGCACGCGGATGTGATTGTCGGCAAGATCCTGCACGGATTTGATCAGCAAGGTGGTGTGGGCCCGGCGCTGCGGCTTGCCAGCCTGTATGTCGACCAGCGCCCCGCGGGAGACCTGAGCGCGGGCCTTGCGGAAAAGTTCGGGTTCCGCCTCGCCGGCTCGATCGACGAAGCGCTCACCCTGGGCTCCGACCGCTTACAGGTCGCGGGCGTCTTGAGTATCGCCGAACATGGCAACTACCCGTCGACGCCCGATACGGGACAGGTAACCTACCCGCGACGCAAATTTTTCGACCAGATCGTGCGGACGTTTCGCCGCACCGGATCGACGGCGCCGGTCTTCAATGACAAGCACCTCTCCTATCGTTGGCCGGACGCGCTGCATATGGTCACCACCGCCCGAGAGCTGGGATTTCCGTTCATGGCCGGCTCCTCGGTGCCGGTAACTTGGCGCCGTCCCGCTCGGGAGCTTCCGCGCGGCTGCGAGATCGAAGCGGCGCTGATGCTGGGGTACGGCGGCTTGGAATCGTATGGATTCCACGCCCTGGAGGGCCTGCAGTGCATGCTGGAGCGGCGCGGTGCGGGCGAGTCGGGCATTTACGCCGTGCGCGCCTTGCGAGGGGCTCAGATCCACCGCGGCCTGCAGCGCGGCGAATGGTCGCGAGCCTTATTCGAAGCGTCGATCAAGGCGATGCCACGCGCCGTCGCGCCGGATCTGGAACGACTGAACGACTCCGCGGCCTTCTACCAGCTCGCCTATCGCGATGGCCTGGTCGCCACCGTCGCCATCGCGAACGGGCTCGCCGATCAGTTCGTGTTCGCGGCGAAACTGCGGGGCCAGGACCAGCCACTGGTCGTGTTCTTTGAGTTGCAGGAGGGAAAACCATTTGGGCATTTCGCGTACCTGACGCGCGCCATCGACGCCATGATTCATACGCAGAAAGCGGTCTATCCGGTCGAGCGGACGCTGCTCACCACAGGCGCGCTGGACGCCTTGATGCGGAGCGCGGCCGCACACGGTGATTGGAGACTGACGCCGGAACTGGCGATCAACTATACGGCCACCGATTGGCCATTCGCCAATCGCGATGCCTGAGGAGTCGCCCGGTATGGGGAGCTTGTCGAGCCACCAACGATCGGCAGTGACACGGCGCGATGCTCTGAGCGCCCTGGCATCTTCGCTGTTGTTGCCCGCGACCGGGCCGACGGCGGGAGTATCCGGCGTTGAACCGCGCGTTCCGAGCGTCGCCGGTGTCACCACCGTCTATTATCACAATTCGCACGCCGACATGTTTCTCAGCCGGCTGCTGCAGGGCTACGAACTGACCGGCACGGCGCCCTTTCCCAAACTCAAGCTCGCCTCGCTGCATATCGAACAATTCCCTGCCAACGACAAAGGACGTGCACTGACCGCGCGACACGGGATTCCTCTGTGCGCCACGATCGAGCAGGCATTGACGCTGGGTACAGGTAAGCTCGCGGTCGACGGGATCTTTCTGGTGGCCGAACATGGCAACTACCCCGAGTCCGACACAGGCCAGATTCTGTTTCCGAAACGACGGATGTTCGACGAGATCGTGCGCCTGGTTCGCGCGGCGAATCGAGCCGTGCCGCTTTTCATCGACAAGCACTTCGCCGACAACTGGCAGGACGCCAAAGCGATTTACGATCAGGCGACCCAAGCCGGAATTCCGCTGATGGCGGGCTCGTCACTGCCGGTACTCTGGCGCGAACCGGCTCGTGACGTCGATCGCAATCGCCCTTTGCGCGAAATCGTCGCGCTTTCCTACCACCGCCTGGACTCGTATGGATTCCATGCGTTGGAAGTGGTGCAATGCCTCGCCGAACGCCGGCCGGGCGGCGAATCGGGAGTACGTCGCGTGCGCACACTGCACGGACCGGCGGTCTGGCAGGCGATCGATGCCGGGGTGATCGATCGGGAACTCTTGGACACCGTTTTGCGCTGCGCGAAGGACCGACCGATCCCGACGAACAAACCGTTGCGCGAGCTGGTGCCGCAACCGGCGCTGTTTATCGTGGAATACGTCGACGGACTTCGTGCCAGCGTGCTCTCGCTGGACCAGCTCTACATCGACTGGGCAGCCGCCTGGCGGTACGCCGACCAACGGCAGGAGGCGGCGGTCTTCTGGACGCAAGAGGCGCGGCCGTTCATGCATTTCTCGCACCTGTTGCAGCAGATCGAGCCGTTCATGCAGTCGGGTTCCGCGCCGTGGCCCGTGGAACGGACTTTGCTGACGACAGGAACACTGGACGCGCTGTTGATTTCGCGACGCGATCAAGGACGCTGGGTCGAGACACCTCATTTGAACATCGCCTATCAATCGACGTTCCAATGGGCGCAGCCGCCCGCGCCGCCCCCCGATCGCCCCATCGACAGTCAATAGCCGCGCCTGCAAGCAACGGTCCTCCCTTCTCCCTCGGTATTTCCGGGGAGAAGGGCCGGGGAGAGGGGCCGGAAAAGACCGTGGTGCAACACTACCGGCCCTTGGGCGACATCGCGATGCCCTGGGCACACAGCGACAGGACTCGCACGGCGTTGCCCTTCTGGGCAGGAAGAACTGGAGACCGCTAACGAGACTGAAAGTCGGTGAATTCAGCGGGCAGGGGCGATTCGAAACGGCATTTTTCGCCCGAGCATGGATGGGTGAATTCCAGCGTTTCGGCGTGGAGTGCCAGGCGTGCATATCGCCAGCGCGGATGGGCAGCCCGTTCTGGCGAGTACCGCTGGTCGCCCAGTACCGGGTGACCGGCCTCCGCCAGATGGACGCGAATCTGATTGCGTCTGCCGGTCTCCAGGCGCACGCGCAGAATCGAGTAGTCGCTGCCGACCGACTCCACGCAATAATGTGTGATGGCCAGTTCACCCTGATCGGGATCGGAAGTGGAATAGCGTGTCAGCGATTTGCTGGTCGCCAGGTAGCTGCGGATCGTCGCTTGTGGCGTTGCGATCACTCCGGCGACAATCGCCCAGTATTCGCGGGAGGGCGAATGCGATTCGAATTGCCGGCGCAGGCCGCGCAGTGCGTCGTCGTGCCGCGCGAATACCAGGACCCCGGAAACGCCTCGATCGAGCCGATGGACGGCGCGCACCAGGACACGACGGCCTCGATTTCCCCGCGTGTAGTAGTCGGAAATGCGTTGGATCAGCGTATTCGATTCACCTCGCGGAGATGGCACGGTGAGCCACCCCGCCGGTTTCTCCACGACGATCAGATGTTCGTCCTCGAACAGGATCTGGAACCCGAGGTACTTTGGCGGCTTCTTCCGCGGTGCGTAGCGACGCGCGTCATCGAAGCGCAGCTCGACAACATCTCCTGGCCCAAGCCGCTGCCAAGGCGCCGAGCAAGGCAGGCCATTGACGAAGACGCAGCCGTGATCGAACAGCCCCACCGTCTGTCTCCGCGACGCACCGGCCAGCGACTGCACGGCGCGGTCGGCCTTACGCAGCAACTCCGGCGTTTCCGGTCCGATGGCGAGCGATCGATGGCAATTCCCCACGCTGTCAACCTCCCTGGCATCCGCTTTTCTGGCGGCACATATCGGCGTCCGCGTCGGCCCACAGCCGCATCAAATCTAATGTCGCCTCGCCGCTCGCCTCGCCGCTCGCCTCGCCGCATTCGTGGTTGCGGAGTT
>VGZA01000038.1 GCA_016872775.1 Planctomycetota bacterium | reverse complement strand
GTAATCTGTAACCCGAATCCTGTAACCTGTAACCTGTAACCTGTAACCTGTAACCTGTAACCTGTAACCTGCAACCCGTTCACCGTTCCCCAATGCTCGAATTTCTCGGACGGCAATCTCGAACTTGCGAAGGGCTGTCGCGGCGGCAGTGGCTCGGGATCGGCTCGTTGGGGTCGATCGGTCTGTCGTTACCGTCGGTGTTGGCAACCTCGGTTCGAGCGGACAACGGGGTCGTACTTGATAAGGTTCCGGCTGCGATTCGCGGCAGTTTTGGGCGGGCCAAGTCTTGCATTGTGCTGTTTTTGTTTGGAGCTCCGGCGCACCAAGATACCTGGGATTTGAAACCGGACGCGCCGGCGGAGGTCCGCGGCGAGTTCCAGCCGATCGCCAGCCGGACCCCCGGGATTCTCGTCGGCGAGCACCTGCCGAAGCTGGCGACGCGCACCGATCGATTGTCGATCGTCCGTTCGTTGACGCATGAAGACAACACGCACACCGTGGCGATGCACTACATGCTGGCGGGTATTCGTCACAAGCGCCCCAGTACCAATCCGCAGAATGCGCCGGACGATTTTCCCTGCTTCGGTGCGGCGATGAATTACGTGGAGCGGCACGGGTTGCGAACGGGTCGGCCGCCGCGCGGGACGCAGTCGGGGTTGCCGTCGGCGGTGAGTCTCAATGCGCCGGCCAATCAGGTTTCGGCGAACAATCATATTTTTCCAGGGTTCTTTGCCGGGCTGATTGGCGGCGTTTACGACCCGATGTTTATCTCGCAGCATCCCAACAGCGATCGTTTCCAGCCGTTGGCGACGCACGATGCTCCGGCGCGGCTGATCGCGCGGCGCGAACTGGCCATGGAATACCAGCGGCGCCTGAGCCGGCTCGAGGAGTCCGCGTCGGTAAGGCAGTTGGGCGAGTATCAAGCGCGCGCGGTGCGGCTACTGGCCTCCGACGCTGCACGACAAGCATTTGAGCTGGAGCGGGAGTCGCCCGAGCTGCGCGGCCGCTACGGCAATACGCCGTTCGGGCAAGGCTGTCTCTTGGCGCGGCGGCTGGTCGAGGCGGGCGTATCGCTGGTGACGGTGAACTGGGAGCGTGACGACGCCTACTGGGACACGCACAAGAATAATTTCGTCGATCTGAAGACCAAGTTGCTGCCCAATTTCGATCAGGCCTGTTCGTCGTTGATGGACGACCTTCAGGAGCGAGGATTGCTGGACGAGACTCTTGTGGTTTGCCTCGGCGAATTTGGTCGAACGCCCAAGATCAATGCCGCGGCGGGCCGGGACCACTGGGCTGCCTGCAATTCGGTGGTGTTGTTCGGCGCTGGGCTGCCCGGCGGATTCGTGCATGGCGCTTCGGACCGCCAGGCGGCGTATCCGACACGGGATCCGGTTTCGCCCGAATCGCTGGCCGCCACGATCTACCACTTGCTTGGCGTGGCTCCCGACGCCACATTACACGATGCCCTGGGACGCCCAATGCGTTTGATCGCGGCGGACCCGATCGCGACGCTCGTGTAACGCTTCCGACAAGTCGGTCGAATTTCCGCGCCGCGACTCGCTCAACGTCGATGCGGAGCAGAGTGTTTGCGGATTCCACACCGCTTTTCGCGACCCGGTACCGCGATGCGCCTTCCCCCGGAATGAACGGACAGATTGGAAACTCCGGAAAAAACGAAATGAAGATCTTCACTGCCGCCTTTTCGATCCTGGCGACGGGATCACGACGATTGTTGATCCTGCTGGTCTGGCTGCTGGGGAGCCGACTGCCGGTGGCTTCGGCGGATGACCTGGAACGCTGGGCGTATCTCCGCGAGCCTCTCGATCCGTACTACGTGCACCGCGAGTTCCCGAAACTGGTTACGCCGCAATGGGTCGTTGAACCGGGTGTCGATTGCGTCGTCACACTGGGCATCGACGACATGCGGGATCCGGCGGTCTACGAGCGGTTTCTGCGACCGATCCTGGAGCGATTGAAGCGGATCGACGGGCGAGCGCCGGTCAGCATCATGACGTGCAACGTGCCGGCCGATCATCCGCAATTGCGGCAATGGCTCGAAGAAGGTCTGAGTATCGAAGTGCATACCGTTGACCATCCCTGCCCGTGCCTGCAAGGCGGCGATTGGAAGAAGGCGAGAAGCACCTACGATCGCGGCGTGGACTTGATGCATACGATCCCTGGAAACCGGCCGGTTGCGTTTCGGATGCCGTGCTGCGATTCACTGAACACTCCCAGTCCTCGCTTCTGGCACCATGCGTTCGGCGCGCGAACGCCGCAAGGTAACTTCCTGCAAATTGACAGTTCGGTGTTCAACATCATTACGAGCAAGGACGGCTCGTTGCCGCGGGAAATCGTCGAGCTGCCCGACAGCGGCGAGCGTTTCCGGCGTTACATCCCATTCCCGTCCTTTGTCAACACGATCGAGGACTATCCTTATCCCTACATGATCGACGGCACCTGCTGGGAGTTTCCCTGCGTCGTGCCGAGCGACTGGTCGGCGCAGCACGTGCAACGTGCAAACAATCCGGACACCATCCGCGATTGGAAATTCGCCCTGGATGCGGCGGTGGTGAAACGCGGCACGTTCAACCTGGTCTTCCATCCGCACAATTGGATTCGTGCCGAACAGATGGTGGAACTGATCGACTATGCCGTGGAGCGTTATGGCAGCCGGGTGAAGTTTCTGACATTCCGCGAATGCGCCGAGCGGTTGAACCGCGATCTGCTGGACGGTCATCCGATTCGCAACTCCGACGGAACGGCATCTTCGACACGGCTGGTGGACATCAACGGGGACGGATACCTGGATATCGTCTATCGCGATGGTCCCGAACGGTTCACGCACAAAATCTGGGATGACGAGCGATCGGCCTGGCGAAGCCCGGCGGATTCGATTCCGTCGGACCTGAAGTTGCTGCTGGAAGAGTCGTTGTTGCCCGCCGACCGGAACCAGGTACAAACCTGGTACCGGGACCTTGATGGCGACGGGCGTTCGGAGAGGATCCAGATCGATTGGGGCGCTGCCGGGGGCCCGACGAGTCGTATCGCGGTGCGCGGCGAGGAGGGCAGATGGCGCGATCTGTCGTGGAACTTGCCTGCCCTGGCCAATCGACTGCATCCGCGTGGGGATCGCGCCGATCTTCGCTTCATCGATCTGGATGGTGATCGTCGACTCGACGTATTGTATTCCGGTCCGGAATCGTACGGCGTGTACTTGTTCGAGAGTCTTGAAAAGGGTTGGTCGCAATGCGTGGTCGAAGGGATACGTGGCACGGCGGGTACGGGACCGTCGATTCCACCCCTGGTTCGCGCGGATGGGACCAACAACGGCGGCTGGTTTCATTCCCGGCGTCTCTGGCTGCAGAATGAAGACACGAATCGATTGCCGGACCATGTCGATCGCATTTCGTACGATGAAATGCTGGTGAACTGGACCGACCGCAAATTGAAGCGGGCAATGCCGCCCGGGGTCGTGGGCGCGGCGCGCATCGATATCACGCCTGACGTCCCAATTCGGCTCGCGGGATACGGTAATCGCAAGCTGGAATCCCGCGCCGTGTCGCAGCGACTCGCCGCGCAGGCGCTGGCCATCGGCGGCCGAGTGGCAGCGAACGACGCCAGCGCGGGCAGCGAGCGTGCCGGAGTAGAAGGGGACAGCCCCGCGATCTTGATCGCCGTCGATAGCTGCGGCATGACGGCGGCGGTGCGCGATGCGGTCGTCGGCGAGTTGCGGGAGCAGGGGGTCCGGCCGGAACGCGTGGTGATCACCGCGACGCATACCCATGCCGCGCCATGTCTCGACGGCTGGGCGCCGTATCTCTTTGGCGAAGACCTTTCCGGCGACGAGCGGGCGGCGATCGCGTCGTACACGACCACGCTGACGGAGAAGCTGATCGCCGTGGCGCGCGCGGCATTGGCGGCCCGCCAGCCGGCTCGACTGTCCTGGGGACAGGGGACGGTGGGATTCGCCGCCAACCGGCGCGTGCTGAAGGACGGCAAGTGGGTTGGATTCGGTGTCGAAGCGGGAGGACCGGTCGATCATGGGTTGCCGGTGCTGGCGGCCCACGACCTGCAGGGACGGTTGATCGCCGTCGTGGCCAACTATGCCTGCCATTGCACGACATTGACCGGCGAATTCAACCAGATTTCCGGCGATTGGGCCGGCTATGCCCGCGAGTCGATCGAACGGAGCTTTCCCGGCGCGGTCGGCATCATCACGATCGGCTGCGGTGCGGACGCCAATCCGGCGCCGCGCGGAGCGGTCGAAATGGCGGTCCGTCACGGCGAAGCGATTGCCGTCGAGGTTCGTCGGTTGCTGGCCACCGAGCTGACGCCGATTGCGCCGCAACTCGACTGCCGCATGCGCACGTTGACGCTGGAATTGGAGGCGATCCCGGACCGGGTACAGTGGGAAGAACGGGCTCGTCAACCGGGTGTCGTCGGTTACCATGCGCGCCAGCAACTGCGCAAACTGGACCAGGCCGACGAAATATCGAAGACGGTTCCTTATCCGATCGCTACCTGGGTGTTTGGAGCGCGACTTTCCGACGGCGCTGCCCGGCCGACTCGTATTGGCGACCTGGCGATGGTCTTCCTCAGCGGCGAAGTGGTCGTCGATTATGCGACACGGCTGCGGAATGAGTTGGACGCGAGTCGCCTGTGGATTACGGCCTACGCCAATACGGTGCCATGCTACATCCCGTCGAAACGCGTTCTGAATGAAGGCGGATACGAGGTCGATACGTCGATGCTCTACTACGGCATCGCTGGCCGTTTTCGCGACGAGGTCGAAGACTCCATCGTCGATACGGTGCAGAAACTGCTGCCTGCCTGGTTCTACCCGGCGGTCAAGCAGGCCGACATTCCGCCTCCCAAGTCGCCGCGCGAAGCGCTGGAATCGATGCGGCTGCCGCCCGGCTTGCGGATCGAACTGGTTGCGGCCGAGCCGCTGGTCGAGGACCCCGTTGCCTTCGATTGGGGATTGGACGGCAGCCTGTGGGTCGTGGAAATGCGCGATTATCCCAACGGCTTGAACTGGAACGGACCCGGGGACACCAAGGGCGTGCCGGGCGGACGCGTGAAACGACTGGTCGACCGGGATGCCGATGGAGTCTATGACCAAGCAGAGTTGTTTCTTGATGACATCCCGTTTCCGACCGGGATCAAGGTCTGGCGTGATGCGGTCATCGTCTCGACCGCTCCCGAGGTCTTTCTGGCGGAAGACACCGACGGCGATGGTCGCGCCGATCGACGAACCGTTCTGCTTCGCGGGTTTCAAGAAGGGAACCAGCAGCATCGCGTCAACGGTTTGCGCTGGGGATTCGACAATTGGCTCTACTTGGCGAACGGCGACAGCGGCGGCGAGATCCACTCGACGCGATCGATGCAGACGGTCGGCATTAGCGGTCGCGATTTACGATTTCGACCCGATACGGGTGAACTCGATGCGCAGACAGGCCAGACGCAATTCGGTCGTAATCGAGATGACTGGGGCAATTGGTTCGGTGGAAACAACGCGAATCCGATATGGCATTATGTGATCGAGGATCACTATCTGCGGAGGAATCCGCATATCGCGCCGCCGGAACTACGGGTGCACGTATCCGAACAGCCGGGGGCGGCTCCTGTTTTTCCGATCAGCCGAACCCTGGCGAGGTTCAACGATTTCAATATGTCGAATCGATTCACGTCGGCCTGCAGTCCGGAGGTTTTTCGCGACGTGTCGCTCGGAATGCCGTTGCCGGAGGGGCCATTTTCGGCCCATGTTTTCATCTGCGAACCGGTTCACAATCTGGTGCATCATGAGGTCATGACCGGTGAAGGGGTATCGTTCCGCAGTCGGCGTACGGCGGATGGGCAGCAGAGCGAATTCCTGTCGTCCAGCGACAATTGGTTTCGGCCGGTGATGGCGCGGACCGGTCCGGATGGCGGACTCTGGATCGCCGACATGTACCGCGCGGTGATTGAGCATCCCGAGTGGATTCCGTTGGCGTGGCAACGGAAACTCGACCTGCGCGCCGGATCTGACCGCGGCCGGATCTATCGGGTTGTTGCCGCGGACGCGCCGCGCCGTGCGCTTCCCGACCTGGAGCCGCTCGACGCACAGCGCGCCTTGCGGTTGCTCGAATCGAACAACGGCTGGCTGCGCGACATGGGACAGCAGTGGATTGTATGGAAAAACGACGTGTCGGTTGTTCCCTCCCTGGAGTCACTCGCGCGGCGATCCGACCTGCCGCAGACCCGGATGCAGGCGTTATGGACGTTGGAGGGGCTGTGCGCGCTGCGTGATGAAGTTCTGACGCCGGCGCTGCGTGATTCCCACCCCGGTGTGCGGCGTCAGGCGGTTCGCTTACTGGAATCGCTGGCCATCACTGCGGGCGGCGACATGTTGAACTCGTTGCCGCCGCCCTTGGACGCATTGCTTCACGATCCCGACCCCGCGGTGCGCCTGCAGGTCGCGTCGACAATCGGCCAATTCCGTGATCCCCGCGGTGGGGAGTTACTGGCCGAACTGCTGGCGCAGTCCGGTGGTAATCCGTATCATCGGACAGCCGCCTTGAGCTCGCTGCATGCGTCGAACCTTGAAGCGACCTTACGCGGCGTGCTGAAAACGGGCGTGGCGGCTCGCGATGGAGCGGTTCTCGACGGGATTCTGTCCACGGCCGCCGCGGTGGTGCCCCAGGACCGGTTGTCGACATTGTTGGCGTCCCTGGTGCGTCCCGTTGATGGCAAGTTCCAGTCGTGGCAGTTCAGCGCGCTGGCGGCGATTCTGGACGCTTCCGAGCGACGGCAGCGGCGGATCACGATGCTGGTCGATGCGGAGCTGCGAGAGGAACTTGCCAGACTGACGGCCAACGCCGGTCAGGTGGCCATGGATGATGCGGCGCCGATTGCCGACCGATTGGCGGCCGTACGGTTGCTTGGACGCGATCCCGATCGCAGGGATGCGGAACGGCCTGTAATTCAGAAACTGCTTTCTCCGCGCGTTGCGATGGAATTACAATCGGCCGCGGTCGCGGCGGCGGCTCGAACGGGCGATGCTTCCGTCCCCGACACGTTGCTCGCGGGGTGGGAGCGTCAGAGTCCTGGCTTGCGGGCGGTAATCCTGGATCTACTGATCGGTCGCGTCGACTGGACGCAGAAGTTGTTGGAGATGGTCGAGGCGGGAACGCTGTCGGCCAGTCAGCTTGACGCTCGACGCCGCCAGCAGCTGCTGGCGCACGCCAACGATTCCATCCGCCAGCGCGCCGCGCAATTGTTCTCCACGTTTGGCGGTGGTTCCAAAGTGGAACTCGTTCGGCGCTATCTCGCGGAAATGACGGGCGACGCCGACGATGGCGCCGGCAAGCTGGTGTTCGCCAAGCGTTGCGCGCCGTGCCATCGGCTCAACGGAGAAGGCCATGCCGTGGGACCCGATCTGGCCGCGCTGGCCGGCAAGCCGCTGGATGCCCTGGTGACGTCGGTCCTTGATCCGAATCGAGCGATCGAAGACCGCTACCTGGACTTTGTCATCGTCACCGACGACGGCCGTTCCTTGACCGGGATGCTGGCGGCGGAGACAGGCACGAGCGTCACGTTGTTGGGGCAAGACGGTAAGTCGGTGACGGTCTTGCGTTCGCATATCGATACGCTCAAGTCGACCGGCAAATCGCTGATGCCGGAGGGATTGGAAAAGGATCTCTCGCCGCGAGAACTTCGCGACGCGATCGCCTATCTGCGCCGGCACGCGACGCCGCCGAAAAAGTTCCCGGGGAACGAACCCGCGACCGTGTCCGCCGAAGACGACGGAGCCTTGAAATTGCTGGCCACAAACGCCCGTATCTACGGCCCGTCCCTGGTCCTTGAGGACCAGTACCGGAATCTGGGGTATTGGCAGAGCACCGACGATCGC
Organism: Planctomycetota bacterium; assembly: GCA_016872775.1. Lineage (GTDB taxonomy): Bacteria > Planctomycetota > Planctomycetia > Pirellulales > Pirellulaceae > VGZA01. Next base: position 49,863 of record VGZA01000038.1, on the reverse strand, counting down.
GCCGTCTGGACGATCGCCGTGCGCAAGCCAGGCAAATATCGTTGCGTGATCGACTACGCTGCACATGCCGACAGTGCGGGAGATCGTTACGTCATTGAAGTTGGCGATCAGACGATTGGCGGTTCCGTCGTCAGCACCGGCGATTGGGATCAGTATCGCACTCGCGAGGTGGGCGTATTCCAGCTCGAGCCGGGAACGTACGAGCTGGTGATGCGCGGACTTGGCCCCATCAAGTCGGCGATGATCGACCTGCGCGGGATTCGCCTCTATCCGACCCGGTGAGTATTGCCCGTGGGAGCTTCACCGAGTCGAAGAGTCGCGCCGATCGCGGAACTCCGCTGCAGCAGGGACGCTTCGAGTGACGCCCCTTCGCTTCCCCGCGCGGATATTCCCGGCTGAATCTCGATGGAATCAGTGCAAGGTAGTTGCCGGCGCATTTCCTCGGGCAACTGGTCGATGGCATCCAGCAATTGTCGCATGCTGAGTTGCGGCTCGGAAATCACTCGCGGTTCGGTGATCAACGTTTGCCCACCCGGCGAGCGGTTCGGAATGTCGACGAACAGGCCGGCGGTGCGCATCGCGCGCGCCAATGGTTCGACTTGAAAACGAGCGACGATGATCAACCGCGCATTGCGCGGTGCATCGCCGGGTGATCGTGACAATGAATTCCATTCTCCCATGGCTTGTTGATGACCAGTTTCGCGCTGGATGGCCACCATTCGGCCAGAAACGTTCCATGCGAGAAACACCAATGGTGACCCTGGTTCTTGATCTGAAGCGTCAATCCCAGCGCCTGGCAATCGCGGCGCACCTCGGACTCACGCTGCAGATTCATCGCGTGGCGCCGTGCGTGGCGATTGGTGCCCGATTCGCCTTTGCGGAACGGCACCAGAGCACTGCCTCCTGCCTTGCGTCGATCGGGCTTCCCATCCGCGCCGCCTGTTCCTTTGCCTTGCCGCCTATGCCTTGGCGTTCGCCCGTTCCCTCGGCCGTCGAAAAGCACTTGAATTGGCGAGCAAACTCTGTCATCGTAACACAGAGATCGCCACGGGCGGCGAGCAAGAGAATTCGGACTTGCTGGCCGGCCGTGGTTTGACCCGCCTGAACTTTCCCGCCTGTGGACTTGCATGCCGGTAGTATCCCCCATGATTTCGTTTCCTCGCCAACGCCGCGTCGGATTACGCAGTCGATCTTGTCGAATGTCGCCCGGAGATCGTCGGCAGCCGCGCCGTGTGCGGGGCGAGCACTCGATCGTGGCCCGGCTGCTGGCGTTGCTTGCCGCGCTGGCCGTGCTTCCTCGACTGAATGCGGAAGAGGTACTGACCTATGAGCAGCATGTGCGGCCGATCTTCAAAGCGCACTGTTTTCCATGTCATGGCGAAGGGGGCGAAACGCAGGCGGGACTCGATCTGCGCTTGCGCCGGCTGGCGCTGCGCGGCGGTGACTCCGGCCCCGCAATCGTGCCGGAGCGGCCGGACGAGAGTTTGCTGCTGCGACGCATCATGAACGGCGAGATGCCGCCCAAAGGGACCGTTAGCGCCAAAGAGCGGGAGACAATCCAGCGCTGGATCGCCGGCGGCGCGAAAACCGTTGGGCCGGAACCGGAAGATGCCGCGGAAGCGTTGATCTCCGCGACCGAACGCGAGTACTGGGCGTTCCAGCCGTTGCGACTGCCGGTCCCGCCCGACGTGGCCCGCGTCGGCGCGCTCCGCACGCCCGTGGATGCGTTCATTTCGAGTCGGCTCGAACGGCAGGGATTGCATTTTTCGGACGATGCGCGTCTTGAGCAGCTCGCGCGCCGCGCGTCGTTCAACCTGCGAGGCCTGCCGCCCGATCCGGCGGAAGTCGCGGAACTCACCGCGGACGATCGTCCCGACGCCTTGGAGCGGTGGATCGATCGCCTGCTGGCATCGCCGCGACTCGGCGAACACTGGGGACGGCACTGGCTGGACACGGCGGGTTACTGCGATTCGGACGGTTACTCGGAGACCGATCCGCCCCGCCCCTATGCCTACAAATATCGCGACTATGTCATTCGTTCGATGAACGCCGACAAGCCGTGGGACGAATTCATCGTCGAGCAAATCGCCGGAGACGAGCTGCTGCCGCAGCCGTTCGCGAATTTGTCGGCCCAGGATCAGGATCGGTTGATCGCGACCGGTTTCCTTCGCACGGTACCCGACGGGACGGCGTCGGGAGCGGCGGTGAAAGAGGCGGGCAACGCGGTGATCGCCGAATCGCTGAAGGTCTTCAGCAGTTCGTTGCTGGGACTCACGGTCGGTTGCGCGCAATGTCACGACCATCGCTACGATCCGATTTCACAGGAGGACTATTACCGCCTGCGAGCGATATTTGAACCGGCCTTTGATCTCGGCGCATGGAGGAATCCATCGCAACGCCAGGTGTCCCTGGCGACGGACGCCGACCGCGCGAAGTCGACCGAAATCGAGGCCCAGGCGGTGCAGGCCGAGGCCAAGCGAACGGAAAAACAGAACGACTATATCGCCAAGACCTTGGAAAAAGAACTGGCGAAAATCGCGGACGACAAGCGCGAACCCGTGCGGGAGGCCCGCAATGCGCCCGTGGACAAACGCACTCCGGAGCAGGTGCAGTTGTTGAAGGAATTTCCCAGCGTGAACGTCGACGCGGGGTCGCTCTATCTTTATGACAACCAGGCCGCCGAGGACTTGAAGAAGGATGCGGAGACGATCGCCAACCTGCGCAAGACGAAACCCGTGGAGGATTTTATCAGTTGCCTTACCGAGGTGCCGGGCCAACTGCCGGAGACCCGACTCTTCCGCCGCGGTGATCCCGATCAGGCGCGACAGGCGCTTGCTCCCGCCGAACTGTCGGTGCTCGTGTCGCACCAGACGGATCCGCTTCCGACCAAGGACGCTCAGCTGGTAACTTCGGGGCGGCGGCTGGCTTATGCCCGGCACTTGACATCGGGGCGGCACCCGCTGGTCGGACGCGTCATCGTCAATCAGTTCTGGCACCATCATTTCGGTCGGGGAATCGTCGCAACGCCTGGTGACTTTGGAGTTTTGGGCGAACGTCCGACGCACCCGGAGTTGCTCGATTGGCTCGCGGCGCGATTCGCGGCCAGTCCTGTCGGCAGCGGGGAGGCGTCGTCGTTGTCGCGGCGGGGCGCGGACTCGAATGCGCCCTGGTCGGCGAAACGCCTCCATCGCATGATTCTCTGCTCGACGACCTGGCGTCAAAGTTCGCGCCGCCGCGAGGACCTGGAACAGGCCGACCCCGATAATCGTCTGCTGGGCCGATATCCGGTGCGGCGTTTGGAGGCCGAATCGGTCCGCGACAGCATGCTGGCCGTCAATGGCATGCTGGTAGCAAAAGCGTTTGGTCCCGCGGTCCCGGTGATGGAAGACGAAGTCGGGCAGATTGTAGTCGGCATCGAGAACAAGAACGGCGAGAATCGACCCGGGCCCGTAATCCCGATGCACGGCGAGGACTGCAGGCGCAGCGTCTATATCCAGCTGCGACGCACACGCCTGCTGGGGATGCTCGATACATTCGATCTGGCGTCGCTGGAGCCCAATTGCTCGGCCCGCAATGCGTCGACCGTGACGCCGCAATCGTTGTTAATGATGAACAGCGATTTCGCCGTCGAAGCAGCCCGTGATTTCGCGAGACGGTTGCAGCTGGAGGCTCCGGATTCGCCGGAGTCTGCGGAGTCTACAAACGGCTTGGAACGAATTCAGCGCGCCTGGGCGCTGGCGTTTGGCCGGGCCGCGCGCCCCGCCGAAGTTGCCGCCGCGCAGCAGTTCCTCGCCGACCAGACTCAAGCCTTCACGGCAAGGGCAGGGGAGGAGCCGGACGCGTCGAAGAGAATTGATCCCGTCCATTGGGCATGGGCCGGGTTATGCCAGGCGATCTTCAGTTCCAACGAGTTCCTGTACACGGAGTAACCCGCCGATGTCCGCGTCCCTTTCCCGCCGCAAGCTGCTGCATTCCGCGACCTACGGAGTCGGATCGCTGGCCCTGGCGTGGCTGATGCGCCAGCAATCGATCGGCGCACCGGCCCGTCCGGAACTCGTCCCTCGCAAATACGACCTCCTGCCGAAAGTCGCCCCTTTGCCTGCAAAGGCCAAGTCGATGGTGTCGATTTTTATGCAAGGTGGTCCGAGTCAGGTCGATTTATTTGATCCGAAACCGAAGCTGAACGAGCTGGATGGGCAGACCTTTCCCGGGGAAATCAAATACGACAACGCAGCCCAGGCCAGTTCCAAAGTGCTGGGCTCGCCGTGGAAATTCAAGGAATACGGTCAGGCCGGGATGCAGTTTTCGGAATTGATTCCTGAAACGGCTTCGATCGCCGATGAAATCACCCTGATCCGTTCGATGCACACCGGGGTAAACAACCACGGCCAGTCGATCGATGCCATGAATACCGGGCGCGCGGTGTCGTATCGCCCGTCGCTTGGCAGTTGGCTCGCGTATGGTCTCGGATCGGAAAGCCAGAATCTGCCGGCGTTCGTCGTCTTGATCGATCCGGAAGGGCTGCCAGTGCTGGGCGTGCAGAACTGGTCGAATGGTTGGCTGCCGTCGTTGTACCAGGGCACGGTGATCCGACCTCGCGAACCGCGCATCCTGAATCTGGATGCGCCGCCGCAGTTGCAGGGTGCGCCGCAGGCTCGTTACTTGAGCTTCTTGGAATCGCTGAATCGCGAACATTTGAGCGAGCATCCTGGCGAATCGGATCTGGAAGCGAGGATGGCCAGCTTCGAGTTAGCCGCCCGGATGCAGTCTGCCGCCAAAGAGGCGGTCGATCTTTCGGGCGAGACGGCCGATACGTTGCGGCTGTACGGAATCGATGACCCGGCGACCAAAGATTTTGGCGAGCGATGTCTGATTGCCCGGCGACTGGTGGAACGTGGAGTCCGGTTTGTACAGATCTACACACGATATCAGTTCTGGGATCATCATGGCAGCATCCGTTCGGCGTTGCCGTCCGCCTGCCGAAAAGTGGACAAGCCATCGGCCGCTTTGGTCAAGGATCTCAAGCAACGCGGTCTGCTCGCAGAGACGATCGTGCACTGGGGTGGCGAAATGGGTCGACTGCCCGTGATCCAGAACGATACGGGTCCCGACAAGGTCGGTCGCGACCACAATACATACGGTTTCAGCCAGTGGGTGGCGGGCGGCGGATTTCGCGCGGGATATGTGCACGGCGCGACGGATGAGTTCGGTCACAAGGCGATTCAGGATGTGGTGACGCATAACGACTATCAGGCCACGCTGCTGCACCTGTTTGGACTCGACCACAACAGCTTGACCTTTCCACGCAATCTGCAGGAAGTCTCGCTGGTCGACAAGCAACCGTGCGGCATCGTCCAATCGTTGCTGGCCTGAAGACCTGGCAGGCAATCTGGCTCCGTGGACGCTTCGCTCGGCATTTTGGCAAGCTTCCCGAGGAACTCGGTAACACTCTCCCAAATGCCCCCGGCTTGTCCGGGGGTCTGTTACGTTCCTTGCTACATAGCGTCTCGCAAGGATCTTCGGTCGAGCGCTGCGGGACAATTCAGAAGGATGCTTGCCGAGACCGAGACGAAAACAGTGCAGCTCGAATTGTGCGAAGCCCGGAGCGTGGGCGACGCGCCGCGACGCGGCGCGCGCGAGCTGCCCCGAATCGCTTTCGGTCTCGGCAATCCGGCTTCGGAAGCAGCGCTTTTTGCTCGACCGATGATTCGCGCGCGACGCTTTGTAGCAAGGAACGTAACGAACCCCCGGACAAGCCGGGGGCATTCAGATTGTTCGTTTTGGCCTCGTACTCTCCGTACTCGTACTCGTACTCAGGCGCCAGCCGGTACTCGTACTCGAAAGGGGCATGTTGAGCGAGTTGGTTGTCGATCACGAGACATTCGACGTTTGTGCGCCGTGGAGCGCAAACCTGCCGGCGACCGGGCCGATCGAGCGGACCGGTGACGACCTGCAGAATCGTATCGAGTACGAGTACGAGTACGAGGTAGCTAATCGAGTCCGACTTGGGTTTTGAGTTGTCGTAGTTCCTCGCGGAGTCGGCTGACTTCGGCGCGGAGTTCGCTGACGTCGACTTGCAACTCGGAGAACATATCGCGAGTCACTCCCGGCACCACGGGCGCTGCGGGCGTGGAGCCGTGTCCCGCATGGGGGCCGGACATTGGCTTGGCGTGGGCGCCGGAGTACGTCGGCGTCGAATCTCCATCGTCGTCGATGGGAGTGGGGTGGAGCGCGGCCATGCCGGCGAATCGTGCCCGGATTTCCGCCATCTCCCGTTCCTTGAACAGGTTGTGTGACACGACCTGACCCCGGCCGGCGCTGGTGATCTCGACGACCAGGTTTTTCCTGGTCAGGGACGTCAGGATGGGCTGCAGTACCTGCAGGTCGGCGATCGCATTCATCCGCGATGCTCTCCCGCGCAACTCGCCAATCGTCTGTGCGCCGCGCAGCAGCAGCTCCGTCATGACCGCCATTTCCACTTCGTCGACCCCCAGCCATTGGTAGAGCAGATGCTTGTATTTCGGCACCCTGCCTGACGACTGGACCTCGATTACCGCCCCCAGTTGCCGCAGGTCTTCGATCGCCTGCTGGACTTGCTCTTCGTTGAGTTCCATATGGGGATCGCGGTTGTTTTTCTGGTTGCATCCGGTGATGATGGCGTTCAAGGTCATCGGATAGGAATCGGGCACAGTCTTGGCTTTTTCGACCAGTACGCCAGCGACGCGCCGCAGATGGGAACCGATCGGCTGCCAGCGGGGAGCCGTCCCGGCATCGGAGAGGTTGGCGGAATTGGTACTCATAAATATTGTCCTCGCGGGAACGAACTAACGCCGTCACTGCAGTTTAGCCGCCGGAGGCTGTCGGAGGGAATCGGGCAGCGCCACTGACGGGATGACTGGCCGGATGCGGCGCGATCTGCGGTAATCGCCGCCGGGTTTTCCTGACCATAGTTCTATGTAAGAATCTGTAACATGCTGATTCCCAAGATTACCATTCGCGGCATTCTGCTCTCGATGATCGGCTTCGGGTTCTTCTTCCTGGTCATGGCCGACGCGGTACGGGGCAAGTCTTGGGCGATCGCCACCTGCCTGGCGATTTCCACGGTCGCGATCCTGGCGTTATTTTTCGTGGTCATGTTCAGTTCATCGTATTTGATCGCCCGAGTTCATCGCAGGTTGACATCGTCGGGGTTGCCGGCGGCGGGATCTCCTTTCGCGGCGGAAACGCCGCCGCCTCAGATCGTTCCACCTCAGGAGGCCCCGGAATGAGAACGGTCGGAACCCTGCTGCTGTTTCTATTGCTGCTCGTTCCGCTGGTCGGTCCCGCTGCACGAGCGGAGAGCGGCCTGACGATCAGCCTGCCGGTTCCGACGAAGGTCAACCGCAACAATCTGTTGATCGATGTCGACTCGCGTTGGGTCGAGGCGAACGGCTACCGTCCGGTTCGGTTTACGATCCGTCCGACGCCGGCGCCGTTCGCAGCAGCTCGCCGCGTGCAAATGGTCCTGTCGCTCGGCGAGAACTGGGGCCCCACCCACTATAACGTTGTGGTTCGGGATTACATCGAACTGCCCGCGGGCGCGACGTCGGCCGAAAAGACCGTTCTGGTCCCGCAGCGCGGCGAATCACCCCAATTGAAATTCGAGTTCTTCGAGGACGGTTATCGCCTGACCGACCTGGAGTACCTGGGCAGCGGCATGGCGATGATGCGCAACATCTGGACGGAGGCCAGTCCGGCGGTGTTATTCATCGACGATGACACCCCGGCCCGATCACAACGCGACTCGCTCGTCAAGCTTTCCGCGAGTCCCGCCGACGCGCCGGTGAATCTGATGGACGTGCGGACAATCCGCTCGCAAATCGCGGACCCATATAACACGACCAATGCATCCCAAGTTCCGGTCGCGTCCCAGGCAGCACTGAAATCAACCCCGACAACCGATCTGGCAACGCTGCTGCTGATCCAGAACGATCCCCGTCTGCAGATGTTACCGCTGGCGGAGTTGCCCGACGAAATGCTTGGTTTCAGTTGCTTTGACGTCGTCGTCATCGATTTTGACGATGCGCAAACGCTTTTCCGCCGGTATCCCGACAAGTGGCGGGCGCTCACTCAATGGATCCGGTCCGGCACCAGCTTAATCGTCCATGACCTTCAGGCCGAGCCGACGAGGCGGGACGCGTTCGATCGCATGCTGCGCGCTTTCGATGGCGATTCGCTTTGGCAAGAACCGGATCGCGATGGGCGCGACGACAAAAACAGGATCAGCGCGACGGTGCAAACCCAGTATGCCGCGAATCCCTACATGCCGAGGGCGACTTCCTCCGTCAGTGCGGTATCCGGTAACTCCGCGAAGTCGGAGGCGACCGTGGCCAGTGAGTCGCCGCCCGAAAAGGCCGATTTCCATTGGCGCTCGTACGGCGCCGGTCGCGTATTTGGCGTGGAGCGCTCCGAGTCGCTTCAATCCCCCTGGCAGGTCGGCTGGATGTTGAATGCGATAGGCACGGACCAACAGTGGTTCGAACGCCACGGATTGTCGCTCAACCGGCGCAATGACGATTTCTGGAATTGGCTGGTTCGTGGTGTCGGGCGGCCGCCAGTAATCGCATTTCTTGTTCTGATTTCTCTGTTCATGATCATCGTCGGTCCGGTCAATTATCTGTTTCTACGCGCGCGAGGCAAGCTCTATCTGTTGCTGTTTACCGTTCCCGCCGCGGCCCTGATGGTCACATTGAGCCTGCTGGGTTACGTGGTGCTCTCTGATGGCCTCGGAATCAAGTGGCGGTGCCGAAGCCTGACATACCTTGATCAGACTCAATCCACCGCGGTCGCCTGGGCGCGTCATTCGTATTTCGCCGGCCTTCCGCCGACCGGCGGATTGACGTTTTCCCGACAGACCGCCGTGTACCCGTTAATCTTCGAGCCCCCAAACCGATATCAGAACAGCAGCCCGACACGCAAAGTCGAATGGACCGACCAGCAGCGTTTGATCGCCGGTTATCTCCCGTCGCGAACGACGACTCAATTGTTGACCGTTCGTTCGGGCGGCTCCGATGCGAAGCTGGAAATCCAGGAATCCAATTCCCCAGCGAATCCGCCGGTGATTGTAAACCGGCTGAATACTCGGATCATTGCGCTCGTGATCCGCGCTTCCGGCGGACAATTCTGGGGGACGAGCGGCAGCGCCAACGATCTCGTAATGACCGCGGCCAACCAGGACGATCTGCAGAAGCAAATGGAGACGCTGATCTCGTCCCGGCAGCCGGTGGTCGAGATGCGTGTCGATCCAAGCCGGTCGTGGAATCGCTGGTTCGGATACGACGTCGACTCGTCGGTCGCCGCTCAGCCCCGGACCAACTCGTCGTTGCTCGAACGAAGACTCCAGGCGCTGGCCAATGGCGGAATCCGCACGATGAGGCCTCGTTCTTATGTCGCCATCGTGGAACGCTCGCCGTTTGTCGAGGCAGGATATGCGACGGTGGAGGAACTGGACGGGTTTCATGTCGTGCTAGGAATTTACTAAACGGGTCGGGTCTGGAGACGCGGCCTACGAAACGAAAGTCGGGTCTGGAGACCCAATCCACGGAAGTCGGGTCTGGAGACCCGACCTACGAGGCCCGACCTACGGTTTGCATTGAATCTGTGACGGGATGGATGACGCGATGAGTCAGTCGATGATCGAACTCCGCCGTTTGCACCGGAATTTCGGGCGCACCCGCGCGGTGAACGATATTTCCTTTGAGGTCCCGCGTGGCACCGTCCTTGGTTATGTCGGCCCCAACGGAGCGGGCAAGACCACCAGCATGCGGATTCTTGCGACGCTCGACGTACCGACCTATGGTGACGCCTTCGTCGATGGATTCTCCGTGATCAACGATCCCGATCGCGTGCGACGCCGGTTGGGATTCATGCCCGACTATTTTGGCACCTATTCCGACGTCAACTGCTGGGAGTATCTCGACTTTTTCGCGCGGGCCTACGGGCTGGTCGGTCCGGAACGGAGCCGGGCGATTCGCGACGTGATGGCGTTCACGCGATTGGATGGACTGCGCGACAAGCCGATTCGCGGGTTGTCGAAGGGCATGAAACAGCGGCTCTGCCTGGGCCGCTCGATGCTGCACGATCCCAGCGTACTGATCATGGACGAACCGGCGGCGGGCCTCGATCCGCGGGCCCGCATCGAGTTGCGGGAGATGATCCGAGCGCTTTCCGCGCGGGGCAAGACAATCCTGATCAGCTCGCATATCCTCACGGAACTGGCGGAAATGTGCGACCAGGTCGCGATCATCGAGTTAGGTCGATTGATCGCCATCGGCACGGTCCAGCATATCATGCGGCAGCGATCGTCGCATCGCGAAGTCAAGGTCCGGTCGCTCGATCCGCTCGAATCGCTGATGAACTGGCTCGCCGGCAAAGAACGGGAGGAGTCGGTTTTCGACCTGAAATGCGACGGCGAAGTCGTGCGGTTTTCGCACCGGCTTTCCGCCGAGGACGAGGCGGGCATTTTGCGGCAGATGATCCTGGACGGCATCCGCATTTCGGAATTCGCGGGGCACGTAACGTCGCTGGAAGAGGTCTTCCTCAGCGTCACGCAAGGGGAAGTGCAATGAGCGGTCGCCGCGGGAAACGTCCCCGAGGCGTGGGCATCGACCGGCAAGAATGAATTTTCCGATGTACCTGAATTGAGGCGACGATGGCGGGCGACGCGAGCACAATCGGTGACGGCAAAGCGGGTTCCGGAATCTGGGAGCGGAGCGAGGAATGGCTGGAGCGGGCCAGCGAGTACCTCAACCCATTGTTGGTGAAGGAAGCCCGCCAGGCTTTGAAAAGCAATCAGTTCGCCTCCACGTTCATACTGCTGATGACCTTGGCCTGGGGTTGGTCGTTCCTGGGGGTATCGCTCAGCGAATTTCAACTCACGCTGGGACCCGACGGCCGTTCGATGCTCTTCGGCTATTTCATGATTCTGGTGGTGGCGATGTTTGTGATCGTACCGTTCTCGGCGTTCCGATCGCTGGCGGCGGAGCGCGAGGACGGAACGTTCGAACTGATTTCGATCACCACACTGTCCGCGCGGCAGATCGTTTTCGGCAAGCTGGGCAGCGCGGTGGTGCAGATGGCGGTTTATCTTTCCGCGTTGGCGCCGTGCATCGCCTTTACCTCGCTGCTGCAGGGCGTCGACATCTACCTGATCAGTTTCCTGTTGGTGATTACCAGCACGATCTCGCTCATCTTTTCCTCGTTCGGTTTGATGTTCGCCACGATCACGCGGGCTCGGCACTGGCAATCGGCCTTGTCGGTGCTGCTGATTCTCGGACTTGGCTTCGCGACCTTGATCTGGCTGCTGACGGCGTTAAACCTCTTCATTAGTGGAAGTGGATTTTTCGGGGGGGGGGTGCTGGAGTACGAGGTGTTCTGGACTTCGGTGTTGAACACGGTAACGGTCGGATTTTCGTTCATCGCCTTGTTTGTGTTCGCGGCGGCGGGGCAGTTGAGTTTCGCCAGCGATAATCGGGCGACGGCTTTGCGATGCGTGATGGCGGTGCAGAACGTGATTGGGCTAGGTTGGTTCATCTACTATTGGCTGGCGACGGCGGACTGGGACGTGCTCTGCGCGGGCGTAGTCACGCTCGGACTGTACTGGAGCGTGGCCGGGGCGTTCATGACCGCGGAGTCGCCGCAACTTTCACCGCGCGTGCTGCGGCAGTTGCCGCAGAGTCTTTTGGGCCGGGCGTTCTTTTCCTGGTTCAATCCAGGGTCGGGGACCGGCTATTCGTTCGCGATGGCCAATATGGGAGTTGCCGTGGTCTTCGTGTTCGCGATGCTGGGGGTTTCAAGTGTACTGGGGATGCGGGAATTCGGGCTACCGCCGTTTCCAAGCGGCGGCGCCGACCATCTGGTGATCACTTGCGTCATGGTCTGGGCCTATCTGGCCGCCTATCTGGGAATCGGTCGACTGATTCTGGCTTTGTTCCGGCAGTTCATCTACGTGTCGCTGCCGTTGGCGTTTGTCGTCTATTGCGCGCTGCATGTCGTCGGCAACATCGTCCCGTACATGCTTTGGGTCGGCGCGGACCGGTACAGTTACTCGACGATTCTCGCTCCCAGCTGGATATTCACGGTTTACGACGCGATCGACGGGAAACTGAGCGGCGATCTGGCGGTTGTGCTGGTTTCCATGTCCGGCGCGGTGCTGTTTCTGGTGAATTTCATTCTGGCCGCGCCGGAAGTCGGCTACGAGAAAATGGCGGTGCCGGATCGCGTATTGAAAGACGAGATCGAACTGCACCCGGAACTGCAACCGAGAGCGGCCGGGAGTCCCTGGGACTGAGCTGTCGCTATTTCGGCTTGTGCAGGGACGGATCGACGACATGCGACGATTCGATCGGGCTCAGCGGTTCCGCAATGTTGCGTCCCTTGCCGAAGTAGGCCGCGCCGCTCGGCGCGGCCCATCCTACGCCGTTGGCGAGCACACGTTGCACGTTCGGGTCGTGATAGATCGGAAATGTCTCGTGCCCCGGTCGGAAATAGAAAATCTTGCCTTTGCCGCGGCGGAAGGTACAGCCGCTGCGGAAGACTTCGCCCCCTTCGAACCAGCTGATGAAGATGATCTCGTCGGGCGGGGGAATGTCAAAAAACTCGCCGTACATCTCCGTGTGCCGCAGCTCAAAAAACTCGCTCGTCAGTCCCTCGGCGATGGGATGGCTCGGATCGACGACCCATAACCGCTCCCGCTCGCCCGCCTCACGCCAGCGCAACATGCAACTGGTCCCCATCAGCCGGCGGAAGATCTTGGAGTTATGCGCCGAGTGCAGCGCGATCAGTCCCATCCCTTCCCAGACACGCCGTTGTACGCGTTCCACAACGCTGTCATCCACGCGATCGTGCGCAGCGTGTCCCCACCAGAGCAGTACGTCGGTGGCGTCGAGTGTCGCAGGGTCCAACCCATGTTCGGGCTGGTCCAACGTCGCCGTGCGCAATTCCACCGTGTCTCCCAATGCTTCCCGCAGCGCCGCCGCGATGGTGGCATGGATCCCTTGGGGATAAATCGCCGCGACCTGCGGCACCAGCCGCTCGTGGACGAATTCGTTCCAGATCGTGACGCGCACTCGATTCGACATTGCCATAGCCCTTTTTCGATGGGCGCAAGATAGATGCTGTTCAACCGGCAGGCAATCGGGAATTTGTTCCGGACGCGCATTTGCCCTCATCGGCAGCCGGCGGGGATGCCCCGAGCGCCAACAAAAAACCCTCGGCCAATGTTGGCCGAGGGCTGGGAGAAAGTCTGCGTGCTCGAAAGTGCTACGAATTAAAGCTGAGCCCCGCATACGCGCCATGCAGGATCAGGCTGCCGTTGGTATCGATGGTGTGAGCATCTCCCAGATCCCCGAAGTTCGCCGGAATCTGGTTCGTGCTGAGCGGACTCCTGTGGCCGCGATGGCCCGGTAGCCGGCATAGGCGCTCCATCGGCGCGAGAATTGATAACTGGTCCCTACATCCAGTTCGCCCAGAAACGAAGTGCGCGTTCTGCTGTTGTGGGCGCAATACTCCTGGCCGAACCACGGGCTGTTCACGTCATTCACCCAGGCGTAACCGTTCGAGTTGTAGATCGACTGGTTCTGCCGGATGTGGTTGCCGCACAAGCCGAGTTTCGAGCCGGCGTACAGCCGCCAGTTCTCGCGGATCCAGTAGTCGAGCCGGCCACCGAGTTGAAAACCGATCAGATTGCTGTCGACCTGCAGGTCGTAACACAACGCATCGGCGGCTGATTCGGCATGAAAGAACATCGCTTCGTCAAAGCGGAAGTAACGTACACCTCCCATCCAGGAAAATCGCATTGGAACGCCGCAGGAGTAACCGCTGCCGAAGCCGCCATTGCCCAGGGCATACCCGCCGCCGCCCCACCAGCCGCCGTTGAACCCAAGCAGATTGAGTTCCACGTTCTGGAAGTTGTTGGTGTAACGGAGGCGGTGGTATTCGGCGTTGTTAACCGGGTCCGAAGCATCGGTAACTCCCAGGGCGCCGTTGATATCCAGTGTGCTGAAGTCAAGCGAGGAACGCAGGGTCGGCCGCAACGGATCGACGTTGTACTCCGCGGAGGTATCGGCCGGGTAGAGCCCCCAGTAGATCCCTTCGATCGCGTTTTGCCCGCCGTTCAGGTAGCGGCCCAGACGGGCCTTCATTCTGCCTGCCCATTGCATGTGCACTGTGTCGGTGGAAAGCACGCTTGTGTAAGGGCTATTGTTGTCGTAGGACCAGCAGAGGTAGTTGGAGCGGTCGCGAGTCATGACCAGCCCGCCGACATTACCGTACCATTGACCGCACGAAGCAGCCCATGCGTCGCCGAACCATCCGTCCTCGGAGAATTCTCCGGACGAACCTGACCAGCAGTCCGATCCCATTCCGTGCGGCCCCATCGCGCCGGATGAGTGCTCATTGCCGTGCGGAGCATGGCCCGACTCCGATTTTTGCGGAGCAACATCGCTGGGCGAAGGGGCTTCCTGCTGCACTGACTCGGGGTTGAGCGTCGGCGTCGGCTGCGGTTGATTAGGACCGACCAGCAACTCGGGGTCCAGGTTACCTGGTTGCTGGTTGCGTGCCGTTGAGAAGTACTGCGGATCCCCCGCGCGACCGGTCGCGATCGGCCCATGGTTAGTCGCGGGATAGCCCCGGTAGCCGGCTGCCTGGACCCGGGAGTTTCCCGCGCCGGAGTAGCCGGCCGATCCATACGGCTGTTGAGCCTGAGCGAACTGTGTCCAGGCAATGCCCAGGACGCAGACCACCCCTGTTGCGTAGAACGATTTCATCGTTCGACTCCTTTTGTGACGTGTCTCCATCGGTTCGAATACCGGCTCGTGTTGCGAGCAGGTTTCGACATCGCGCGTCCGCTCTCGCCAACCTCAGGGACGTCATGTCCCGCCAAAAAAGGGCATCCGTTCCGCGCACGAAAATTGGTCGCGGTGTCAGAAGTAGAAATCGTCCGGGCCGCCGGATCGATGCGCGGAAAAAACCGAACGCGACTCAAGAATTCCGATTCCCCCGTGTTTGAATCGGTGTGCGCGCTGCAGTTGACATTGCGGGCGCATCGGGCACCAGCGTTGGACTCCTTGGCGAACGTCACAGGCCGAACCGCGAGGCCGGCGGTGCGTGGCGAAAAATCAGGCGGTGACGCGTGACGCGATTCAGTCGATCAGGACGGAATCGTCATGAGGGGCGATCGCGCGAGCGCGTGGCGCGGGGTCGGATTGTGCGACTCCCAGAAGTTCACGCGCCAGGGCAAGATAATCCTCCGCGCCGTGGGATTGCGGCGCGTAGTCAAAGATCGACTTGCCGAAGCTGGGCGCTTCGGCAAGCCGGATATTCCGACGGATTCGCGTGCGAAAACTCTGCGCCCGGCCCCAGACCGGGTTGGCGCCCTTGCGCTGCTCGAAAAATGCGTCGACATCGCGGCGGACTTCGGCAGCCAGCCTCGTTGCCGATTCGTACATGCACAGCAGGACCCCTGTGAGCCTCAAAGTCGGATTCAATCGTTGCGAGACGACTTCGATGGTCTGTAACAGCTTGCTCAGTCCATGCAAGGCAAGAAAATGCGGTTGTAGCGGCAAGAACACCTCGTCCACGGCGGTCAACGCGTTGAGCGTCAGGATGCCCAGCGATGGCGGGCAATCGATCAGGAGAAAGTCCAGCGGGTCGTCGTGGCGCGCGGCGAGATATTGTGAAAGACGATCGCGCAGGATCAATTCGCGGCCGACTTCGCCCGCCAGCTCCAGTTCGGCCGCCGCCAGATCCAGGTGCGACGGAATGACCGCCAGCCGCTCGCCAACCTGCCGCTCAATTTCCTCGAACCGTGTCTCGGCAGTGAGCACGTCATAGATGGAACGATCGGAGGTTCCCAATGCGATGCCCAGATGCAGCGAGGCGTGCGCCTGCGGATCGAGATCAATCAGGGCGACGCGCTGACCGGACGCCGCCAGCGCAGCGCTCAGATTCACCGCCGTTGTCGTCTTACCGACTCCACCCTTCTGATTGATAATGGCGATCGACCGCATCGGCAAATTCCTCCTTGATGCTGTACGCGGCTGGATTCGAGTCGCTCGAGTATAACCGCGCCGCGGCGACCCGTCCTAGGGCAATCCCGGCCTCTGCCCGGGCACGGCGCCGCGCGCCGCGAACATCGGCAGTGTCGCTTATCGGGCGTTGTCCCGTTGGTTTTCCGCCCCCTTTGGATTACAAAGGGGTGGCTGCCATCGGCGGGAATGCTGGTTTTTCGCGGGAGTCGCCTTGTGCGTGTGGTTATCGAAAGGGATGCGGAGTCGGTCAGCCGGAAAGCGGCACGCTTGATCGCGGATCAGGTCCGGCGCAAGCCCGACTGCGTGTTGGGGCTGGCCACCGGAAGCACGCCACTGGGTACCTACCGCGAGCTGATCCGGCTGCATCGCGAGGAGGCACTCGACTTTTCCCACGCTACGACATTCAACCTTGACGAGTACGTGGGGCTGGGACCGACGCATCCGCAAAGTTACCGCTATTTCATGCAGTCCAACCTTTTTGACCATATCAATGTCGACGCCAGCCGAACCTACGTGCCCGACGGGCGGGCGTTGGATTTTGAGGCGGCCTGCCGCCTGTACGAACAACGGATCAAGGATGCGGGCGGGATCGACCTGCAGTTCCTGGGGATCGGCGCCGATGGTCATATCGCGTTCAATGAACCTGGTTCGTCCCTCGGCAGCCGCACGCGGCTGAAAACACTGACGCAGGAGACGATTCGCGACAACGCGCGGTTTTTCGGCGGTGAGGAACTCGTGCCGCGGCTGGCTGTGACCGTGGGAGTCGGAACGATTCTCGACGCGCGCCGTTGCCTGCTGCTCGCCGTGGGTGTCGGCAAGGCCGCCGCGATTCGCGAAACGATCGAGGGTCCGGTGACCGCGCAAATTACCGCCTCCGCACTGCAACTGCACCGTGAAGTCATTGTCGTCGTCGATGAGCTGGCCGCGAAAGACCTTCGGCGCCGCGCGTACTACGATGAGGTCGAGCAAAGTCAGCAGCTGCTGGAACGTGGTCGACTTCGCGAGCTGGGGATTGGAACGAGGTAATCAGCGATGCGCCAGGCCGGAATGCTGCATAACGAAATCGAGGCTCGCCGCTTCGCTTCGTACCTGTTGACGCTCGGTATCCGTTCGCAAGTCGACCCCGAGGACGATGGCTGGGCGATCTGGATCCGAGACGAGGATCACCTCGCCCAGGCCCGATCCGAGCTGGAACTGTTTCGCGGCGCTCCCAACGATCAGAAATACGCGGGAGTCGAGCAGGCGGCGCAGGCGCTGCAACGAGAGGAACAACGACAAAATCAGCTGCGGCGGCGAAACCTGGTCGATGTTCGCGCCGGTCAATCGGCTGCGGAGTCGGCACAGCGCGCTCCGTTCGTCATGGTGCTGATCGGCCTTTGTCTGCTGGTGTTCGTGATGAGCGATATGGGGGAACGGGTCAACGGCGTGCTGGAACATCTTTTGTTCTGCCGCGTCAAAAGCGGCCAGCCCCCCCGCACATTGGCCGACGGTTTCGTTCCGATCCGCCAGGGCGAAATCTGGAGGCTGGTGACGCCGATCTTTATCCACTTCGGCATCTTCCACCTGGTGATGAACCTGCAGGCGCTGTACGTCCTGGGGGCTGCCATCGAGCAGCGCCGCGGCACCGTACGGCTGGCTCTGATGGTGTTTTCGATCGCGATCGTCTCGAATCTCCTGCAGTTCAGCTGGGGCCCGCTCTGGCAGGCATCCACCGCGCAGTCGATCGTGCAGATCAACCCATGGTTCGGCGGAATTTCGGGCGTGGTTTTCGGCTTGTTCGGTTATGTCTGGATGAAATCGAAATTCGATCCGGCCTCCGGATTCTATCTGCCTCCCACCACCGTGTTCCTCTGCCTGCTGTTCTATACTGTCTGTGTGCTGCGAGACTTGCCAGCCGCCAGCGGTATCGTCAATCCGTTGCTTCCCAACGTGGCCAACACGGCGCACACGGTCGGATTGGTCATGGGAATCGCATACGGCTACATCGGTTCCACCTGGCGGCGACGCAGTGCCTGATCAGGACCTCCCTGCATGTCGGAACGGTTCTTTGTCGAGCAGCCGATCGAAGGCGATCAAGCGGAATTGGTCGGACCGGAGGCACACCACTTATCGCACGTGTTACGTGCGCGGCGTGGCGAATTCGTCACGCTCTTTGACGGGACAGGGTTCGAATATCGGGCGCGTATCGAATCGATCGCCCGAGCTCAGGTGTCGCTGTCGGTACTGGATAGGTCGCGGGTCGATCGTGAACTTACTTTCTCGCTGACGCTGGGCGTTTCATTGCCTCGTGGCGATCGGCAGAAATGGATGGTGGAAAAACTCAGCGAACTGGGCGCGACCCGTCTCGTGCCGCTGTTGGCACAACGCACGGTTGCCGAACCCGGCGCCGCCGCTCGTGAACGCCTGCGACGAACGGCCATCGAAGCCGCCAAACAGTGCGGACGCAATCGGTTGCTCGAAATTGGCGAACCCGTCGAAATCGCCAACTTTCTGTCGGCGGCTCCACGCGATGCTGAACGCTGGATCCTGCACCCGCACGCGGTCCCGGACGGTTGGATTTCCGCTGCTGCCGCGCCGCGGTTTCCGTCGCCAACGGCGCGGTTGCCGGCGACCGCCGTCGTGATTGCCGTCGGCCCCGAGGGAGGATTCACTGCGGAGGAGCTTCAGCAGAGCCTGGCGCTGGGCTGGACGCCACGAACACTTGGCCCTCGCATCCTGCGCATTGAAACCGCCGCTATTGCGATCGCGGCCCAACTGGTCGGGTCCTCTCATCCCTGACAATTCCGCCACGGCCGACCGATCGAAGAACTAGCATCAGGCTTGCAGTCGAGCGACAACCGTTTCAAATGGCCCACCGTGGCCGCGCACGTAAAACGCCCGCGATCCGCTCTGGTCGGGCTCGGCCGTGGAGCGGATCTCGATTTCGAGGTATTCGGCGGGAAGGCAGTTGGGGAATTTGTCCGCCCACTCGATCAAGACCAGACCGGGCGCCGCAAATGCTTCTTCAGGCCCCAGATTCCAGAATTCCTGTTCCCGTTCCAGGCGGTACAGGTCGTAGTGATGCATGACGCGCTGCCCGTAGTAGATCTGACAAAGGACAAAGGTCGGGCTCACGACATATTCGCGAGGAACTCCCAACGCTGCGGCAAGACCTTGCACGAATCGGGTCTTTCCCGCTCCCAGGCCGCCGCTGAGGGCGATCGTCGATCGGTCCGGCAACAAAGGAGCCAGCGTTTCCGCCAGCCGGTCGGTGTCTTCCGGTGAGTGACTTTGGAAACACCATTCGTTCATTGACGCAGTCGCTGTTCCCATCGCTGGCGCACGGCGGGGTTCACGACGCACGCCTCCGGCCACGTGCCGGTCAAAAGTTCGACCAGGCAGCGGGCGGCCAGTTCTCCCATCGCGTCGAGTGCCTGGCTGTCGATTCCACCCAGATGCGGCGCAAAGACAATGTTTGGGCAGTCGCGGAGCGGGCTGTCGGCCGGAAGCGGTTCCACCTTACAGACATCCAGACCCGCGCCGAACAAATGGCCGCTGCGCAGTGCTTCGAGCAGTGCAGACTCGTCGACCAATCCGCCTCGTGAGGTATTGATCAACACGGAACGGCTGCGCATTTTCGCCAGCGATCGCGCATTGATCAAATCGGTCGTCTCTGGAGTGCAAGGCATATGCAGGCTGACGATATCGGAGCGGCCGAGCAGGCCATCGAAATCGACCAGTTCCACTGCGTGCGTCCTGGCAAAATCCCGGTCGGGGAACGGATCATAGGCCAGGATATTCAAACCCAATCCCCGGCATCGCGGCACCATCGCCTTGCCGATCCTGCCGAGCCCCACCAGGCCGATCGTGTTGCCGGCCAGTCGGCGTGGACAATCGCGTCGCCAGATGCCGGCGCGGATTTCGCGGTCGCGCCGTGCGACATCGCGAAAAACGGCGGTCAGCAGAGCGATCGCCTGCTCCGCCACCGAATGTTCATTCGTACCAGGCGTAATCGAGACAACGACACCGTGCCGCGTTGCCGCATCCACATCGATCGCGTCGTAACCGACCCCGACCCGCGCCACAACCTTGATTCCGGAACGCCGCAGGATCTGCTCGGAGTACGTTTCGACGCTGGCCAGCGTGCCATCGATGCCCTGCAACTCACGCAGAAACGACTCGGGGTCCATCCCTACGCAGTCGCCGTCGGGAAATCGCAACTGGAAGCCGGCCGTGTCCAAAATCGAACGCCAGGGCCCACTCCCGTTCTTGTAAACAGTTGGTGTGATCAGAACAGTCGGCATGCCCGTGGTTCTCGTACGGTCGACGGCCCGGTACAGAGCAAAGTGGGCGCTATCGTAGCAGTGGTGGGCGACGTGAAAAAGGGGCGGATAGCTGCCTGACTTTCACCCGGGCGCAAATCGTGTACACTTTTAGCGAAACCGGTCTGTATCGGCCTCGACGTCCGGTGTCCCTGTTCCGGTCCTACCCCTTAACCCGCGCTTGGGAATACGCTATGCAGATTCTTCGCTTTGTGAGTGACTCTGGGCAGATCCAGTATGGTCGGCAGCATGCTGATGGCGGCGTGACGCTCGTCGAGTCCGATTTGCGCACAGGATTCACGGATACCGGACGTCCCGTGAAAGTGCTGAAGCGGCTGGCGCCGCTGGTACCTTCCGCAATCTTCTGTATCGGGCTCAACTACCGCCGGCACGCCGAGGAGGGAAAGCAGCCGATCCCGGAACATCCGGTGCTGTTCATGAAATCGCCCGCGGCGGTGCAGAACCCCGGTGATCCGATCGTCCTGCCGCGAAAACTCGCCAGTACGATGACGGACTACGAGTGTGAGCTGGCGGTGATAATCGGTCGCACCTGCAAGAACGTTGCGCGGGAACGGGCACTGGATTACGTGCTCGGCTATACCTGCGCCAACGACGTCAGCGCTCGCGACTGGCAGATCAAATGGGGCGGCAGCCAATGGTGCCGGGGCAAGACATTTGACACCTTCTGCCCGCTGGGGCCTTGCCTGGTCACCAGCGACGAAATTCCTAATCCCAACAGCCTGGCAATCAAGACAATCCTGAACGGCCAGGCAATGCAGGACTGGAACACGAACGACATGATTTTTGATGTGCCGACATTGATCGAGTTTCTCAGCGGCAGCACGACGTTGCTGCCCGGTACCGTCATTCTGACCGGGACTCCCCACGGCGTCGGCGCCGCAAGGACCCCTCAGGTTTTTCTCAAGGCGGGAGATACCGTTACGATCGAGATCGAACGGATCGGCGCGCTGACGAATCCGGTGATCGACGAGCAGGTCTGATCGAGTTTCCGACGGTGGATCCGTAGCTGCCAACCGGGGCTGCGTGAGGACGTGCGAACCGATCGGATCAGGAACCCTGAAAACAATGACTGACGGCCGTTTGCTTTCCGCACTCGACAACGCCGTTCGGGACGGCGTACTTACTGTTTCCGCGAGGGAAAATATTCGTCGATGGCTGACGGAGTCCAGGTATGGGGAATACCGGGACGAGGTGGCGCGGCGGATTCTGGCGGCGAACTGGCAGGAACTCGACGATGCCTTCTGGACCGTAATCCCGTTCGGGACGGGTGGCCGTCGGGGGCGCATGCATCCGGTCGGTTCGAATGCCATCAACGACCGTACCATCGGCGAGAGCGCGCAAGGACTGGCAGACTATATTCGTACTCAGCCGGACACAGGCCCATTGTCGTGCGCGATCGCCTACGACACGCGGCATAACTCGCGGCACTTCGCCGAACTTTGCGCCGGGATCATGGTGGCGGCGGGTTTCCGCGTGTACTTTCTTGACGACTATCGCGCGACGCCCCAATTGTCGTACCTGGTGCGCTTGAAGAACTGCTCCTGCGGCATCATGGTCACGGCCAGCCATAATCCGCCCAGCGATAATGCGGTCAAGGTCTACTGGTCGACGGGCGGACAGGTGCTGCCGCCGCATGACAAGGCGATCATCGACCGGGTGATGAATGTCGAGCGGATTGAACGGGTGGGATTCACGGAAGCGGTTGCTGACGGCCGAGTGATCATCTGCACGGGCGAACTGGACGCGGCGTTCGCCGCGGAACTGGTGCGGCAGCAGTTGCCCGGCCCGCGCGCGTTGAAGGTTGTTTATTCGCCGCTCCACGGAGTGGGTGCGGCTGCCGTGATGCCGGCCCTCGCCAGTGACGGGTTCAAAGACGTGGAGCTGTTCGCGCCGCACGCCCAACCCGACGGCGATTTCCCCAACGTGCCAGGGCACGTTTCCAATCCGGAGAATCCCCGCGTTTTCGACGCCATGATCGCGCATGCGCAACAAACCGCGGCCGAGCTGGTGATGGCGACCGATCCGGACTGTGATCGGTTGGGCTGCGCTGCGCCGCTCACTCTCGATCCGCGCGGTCCGTGGGGAACGTTTACCGGTAATCAGATCGGTGCCTTGCTCGTCGATTACGTGCTGGAGCAGCGCGCCAAAGCCGTGCCGCTGCGGCGCGAACAGTTTGTCGTCAAGACGCTGGTAACAACGGAACTAGTGCGCCGAATCGCCGACAGCTACGGCGTGACAACCTGCGGCAACATCCACGTTGGATTCAAATGGATTGCGCAGGTCGTCGACGAGCGGGGGCCGGAACGGTTCCTGTTTGGAACCGAGGAATCGCACGGCTATATGGTCGGGCATTACGTGCGCGACAAGGATGGCGCGGTTGCCGCCATGCTGATGGCCGAATTTGCTGCCAGCGCGAAGAGCCAGGGGAAGTCGTTGCATCAGAAACTCGACGCCCTCTACTGGCAACATGGCTACCATGCCGAACATACCTTGAACCTGACCATGGAAGGCTCCCAAGGAATGGCTCGGATGCAGGCGTTGATGGAACTGCTGCGGACCGACCCGCCCAAGTCGTTGGGCGGAATCTCCGTCGCCCAATGCCGCGACTACAAGTCGCTTCGTACGCGGCGAGGTTCCGAGACCATGGTACTGGATGCGCCTGCGGCCGACATGGTGATTCTCGATCTGGCTGAGGACGGTAACTACGTCGCCGTTCGGCCATCCGGCACGGAACCCAAAGTGAAGTTCTACATGTTCACGTTTGTTGCCGCCGAATTGCTGGCGAATCTCGAACGGGCACGCGAAGAAATGCGCCAACGCATGGAGAACATCGAGAAAGACCTGCGCCAGATTGCCGAAAGAGTCTGACACGGCGAACGGTCGCGGCGCATTCTGTAGCGGAGTTGCTCCGCAAATCGACCGAGTCGCGGAGCGACTCGGCTACGATTCGGCTCACGAATTCAATCGGCGAGGTCCACTCACATAGCGGCAATCGCGCACGAAGAACCGTAGCGGCAGGTTTTGGGCAGAGGTGACGCCGATTCGTACCGAACGGCCGATCTGCCCGCGGGAGGGTGCTGCCTCGCCGTCGCTCGCCAGCCAGATCCCCGCGCCTTGAACCAGATCCAAATGATTGTGATTTCGGCCGATACCGATCGCCTCACAAAGCCGGGCCGGACCGCGAGCGAGATCGAACGTCCGAGTGATGCCGCGGCGTCGCTGCATCTGTGCGAGTCCCACCAGCGGTTCCAAAGCGCGGACGAGTACCGCGCTGCCGACCTCGGGAGGTTCCGTCACCAGATTGAAGCACCAGCGGGAATGGATCGCATAAACATAGGCATGTCCAGGCGGCCCGAACATCGCCTCGTTCCGCCCCGAACGGCGCGTCGCGGCATGGCAGGCGGAGTCGCCACGCGCCAGGTACGCCTCGGTCTCCACGATTCGGCCAGCGCAGATCCCCTCCGCCGATTCGCTGATCAACAGCTTGCCGATCGCCTCGCGTGCTACCCGCACGGGATCGCGATCAAAAAACTCCCGAGGCAGCGGCGGCAACCGGCGAAACGGCTCGCCGTCCAACGCAAGGCCAAGCGTCGGGCCCGCGATTCCGGCAACACCGACATCCCGTTGTCGCCGCCACGTCTCCGTGCGTCGGTCTGGACGTCCCGATACGGTCATCCGTTCAGCGTTCCTTGGGCACGTGCGGCAGCACAAGCTGTTTTTCGAAATCGGGATTTACCTGCCGCGCAAACTGCCGTGCGGGATGGTCTTCGCGCAGTTCACGCAGCAAAAAGGGCACGCCCCGCTGATGTTCGCGTTCCAGCCGAGCAGCCATGCCCTGCAAGTATTGAATGAAATCTGATTCGACCTTGGTCACGCGATCGCCCTTGAAGATCAGGATCATCGCGTTGCCCGGAAACGGCACTTCGTACCCGGTCGGAATATTGGCGGCAAACCGAAACAGTGTTCCTGGTTTCATCAGGTGGCGGCGGCCGTTGCTGCACAATACCCACTCGCCACGCACGGTATAGATGATGCTCTCCGAACTGTGCGGGTGTTCCTCGACGTACAGTCCACCCGGCATATCGATGAAATGAGCCTGCGAACCCTCGCCGAGTATCAGCGGCCCGATGCGTCCTTCGAGCGTTTCCACCCCGGCGGTTTCGCGGGCGTTGGCGATGTCGTCGATGATCTCGATACCGCGGGCCAGGAAGACTCGACGCGGGGTCGATTCGGTAAGCGGGGCGATCTCGGTCGCGTTCAAGGCCCTGGCTTCGGCGGGGACCTGCGGCGGCCGCGACGCCGCGCGCTCCACCTGTTCCGCCTTGGTCTCGACGATCGATGGCCAGCGTTTATCCAGCCAGTGCAGCAGGCTCCAGTAGGCCGCCGAACTGTAGGGCTGGCGAAGGCAGTTCATGGAATAGCGGTTGGTGATCTGTTCCCGTTCGTCAGCCGGAGTTCGCTGGAAGCTATGATCGACTCCGGCGATGATCTCGTTCGTGACATCCTTATTTCCGGCGGTCCGCAGGATCTCGGCGGCACGTGCGGCATGGTCCGGCGGTACATTTCGGTCATGTTGTCCCGCAAGCAGCAGCGTTGGCGAACGCAGGTGGCGGAATTGTTCGGGTGCCGGCCAGCGTAACTCTTCACGGCGCCGCGCCAGATCCAGAGTCATGCGGAACTCACCGTCTTCGACGATAAAGGTCTCTTTTTCCTCGCGCGCGGCGGCAAACATCTGCCGGTAGGTTCGGCCAAGTGCCAGATCCATGCGCGCCTGTTCTTTCGCCCAACGTTCGTTTTCCGCGGACTGTTCGGAAAATGCCACTAGCCGACCGAAGTTGTACTCGTAAAGCTCCTCCGGCGCTCCGCAGAAAGCGCCGAGAAAAATATTGCCATCGGCCTGAGCGCCACGCGCAGCGGCAAGGCAGACGACATATGCTGCCGCGCTTTCGCCCGCCAGGATCACGTGGGAAAAACGCTGATCCGTGCGGAAATGCTCCAGCAGTCGAGCGACCACTGCCGCCTGCTGTTCGTAGGTCGATTTCCAGGGCAGCTTGGCGCGACTCGCCCCCGAGCCGACCGGATCGTACCGATAGCTGGCATAGCCGCCCGCCAACAAGGCCTCCGCGAGTCGTTTCAGCGCGTCGCGGGGCGCTACACCCTCGCGAAACAACCGGCCGTCCCGATCCTGACTCATGGTGCCCCCCACGATAATCACGCAGGGGACCGGTTCGTCGGCATGCGGATCGAGCAGCGTGCCCGCTACCTCGAAGCGCTCGTCGCTGACGCGCACCGTTGCTTCCTGGGGATGAGCAAAACAGGCTGGCGATCGGAGTCCCAAGCAGACCGCCAGGCATGGCAGGACCAAGACGCGCGTCAGCGGCATTCGCATCGCCGATCTCCTCCCGTTGCAAATTCGAGTCGTCCAATGATCGCAGTGCTGGCCGTTGAAAACGGCTCCGCGGTGCAGGTGGATTACAAGCCGAGTTGCGGCGCGATGCCGGCCAGCGCTTGGGCCACAAACAGAATATGCGTATCGAGATCCACACCCAGATCCTCCGCGCCACGAACGATGTCGTCGCGGTTGACCGTCGCGGCGAAGCTCTTCTGCTTCATCTTCTTGCGGACGCTGGAAGCCTGCAGCCCGGCCAGTCGTTCAGGTCGCATCCGTGCCACTGCCGTGATGAATCCGGACAATTCGTCGCAGGCGTAGAGCGTTTTGTCGAGCCGCGAAATCCGCGGGCAATCGGTCAGATAATCGGCGTGGGATTTGATCGCGTAGATCACATCGTCCGGATAGCCACGCGCCGCGAGAATTTCGGCGCCGCGCAGCGGGTGTTCAGGAGGGGTCGGCCAGCGTTCGTAGTCAAAATCGTGCAGCAGTCCGACGATACCCCATTTCAGTTCGTCTTCATTCCACTGCCGCGCGTAGGCGCGCATCGCGGCCTCCACCGCCAGCATATGACGGCGCAGGCTTTCACTCTCCGTGAATTCGCAGACCAGCTGCCAGGCGTTTTCCCGATTCATCACAGGTCCAAGTCCCCTCGCAGCTGCGGCGGATTCGCTCGTTCCTCCGTCTCCTGCAATTCACGCCAGGGCTTTTTCTTCTGGTAACTTTCGAGTTCCTGTTTGAGATTTTCCCGTACCTCGCCCTGACTGAGTTCGACCGCTTGCGTTGACCACTTGATCGCCGCGTCAAAATCGCCCGCTTCGGCGTAACCGGCGGCCAGCGTGCTGAGGATATGGGCTTCCTTGAAGTCGGTCAGCTGGCAGGCTTTCGTCGCCATTTCGATCGAACGCGGCGCATTGCGCAGCTTCTCGTTCGGGGACGTGGCCAGCACCCAGGCGAAGTTGTTGAGGATTCCGCTGTTTTCCGGAGCAATACGAACCGCGGACTCGAAATCAGCGATCGCCTCGGCATGTTTGCCGATCGCCAGGTAGGCGTCCGCGCGTCCACGGTAGGCCAGCCAGTTTCCCGGCTCATCTTTGATGATGGCACTGGCGATTTCCGCCGCTTTGCGCGGCCAGCCGCCCGCCAGATAGAGTTGCGCGATCTGCACGCGTAGCTGCGTGTTCTTGGGGTTTTGTTTGAGCAACGTACCCAGGTCGGCCAGTGCCAGGTCGTATTTCTTTTGCGCGGAAAAGATCGACGCGCGCTGCAGGATCGCTTCCGGCAGGCCGGGTTGTTGCTGCAGGACTTGCTCGACGTCCGCCCGGGCGCGGTCGAAATCGTCCAGTTCCTCGTAGATTTCCGATCGCAGCAGTAGGGATTCGAGATCCTGTTGTTCGATCTGCAGGGCCCGATCAAGCGCGCTGGCCGCGGCCTTCAAGTCCCCCGTGGCCCGCAGCACCTGAGCGCGCATTTTGTGGGGCGCCGACAGTTCCGGGTTCGCCTTGGCGATCGCGTCCAATTCTCGCAACGCCTCCGGGAATTTCCTCAGTGTCACCAGTGCCAACGCGTAGGCGAAGCGATGCTCCGGCTCTTCCGGCTCCCGCTTCACCAGTTCTTTGAAATCCGCTTCCGCCTGATCCGCGTTACCCTGCCCGACGTGGAACATGGCCCGCGCTTGAAGTGCGGAGTTCCCGTCAATTTCGGCGTCGACCGCCGCATTTAAATCCCCCAGCCTGGATTCGGCATCCGCCTGCAGCCCGGCCCGCAGCAGATACGCCGCCGTCAGTTCCTTCTTGTCATCCGCCAGCAGCTTTATCGCGCGACTGGCCGACTGCAACGCTTTTTCGCGATCGCCGCCCGGCATCGCATGCAACCGGGCGCGCATCAGATGGATATCGGCATTCGCGTCATCAAACTTCGCGGCCCGCTCCAGATCCTTCAATGCCAGATCGCGTATCGCCTGCCAGCGCCGCGCCCGCTCCCGATCCGCCAGTTCCGACATCCGGCGCCGTGCCATCTCCAGCAGCGTCGACGACGCCAGTTGACGCGCAAATTTCTGGTTCTCGTCGTCCAGGCCTTCCTTCAATGCCTGTTCGCAAAGCAATACGACCTTTTCCATATCGCCCAGCGACTCGGCGTTCAACTGCATGTCGGTTGCCTTGTCCAGCGAAGGCAGCCCTTTTTGCTGTGCGGACGACGGAACCATGCTGGCGAACAGGATCAGGCAACTCCCCGCCGCGATTCTCCAACGTGACATGGACACTTACTCCCTGCTTGGTACGTGCGGATCGACGCGGGAACGGACAGGTCCGGTATCCCTCGCATTCCGCGAACGGAACCTATTATGCCCGATCGCGCATCCGCTGCCTATCGCAAACCACCGCCGGCCGGCTGCGCTTACCATCGGCCGCGGCTGCAAGCCCCAGCCACGAATTCCATTTCCCGCCCGCGGCCCTGTCCTGTTCCCACCAGCGGCCCTGTCCGTCTAATACAAATTCGAGTGCTAATGTGGGGCCTAATTCACCACGTTGCGTAGTGGTTGCCCCAGCAGCGCGCGGCGACAGGCTTCCGCGCCGCGGACACGCATGTCTTCGAGCCCCTGCTCGGAATAGAAGGCATTGTGCGCGTTGAGAATTACGCGCAGGTGCGCGGGATGTTGCGGATCGCGCCAGGCCACCAGCAGCGGATGGTCCGCCGGGGGCGGTTCCTGCGGCAGGACGTCGATTCCGGCGCCGGCCAACTGCCCCGAGGCAATCGCGTCAGGGATCGCCGCGGTGTCGACGACCTCGCCGCGCGCAGTGTTCACGAGATAACTTCCCCGCGGCATCTTTGCGATCGCCCCTGCGTTGATCATGTTACGCGTCTCCGGCGTCAGTGGACAATGCACGCTGAGTACGTGCGCTTTCGCCAGCAGCTCTTCCAACGATTCCGCCCGGCGGGCGCCGAGCACTTTGTCGTAGCCGTCGGATTTGTACGGGTCGTAGAAATGCAGCTGCATGCCCAGCGCTTTCGCCCGCATCGCAGCCGCGGTACCAATGCGACCGAGCCCGACGACCGCGAAATTGCGGCCACTCAATCGCAACAGTGGCCGCACATGGTCGTAGTGCCATGGCACTTCCGGCGAACGCAGTTTGACATTCTGGTAGGCAATTCCCCGCGCCAGACCCAGCATCAGGCCGATCGCCGAGTCGGCGACCTCCTCGGTGCCGTAGTCGGGCACGTTCGCGACCGGAATGTCGCGACTCCGCGCGAACGCGTGGTCGACGTTGTCGAAGCCGACGCCGCAGCGCACGATCAGCTTGCAGCGCGCCAATCGTTCCATCGTCTTGGAGGAGATGCGAATCGTGTGGTAAACCATGATCGCGTCGGCGTCGTCCGCACGCCCCCACATCTGCTCTTCCGACGTCACCTCCAACGCCTCCACCTCTGCGATGTCGCCGAGAATCCGCTGCTCGATCTCCGCACTGCCGTGCTGAAAATCACTGATCACAACTCGATACCGTTGCATCCCTTCACTTCTCCGTCCGACGGCGGTGTGTTGCGCCGGCATTGCCCCGCCGCGGCAGGCAATTACCCGACTCGCCCGTTCTTCAATCTCCAACCACCATCACCCACCACGGTCGGGCGCCGACTTCCTGCGTGGCGATTCGATCCAGGGCTCCCGAATCGCGATCGATGCGAAACGTAGCCAGTTTTCCAGTGACCTCGCCAGCGGCGAACAGGTAGCGACCGCTTGGATCCAGATCGAACGATCGCGGTACCGGTTCCGTCGCTCCATGTCCCGCCGGACGCAGGACCGTTCCGGATGCGTCGATCCGGAAACTGGCAATGCTGTTGTGCCCGCGATTCGCGACAAACAACAGGCGTCCGCGGCGATCGATACGAATCTCCGCGCAACTGTTGGTCTCGCGAAAATCAGCAGGAATGGTCGACACCGTTTCGCCGGGCGACAGGTCTCCGGTTTCGGAATTCATTCGCCAAGGAGTAACGCTGCTGCCTTGCTCGTTGTCGACGTAGGCGATCGGCTGGTCCGGATGCCAGGCGAGATGCCGCGGCCCCGTGCCGGCAGGGGTCGACTTGCGATCGGGCATCAAGGGTGCCAGCAATCCACGCGCCGGATCGAACTTGAACTGGAAGATGACGTTCGATCCGGTGTGCGGCACATAGACGAACCGGTTGGTGCGATCGGGTACAATCGCGTGCGCTTTGTCCGCCGTCGGCAACTCCTGGACCGGTTGCGCCGAAAGTGTTCCGTCGGTTTGAATCCGATGCACGCTGACCTTGCCGGCCACATAGTACGCGGCCAGCAGATAGCGGTTGGTCCGGTCGAGCGAAATATGGGCCGGATCCGCGCCGGCGTCGACCACCGAAACCGGTGTCAATGTGCCGTGCGCCGTGTCGACCTTGAAACTGGCGAGCCGTCCCGTCGATCGGATCGCCGCCAGCATCCATCGGCGATCATCGCTGATCGCCAGCGCTCCCGGTTCTCCCGCATCGACCACGTTGCGCGCGACCAGTGCGAGCGTTCCCGTGGCCTCGTCGAGGCGGTAGCTGTCAATCCGTTTCTCGCTCGCAAGCGACAGGAATACCCACGTTGCGGCCTGGACTGTCGGCGGGCGAAACCCCGGCACGCCCAGCAGCAGGGTGACGAACAGGACACGAGCAGTGAATCGCGGGTGGAACACGTCAAGAGTCCTCAAACGGCAGGATGGCGGGGGTGGTAATCGCAGGCCTTGGGGAAAGCCGGCTTGATGAATATAAGCCGTGCCGCGTCGACTGCAATCAGGCGAACAGTTCGGGGATGACCTGCCCCTCGTCGAGGATTGGTCGCGGGCGATCGAGAATATCCCGCACGACGTGCCGGTGATCAATACCCAATGCCGCGTAGATCGTGGCCGCGACATCCGCCGGCGAGTAGCCCGGGCCTTTCGGCGCCGCGGCATGGTGATCGGTTTCCCCGATCACCTGACCGACTCGGGTGCCGCCTCCCGTGAAGAAAATAGAACCGGCCTTGCCCCAGTGATCGCGTCCACCCTGGGGGTTGATCCGCGGCGTGCGGCCAAATTCGGTGAGGAAAACCACCAAAGTCGAGTCCAGCAAACCGCGCGTTGACAAGTCGTCGATCAACGCGGCGAACGCCCGGTCCATCCCGGCCAGATGATATCCGCGAAAGACCATTTTCTGGATCGGCGGATGGTTCTGCGAAGGAGCGTTATGATTGTCCCAGACATTACCGTAGTCGGGATCGTAGCCATAATCCACCATCACGAATCGGGCGCCGGCCTCGACGAGCCGTCGAGCCATCAGGCAGCGGCCACCGATCTTGGTCTGACCATAGCGCGCTCGGACCGATTCGGGCTCGTCGTCAATCTGGAATGCGCCTCGAATCGAGGGCGTCGACAATAGACGCAAGGCGTCCTGGTATCGGCTCTCCGCGGCACGCAGGGCGTCGAATTTCTCCAACTGCCGCGTGGCCTGGTCAATCGCGTCACGCAGTTCGACGCGACGCGAGAAGCGCGCCAGAGGCACGTCCGCCGGAAGATGCAGCGATTGGGGCGTGAGCGACTCGTTCGCCTCCGCCGGCGGATCATCCAGCTTCGTGCCCACCGAAAAATCGGGCTCGTCCGGCAAGCCGCCAAGGCAATAAGGCACGTGCGGACTTCCCAGCCAGCCGCCCACAAACAAATTGTGCGGCGGCGGACCGGGACGCGTTATTCCCGGAACGGCGATGTAACCCGGCAAACCGTTGCGCGGACCCTGCAGGTAGGAAATCAGGGAGCCAATGTTTGGTTCACTGAACAGTTGATTCTGAGTGACCTTGCGTCCCGACAGCGTGAAGACCTGGCTTAACAAGTGGTCGTCGCTGTCATGAGAAAAATTGCGGACCAGTGCCAATTGATCGGCGATTTCCGCCAGTGCCGGCATCGTCTCGCAAAATCGTGTCCCCGGCAACCTGGTGGCAATGTCTCCCAGCACACCGCGAATCTCGATCGGCGCGGCAGGCTTAGGATCAAAGGAATCGATATGCGTAACGCCACCGGCCATCCACAGGAATATTACCGACTGAGCGCGGCTCTTCGCCGGCGCCGCGTGAACCTCAAGCTCCACGGGAACTAGGCTGGCGGCCACAGAGACCGATCCAATCCGCACGAGATCCCGGCGACTGAATAGCTGGCAATTCATGCATTGGGTTCCTACGCTGGAACAATTATAGAAGGGTGAAGGAAGAGCGGGGAACGGGGGCGGCGATGCCCAGGGTGCCACGGCTGAGGTACTCCGAGCCCGTGCTTTCTTCCTTCTTCCTTTTTCCTTCAAAACAGTCTGTTGAGTCCATTCAGGGCGGCGACGCGGTAGGCCTCGGCCATGGTTGGGTAATTGAAAGTGGTGTTGACGAAATAGCGGAGCGAGTTGTTGGGAGGCGGTTGGTTCATGATCGCCTGGCCGATATGGATGATCTCGGCGGCCGTGGCGCCGAAGCAATGCACGCCCAGGATTTCCAGGGATTCACGATGGAACAGCAGTTTCAGCATTCCCACGGTTTGCGAAGTGATCTGCGCGCGGGCCAGGCTCTTGAAGTGCGCGTGACCGATCTCGTAAGGGATTTTGTCCGTCGTCAGTTCTCGTTCGGTCTTGCCGAGGGAACTGATTTCCGGACTGGTGTAGATTCCCGCGGGAATGTCTTTGACCAGCGAACGCTCGGCGGAACCATGCAGAAAATGACTGGCTGCGTACCGCCCCTGCACGTAAGCGGCGCTGGCCAGCGCCGGGAATCCGATGACGTCACCCACGGCGTAGATGTGGGGATGGCGCGTCTGAAAATCGGCATTCACGTCCAGTTGTCCGCGTTGATTCGGTTCGATGCCGATCGACTCCAGTCCCAGGTTATCCGTATTACCGGTGCGACCGTTGGCCCAGAGCAGCAGGTCTGTTTTGATTTGTTTGCCGGATTCGAGGTACAAGATCACGCCGTCGTCGGTGCCCACGACGCGCGAACAGGATTCGCTGTGCCGCAAGATGACTCCCCGCTCGCGCATGTGGTAACTCAAGGCATCGATGATCTCGTCGTCGAGAAATTCGAGCAGCTTGCCGCGCGTATTCACCAGGTTGACCTTGCATTCCAGATTACGGAACATGCTGGTGTATTCGCAGCCCACGACTCCGGCTCCGTAGATGGTGACCGATTGGGGCGTGAAATTCAGGTTGAGGATCGTGTCGCTGTCGAAGATTCGAGGGTGATTGAAATCGACATCGGCGGGCCGGTAGGGGCGGCAGCCGACGGCGATCACAAAGCCATCGGCCTGGATGCGGCGCTGCCCGCCGTCGCCTTCGGTGACTTCGACGGTATGCGGGTCGATAAAGCGCGCCGCGCCTTCCACGATCGGCACGCGATTGCGTTCGTAGAATCCGAGCCGCATCTCGACCTGGCGATCGATCACAGAGCGTGCCGCGCGGCGGAGGTCCGGAAATTCGATCTGAGCCTGAGCTCCGCTGCCGCGCAGCAGCGGATTATTTCGCGCTTCGGTTAATTGAAAAATGACTTGCCGCAGCGACTTGCTTGGAATCGTTCCCCAATGCGTGCAGCTGCCTCCGATGCGCGTCTGCCGCTCGATCACGGCGATCGACTTGTCCTGCTTCGCGGCTTGCATGGCGGCCCCTTCGCCGCCGGGACCGGTTCCGATCACCACCAGGTCGTGACGTTCATCCATGCCTGCTCCCCTGTCGGGCGGTTACGGCTTCGGCTTGACCCAGATATTCCGGTAGCGGACCGGGTTGCCATGGTCCTGCAGGTAGACCGGGCCAGGCTCCTTGCCAGGGCCGAGTGGAGCGGCGGTGGTATTTCGATCGCCGGGCAATTCCACATCCTTGTGAATCAACACGCCGTTGTGGGAAACCGTGATTCTCGGCGGGGTGACGCACTTGCCGTTGTCGTCGTATTTCCCAGCGGTGTATTCGATATCGTAGGTCTGCCATGCGAGTGGCGGCAGGCACATGTTCACGTCCGGTTTCTTGACCGAGTAGATTCCGCCGCATTCATTCTGCTCGCCGCTGAGTCCGAACGAATCGAGCATCTGCGCTTCGTAACGGCCCTGAATGTAGATTCCACTGTTCCCCCGAGCCTGCCCGCGCTTTTCCGGTTCGTACGGAAGGCGGAACTCAATATGGAGTGAATGGCTGCCGAAGTTGGCTTTGCTGGTCGTGCCCTGCACAAGCAACTCGCCGTCGCGCTTGCCATCCTTCCAGGCGTCGACCGATTTTCCATCGAACAGCACGACCGCGCCCGATGGCGGCGGGGAGCCCAGGGTCGGACTTCGGCGCTCCACTTTCATCAGCTTTGCGACCTCTTTCTCGTCAGGATCGCGTATCGAAAGGATGCCATTCCGGGCAGTGGCGGTGATGCCGTTTGCCCGGATCACCACGGCATCGTTCTGCAACTCGCCGTCCACTTCGTGTTTCTCCTGCCCGTTCCAGCCGTCGCCGGGCAGTCCGCCAATATGGGCGACCGCCTTGAATTTTCCCTTACCGAGCGCGATCAGCTGCACACCGACGCGCATCTTTTCCCCTTCGGCGCCGACCTCGCCGGAGTATTCGCCCTGGAAGGCAAAATCGGCGTCGGCCTTGTTCGGATCGGTGTAGGAATTGCCTTGAGCGCCAGCCTGACCCGACGCCACCCCGAACAGCCACAATCCGACCGCCAGGCACAAGCCAACTCGGCAAACAAATGTTGCGGTGACGGCAGCGGTTTTCGCGACCAATTCGGGCCTGGCGTGACGGAAAATGGATGCAACGGCGCAAGCGATGGACTTCATGAGTGGAACTCCTGGGTCTGATTTTTTCGAGTTGATCATTGTGGGATTGGCCCGACTTCAATGCAAGCAGACCTGGGAATATACTGCGACTTATGGGGGAAGATCGTACTTCGCATCGCCGTGATTTCCTGGCCGGCCGCTCGGCCCTGAAGGCAATTCGGGCCCGCAGCGCGGAAAGCAATGCGAGCGCGGAAAGCAATGCGAGCGAGGAAAGCAATGCGAGCGCGGAAAGCAATGCGAGCGCGGAAAGCAATGCGAGCGCGGAAAGCAATGCGCACGTGCCTGCCGGGCAGGCTTATCTGATCCGGGTCTCCCGTACGGCGATGGCGTGCGAATTCGATCTGTTCTTGAATGCCCGCCGCGGAGCCAGCGCCACCGAAACTGCTTCAGCCAACGCCAACGACTCCGCTGCGGACGCTATCAACCAAGCTGCTGCTGCTTCCGACAGCGGCCCTCTCTGGGCCCACCCGGAGCGGGCTGTGCTGGCCCTGGAGTTGCTCGACGCGCTCGAGGACCAGATGAGTGTCTACCGATCGCACTCCGAGATCTCGCGGATCAATCAGCGTGCGGCGACAGAACCGGTGGAGGTCGAGCCGCGTCTGTTTGGGTTGCTGCAACTGGCCTGCGAACTCGGCTCCGCGACCGACGGCGCTTTCGACATCACGTCGACACCGTTGTCGCGCGCCTGGGGATTCTGGCGCCGCGAGGGACGCTTTCCGACGGACGAAGAACGTCGCGCTGCGCTTCATCAGGTCGATTGGCGTCAGGTGCGACTCGACCCCGAGCGGCGCACGATTGCATTCCTGCGACCGGGCGTCGAAATCAATCTCAACGCGATCGGCAAGGGATATGCCCTCGATCGCTGCGCGGAATACCTGTTGCATCCCGAATTGTCAGGCTCGGGGGTGGGGCGAGTGGAGGATTTCGTAATCCACGGTGGCCAGAGCAGCATTCTGGCGCAGGGGTCGCGCAGCGGATTTGAAGGTTGGACCGTGACGCTGCGCAATCCGCTGCGCCCGGAGCAGCGTCTGCGCGAGATTGTGTTGCACAACGCGGGGCTGGGAACGTCCGGCAGCGGGACTCAGTTTTTTTATCATCAGGGGCGACGCTACGGGCACGTGATCGATCCGCGCAGCGGTTTCCCTGCGGACGCGGTGCTTTCCGCGACGGTGGTCGCACCCACGGCGGCGGAAGCCGATGCGCTCGCCACGGCGTTCTACGTCATGGGCTGGGAGGCAACCGCCGAATATTGCGGCCGTCATCCGCACATCGGCGCGCTGTTGGTGCTGCCAGGGGAACGCGCCGGAGCGATCGATGTTCGCTCGATCGGAATCCCGCCGTCGGACACGCAACTTGACAGCATCCGATGATACTATGCTGAAGGCCGCAGGTGCGGAGATCACCGAGGGAGCCGGATCGCGAGTGCGTATTGCCCTGAACGGCGTTCGGGCTGTCTTTCACCGGCCGCACCCCCAGAAAGTCATCCCGCCGCGCCACCGACGCCCGCATGACCGGCACCGACGTCCTACGCATGGTCAAGCGCCGCGCCGAATGGCGCACAGGATTGCCTTTGGTGTGGATTTCGAAAAATCGTAAAACGCGCGACGCGAACGCACGTCGATGGGATATCAAATGCATCGCCATCCGATAGGAATGCAACAGCGGCAACGGCCGATCTCCTCGTTTGCGCCAAACTTGTGAGTTCGTTGCAGTCATATCCGCCCAGGCACTTGCTGGGGCTGGAAGCCCAGCCACGGCTGGTTGGAGCTGGAACCCCAGCTACGGCTGGTGGAAGCGTTGGAAGCCCCAACCACGTCAGGCAGCGCGGGTCTTCGTAGCCGTTGCCGCCAGGAACTGTCGGATGCAATCGGCGACGCGGTCCTGTTCGCCGCGCGTCAACTCGGGGTAGATCGGCAGGCTCAAGACCTCCTGCGACGCCGCTTCGGTTTCCCGCAGCGGCACGCGGGAAGGCTCCAGTGTCTTGAAGCAGTCCTGCTGGTGCAGTGGCACCGGGTAGTAGATCTCGCTACCAATTCCTTGCCGCTGCAGCTGCTCTCGCAGCCGGTCGCGCAAGCCGTCACGTACGCGAATCGTGTATTGGTTCCAGACGTGGCGGTTCCGCGCGGACGCGGTGGGAAGAACCAGTCGAGAATCGGCTTGATCGGCCAGCAATTCCGCATAGCGATCGGCATTCACGCCGCGCTGCGCGGTCCAAGTATCCAGATGCCGGAGTTTGACTCGGAGCACGGCCGCCTGGATCGTATCCAGCCGGCTGTTAATTCCGACCACGCGATGGTAATAGCGCGGGTTCATCCCGTGGGCTGCAAAAAGACGCACGCGTTCCGCCAGATCGTCGCGATTGGTCGTGACCATGCCGCCGTCGCCGAACCCGCCGAGGTTTTTGGTGGGATAAAAGCTGAAGGCTGCGAGCAGTCCCATCGAGCCGACGGGGCGGTCCTGGTGCGTCGCCCCGATCGCTTGTGCGGCATCTTCAATCACCGGAATCCCATGCTCGCAGGCCCGCTCCAGAATGTCGTTCATTTCGACCGATTGCCCGAACAGGTGCACCGGAATGATCGCCTTGGTGCGTGGGGTGATCGACTCCCTGAGTCGTTCGGGATCGAGGTTGTAAGAACGCGGATCGATCTCGGCGAACACCGGCCGAGCACCGAGGCGCCAGGCGGCGCTGGCGGTGGCGAAAAATGTGAAGCTGGGCACGATCACTTCATCGCCCGGCCCGACGCCCAGTGCCATCAGAGCCAGCAACAGCGCGTCGCTGCCCGAAGCGCAGGCAATCGCGTGCCGGCAACCGGTGCGGGTGGCGATTTCGCTTTCGAGTGCCGCCACATCGGGGCCATGCAGAAAACGGCCGGAATCGATCACGGCGGCGATCGCGTCCAGCAGTTCCTGTCGCAGCGGACCGTTCCCTCGCCCGACATCCAGTAAAGGGACGGATGGGAGGGAACCCTCCACAGCCAGATCGCGACGCGTATTCATGCTTGGCCTCCCTGCCATCACGCTGAAAGTCGAGCCAAGGTACGGATGTTTCGCATTCGGGTCAAGTGCGAATGAACATTCGTCGGAATCCGACCTTGTTTCCTATCGATTCTCCGCCACAATGGTCGCATGAGAATCGCCTATTTTGATTGTGCTAGCGGAATCAGCGGTGACATGACGCTGGGGGCTTTGGTCGATGCGGGAGTCGATCTGCAGGCGATCCAGGCCGGCATCGATTCGTTGGGCCTGCCTTCCTGCCGGTTGACCACGGCGGAAGTCAAACGCCACGGGTTTCGCGGCTGCAAGGTGAGCGTCGAGCACGAGCCGGAAAAAGCGCATCGGCACCTGCACCACATCACCGAGAAGATCGACGCCAGCACGGTGCTGTCGCTGGCGCAGCGCGAATTGGCCAAACGGATTTTCACGCGGCTGGGCGAAGCGGAAGCCAAAGTCCACGGCAGCACGCTTCGCAAGGTCCATTTCCATGAAGTCGGAGCCGTCGATTCGATCGCCGACATTGTTGGCGCGGCGATCGGCATCACTCTGTTGAATGTCGATCGGATCGTTTGTTCACCGATCCCCACGGGGTCAGGCGCGATCGAGATCGCCCATGGCCGCGTGAATGTTCCCGCGCCGGCCACCGCGGAACTGCTGACCGGGATACCTCTGGCCGCCGCGTCGGTCCAGGCGGAGTTGACGACGCCCACCGGGGCGGCGCTGATGGCGACACTGGCCGACGAATTTGGTCCCCTGCCGGCGATGACGATCCGCGCCATTGGCGTCGGAGCGGGGGACAAGGACTTCAAGGAACAGGCGAATCTGTTGCGGCTGTTTGTCGGTGAAACCACCGGCGAACTGGCGGGAGACCAGATCTGGGTCCTGGAAACCAACCTGGACGATATCAGCGGAGAATTGATCGGGCATTGCACCGCACTGCTGCTCGAAGCCGGAGCGCTCGACGTTTATACCGCCGCGATCCAGATGAAAAAGAACCGGCCGGGCGTCACGCTCAGCGTTCTTTGCGGAGGGGACGGGATCGCGCGCCTGGAAAAAATCATCTTTCGGGAAACCAAGACGCTTGGCATCCGTCGCTGGCCGGTCAGCCGCCACAAACTGGAGCGACGCCCATGCGTCGTCGAGACGCCGTGGGGCACGATTGAAGGCAAGCTGGCGACTTTGGGTGATGGTTCCATAAGTTTTTCACCGGAATACGAATCGTGCCGGCGCGTGGCCCAGGAGCACAACGTGCCGTTGAAAGACGTTTACGAGACGGCGCAGCGCGCGTACGAAACCACGCAGCGCCCCGCCTCCTGATTCGAAATCGAAACAATCGACCCGCATGCTCGACGGAGATGAAGCCGACGTCCAGCTGCGACCGACCGGAGTGACGACCTGACCGCATGGAGGATGCAGCCGATGTTGTTGTTCGCCGACATAACGCAGTGGTTAGGGCTGGGCGCAGGGATGCTGATTCTGGCCTGGGTTGTCATGCGGCGTAGATTTCGTGCCCTGACGGATGCCAAACACGATTCGCGTGCCACGTTACCGTCGACGGTGTTCCAAGGAGGAATGCTCGGCGGCCTCCGAGCCGCTCGGCAACCCTCCACCGGCCTGATGGACGCACCAAACAGTATCGCTCGATGGGAAATCGGCATGCATGAGGTGGCGCGGGACATGCGCGCCGAACTGGACAGCAAGATGGTGGCATTGAACGTGCTGATTGCCCGAGCGCGTGACGAGTCCGACAAACTGACGCTGCTCGTGCGCCGCGCGGAACGGCTCGGACTATCCGCCGTCCCCGACCCGCTGCAGGCGGTCGCCGATTTGAACTCCGACGATCGGCGGATCGCACAAGCTGCCGAGGACCAGTTGCGTCATGCTACCCACGGCGCGGCCGGCATCCTGCCGCCGTTGGCCGACCAGATATACGCTCTGGCGGACGAAGGAAGGCAGGCAAAACAGATCGCTTGCCAACTCGGAGCGCCTCTGGGCGAAGTCGAGTTTGCACTCGGGCTCCGCCGCGACCTGCCGGCAACGGGCCTGCGGTCGGTTAGCCGGCCGGAGTAAATCCCAGCACGACGTCGAAGCGCGCCGCCAATTCGCCGACGCGCGAATTTGGCAATGGTGCGAAATCGATCAACAGCGAGTGCCTGGTACGCTCGTCCTTCACGCCCAGCAACACCCCGTCCTTTTCATTCAACGGGTGGCCTTTGATATAACATTGCGTGGTGAACTTGTCCCGCCCACGCAGTTTCACCGCCATGTGAATATGCGGTGTGCGTCCCGGATAGGGTACCGGCTTGATCGTGCGGAAATAGTATCCGCCGCTCGTGTCGGTAAGAAATCGACCAAATCCTTGGAAATTGCCGTCGCGCTTTTCGCCGTTGCCACTGCGGCTGTGCAGGTACGCGCCCTGATTATCGACCTGCCAGATCTCCACGATCGCGTTCCGCAGCGGCTCGCCACGCGCGTCGAGGATCCTTCCGCTGAGATGGGTAATCTCGCCGACGGCCGCCGTTAACCCGTCATTGATTACGATCAGGTCGTTGTCGGTGTCCAGCGGCAATTTGTCAGGATAAAACGGTCCCTCCGTTTGGCGCGGCGTCTGGATCAACTCGTCCGCAAACGACACCGATTGCGGAATCACGGTGAAGGGAACTGCAAGCGTTCCCAAGGCCAGACGTTCGAGAAATCGGCGACGAGGCAACGTTTTCGGCGGGGGCATCATCAGGATCCTGAATGGCGAGGAAGTTCGGCGACACCGCGGCATATTGTAACGCAGTCATGGTGTGCGTCGCGATAACCCCAACGCCGAGTTCTGCGCCGACTCGAGAATCGTTCTGCCCAGGTAGTTCACCGTCAGTGAATCCTGCGTGACAACCAGCAGGTTGACGTCGTCCGGGCGTGGCAAGTCGATACCCAGGCCGCCCGCGACACGGCGATGGCGCAAGGGAGTGAGCGCGTTCTCCTCGATCCGAAATGCGTCGTGTGTGGGCGCGGCGCCTGGATCGACCAGTTGCAGAGGCGGACGGAAACGAGTCGCCGATGGGTTCGAACGAAGGGCGACGATCAGCCGCGAACGGACCGACGGGAACGCGGCAATTCGCCAAGTGTCGTCGCTCGATCGTATCGCTTCGCAGCCATGTCCCCCCGCAATCCAAGGTTCGATCAGCTGCAACTCGTTCTGCAGTTGCTCAATCGCCCGGCGTTCGTGGTGCGATCTTTCATTCGCGGAAGAGGGTAACGGACCGTCAAACACGAATCCGCGCGCGCCGGACATGGCCGCCGTGTAAATCTGGTGACGCGTCGATTCCATCGCCGCCCCGTTCGGGCGATGTTCCGACCAGATCGGGCGGCCTCCTCCCACGGCCAATCGCTCCCCGTCCGGTCGGTCGTCACGTTCCAGGCGCCAGATCATGTCGTCCGGTTCGGCAAGATCCGAGAGCGAATCGGGCAGCAGCAACGGACGCCGGACCGAACGCGGACGGGTCAGTAACTCCCGACGGATCTCGGTGAAACTGGCGACCGTCTGCGGCGCCATCGCCCAGGCGATCGTGCGTGGATGAAACAACCTCTCGTCGTTACCCGGCGAATACGGCACAATCAGCCAGAGCTCCAGCCGTTCCGCTTCGATCAGTACGTGGGGTGGAGGCAATGCGTCGAGCCAGACCGCGTTGAATCGCAGATCTTTGATCGCCGTCAATGGTTCCCCATACCAGCGCTTGACGCGCGGCATCATCGGTCGTGATTTCACCAGGAATTGTGAGCCTGACACCGACGATGGCGATTCCGCTCGCATGGCTGCCTGGGCGCTGGTCGCAGGTCGACTTGCCGTCGCGTCCGCGGCGGCGCCATCGCTTGTCGGATCCTCCGCGGCCGACAACCGAATCGAATTCGTTCCCACTTGATCGACACCAATGTCGCCGGTCAACTCCAGGTCATCGATCCATAACTGGGTGGTTCCTTTGCCGCCATGGGCATTCAGCAGAATCCGATCGACATACGCCTCGCGGAAATCGACTTGCGGGCCGTATTGATCCACCAGTGCCGGGCGTTTGACCTCGAACGCCCTGCGAACGTTGCCGATCGTGAGCTGCTGCCAGACGTCGATCTGGTCATTGCTGCCGCCGCGAACAAGCACCGAAATGTTGCGGCCAGTCCGAGGATCACGCGTATGCGGAAGCACCACGCGCATCGCCAACTGCAGACCGCTGCGGTTGGCTCGGACCCAGACCGACGCTTGCAGCTCATCGATCAACATCAACGGGTTGATTTCATAGGCCAGATAGGCATAGGAACCACCCTGTGTCGACAGGCCGATCGACTCGCTGGCGTGTCCTGAACGGGCAACGCGGAAATCGCGCGTGTGCAAAAGGACCCGTGTTTGTCCATCCGATAGGACCAATTTCCAACTCGGATCGGACGTCTCGAAGGAATCTCGCAATTCCCCCGGCAATGGCGTCGTCCAAGCGCTTCCCAAAGCAACCGCCAACAGGGCGATCCAGCCATGGGAAAAGGGGCGACGGGAAAGGTGGCGACAGGAAGGGGAACGCATTGGTTGGGAAGCCCTGGCACGATTGCTTGATACCCACGGCCGGTCGCTCGGCGACGTTGCGAAACGGCAACGGTTCGCTGCGGCGCGGCATTGATTGCGCAAGTCGAGCTTGTATCAAGGTTTGCGATTTCAATCCAGATCAGCCACGAGGCAATTTCGCCGCATGGCGCGCTTTGGAAAACGCGAGGAGTTTCTCTGTAAGTGGCTTTCCATAAAGGAGTTACAGTTTGTTCTCTCCTGGTTCGGGCGGTCCCGGCATACGCAGTGCGATGAAGGATAGGCATCACCACTGAACCAAGGAGATTCGAACAATGACGTCCGTCCCGCAAACCGCCGCCACTGGACAGGAAGATTTGCACCAGGACATGGTTGATCTGGGAAACCTGATCACGACGTTGCCTGGCGAGTACCGTACAAGGCTGGAACCGGTTTTTGCCCGCGTCATGGAGAGTACCCGTCGTCGTCGCCGCATTCTGACCCTGGTTCAGGAAGCGTTGAGCCAGCTGCGGCTCGACATGAAGTACCTGGTTTTCGACCTGGAAGCGACACGCCGCGAACGTGATGCCTTCCGGCAGTTACTCGACGGTAATTCCACGCAGGATGAGAGCGGCGAGTAGTGCGGCGGGCTCCTCGGGGAAGGATGCATGGGACGCGGCCCGGCCGGCGAACCTGCATGTCCGCGTTGCGATTCTTGGGGAACTGGAATACGATGAAGGCCTGCGGGCGGAAACGACTTTTCAGCGATCGAGTGACGGCATCGCCCGCGCAGGCCCCGGCTTGAATGACAAAATCGAGGGAGTAGCAGCGTAATGGCCGAGTTCTCGGCGGAGAGATTCGCACAACGCGCATTGGAATTGGGGCTGCTTGACGCTCGCCAGATGGAGTTCGTGCGCAACGACCTGGGGCCGGAATCGACCGTCGAGGATTTCCGCAGCGTCGTGTTGCGGAAGGAGTTGCTCACCAATTTCCAGGTCGAACGGCTGCTGAAAGGCGATCGCAACGGCTATTTCTACGGCAACTACAAGGTGCTCTACATGGCCGGTTCGGGGACGTTCGCTCGCGTCTATCGGGGGGTCCACCGGGAGACGAACAAAGTCTTCGCCGTCAAAGTACTGCGAAAACGGTTCCGGGACGACGCCATGCAGATGGAGTTGTTCCTGCGCGAAGGCGAGTTGGGTCTGCTGCTGCGCCACCCCAACATTGTGTCGACGTATGAAATCGACACCGATCCCAGTTCGCCGTTTTTTGTGATGGACTTTGTGGAGGGCCAGAATCTACGGGAATGGATCAAGGTCCGCAAGAAGCTGGATCTCAACACGAGCATGCGACTGGTCATCGATATCGTTTCGGCGCTGGCGTACGCGGCGCAGCAAGGGATTTTCCACCGCGATCTGAAACTGTCGAATGTGCTTGTTACCAGCCGTGGACGCGCGCGGCTGGTGGACTTCGGACTGTATGGTACGCGGTTGGGCGAAGTCGCATCCGACATTCCCAGCGCGAGGACCATCGACTACGTGGGGTTGGAGCGGGCGACGGGCGTGCGCAAGAACGATCCACGCAGCGATATCTATTTCGCCGGTTGTATTCTCTACCACGCGCTTTCGGGCGTCCCACCGCTGCTCGAAACGCGCGACCGCCTCCAGCGATTGAGTGTCGGTCGGTTTCGCGATATTCGTTCGCTCGCCGAAGTCGATTCCTCGATCCCTCGCTCGTTGGTCGCGGTCGTGCAACGCGCCATGGAATTG
The DNA here is from genome assembly GCA_016872775.1 of Planctomycetota bacterium. Classification (GTDB taxonomy): domain Bacteria; phylum Planctomycetota; class Planctomycetia; order Pirellulales; family Pirellulaceae; genus VGZA01. Next base: position 5,981 of record VGZA01000038.1, on the reverse strand, counting down.
GTCCCAGAAAAACGTTATCAGACGCCCGCGGAATTCCTCGCGGAATTGCAGGCGATTAGCAACCGATTGCAATCGGGCGATTATCAGGCCGCCGATGCGAGGGAAAGTCCAGGAAAGCTCGAGGCGATCAGTCTGAACCGTCCTGCCGAACCGGAGGCCGTCGCTCGTAGGATCATGGTCGTCGTACCGAAAGTCGAATTGCAGAACGTGCTGCGGGACAAACTCAAGAAATACGGCTACCGGGTGCTGGTGTTCGGGGATCCTTCGCGGGCTCTGGCGAGATTCGACGATGATGGCTCGCCGGCCGACTGCATTTTGATCGGCACGACCGGCCTGGAAGATGCCGCGATCGATGCGTTTAACAAAATGCTGAATCATCAACGGACGGCGAATCTGCCGGCCGTGCTGCTGATCGACGAAGAGCACTCGGGGCTGGAAAGCCGCGCCAAGCTGGCACTGCACCGCGTCATTGTGCGGATGCCGCTGCGCGTCAAGGAACTGCTGGAAAAACTGCAGCAGCTGATGCCCAAGCAGCCGTCCACGACCTGAACGTCTGGGGCGACGGAACCGGTCCGGCCTCTCGGTGCCCTCGGTGAGTTCCGTTGCTTTCGAAGAGCGCAAGAATTGGGTGGCGGATCGATTGCGATCAGTAAGAATTCACAGATCGATCCAATCTTGGTCTCCCGGATTTGACGCCATGCGATTGGACTACGACAAAGTGAAAATGGCCTTGGAGTACGTTCAGTCCCATGCGGCGCAGCAGCCTACGCTCGCGCCAGTCGCGGAAGCTGTTTCCCTTTCACCGGCTCACTTCCATCGCGTATTTCGTCGCTGGGACGGAATCAGCCCAAAGCGTTGGTTGCAGTTTCTGACGGCTGCCGAAGCGAAACGACTGCTTCGCGCGTCGATTCCCGTTCTGGACGCAGCCTATGCCGTTGGACTAAGCGATCCTGGCCGGTTGCATGACTTGATTGTTTCAGCCGAAGCCGTTACTCCCGGTGAGTTTCAAATCGAAAATTAGCTCTTCGGGGAACTTGCCAGTTCGTTCCTTCCAGTATTTCGCGAATACCAGGATCTCGTCATCCTGCTGCTCCTTGCGCAAATCCGTGTTGGCATAACAAAAGAACCGTTGATCTCCATCCTGCGCCAAAAAGGCCAGAATTCCCTTCGGGTTGCGGCTTCGCTTGGAGATCTAGTGCTTTTCCAGTAACACGTCCTCACCATGAAAAGGAATCGTGTGAAAGTCCAAATCGAACGATGATTCGTGTTTCAAGCCGAGTCCACTCATGCCATCGAACCAGTTCCGCATCAGCTGCGGGTAACAGGATGGCGGAATTTGGCAACTATACTCCGTGAGAAATGACCTCTTCGAAATCTCATTCAGGCCAGCGAACAGTGCCAAGCCCTCATCGAGGACAGCGCTCATTACGTGAGTGTGCCGCCGATTACCTTGCAACTTGAGGGCCAACAAGATCCGCATTGCACATTCGGCAGGAACCATTTTCGTGCCAGGCAGCCTCGACTGAATGACGATGCGCCTAAAGTCGATGTCAACCAGGGCCGGCACAAACAGGAATGGTCCACCAAATTTAGTGCGAATCGTGCGCGATTCGAGTGATAGTGCCCGCCCGTCCGCCCGCTCTTTTAGGTGAATGGGGCGTATGGGAATCCAGGCTAGTACGTCGGGGCCGACTTTGCGCCCCACGCGTATTCCTACTCGTACTCGATAGGATTCTGCCGGTCGCCCCGGTCCGCTTGATCGGCCGAGTCGCCGGCAGGTATGCGTTCCACGGCCCACAAACGTCGAATGTCTCGTGAACGACAACCAGCTCGCTCATGATACCCCCTTCGAGTACGAATACCGGCTGGCGGCTGAGTACGAGTACGAGTAGGAGTAGGAGTACGGAGAGTACGAGGCCCGAATTCGGGAATTGCAGTGGTTCCCACCAATTCAGTTGTAGGACGGAAGATAGTAGTTCCGTACAATCCGCGGCTCGAAGGAGTACAGCCTCGCGTTCTTCAGGTGAAATCGCAGCCGGATCGGTCGGCTCTGCAACAGATGGCAGTCCGGGTTGTCTTTCCAGCGGACGGTGTGTCGGACGCTGTCGGTGGTGATCGGCGTACAATCGCCGCTGGTGAATCCATCGATGGCCGTTCCGTCGGCGTTGAGTGCTTCGACGGTCAACGAACCTCCCGTGGCGTTCGCATTGATCTCCAGGGTATCGCCCAGAAAAACAATCGATTTGGTCGTCAGGGTCCCCGGTTCACCTCCGGCGTCGACGGAAATGAAGCCGTCGAGCCGCAATTTCGCCAAGCCGACGCCTTTGTCCGGTTCCTTTGGGTTGGGATCGAGTTTTGGCGGGTCGCCGGTCCACGTCCACCAGTTTTTCGCATTGATGCCGACGTAATAGAACCACTGTTCGTCGCCGACGAGGATCGGCTCCGGGGTGTAAACGGGCGAGACGGTTCCCCAATCCCACTCCTTGTCCTTCTCTCCGTACGGCACGAACACGGCGTCCATGGCGATCTGTTTCCAGTCCTGGTCGCCATTCAATTCCCTCCGCGGAATCGCCCCATGCTTGCCGACGCGCGTCCAGGTCACGCCGTTGCGGCTGTACGCCAGGTGCAGGTTTTTGCGGTCCGTCCACGGCGCTTCCTCGGTGATCGGCTTGAGCGATTCGGAATGATAGGCGGCGATCACACCGAACCAGCCGCCGGCGTGGACGAATGGCGCCATCTGATAAAACTGTGTGGCGAGCGGGGCGTCCATTTTCGTCCGCGGCAAGACCGTGATCTTCGGCGACCAGTGCAAAAAATCCTCGCTCTCCGTGCGGCTGATGATCCGCGTGTTCGGCGGACCGAACCGTAAAAAAGCCACATACCGTTGGCGCCGCGCATCCCACAACGGGCAGCTTTGCGTGTCGCTGAACGGAATCGAATGGAGTTCCGATTCCGCCGTCCATTGGATGCCGTCCGGCGAGAACGCCACGCTGGTCGTAAGTGATTTCGACGTGCCGTCCGGCAGGCTGCTGAAGAGCATCTTGTAGCGGCGCGTCGGGTCGAGTTCGCGGACGTCGCGGAAGATGCCCGAGGCCTGAAATCCGTTGACCTGCGGTTGCCGGACCTGGTTCGTGCCCTGCTCATTCAAGTGGGGCTTGGTCCAGTCGATGCCGTTCCGTGACGTCGCGTACATCAACAGCGCGGTGTTCTCTTCCTTCGGATCCCAGTTTTCGTACCACAGCTTGAACAGCTTCTCGTCGGGATCGAACAGCAACGTGGAATAGCCCGGCCCCGACGGTTCCCAGGGCTTGTCACGTTGCAAGACCGGGTTCTGCTGGAACTTCGTCGGCTGATGAAGCTGCTTCGTCACGCCCTGCATCGCGGAGATCAAAGCGTCATCGATGAATAACTGCTTACCGTGAATGAGTAGCGCATCACCCAGGATCTCCTCGTCCAGGTCCTTGAACATTCCGGGCGGGGCCGTCCGCGGCTGGGCCGCACACCATGGCGAGGCAAACAGGCACAAGCACAACACAACGCCAACGGCTGGAAAGCGCACGATCGATGCTCCTGGGAGGGGTAGTGTCAGTTCAGGTACTCGCTACTGTCCGGCGGATTCGCGGCGGAACAATCCGGTCAGCGTCTTTCCGTTTCCATTGGTCCTCATTTCCCCAGCGGGACAAGTGAAAACTCGATCTGCCCATCGCTCTCGGAGAGGACGGCAAGCTCATCCGTCATCCCTCCCATCGGATGGCCATATCCCAGGTCCAGATGCGTTGCCTGCGGATTTCTGAATTGACGGAGTGGTTGCAGGCTCGTCGCACCGTCTGGCAACCGAGCCGCGAGTGCCAAAGTTTCTTGCCCCTCGACTTTCTCCCAACCGGCTCCCGGAGAAAGCTCAAAGTGCTTGATTACCGCGGCCAGTCCGCCGCCCCGAGTCACCAGCGCGTCATACATGACACGACCGTCCTGTTGGCCGTGGACAATCGCAGTCGGCCGAAGGAACGGCTCGGTGGTGTGACGCAGCCAGGTCTGGGGGCGATGAAGCGCCGCAGTCCAATCCGCTTTCGTCGCATCCAAAGACAAAAAGAACACTCCTACATTCCAACTGAAAACTATGTAAATGCGTCCACTGTGTTCCAGCAACGCTCCGCCGGTGAGCGTCCGGTCCGAATGATCGAAGACGGCATGTGCGCCGCGCCCAATCAGCGTGATGTGTTGAAAGTCGTCCCAGTCCGGCCGCTCGGCGCGGGTAAAGGACACGACCAATTCGACGACTCGCCCGCCGTGCTGACGAGCGGTGAGCGTTAGCCATTTGCCGTCAGCGGTCCGCACAACCTGTTTTCCGGCGGGACCGGGCAGCAGACACGGTTTCAGGTCGGCCTCGGCAAGGGATGTACTGCGGATCTCGTCGGTGGCAAACTGGGCCGCATCGGGCCACAAAGTTTTGACGATCTGACGCGCAAACAGGCGATGGCCCGCAAGGTTGGGGTGAATCGCATCATTCAACCGGTCGACCACAGCGTCTGGAGCTGCGGCCATCTCCTTCCATTGAGTAAAGCAGTCGACGAATGGCACCTTCTCTCGCCGTGCGACTTGGAGCATCCGTTCCATGTACGTGGGCAGAGCCTGTCGCGGTTTGCCGTCCGTCGTGTCGTAGAGAATCTCGTTCTGACTGCAAAGCACCGGCAACGCATCGCGGGCGCGGGACTGGCGGATCAATGCAGTCAGATTGCGATCATAGGCGTCTAATCCGGCCGGTCCCGCCAGGCAGTCGTTCATGCCGAACATGAGGAAGATCAGATCCGGGCTCCGCGAGAGCACGTGACGATCGAAACGGCCTCCGCCGAGACCGCGCTCCGCGGAACCCATGTTGCCGCCGTGCACGAGAGTGATCTGTGCGGCAGGATAGGCCTTCCGCAGAGCGTCCGCGGTGAGGGTCAGATAGTTCTGTCGAAAGTCGGTGTGGAAACAAGGCCAGGTAATGCTGTCGCCGAAGCTTGCGAGTGTGACCGGCTTTCCCGACGCCAGCCGCGAAGTGACCCCTTGCGGACCATTGTCGTCTGTTGGCGCGGGTTCGCGCCCGGCGAGATGAGACTGGACGACAGCAACCAGCAGGATAGCGAGCAGGACATTCCGGCGAGCGAGTCGCGATGGTTGGTTCATTTCTCCCATCACTTTCTTCCACGACGTTGACTGGCGCGACGTTGACTGGTGTGTCGTGGTTAGTTGAACGGTTTTCATCGGCATGCGACACGCATAGGAAGGACGACCTCGCGACAGCTCTGCGTTAGAGCAGCGCCCGAATGACCGTGCCTTCACAGATTCGTCTCTGCCGTTGTTGCAAAGAATCGAATACCTCGCTGGCCGGGTCGAAACCTGCCAGGTGCAGCAGGGTGGCGCCTAGATCCCACGGTCCCACGGGATTGGTCGTCGGGTATGCCGCGGCCCGGTCGGAAGCACCGAATACCTGGCCGCCACGAACACCACCGCCGGCCAGCAACATCGAGTAGCAGCGTGGCCAGTGCTGCCGACCGCCCTGACCCGCGTCACGGTCGATCCACGGTGTTCGGCCAAACTCGCCGCCCACGATGACCAGCGTCTGCTCCAGCAAGCCTCGCTGATGCAAGTCAGTCAAGAAGGCGTGGACCGCCTGATCGAGTCGGGGCAACAGAACATTTTTGAGTTGATCGAATATATTCGGGTAGTGCAGATCCCAGTGCTGTTCACCGCCGGCGGGGATGTCGCTGACCTGGACGGTCGGCACCCCTGCTTCCACGAACCGACGGGCCATAAGGAGGTTCTCGCCGAGGAAGTGACGGCCGTAGGTGTCCCGAATCGTGTTCGGTTCGCGCTCCAGGTCCATGGCCGCCGCCAGTGCGGGATTGGTGAGCATCTCGAAGGCTCGTTGTTTTAGCTGATCGAACGCGTGCGTGCGTTGCCGCGGCTCGAGAAACCGGGCCTGGTCTTCCAGTTGCTCT
>VGZA01000037.1 GCA_016872775.1 Planctomycetota bacterium | reverse complement strand
CGCCGCTGCGTCGTGGTGGCTTCACCGCACCGCACCGCATGGGGGCTGGTGGTGCCAGTGGCAGTCCGTCGGTGGGCCAGGGTGCCTTATTCGGAATCACAACCCACGCTAGCGTTTCTCGACCGCGATGAATTTGACTTCCGTCGGCGCGCCAAGCACCGACACGCTTACGATTCCGAAGTGTTGAGCAGTAGAACGCCCAGAGCCATGCAGATCACGAACAACCGTTGGAACATCGGGAGGTCTCCGATCATCGAGGAAGCCGCTGCGGTTTGGACCAGCCCTCTTGGTCCCGCCCCGGTCGAATAGTAGTTCGAAAGGGGGACGGATCAATGGAATTCGCAGAGAAAACCGCGGAAAGGCGATCGAGACCGGGCCGGATAACTGCACTTGACTTGGACCGATCGGGGGGAAGCCCTGCATCGGTGCCAAAGTAGTGCAAGATCAATCGCCGCGTAATGTTGACCTGCCTGGGTGCGATTACTATAATTTCGCCGCGTGCTATGGATAGCACGGCTGCTGGCGACCCAGAATCATCCGCCAGTGGATTGGAAGCGAAACAAGGAGGTGACGCTCCGGTCGAGGCAGTGATCGGTTTTCTTCCGAGTTGCCGTCAACCCGAGTTTGCCCAAAGTTATTTGCGGTCGTGCCATTTTGCGGTCGCGCCAATTTGCGATAATGCCCGTACGTGGCAAGATCAACGATTGGCACGGTCCGAGTATGGCAGGGTCAATGCGAGGCAGCGTCAATGCTTGGCTGCGTCAATTGACAACGGCAAGGAGTAGTTGGGTGTCATTTGTCGCGGATAACGACGCGAAGGAGCGTGTGCGGCAGGCGACCGATATCGCCGAGCTGATCCACGCTTACGTTCCGTTGCGCCGCAACGGGCGCAATCTGGTTGGGTTGTGCTGGATGCACGAAGATTCGCGGCCCAGCCTGCAGGTCAATCCGCATCGACAGACCTGGCGCTGCTACGTTTGCAACGTGGGCGGCGATATTTTTGATTTCGTGCAGCAGTACCACAAGCTGAATTTCCGCGAAGCGCTGGAGATGCTGGCCGACCGTGCCGGCGTGATCTTGCCGCGCCATCAGCACCAGACTCCCGTGCAGCCTGGTGGCCCTGACGACAAAAAAACACTGCTGCAGGCTATGGACTGGGCGGAAAAGCAGTACCACCAGTGCTTGTTGCACGCGGCCGAGGCGGAGCCGGCCAGGAAGTATCTGGAAGAGCGACGCATCCAGGCGGCCAGTATCGAGCGGTTTCGAATTGGCTTCGCGCCCGAAAGCTGGCAATGGTTGCTCGATCGAGCCCGCAACACGAGTTTCTCACCGGCGGTGCTCGAGGCGTGCAATCTGGCGATCCGCAAGGAAAACTCCAGTCACTTTTACGACTGCTTCCGCGGCCGCGTCATGTTTCCGATCCACGACCTGCAGGGCCGAGCGATCGCTTTCGGCGGACGCGTTCTGCCCGGATCAACCGATGCCCGCAAATATGTGAACTCCACCGAGACGCGACTGTTCGTCAAGAGCGAGAATCTCTACGCCTTGTCACTTGCCTCCCAGGAAATCCGCTCGACCAAGAGTATCGTCGTGATGGAAGGATATACCGACGTGGTCATCGCCCACCAATCGGGCGTCAAGAATGCCGTCGCCGTGCTGGGAACGGCACTGAACCCGCAACATGTGCGGATCATGCGACGCTTCGCCGACACGGTCTACCTGGTGCTGGACGGAGACGACGCCGGACAGCGGCGGACCAACGAAGTGCTGGAACACTTCCTCACCGAGAATGTCGATTTGCGCATCGTCGCCCTGCCGGACGAACTCGACCCGGCCGAGTTTTTGCTGGAGCGTTCCGCGGACGATTTCCGTAACTTGATGGCGTCCGCATCGGACGCCATCGAGCATCGGATTCGCACCGCGACTCGCGGTATCGATCTGGTGCGCGATACGCACCGCGCCAATCAGGCTCTCGAGCAGATCCTGTCGACGGTTGCCAAGGTCCAGCCGACGCGGGACGGATTGCCGTCGGCGATCGCGCTTCGCGAGCAGCAGTTGTTGGCGCGGCTGGCTCGGACCTTTAGCGTTCCCGAGGAACTGATACGTCAGCGAATGCGCGAGTTGCGCCTGGCCAATGCATCCCGATCGGTGTCGCGATTCGCAACGGCCCAAACGATCGCTCCCGGGACGCCCCTGGCAGCGCCAGCAACGAGTCCCTTGCCGTCTTCGGTCGGGTCGGTGGCGCCTGTGCACTCGAATTCCGAACCGCGGGATGAGGCCGCCCCGATCGGGACCAGTTCGTCCCGCGGCGCGGAAGCTCCGCCGACCGCCCGATCGCCGGCGCGGATCGGACCGATGTCGCCCCGTGATCGCGAACTGCTGGAGATCATGCTCGCCTATCCCGACCTTGTTTCGGTGGCGACCGCGAACATCGACACCTGCGATCTGGTCTCCGAGGACGCCCGCACGATCTTCGACGTTTATGTGATGCTGATTGCGGAAGGCGAGTCGCCCCGATTCGAACGCGTGCTGGAATCCTTGACCGACCCGCGTCTGCATGCCGTGCTGGTAGAACTGGATGAGCAGGCACACGACAAGTCGCCGCTGGCGTTGCAGCCGGCGGACGTCCGCCTGCGGAAACTGATCAACGACTTCCGCGGCACCGTGGAGGAGCAGGAGCGCCGCGCAAAAGTGAATCAACTGAACGACCGCCAATCCACCCCGGAACAGGAGCTGGAATTACTGAGAGATTTACTGAACGATGAGTTGCGAAAACGAGGTCTGAAGACTTCCACGGAAGGGTAGTCGGCCTCGCGCGTGTCTTCCGCTTGACCCAGAAAACCGCGTCCGCGACCAGGCGGACCGGACCGGCCCGCGGGCCAGAACAACTGGCGGACGACACGTGGAACATGGTTGGATTTTATTCACGCAAGGAGGAAAACGTGAATCATCTGGCAATCGATCTGCAGGCCCTGATCGTCAAAGGAAAATCCCAGGGCTTTCTCACGTACGACGAGGTCAACGCCTATCTGCCGGACCAGGATGTCAGCCCGGAGAAACTCGATAATCTGCTGATTGCGCTCGACGAACAGGGAATCGAGCTCGTGGATCAGCCGCCGATCAAAAGCTCAATCAGCCGGTTCGAGGACGATCGGCTGGCCAAACCTGAGATCGAAGTTTCGCTCGATCCGATTTCGGCCAAAGACCTCCCCAAGGCGAGCGACGATCCGATTCGGTTGTACTTGAGCCAGATGTCGGACATTCCGCTGCTTTCCCGCGAGGAGGAGATCGCGCTGGCCAAGAAAATTGAAGTGACGCGCAAACGGTTCCGCCGCACGCTGCTGACATGTGACTTCGCCATGCGAGCGACCGTCGAGACCTTGACCAAGGTATTCAAGGGCGACTTGCCTTTCGATCGTACGATCAAAGTGTCGCTCACGGAATGCCTCACCAAGGAACAGATCCTGGCCCGCATGCCGAGGAATCTGAAGACGCTCGAGCACCTGCTCAAGCAGAGCCAGGAGGACTTTATCATGTTGATTCGCAAGTCGACGTCCCGCGAGGAATTCCTGGCGGCCCGCAAACGGTTCATGCGGCGGCGGCGAAAGTGCCTGCAACTAGTCGAGGAACTCAGCCTGCGCACGCGGCGCGTGCAGCCGCTGATGAGGCAACTCACGGAGTTCTCTCGCCGGATGGACGAGATCCGAGCGAGGCTGGCTGAATTACGGTCCGTGCGGGGTACCGACGAGGAGCGATCGACGTTGCGTCGCGAACTGCGCGACCTGGTGATCCTCACCCTGGAGAGCCCCCGCAGCTTGAAACGGCGCTGCGAACTGTTCCGTAAGCAATTCGCCGAGTACGAGCAGGTAAAGCGGCAACTCTCGAGCAGCAACCTGCGCCTGGTAGTCTCGATCGCGAAAAAATATCGCAACCGAGGCCTGAGTTTTCTCGACTTGATTCAAGAGGGAAATACCGGCTTGATGCGCGCTGTCGACAAGTATGAGTATCGACGTGGCTTCAAGTTTTCGACCTACGCCACGTGGTGGATCCGCCAGGCGATTACCCGCGCGATCGCCGATCAGGCACGCACCATACGAATTCCGGTGCATATGATCGACGTACTGACAAAGCTGCGCAACGTCCAGAAACGGTTGATGCAGCAATTCCGCCGGGAACCGTCCCTGGAGGAACTGGCGCTGGCCGCGGAAATGCCCGTCGAGGAAGCAAAACGGGTGTTGGATATCGGCAGGAACCCGACCAGTCTCGATCGCCCTGTAGGCGACGGCGAGGATTGCAGCTTCGGTGACTTCATCGAAGACTATGCCAGCGATAATCCCGTTCGCAGTGCGGGCAATGTGATCCTGCGCGACAAGATCGAACAGCTGCTGAAAACGCTGACCTACCGCGAACGCGAGATCATTCGTCTGCGATACGGATTGGGCGACGGCTATACGTATACGCTCGAGGAAGTCGGCCGCATCTTCAAGGTCACCCGCGAGCGGGTGCGACAGATTGAAGCCAAAGCGGTCAAGAAACTGCAACATCCCGTTCGCAGCGAAAAGCTGTCGGGATTCCTCCGCGGCGCCGCCTGAGAAAGCGCCTAGCTATGAAAACCGTAGGACGGGCCTCCTGGCCCGTTCATGCATGACAACTCCCTTCTCCACCGGTATGTCCGGGGGAGAAGGGCCGGGGTTGAGGGGGCCGGGAAAGACGTGGCGCAACGTTACCGGACTTTTCGCGACAACGCGATGCACGGGGCAGGCATTCCCCTATTTGCGCGCAAGTCTGTTATCATCACGGTTCGTTCAAACTAACGGCATTTACCGACCCCGGTCGTAGGACGGGTCTCCCGACCCGTCTCTCGCGCAGGACCGCCAATGCGTGCTTTTTGCTCGACGTAGTTTCACACTTCCAGACGGGCCAGGAGGCCCGTCCTACGCGTTGCCGGCACAAATGCCAGCAACGCACGGTTGATTGGTGTTTGACCGCCCTAGCACTATACTGTGACACAGGTTGACGACAGTTTGCCAAAGCCTGTTTGCAGAAGGGGAGGGTTGTCTTGACACGCTGCTGCGTTCCTGCGTTCGGGGTGGTCTTTTGGATTGCTTCTTTGGTTGCCGCGGCACCGCCCCCGGATCACGCGGCGCGAATGAAGGCATCGCGCGAGTTGTTTCAGAAGGAAGTGCGGCAGGTACTCGCCGGACGTTGTGTGAAATGTCACGGCGGAGACAAGGTCGAATCGGAATTCGACCTGAATACACGGGAAGCCCTGTTGCGAGGAGGCGCCGGGGGATCCGCGATCAATCTGGAGCAGGTTCAGGAAAGTCGCCTGTTGGCGTTGATCGAACACCGGGACGAACCTCGCATGCCGGCTAATGCCGCGCGACTTCCCGATCGGCAGATCGCGGCGATTCGCCAATGGATCGAACTCGGCGCAGCCTACGATCGGCCACTGATCGAGAAGGACGCCAGCCCGGATGCCTGGATTGCGCGGCGGATCGACCCTTCGCAGCGGGAATTCTGGAGCTTTCGAAGCCTGGCGACCGTGGAAGTGCCAGACGCCCCCCTGGCGGATTGGGGCCAGAACGCGATCGATCGGTTCGTCGGCCAATCCTTGCAACAGCAGTCGCTGACTCCCAGTCCGCCCGCCGACAAGAGGGCGCTGGTGCGCAGGCTCTACTTTGATCTGATTGGACTGCCTCCTAGCAGGGAGGAAGTCGAGGCATTCATGGCGGACCGTTCGCCGAATGCGTACGAGGCGCTGGTCGATCGGTTGTTGGAATCGCCCCACTACGGCGAACGTTGGGCCCGGCATTGGCTCGACGCGGTACGATTCGCCGAGAGCCATGGCTTCGAACAGGATTACGACCGCCCGCACGCCTATCACTACCGGGACTTTGTGATCTGGGCCCTGAATTCCGGGATGCCGTTTGACCAGTTTATCCGCTGGCAGCTCGCCGGGGACGAATGGGCGCCCGAGGATGTGCAGGCATGGAAGGCCACCGGATTCCTGGGCGCGGGTGTCTTTCCGACACAACTCACGGAGAAGGAATTCGAGTCGGCGCGGTATGACGAATTGGACGACATGATCGCTACCATCGGGACCTCGATGCTGGGGCTTACGGTCGGCTGCGCTCGCTGCCACGATCACAAATTCGATCCGATTCCGGCAAGTGACTACTACCGGCTGGTTGCCAATTTCACGTCCGCGATTCGCTCCAACCTGGAACTCGACCTTGACGCGGAGTCCAGTCGCCGGGCGATCTCCGAATGGGAGCAACGGCACGCGCCGCTCGCCGAAGAGTTGCGGGCGTTCGAATCGCAGCAGCTCGGATCGCGCTTTGAGGCATGGCTCAGCGAAACCCGCCGTAAGCTCGCCGCAGGCGAAGCGGTTCCCATGGCGGATACTCCCTGGATCATTGCGTCGGCCGCCGAGGCAATCTCCAAAGGCGGCGCGGTACTGACTCCACAAGCCGACGGATCATTTCTGGCCACGGGTGCCAACGCGGACTTTGATACCTACACCTTTGTGATTTCCACCAAGGCGTCGTCGATCACGGCGCTGCGTCTCGAGGCAATGGCGCACGAGTCGATGGCCAGGCGGGGACCGGGGCGGGCGGAGAATGGAAATTTTGGATTGGGGCGGATCCGGGTCGAGGCGGGACCGCTGGAGGGTACGGATCCGCTGGCGCCGGTCCCGATTGCGCGGGCTCGGGCGACGTTTCAGCAGGACGGAGGCAATTTATCAATTGCCTCGTCACTGGACGATAATCCGCGTTCCGGCTGGGCCGTCGATCCGCAATTCGGCAAGGACCATGCCGCCGTTTTTGAATTGGCGCAACCGATCCAGCACGCGGCCGGTGCGCGGATCCGCGTGACGTTGGAATTCACCGTCAATAATCGCCATAACATCGGACGCCCTCGGCTGGCGATCACGCGATCGTCCGCCGCCGACGTTGCGATCGACGGCGCGGCTCAGTCGCAGGAAATGGTTGACGTTGCGGCAGTACTGGCTGGCAAGGGCGAGTTGAACGAAGCGCAGCGCGATCTGCTGCTTCGCTGGTATCGATCGAGCGATCCGGAATGGAAGCAACGTCACGACAAGCTGGCGGCCAGTCTGGCGGCCAAACCGGTTGCCAGGTTGACACCGGTGATGGTCGTCACCGAAGGTCGCAAGCCGATTCCGCATCACGCGGATGACCGCGGCTTCCCGCATTTCTATCCTGAGACGCACTTTCTCAAACGGGGAGATATCGCCCAGAAACAGGGTGTGGCCCGGGCTGGATTTCTGCAACTGCTGGATGGCCGCTTGGGAGACACGGAGGAATCACCGTGGCGGTTCGCGGCGCCATCCGATGCCAAGAGCAGCTATCGCCGCCGTGAATTCTCCAGCTGGATCACCGACGCGGAGCGTGGCGCCGGCGCGCTGCTGGCCCGTGTGATCGTGAACCGCCTGTGGCAGCATCATTTTGGCCGCGGAATCGTCGCCACACCGAACGACTTCGGCGCGCAGGGGGAACGGCCCACGCATCCGGAACTGTTGGAGTGGCTGGCGGGTGAGTTGTTGGCGAATGGCTGGAAGCTGAAGCCGCTGCACAAGTTGATCGTCGGAAGTGCCGCCTACCAGCAGGCCGCTGCCGCGCGCCCCGATTGCCTGACCGCGGATCCGGAGAACCGCTGGGTCTGGCGGCATTCCCCGCGCCGCCTGGAGGCCGAGTCGATTCGCGACGCGATGCTGGCGGTCAGCGGAGGCCTCGATCGCACTTTGTTCGGCCCGGGAACGTTGGACGAAAACCACAAGCGTCGCAGCATCTACTTCATGATCAAGCGAAGCCGACTGATCCCCGCGATGCAGATTTTTGACGCTCCCGAACCGCTGGTGAGCATTGGTGAGCGGCCGAGCACCACCGTGGCCCCCCAGGCCCTGATGTTCATGAACAGCACGCTCGTACGCACGACCGCCCGCGAGTTCGCTCAGCGCGTGATTGCCGCCAACAACGCCGCGGGCGATTTTCCGGAAGCCTGGATTCGGGATGGCTATCTGCGAGCGTTGGCGCGATCGCCGGCCGAAGGCGAACTGAAAGCGGGATCACGGTTCCTGCTGCAACAATCGGAGCGATACCAGGAAGCGGGGCAATCCGCCGCGCGCGATGCGGCTCTGACTGACTTCTGCCAGGTACTGCTCGGCCTCAACGAATTCATTTACACGGAGTAACAGGATATGTCGCTGGCTTTGGAAAACGCATGCCATCCGGATCGCCGCGACTGGCTTCGACGCGCCGGGGGCGGCGCCGGCCTGCTGGGACTGGCTGCGCTGCTTCAAGATACTGGTCTGCTCGGCACAGGACTGCGTCCGGCCCAGGCGGCCGGCGGCAAATCAACGACGCCTCTGGCGCCCAAGCCGTCCCACTTCGCCGCACGGGCCAAACGTGTAATCTGGCTGTTTATCAATGGAGGTCCTAGTCATGTAGATACCTGGGATTTTAAACCCGAATTGCAGAAACGAGACGGCCAGGAACTCCCCGGGTTCGACCGCTTCACCGGTTTCTTCGCCAATGCCGTCGGGCCATTGATGAAATCGCCGTTCAACTTTCAACCGCAAGGCGAATGCGGCAAGCCGGTCTCGGAGATTTTTCCGCACCTCTCCAGACACGTCGACAAAATGGCGTTCATTCATTCGCTGTTCGCCAAGTCGAATAATCACAGCCCCGCGCTGTTCATGATGAACACCGGATTCACGCAGATGGGCTATCCCTGCGTCGGCTCCTGGACGACCTACGGCCTGGGCAGTGAAAGCAAGGACCTGCCGGCGTTTGTGGTGATGTCCGACCCGCTGGGGCGCGGATTGCCAAAAGGATATTCGTTGAACTGGGGCGCCGGGTTTCTGCCCAGCGTCTACCAGGGGACTTGGCTGAAACCGCAGGGGGACCCGATCGATAATCTGTTCCGCGCGAAGGAAATGAACGATGTCCAGCAACGGGCTCAACTCGACCTGCTGCGCGAACTCAACCTGGGGCACCAGGCCCGCCACCCGGCCGACGATGAATTTTCGACACGGATCGAGAGTTTTGAACTGGCCTATCGCATGCAGTCGGCCGCGCCTGAGGCGATGGACGTCGATCGAGAACCGGAACATGTACGCAAGCTCTATGGAATCGATCAGGAGAAATGCGCGCACTTCGCGCGGCAATGCCTCATCGCTCGCCGAATGATCGAACGGGGCGTGCGGTTTGTGCAGATCTATTCGGGTGGCATGGAGAACCAGCGCAGCTGGGATGGCCATTCCGACATCCACGGAAACCACACGCAGTTTGCGCTGGAGACCGACCAGCCGATCGCCGCGCTGCTGCAGGATCTGGAACAGCGGGGATTACTTGACGACACGTTGGTGATCTGGGGCGGTGAATTCGGACGCCTGCCCGTGGCGCAAAAGTCGGACAAGCCGGGTCGTGACCACAACCCGCACGCGCTGACCTTCTGGCTGGCAGGCGGCGGCGTGAAGGGTGGGACAAGCTTCGGTGCCACCGACGATGTTGGCCACAAAGCGGCCGTCGACCCGGTCGATGTCCACGATCTTCACGCCACGATCCTGCACCTGATGGGCCTGAACCACGAGCGATTGACGTTCAATCTCAACGGCCGCGACTTCCGTCTGACCGACGTCAGTGGCAATGTAATCACGCCGATCATTGCCTGACGTCCGAAATGAAGAGTCGATCATTGTAGGATGGGAGAAGTGAGAAGTGGCTGGTGGCTTTCAGCCCCAGCATGGGCTGCGTCAAAGCAGCGCGTAATCTAGGATGGTCCGAGCCTCGACCCAACCTATACGGTCGACGGCCCTGCAACCGTACTGTACTTCCGGGGTTCCGCATTGGAGTTCCGTCGGTTATTGTGTCAGCATGACCACGAATCCACCGTCCGCGGACGAGTACATCCCGTTTGGCGGAGCATATGCGAACCCGCTTCCAGATTCCCCATCGACTCGCCTCCGTCCGACGCGACGGTTTCGGTTGCCGCTGATGCTTTTCCTTGCCACCTGCCTGTCGGTCTTCTGGGCCGGATCGACGCATTGGCTGCCGACCTATTACATGATCGGTTCGTCGTCTCCCTTGTCGATTCGGCACGCTTTGCTGACGCAATGGTCGAACGGGCTGATCTACATGGCCTGCATGCTGGGAATATTATTTACGCACGAAATGGGCCATTTTCTGGTGGCGCTGCGGTATCGGATTCCGGCCAGCCTGCCGTTCTTTCTGCCGCTGCCGATCTCCAGTGTCGGCACGATGGGCGCCGTGATTGCGATGGATGGGGTTCGCGCCAATCGCAAGGAGATTTTCGACATCGGCATCGCGGGACCGATCGCTGGCCTGGTGGTGGCGATTCCGATATTGATGGTCGGGATTTCGCGGCTGGACATGCAGATGCACGGCGGACTGTTTGAACTGCAACTGCCGTTGCTGCTGAAGGCGATTTTTCATTTCAAGGCGCCGCCCGGATATTCCCCTGGAGCGGGAGTCTGGCAATGGCAACTCAACCCCTATTTCATGGCGGGCTGGGTCGGATTATTGATCACGGGCCTGAACATGTTGCCCGTCAGCCAGCTCGACGGAGGTCATGTCCTGTATACCGTTTTTGGTCGCAAGCTGGCCCATCGTATTGCCCGCGGGCTGATGGTGCTCGCAATCGCCGCCGTCGTCGCGTTCGACCTCTATTCCTGGTTGCCAATGCTGCTAATCGTGCTGATGATCGGCATCGATCACCCGCCGACCCGTGACGATTCGGTCGAACTCGGCTGGTTCCGCATTGTGCTGGGCTGCATCTCGCTGGCAATCCCCTTACTCTGCTTTCCGCCACGCGTGTTTATGTAATCCGATTTCGGCCGGCAGCGCGATCGCCGTGGTTCATTCCGCGCCGACTGCCAGCCCCGCCACGTATGTCGATGGCCCACCCGCATCGATCCGCAGGCAACCCGTTCCACCGCCCGGACAGTTGCGCTGCCATGATCAGTGGCAGAACCCGAATCAGAATCTGGAGTCGCATAGCTACCGACCATCGTCTGGCGTCCGCCGAACCGATCCGACCCGCCGATGCCCGGCGTGATTCATCGTCCGGCTCGGATTCAGTTATACTCCATTCCACGTTCCACGCGGCAGACCGTACCCGGTTGCCGAGTGCTTTCAGGTCAAATCGTGTAACTTGCCGGTCACGGATCCGATGAATACGACGGCCTCTCCCCATTTCATGATCCGCCGCGCGGTACTGGCCGACGTGGCCGCCATCACAGAGATCTATAACCAGGCGATTCTCACCACGACCGCTACGTTTGACACCGAGCCGCGGGATCTCGAAGATCGCCGGCGCTGGTTCCTCGATCGCACCGAGCGCTACCCGGTACTGGTCGCGGAACTCCAGGGAAAAGTCGTTGGCTGGACCGCGCTCAGCCCTTTTTCCGATCGCCGCGCCTACGATGTAACCGCGGAAACCGCCTTCTATGTCGACCAGGCGTTCCGTGGCCAGGGCATGGGACGCAGCCTGAAACGCAGCATCATCGAGGAAGCGCGTCGGATCGGATTCCATTCGCTGGTAGCGCGCGTCGCCGCCGATAGCGCCGCCAGCCTGCACCTGAATGCGCAGTTCGGATTTCAGATGGTGGGAACACTGCGCGAAGTCGGCCATAAGTTCGGCCGGCTCCTCGATGTCCATATCCTTCAACGGATGCTGGACAAGAATTCGGATTGCGCCACTTCTCATTCGGAGTCGGCAACAGCCCAACAAAACGGCACGCAGTAACTTCCCGGTGTCGTCGGCCTCGGCGAATCGGTAATCTTAATCTTAATCGTAATCTTAATCGTACTCAGCGAAGCGGTACTCGTACTCGAATGAAGCTCCCAGGGCGATGAAAACTTCGAGCACGAGTTCAGCAATGTTTGGCAGCGAGAGGGCAACCACAATCGCGTGCGAGTACGAGTAGGAGTACGAAAAGCAGGCAACCGCGATCCCGGAGCGGTGGGAAGCCCCGCCGCGATCGTACCTTTCCACCGGCTCGAGGAGCGCACGGGACCGTTCAGTACGCGAAGCTCGCGCTGACCGAGAACCCGTGCAGACCGAGATCGCGCTGCGTGGCCCCGATGGCACCGCCGTTAAGGTTGTCAGCAAATTCGAGCGAGCTGGCCAGATTGAACCAGTTCATCCAGTCGTAGGCGATCGCGATGCCCCATGGTCCGCGACTGTAGCGAACGCCCAGCGATAACTCGGCCTGCGGGATGACCGGCTCCGATCGCCGCGACACGTCGATTACCGTCTGGCCCGCGTTGCGTTCCCGCCCGCGAGGCCTGAATGGTCGACGCAGCCAGGGTGACGCTTGAATTGCAGAACAGGCTTAGCGCGGAACTGTACTGGTAGTGGATCGCGCCTCCGAGCCGGCCGCCGAACAGATCGACGTCCGTCGGCACTCCTGTTCACTGGCGCGCGCCCGCCGAACATCGAAATCGTTGCACGAAATGCTGCCGATTATCCCACATATTCCAGTTTATCATCTATTTCGGTAATACCATCGATCGGTGCAGGAACTATGGAGCGGCAGTCTCCAATCCCCCATCTTGCCTGGAATATGGCAGCTGCAGTGTGCAACGAGTGAGGGCGTGGGGGACAGAATGTGTGCCACCGGGTGAGGGCCGTCCCGAGCCCGTGCTGACGGCACGGGACGGTGCAGAACGAGTCGACGGGGGTCTGGTCGGGCCGGTTGTTCCATTGGGATTGTGGTAGCTGATCTACCGCATTGGCGGTGCGTATTGCCGTCCTTGGTTCCGCTCGTCACGGGTATGACGACTGCGCAATACGGTCGAGTTCCGGTCGTGCCGCTTCGCTCGTTTTGATAGGAAAGTTGGCAAGAAGCGGTCGATGGGTTTCTTTGTCCCATGGGGATTCGCGCCACGACGGAGTGTCCTCGATCGGTTCAGGACGAACGCCACGGTAGAACAATGGATTTCCAGTTGCGGTTACACGTATTCACGGCCACGTTGTGCACACTGGTCGCCGGCTTGGGCGACCAGGCTGCGAGGCCGGCGTATTGCGCCGATCAGGATGCCGTGGCGGCCCCGGTCGGTGTTCCGCGACTGCTGCCGCGCTCCTTGCGTTGTGCCGTGGAGGATACCGAACTTTCCGCTCCCGTAACCGGAAGCGTCACCGAAGCGCGCACGAATGTCGCGAGGATGACATCGTCGCTTGCCGTTGAACCGCAACCTAGATCGGGACCAGCAACCGGCCTGAGCCGCTTGCCGGCCGTCGAGTCCACGGTCGTCGAATTGGCGCCGCCGCGCACGATTCCATTGTTCCAACCGGGTCAGTCCGCGCAAGCTGGACGGTTGTCGAGTGGATCGTATGTCGCGGAGAAACGAAGGCGCGGGGGGCCGGAACTGCAGCCGCCCCCCCCGCGCCTCGGTGAAGGTCTTGACGAGTCGCTGACACCCGAACGCGTGCTTCCCCGAAAATCGCCTTTCGAATCGCCCCGTCTGGAACGGCTTCCGCCAGCGCCCGACGATCAGGTGCAGGATCTCGGCCGACGCTTCGATCGGGACCTACCGATCTGGAAGCCGGAGAGATTGACGCGACTCCCGGAGGTCGAGGAGCCGGCGACAGTGGCCGTGCCCCTTGAACCGCGCACCGCGGACGTCCGGATTGCCGTGCGAACGACAACCCCGGCCACGGACGACCGCGCGCCGATGTCCGCACTGCATCTCAACCCGGGGCTCACGTCTCGCGTCGATGCGATCGCGCGCAAGGGGCTGTCGCTCACACTGCGCGGCGCACTTTTTCGGCGCGCGCCGAATTCATCTAGGCTCTGCGATTGACGGCGCAAGGTCTTGATATCGCAGGTGGAGACTCGTCGCATTCCCGGGCTCTTGCGGAAGGCTTGCGGGCCTTGGAGGAGGCGGAATCGTTCCTGCCCCGAGGCACTTGCCTGGAAACCGATATGAAGATCGATTCCATTGTGCAGGCGCATCGGACTGCTGTGCTGAAAAACGCCGCGCTGGATTCGATGACGCCGCTCGTCGCCTTCCAGGAGTATTGCACCTTCGCCCAGCGGCAACTGATCGCGGCGGCGGGAAGTGAGCCGGCCGCATCGCTCGCCGCGGTTCGTTTATGTGCTCGGTGAAGTGCGTATTCCCGGCCTGAACTCGGCGAACCGGTCAAGGCCAGCCAGCTGTAACGCGGGATCGGATTGGATGGGGTGCGCGAGTGTCGGCGCGGTGCGATTCGAGCCGCGCTGCTCTCGTAGCTCGAAACTTGTTTCGAGAAGTTTCGCGCTACGTCACGCTTCTCGAAACAAGTTTCGGGCTACGTGGCATCGTCGTCGGGCGATCCAGCCCAAACCGAATACTACCAGCGGGCTGACCAGCACGCGGGCCGCCAGCACCGATCGCGGCAGGTCGTTGTCCGAATTGCCGAACAGAGAGGACAGACCACCCAGCAGGAACATTGCCGCGAGCCCGAACAGGCATCGCCAGGCGTCGTTACGGGCAAGCCTCGCGGTTACCCCGGCGCCGGTCAGCGCGGCGAATGTTTCGACCGCAATCACCATCACTACCTGGGTACGACTGAGATCGGACAGCGGATTCGCAGGCGGCTCCCCCGACTCCCGCGCTGTTGCCACCGCGTAAATTGACAGCGCGCCCCAGAAGACCATCACCAGGACCGTTGTCGTGAACACGCCCAGGCCAACGGCCAGAACAGGTCGTGGGATCATCGCGGCTCCTCGTGATGGGACAAATGATGGCGGGATCGTGGGGCTCGAAACAAGTTTCGAGCTACGACCCGTATTGCAGCCGGCTCTGTGTGGTTTGGGCGATCGGCACGTCGAGCAACAACGGGGCGGTGCGGGTCCAGGCACGCTGCAAGTGGTCTGCCAGTTCATCCGGCTCGCCGACTCGATGCGCTTCCACTCCCATCGCGCGCGCCATGGCCACCAAGTCGATTTCGGGTCCGGAAAGGTCGAGCCCTTCGTATTGGTCGCGCAGCGCATGAGGCAGTCCGAGCCCTTTTGCGCCGATTTTGAGGATCTGGTACTGGGCGTTGTTGCAGATCAGGTACGTCACCGGAATCTGGTACCGGGCAGCGGACCAGAGCCCCTGGATGCCGTACATCGCCGCACCTTCGCCCAGAATTCCCAGCACCGGCCGCTCCGGCCAGGCGAGTTTGACGCCCAGGGTGACGCCTAGCCCCCATCCCAGCGCCCAGCCCCGGTGCCCGAAGTAGCCGGTTCCGTTACCGATGGCGCCGAGCCGCTCCAGGGTGGTGTTGGTTGTCGTCACGGCCTCTTCAATGACCGCGATGTTCTTGGGAAGCACGCCCGCCACTGTCCCCATCAAAGCCAACGGGCTCAACGGCCGCTGCGCGCGCTGCTGTTCGACTTGCCGCCGAAGCTGGTCACGCGCTTCCCGGTGACGGGCGGCATGCACCGCACGCCGACCTGCGCAGCCGGTTCGCTCGTCGGGCGTCATGGTCTGGTCAAGTATCTCCACAAGCTCTTCAAGGCCGGCGCGACAGTTCCCCAACAGGCCAATTTCACAGGGATAGTTCTTGCCGATCTGCCAGGAGTCTTCATCGAGATGGATCACTCGTATCGACTCCGGCAGCGCACGGGACGGTTCGTGATAGACGTATTGCCGAAACAGGTCCATACCGACGACAAAGGCCACGTCGAATTCCGCGAGCCGCGCGCCGATTTCCGGCGACCATAGCGGAAGGCCCTGCGCATTCAATTCATGGTCGCAAGGGAACGCCAGCCGGCCATGCGTTGTCCCCGGCTCGGAATAGACTGGCACGCCAAGCATGTCGGCAAGCTGGACCAGCGGCGGCATCGCGCCGCGTTCCGTGATCCGGCTGCCCGCCAGAATCACGGGGTTCCTGGCGCTCCGCAGCAGAACCGCTGCCTTCTCGAGTGCTTCGCGGGGCGGTCGCACGCCCGGGTCGGGAATCTGTACCGGCGAGAGATCAAGTTGATCGCATCGCTCCCGCTGCACGTCGATCGGCAGCGAAAGGAACACCGGGCCGGTTGGTGGCGTCAAGGCGGCCTGCATCGCGCGACGCAAAGCGTTGGGCAGATCCTGCACCCGCTGGACCTCGTACGACCATTTCGTCCAGGGGCGAGTGACCGAGACCATGTCGCCGCCGAGAATCGGTTCCTCGAACGCAAGCCGGCGGTCCTGCTGGCCCGCGGTAACGACAAGCGGAGTTCCCTCGCGAAGGGCGTTGTACAACATCCCCATCGCGTTACCCAGCCCGCAACTGATATGCAGATTGACGAAGCCGATCTGCCCGGACGCCATCGCATAGCCATCGGCCATGGCCATCACCGGGACTTCCTGCAGGCCGAGCACGTAGCGCAGACGTCGGTCGGCCACCAGGGCGTCGTTGAGCGGCAATTCGGTCGTGCCGGGATTACCAAACACGTAACGCACGCCGGAGCCGGCGAGGATCTCGATGACCGCCTCGATTCCCGTTGGCATGTTGACTCCCCATTCGCGGAGACTCCCGCCGTCGATCGGGATTGCCTCGCGCGATGCGCCCGAAGTTACTCCGGGGCAGCACGATCGGCAATGGGACTCGCCATGCCGATTTCCGCGAACCGCTCGAAAAGCGGCCTTGCGAGCGGTCCCTTGAGCGCCGCGGCTTCGGCGGCCTCGACTTCGCTCGCCGCGCCCAACCCAATCAGCGCGCACGATACCGCGGGCGGTGTGATCGAAAAGCGAACCGCCGCCTCGTGTAATCCGATGCCGTGCGGCAGTTCCCGTTCCAGCCGCGCCGCACGCCGCAGATCGCGCTGATAAAGATCGAGGGGAAAGAACTTTGTCGTCAGCGTATGCGTGCTTGGATCGCGGCCCAACATGGCGCCGCCCGCGAATACCCGAATTGCAAACACGCCGATCCGCAACCGTTCGCAGTCACCGAACAGCCGACCGTAGTCCGTCTCCGAAAAGTTTGGCGGCGCGGCGCACTCCGCCGTGGGATTAAGAACGTTGAACGGGATTTGCAGCGTGTCGAATCGGTCGCTGTTCAACGCCTCCCGTAACGCCGCGGCTGAACCGGTCCCCGTTAACCCCACGAACCGTACCCGCTTCTCCGACCGCAGCCGTTCCATCGCATCCGCAATGCCCCCACGACACAAAAGATCGGCGGTGCTGATCGAGGCGGCGATGTCGTTGCGGCGCGCCGTGATGCCGTTATGCAGTTGCAGCAGGCTGACCTGCTCCGCGCCCAGTCGCAGCAGACTGGCCTGAAGCGATCGCTCGATCGCATCGTACGGATCGTCCAAGTCCCGCTCCGACAACCGTACTTTGGTTGCGAGATGCAACGTTTCCCGATTCGCTCGCCCACGCAGCGCGTCGCCCAGCCGTCGCTCGGATTCGCCGTCGCCGTATCCTGGAGCGGTATCAAACCAGTTGACGCCACGCTCCAGCGCCATGTCGACGCATTCGCGTTGGGTTGCGACGTTGGCCGAGGTCATCAATCCGGAGACCGGTCCCGCACCGAATCCCAGCACCGATACCCGCAGTCCGGTTCGCCCCAACAGCCGATATTCCACGGGCTGATCTGCCTTTGCTATGTGTTTGCGTCATTCA
This sequence comes from Planctomycetota bacterium, assembly GCA_016872775.1. Taxonomy (GTDB): domain Bacteria; phylum Planctomycetota; class Planctomycetia; order Pirellulales; family Pirellulaceae; genus VGZA01. The sequence goes on along the minus strand of VGZA01000037.1, from coordinate 40,563 downwards.
CCGTTCGGTCCGGGCGTTTTCGCGGTGCGGACGGGGCGCGAGACGGATCGTACCAAGACGGGTCGGGAGACCCGTCCTACTGGTCGTCCATCAGCATCATGATGATGGTCTGTTCGAGTTCTCTTGGTTTGTAGCCGAAAGGTCCGCGACCGCCTTTGTAGGCGACTTTGCCGTCGCGGTCGATCAGGTACAGCCGGTCGGGAAACCCGCTGTACAAGCGATTGACGCGATCGTCCATTTCGTCGACGAGCATCGGCATCGATAGACCCAGGATGGTGCCGCATGTCGAGGCGATCTGTTTGCGGTCGCCGATCGTCTTGGGCTGCTCGAAGCGAATATTAAATCGTTCATTGAAGTCCGCTTTCCAGCCATCGGACGGATGCGCTTCCCGGATGTAAACGGCGTAGAAGTCGACGCGATCTTTGTAGCGTTGGTACAACTTTTCCAAGACCCCAGCCTGGGATCGGAAAGGCCCTCAGGTAAAGCTCCCGAACACCAGCACGACCGGCCGTTTGCCAAAATGTTCGGACAGTCGCACGTTGCGTTCGCCGTCGATGGTCGGAAGCAGGAAGTCGGGCGCCTGGGCTTCCAGTTCCGGGCCCGCTTCCATCGTTCCCAATTCACCATTCAAGAACATCCGCACCACCTCGGCGTCGCTCATCGGCTTTCCGCCGCCGCCCGACATGATTCCCATGTCGAACGACGCAAACAGGTCCTCGTGGGTCAGGAAACCGAGCTTTTCGCGGTCCGAGTTCTTGAAGAAACTCGTGACCTCCTCTTCGCTGATCCTGCCGTTCGAGTCGACGTCCAGACGCATGAACATGTATTCGGTCATCATGGCCCGCGGCGTGGAGAGCGAACGGTTGTACCAGTCGAAATCGAGCAGCAGCAGTTTTCCGTCCAGATCGCGGTCCAGGCGCCGAAAGGTTTCCTCGCGGCCGGCGATGCTCTCGGGCAACTCGTCGACCTTGATCGCACCATCTCCATCGGCGTCGTACCGCTCACGGAGCCAGCGGAAGTCGTAGCGCTTCTGCGGCGCTTTCCACCAGCCGCCGCCGGGACGCATTCCTTCGCCCTTGAGAATTGCCACGGCTTCCTCGCCCCATTCCGGCCGATCCTTCCAGTCGTTCTCCAGCATTTCACCGAGCGCCCGCATGTTCTGCGGCGACAGCTTGGTGAGTATCGAAAACAGCGCCTGAGGACTGCCCGCGCCAGGTACGTCGCCGGCCCCCGTTGCGGACGCGGCGGGAGAACCGCTGCCTGTGGAATCTTGTGCACGGGCGGCAAAACCGGCACTGAGCATCAACGCGGCCACCAGAAGTGCCAGCTCGCCGTGAAATCGAATGCTGCCGGTTTTGTACATCGGTCTGTTCCTGCGCGGGTTGAGGAAGCGAAACGGGGACGCTCTAAGCCTAGGTCGAGCAGGATCGGTTCGCAACTGCCGTAGCGTCGTAGGACGGGTCTCCTGACCCGTCATTTCATTCGTGCGAATGATCGTGGTCCTCTTTTGCCGGAGCACCTTCGATTCCGGTCACCGTAACCACCAGATTATTCGGTTCGCCCGGCACGACTTCTAACTCCAGACCTGACGTGGAATAGGAGTTGAACTTCGGGTGGACCACTCCGCGCTTGCCTACCTTGATCCCTGGCGCGTCTTCCACCACGATCATTTGGACCACCACCACGCGATGTCGGCCGGCAACCGCACCGTCGTTTTCCTGGAACGTTGTAAGATGATACGATCCATCCCGCTCGATGGTTCCCCGCGCCTGCACTTGATGATCCATCGATTTGAACTCGATGGTGCCGACGCGCACAGGCGAACCGTCGTCGAATACGACTTTGCCTGAGACGGGATAGGTTCGCAACGGGTTGGAGCAACCGGTCAGACTAAGCAGCAATCCCCAGGCGAAAAGGGCGTGTACCGCGGGTGAACGACGGGAGCACGACCTAATCGGCATCTGGAATCCCATGACCGTCCTCGCGATTGCTGAGGTTCCCAAGTACCTCCGTGTCGATAGTGGTACGCACAGCTCGCACGGAGCCGTCACAGAAGGCGAATTGGCACACGAGGGGATGCCAGCTTCCCCAGGCAACCAGCGCATTGCCTTCCGCTCGCGGGTCGGAAGCAATCGGAACCGTGGGGCCTCCGACGCGGGTCATGTTGAACACGAAATCGCCGTTAAAGATAAAATTGTCGCCCGGCGACTGGCCCAGCTTTCCAAGCGGCACGTGCATCTCGCCGGACAGCAGAGTATTGCTGAGCCCATCCAGGACCGAGGCGGTGGTAACGCGATCGATCCAATCGACGGGTCGAGCACCATCGCAGTTGGCACGACTTGAGATGATGACGCCCGTTCCATTCCCGCCATAGTAAAAATCGGTAGGTAATCCAAAGGAACCGGGCGACAAATCACCGTGGTTGCCGCCGTAGTCTCCCACCGCACCGGACACCAGGGCGGTCCCCTGCCCCTTGGTCGGCACTCGGCAACCGCAAGGCAGCGTTATGTAAGTGATCGTTGTGGTCAACATCATTCCCGCGCCCACGGCAGTCGCGCTCGACCTTCGAGTCGGACACCAGTAGATGGAAGGCGCCGTGGTGCGAACCGCGTCCGAGTGTTGGGAATATTTGGCGCCAAAATCCCAGGCATCTCGCGCCGATTGCCGTTCGAGAAACGACAGGATTCTCACAAGCCAAGTCGTTTCCTCGCCCCCACAAGCATACTGCGCCGGATCTCCAGGCCTCGGCTGGTAGCGCGCGGGCGGATAAGCGCCGTTGACGTCGTGAAACAGCTGCGTCGCCAGGCTGATTTGAACGAGGTTGTTCTTGCACTGGGTGGCGCGGGCCGCTTCGCGCGCGGATTGTACCGCCGGCAGCAAAAGCGCCACCAGGATACCGATAATTCCAAGCGTCACGAGCAACTCGACTAACGTGAAAGCTCGCGGTGTCTTCGCGCACGTTCGCATCATTCAACCCCAGGTAGCGGCCGCGGAACAACTTATTTATTTATTTATTAGCCGCGTTAACATTACTGTCAAGAAAATGCAGTCGGCCGAAGGACTTTCCAAAGGTTAATCCGGTAAGGACCGCAGCTTCGGACCGTAGGACGGACATCTTGTCTGCCCTGCAAGATACTGCCTCGTTACTGGAGAAGTACTAAACAACCTCGCGCAGCGGCTGGACCCCTTCGTCGACCAGATATTGCGGGCGGCCGCGCAGGTCGAACTCGCGCACCGCGCGCAGGTCGAATCCCAGGTTGCGATAGATTGTTGCCCAGATCTCCTGGAACGAAACAGGACGCTCCGTGGCATACTCGCCCAGCCTGTTGGTCGCGCCGATCACCTGCCCGGTCCGCATTCCGCCACCCGCCAGCAGCGCGGTCGATACTTGCGGCCAGTGATCGCGGCCCGCCGACGGATTAATCTTCGGCGTGCGGCCAAACTCGCCCCAAACCACGACCGTGACGTCCTTGTCGAGTCCACGCAGGTAAAGATCCTCGATCAATGCCGTTGTGGCGCGATCCAGCAGCGGCGCATCTTGTCGAACGGCCTGGAAATTCTGGCCATGATGATCCCAGCGACTGAAGTTCAGTGAGACAACCCGCGCTCCCGCTTCCACCAGCCGGCGCGCGATCAGGAAATTCTCAGTCATCTTCGGCGCGCCGTCGTCGCGGAAGCCGGTCTCGCCCTTCCCGTAACGGGCGATCGTCTCGGGATCCTCTTTGGAAATGTCGATGGCGTCGGCCAGTTCGGACGACGTCAGAATGCCGATCGCCTGCTGCGTAAAATCGTCGATCCCGGCCATGCGACCCGAACTGTCGAGCTGGCGTCGAATCTGGTCAAACGACGTCAGCAACGACCGTCGATCCTGCAACCGGTCGAGCGTAATGCCCTGCAGCGTCATATTCTCGCGCTTGCTAGTCTCATTGCGGCCACCGACCAGTTTGAACGGCGAATGGGCGATTCCCAGAAACCCGCCGTCGCCGTCGTAACCCCAAGGACCATGGTCGGTCTTGTAGCAAAGGCTCAGGTGCGGAGGAATGCTCTTGTTCACCGCTCCCTGAAGCTTCGATACCCAGGCGCCGCCCGCCGGCCATCCGCCCGCGGGTGCAGGGTTCAACGGTCGCCCCGTCATGCACTGGTAGGCGTCGTGTCCGCCCGTCGCACCCACGACCGAACGGATCACCACGCACTTGTCCATCACCGTGGCGAGCCGCGGAAAAACCTCGCAGATATCCAGACCGGGAACGTTGGTCTTGATCGGCTGAAACTCTCCTCGGATTTCCGCCGGTGCGTCGAGTTTCAGATCCCAGAAATCCTGATGAGGAGGCCCGCCCGGCAAAAAGACGTTGATGAGCGCTTTATGCGAACGCCCGCCTGCGGACCGCGATTCCGCTCGCAACAACTCCGAGAGACCCAGCCCGCCCAGCGCCATGCCGCCAATGTGCAGGAAATCCCGCCGATCAACCCGATCGCAGTAACCGCGCCGCGTCTTTCCAAAAATCGAAAGCATTGTTGGTCAAGTCCCTATGCGGTTGAAGTGACGTCTCCGGCCAATCATATCAAGTGCGATGGATCGGTTCAAGCGAAACCGTACTGCCAGATTATCGGCAACGGTACCAGCAAATGCTTATTTTATCGCGGCGCAGAGGCCGCGTAGGCCTTGAACCGGTCGGCGATCTTCGCCTGCCGTTCGTCGCCCTGATGCAGAATCACCCGGTAGAGCAAGCGGAATGAACCACCGGGCTCCACGCGATGCGACCCGTCCATCGCTTTATCATTGTAAAAGTCGTGCAGCCCGAACGGATTGGCGGCAAACAGTCCATAGGTCCGAACGTGCCAGTGCGTCGGATATCGAAAACTCTGCGGATGGTTGAGGATCGCAATGCCGAGAACTTGCCCATCGATCGGCCCATGGTAGTCGACCCACGGCGACGGCTTGCCCCAGGCTGGCTCGTTGGTGAAGCCTTCGGCGTTGACGATCCTGCCGCCGAGGTTTCTTACCACGTCGAGCACTCCCGCGGTGCGGATGCCGAAGCTGCCTTCTTTGGTATCGCCGAACACGACCGGTTCGCTATCGGCGAAGATGGTGATCTGAAAGTCGATCCAGCGCGCGTCGGCATCGGCGCCGAAATAAAGTCGCCGTTCGTCGCGGCAGATTTTTTTGCCGTCAGGTCCCAGCCAGTCATTGCGCGTGGCGATCGTCGCCTGGCTGCCGCCGGCCCGCTCCAGAAACTCCTGGTGCACGATCTGGCCGTGGCCTTTGTTTTCATCCCAGAAGCTGACGCCATTCACGTTCCCGTGCGTGAACCAGAACGAGCGTTGATGCACGTGATCCGTTTTTTCCATGGTGTTGCCTTCGCGCATCGGCCAGGCTCGAGTCATCTCCTTGCCGGTCGGACCGACAACGGGCCAGAGAATCGGTTTGGCGCCCGACTGGATCAAATAGCGCGTAAACAGTTTTCCATCGACCAGGACGGTCGCGCCATCGTCCGCGGAATCGACCGTGAACTCCGCGGCCGACAGGGTTGTCGCGAGCATCGCCACCGCGCCGACGATCGGCAAAGCGCGGCGAATCGAGTTTCTGATCGAGCAAAACGTGGCGGACATGCAACATGCGGTCATCGTTCAGTTCCTGTTCCCGAGGAAATGCGAGGGCGGCGAACTGCCGAATTGAAACACAATCGGAACCAAGGTTCAATCCGGACGACGCGCGCGAAACGGCAAATCCAAAGTGACAGAATGCAAGGCGGCAAGGGGGGCGTTGGTGAGTGACGCGGGGCTTCGGGCACCCTGCCCGTGGCCGTCGGGAAGCGCGGGATGGCCGGCGGGCCAGGCTTCCTTGCCGCGGGTCCTGACGACGCTTTTCCCTTTGCATTTTTCACTTTCGACCCGTTACTCACCATAGCCAAGGCCTTGTAAACGTGCGAAACTCTCGGATCACTTTCGTAGAGAGAACGCTATGATTGCGACCGCGAAATCAACCCTGGATGAACTTTGCGCCTTTGTCCGTGAAACGGCGATGCTGGAGTCGATCCAGTCGCTGTTGGAATGGGACGAAAGGACGAAGATGCCGGTTCAGGCCGGCGAGTACCGCGCGGAACAGATCACTTATCTTTCGGGAATGATCCACCAACGGCGGACCGATCCGCGGATCGAGCAATGGTTGGACGAGCTGGTCGCTTCGCCGCTCGCCGACGATCCGCATTCGGATATCGGCACAACCGCGCGACAGCTGCGACGGGATTACGACCGCCGCACGCGGCTACCGCAGAGTCTGGTGGAGGCATTGACACGCCAATCGGTCCTGGGACAACAGGCCTGGGTAAAGGCTCGGGAGGAAAACAACTTTCGCGCATTTCGCCCCTGCCTGGAAGAGATGATTCGTTTGAAAAAGGAACAGGCGGCGGCGATCGGTTTTTGCAGCCAGCCGTACGACGCTTTACTGGACGAATACGAGCCGGGGGAAAGCACGGAACGTGTCGCGGCGATTCTGGCGGGGCTGCGGGAACAGTTGAGTCCGCTGGTCGCCGAAGTGGTCGCGACCGGCAAGCAGGCACCGATCGAGATTCTGCGGCGCGAGTACCCGACGTCGAAACAGGAGGCGTTTGGCCAGGCCGTCGCCGCACGGATCGGATTTTCTTTCGAGCGCGGGCGGCTGGACGTCACGCACCATCCGTTCTGTTCCGGGATGGGCCCCCACGACTGCCGGATCACGACGCGGTACGACGCGCATTTCTTTCCGTCCGCCTTTTTCGGCATCCTGCACGAGGCCGGGCACGGTATCTATGACCAGGGATTGAGAAGCGAACAGTATGGGCTCCCCCCGGGCAGCTATGTGTCGCTCGGCATCCACGAGTCCCAATCGCGACTCTGGGAAAATTTCGTCGGCCGCAACTATTCGTTCTGGCGGTATTTCTTTCCGCAGGCGCAAGCGGCATTTCCGTCGGCGCTCGCGGGCGTTCGTCTGGAGGAATTCTACTTCGCCATCAATCAGGTACAGCCGTCGCTGATTCGAGTCGAAGCGGACGAGGCCACCTACAATTTGCACATCATTGTCCGGTTTGAACTGGAGCAGGCGTTGATTCGAGGTGATCTGGTGGTCGCCGATCTTCCGGCGGCATGGCGCGAAAAGTACCGTGAGTATCTGGGGATCGAACCGGCGGACGATGCCGACGGCGTGTTGCAGGACATCCACTGGAGCGCCGGCCTGTTCGGGTACTTCCCCACGTACTTGCTCGGCAATCTATACGCGGCGCAGTTCTACGACGCGGCCGATCGGCAGCTGGGCGGGCTGGAGGGCCTGTTCGCGCAAGGTGAGTTTGAACCGCTGCTGCTCTGGCTGCGCCACAACATCCACCAGCAGGGACAGTGCTACTCGCCCGGCGAGCTCGCACTGCGCGTCTCCGGACAACCGCTGGCGCCCACCGCGCTGATGGGACACTTGCGGCGAAAACTGGCGCCGCTATATGGAATTCGTTGCGGATAATCCACTCAGAAACTACAGGAGTCAACGCCATGGTGAAGACAGCGAGTACCATGCTGCCGCTGGGAACGGCCGCACCCGACTTTGAGTTGCTCAACGTCGATGGACGACTTGTGTCGCTTGAGGATTTTGACGACGCACCGGCGCTTGTCGTGATGTTCCTCTGCAACCACTGTCCGTTCGTGAAGCATCTGGCTGCCGCCATCCAACAGCTGGCTTTCGAATACCAGGCGCGCGGGGCCGCGTTCGTAGCGATCAACGCCAACGACGCCAGCCGACACCCGGAAGACTCGCCGGAACGCATGGTGCATGAAGCCGAAGAGCGAGGTTACACATTTCCCTACCTGTTCGACGAAACGCAGGACGTCGCCAAAGCCTACCGCGCCGCCTGCACGCCCGATTTCTTCCTGTTCGACAAACATCGCAAGCTGGCCTATCGAGGTCAGTTTGATGACAGCCGTCCCAGCCTCACTATTCCAATTACCGGGCGCGATCTGCGAGCGGCACTCGATGCGGTGTTGAGCGGACAACCGGCTCCCGAACCGCAGCGCCCCAGCCTGGGCTGCAACGTCAAATGGATGCCGGGCAAGGAGCCCGTCTACTTCGATCCGGCGGGTGTGAAGTGACTGCCCGTTCGGCGAGCACCGCGTCGATCCGCCGGCGGTTGATGCATACTCCCTTCCATCGACGCGGCGACGCGGTCCGCATCGCGGGACAGCGGCTGGACAGATTGCCGCAAGCAAACCTTTTTTTCCTTTGCATCGTCTCTGGCCTCGTCCTTGGTATGACCGCCACCGGCGCGGCGCGGGCGCCGTGCCGGATTACGGTACGCGAGGCCGACGGCGAATGGACCGTTCCCTTGGTGGAGCTGCGCACCACCGACCAGCATCGCTGGGTATCCGACAATGCGGGTGTGATCGCTTTCGATTTGGAGGAAGCGTTCGGTCGGGAAACGTGGCTGTCGGTCGCATCGCACGGATACGAAAGTCCCGCCGACGGATTCGGCTTTCGAGGTGTTCGAATTACGCCGGTATCGGGCGGCGAGCTGACGGTGGAAGTCCGTCGCACCTCGATCGCTCGCCGCATCGGCCGCCTGACCGGCGCGGGACTGTTTTCCCAGAGCCGGCGGCTGGACGAGCGGGCGCCCGCCGTCGAGGAACCGATCGTCGGCTGCGACAGTGTTCAAAACGCCGTCCACAATCAACGGCTGTATTGGTTCTGGGGCGACACGACGGTTCGCCATTATCCGCTGGGGATCTTTCACGCCTCCGGGGCCACCTCGGAACAGAACGCGCCGGCCCCGCTTGCTCCGCCCCTGGCTTGGAAGTTCGAGTACTTTCGTGATGAGAAGTCTCGGCCCCGAAGCGTTGCCCCGATGCCGGGTGACGGACCAACCTGGCTCACCGGGGTGGCAAGTGTTCCAGATCAGTCCGGCAGGCACCGGCTGGTCGCAAGTTACATGAAGGTGAAAGCTCCGCTCACGGTCTACCGCTGGGGCCTGGCAGTCTGGGACGAGCAGCAACAGCAGTTCACCCACGAGAAAACCGTCTGGGAAAAAGACACCGACGAAACGCAACCAAAAATCCCCGAAGGTCACGCCGTACTCTGGCGGGACGAACGCAATACGGAGTGGCTGTTGTTCGGCAACCCCTTTGTGAAACTTCGTTGTCCGGCGCGTTTCGAGTCCTGGCGGGACGCCTCGACCTGGGAGTCGCTCGATCCGCCCCGCTCACTTCCCGCGGCTGGAACGCAACCGACGGTAACTCCGCATGCCGGTTCAATCGCCTGGAATCCCCACCGGCAACGATGGGTCACCCTGTTTGTGGAGCAATTCGGCAAGCCGTCTTACCTCGGTGAAATCTGGTACGCCGAAGCGAAGTCGCCGTTCGGGCCGTGGGGCTCCGCCGTCAAAGTCCTGTCGCACAACAACTACTCCTTTTACAACCCGAAACTGCATCCGCAGTTCGCCGCGGGCGAAGGCCGTTATGTCTATTTCGAGGGGACTTACACCGCAACGTTCGCGGATCGTCCCGAGCCGACCCCCGGCTACGACTACAACCAGATTCTGTATCAGCTCGACCTCGACGATCCCCGACTCGCCGCAGCGCGCGTCGATTGAAGTCAGGACAGTATTGGTTCGATTACCTGCCCGCCGACGTCGGTCAGTCGTCGACCGATCCCGTTGTGGTAGTAGGTAAGTTTTTCGTGGTCGATACCGCAGAGGTGAAGCACGGTGGCGTGGAAGTCATTCCAGTGCACTCGATTTTCCACGGCGTGCAAGCCAACGTCGTCGGTTGCCCCGTAGGCGATGCCGGCGCGCAACCCGGCGCCGCACATCCATACCGAGAATCCGTACTGATTGTGGTCGCGTCCTTCTCCCAGCACGCCATCGGCCGACTGGGTGAATGGAGTTCTCCCGAACTCACTGGTGAACAACAGCAAAGTGTCGCGCAGCATGCCACGTTGCCGCAGGTCCTGGATCAGGGCGGCGATCGGCTGGTCGATGCGCGCCGCTTCCTGTCCGTGATTCTGCCGCATGTTCTCGTGTCCGTCCCAGTTGATGCGGGGCGAACCGAAAGCACCGCCGGAGAAGACCTGAATGAAGCGTACTCCTCGTTCCAGCAAGCGTCTGGTCAGCAGGCATCCGCGGCCGAAGTCGGAGGTCTCCGCGCGGTTCAGGCCGTACAGTTCGTGAGTGGCATTGGTTTCGGAGGCAAGATCGGCGACGGCCGGAACGGCCAGTTGCATCTTCGCAGCCAGTTCGTAGCTGCGGATTCTCGCCGCGAGCAGGTCGCCGCCGCCTTGCCGCCGCAGATGTTCTTGATTCAGCGCGCCGAGCAACTGGCGGCTGGCGAATTCCGTCGGTTCGGGGATCGGACGTGACGGCGTAATATCCTCGATCGGCGTCCCTTTGCCTCGAATCACCACCCCCTGGTGCCGCGCGGGGAGAAAACCGCTGGTCCAATTGATCGATCCTCCGGCCGGGTAGCCTCGCGAATCGGGGATCACCACGAACGCCGGCAGGTCGTCGGTTTCGCACCCCAGGCCATAGGAGGCCCACGCACCAACGACGGGAAACCCATTCAATCGGAAACCGGTATTCTCCTGGAACGTTGCAGGGGTGTGGTTGGAGGTGTCGGCGAACATCGATCGGATCACCGTCAGTTCATCGGCCAGTTCGGCGAGTCGCGGGAAGAGGTCGGAGATCCAGAGCCCGCTTTGCCCGCGCTGCTGGAACTCCCAGTCGTTTTTGCGCAGCAACCCGACCTGCCCGAAAAAAACATCGGGGCGCTCGGCCGCCCCCAGCGGCTGGCCATGGTGGCGCGCCAGCGCCGGTTTGAAATCGAAGCTGTCCACCTGACTTAAACCGCCACACAAAACGAAGTGCACAACGCGTTTTGCCTTGGGTTCGAAATGCGGCGCCGGCGGGTGTGCCTCGGACGCCACAGGCTCGGCACGCGCATCGCGCCGCGCGAGCAGCCATGCCAGTGCCGTGCCGCCGATCCCCCGCGCGGCGAAGGAAAACAGATCCCGGCGGTGAAGCCGCGTCAGAGATTCCCGGAATAGTTCAGGGCGCATATAAGAACTCGTTGCTGTTGATCAACACGCGGCCCAAGGCCGGCAGGCCATGGTGCTGCGCGAATTCCCGCATCGTCCGCAATTCTTCGGCGACAGGCGCTCGTCCGTAAACGAGCCGGACGAGTTGCACAATCTGGGACGACAGTTCGGGCCTCGCCTCGCGCTCCACGCGCCCGGCAAGCTGGTCGGCGATCCGTAAGGAAAAGGCGTTGTTCAGCAGCGCCAGCGACTGCAGTGGCGTCGTGGTCGTTGCTCGAACCGGCGTCTTGGTCGAAGGATCAGGACAGTCAAATACGTCGAGAAAATTGCTGCGGCCCGAACGCACCCAGGTCCGATAGAGGCTGCGGCGGTTGAAGGTTGCTCCCAGGGGATTCTTCATTTCGTAGAACTGGGTGTTGTGGACGTAGGTCGTGAAGTCGTGATAACCCGGCCCGCGCATTTCCCAGTTCAGCTCGCCGGCGATTTCCAGCATGCAGTCGCGCAGGACTTCGGCGTCGAGTCGCAGCGGCTCCTTGCGCCAACCGAGCCGATTCGCGGCATCCTTCGCGGCGCAGTCCGGCCGATGCCGCGATGACTGGCGGTAGGTCGCCGAGACCAGGATCTCGCGATGCAATCGCTTCCAGCTGCCGTCAAAACGCCAAAGGGCCGCTGCCAGCCAATCGAGCAGATCGGGATGGGACGGACGGCCGCCGTTAAAACCAAAATCGTTCGTGGTGTCGACAATGCCGACGCCGAAATGGTAATGCCAGAGTCGGTTGACGACCACGCGGCTGAAGAGCGGGTTGCGGCGATCGCTGATCCAATCCGCCAGCCGTCGTCGGGCCTGATCCTCGGGAGCATCCGGCGCGAGTCCCCATTCCGCGTCGCAACTACGCAGCGCTCGGATGCCTGACGCCGAAACCAGTTCCCCTTTCCGCGTCGTCTGACCGCGCTGCAGCAAATGGGTTGGCTCAGGCTGCCGGGGACTGTTGGCGTAGAATTTTATTTCCTGCCAGCGATCGATCTGCGAACCGAGCTGGTGGATCTCAAACTGCAGTGCCTGGAGTCGCTGCCAGTCCTCCGGAGCCATGTGCGCGGCGAGTTCCTCGGGACTGACGTAATCGCTCTCCGCGCCGGCGACGGCCGCGGCCGCGGCGGCCTCCGAGGCAGTCAACGCCCGATCGTACAGCCGCGCACTGAGGATGCCGGCCTTCAGCATGCGATTTCCTCCCGGGGGAGCGTGGCGCAAGCCGAACACCAGTTGCGCCTGACCGGTCGGATACGGCTGCAGCCCGGCACTGCGATACGCTTCGCCGTACGGCTGGCCATTGCGGAACGCGGCAATGGTGCCGTCTTCGTGGTAGCTGATCGCGAACCAGACGGCCCGCTGCGCCGCCTCCGTTTCCACCTGCCCTTGGAACGACTGGTACCGGCTGAACCCATTGCTTCCCGCCATCCATCGACCGGCTTCTTTTTCACCAAAGACAATGGCGTCGAAGATCGAGCCATCGAGCGTCTGGACGCTGATCGCGCCTCCGCCGCGCTGGTCCAGATCATGGAGTTGCAGGAATACTTCCAGCGTCTTCGCTCTCAACTCAAAAGGCAGCGGAGGGGTCACGTAATGTCCGGCACCGTCGAGCAGCAGGCGTCCGTCGGCGAGCCGTGCGGAGTCTTTGGCCGAGCCTTGCAGCGACGAGGGGCTGACGCGATCCGGGGCCGAGAACTCCCAGCTCGCGACGGGCACCGGGGCGGGCGTGTTGCGAACAGGGTTCGCTTTGCGCTCCGCGAGAACTGCTTCCCGCGCGGGAAGCTCCCGTCGCGCCGCTTCGTCGCGCAACAGTTCGCGCCGCTGCTGCAAGGCGATCATCGGCGCGCCGGCGACCTGGTTGTTTTGCTCTGCTTTCCATTCACGCTCGCCGTGGCGAACGCCGCTCAGCGCCGCCGCAAACTGATAATACTCTTTTTGCGAAACCGGATCGAACTTGTGATCGTGGCATCGCGCACAATTCGTGGTCAGTCCAAGAAACGTCTGCGACACCGCCGCGACGATGTCCTCCATTTCATCCTGACGTACAATCGCGCGCATCGCTTGACTCTGCTGCGACTGCCCCACCTCGTCGTAGGCCCCCGCCACCAGAAATCCTGTCGCGATCTGGTTGCCTGCGTCGTCCTGACCGAGGATATCGCCCGCGAGTTGCAGGCGGGCGAATTCATCGTAAGCCAGATCGCGATTCAACGCCGCGACGACCCAGTCACGATACCGCCAGGCATTCGTCCGCAGCTTGTCGCGCTCAAATCCCTGGCTCTCGCCGAACCGAATCAAATCGAGCCAGTGTCGTGCCCAGCGCTCGCCATACCGCGGAGACGACTGCAAACGGTCCAGCCAGCGCTCGTAAGCGTCTGGCGCGGAATCGTCGACGAAATCGTCAAGTTCCTCCAGCGCGGGCAGGATGCCGATCAGATCCAGAGCGGTTCGCCGAGCCAGTTCGCGCGGTAATGCCTGCGGCGCGTGCGCGAGTTCGGCGCGGGCCAGCGCTGCCCCAATAAAACAGTCGATCGGGCCATGCGCCGCGCGCAACAGAACGTGCCCCACGAGCGGAGTGACGTCGCCAATCGGCTGCAACGACCACCAGTCGTAGCCGGCCCGAGCGTCACTCGAATACTCCAGCGGGTTAATCGGCCGCGCACCCCAACTCGCACCACTCCTGATCCATTGCTGCAGCAATTTCCGCTCGCCCGGTTCCAGCGGCGCTCCAGGCTGAGGAGGCATTTCGCCCGCGGCGATCCGCTGCCAGAGCAGACTCTGCGCGCGATCCGCCGGATCGACCGCCGGACCACTATCGCCGCCGCGCGCCAACCCTTCCGACGTTGTCAGATCTAAACCACCCTTGGGATCGCTGGCGTTATGGCAGCCCGCGCAGCGGCGAGCAATCAACGGCGCGACTTGCTGATCAAAGTCGATTTCCTGCGCCGCGGCGTCCATATTCAGGCCGAAGACGACCGCAATCAGAACCAGGAATACACGCAAATCGTTTGCGGTTCGGCTGGCAGCCATTTAGACCTCGGAAGGTGGTGCCGCGGCGGGCGACTTTTCCGGCGACGCCGGATTCGCATCGGGAGCCGAGGGCGACGGATCGTTCGGCGAAGCCGCAGGATCCGTCTTCTCGGCAGGCGCCTCCGGTTCGCTCGACCGGGCAGCGTCCGGCTCTCCTTGCGGCGGTTCGTCGTTCTCCGCACGTTTCTTGCGGCCGCCGCCACCGCCACCACCACCGCCGCCGGCTCCACCAGGAGCGATGCTGGTCGGCTCCGATTCCAGTTTCGCCGCCTTATCGAAATCGACACGCTCCACGAATCCCAGATCGGCTTTGCTCGGTTCCTCGTTTTCGAACGCCTGCGCCAGGAACGGCCGCTCGATTCCGGCATACACCACGTACAGCTTGTACGTGCGCAGCGGCATCCCGGCACGCCATTCGTACGTTTCAATTGTGGAAGTTCCTTCGGTTCGTTTGCTGCTGTGTGCGCGGCCGACCGTCTGCCGCACCTCCGCGGGACCGATCAGATCCTTGCCAACCGCGGTTTTGGCCTGTTTTTCCACCAGTGCGTTAACCGCCAGATAGGCCTGATGAACGGCGGGCCGCGCCCAGAGGAAATCGTACGCCAAGGCACCAAGCAGAATTACAAACACGCCAAGTAACACAAACTGCCGCTTCATCGAATCCTCCCGCGCAGACTTTGCTTTTTTCCACCACGATCCGTTAAACAGTCCGCCGACAGTTGCCGCGATCTCTGATTGCGCTCCCAGTCTAGCTCTTGCGACGGCGCCGTTCCAGTCAGTCGGGAACAAGCGGCTCGGGGACTTTTTTTCGCGGTCGCCGCCTGAGAAACACCAGGAAACCTGTTAAAACGGCCGGCAGTCGATGATCGAGTGCCGGCCGTCGGATCGGGTTGGAAAAGGTCGAACCGCGGACCGGGAAGCCGATCAGCGGGTCGGTTCAGGCCTTGGCCTTGCTTCGCGACTCCCGCAGCCCGCGGCTGAGGATATCGCGCAACAGCGGTGAATAGTCTTCGTACTTCGACTTGTCGGGCGCGGCCGGCGCGTATTGGAAAATCGCATCGCGCGGTTTCTTGCCGAGCGCGATCAACGTCGAACTGACCGTGCCTTTCTCCGACCCTCGGAGAATCATGCCCGGACGATCGGGGGCGGAAGGTGGCCGCGCGAACACTTTGCTCGCTACCGCCAGGAACTTGACCGGAGAATCCAGCGTCTGCAACGTCAACAAACGCCGCGCTAACTTGCCCCGTTCACTGCGCGGGTCATTCACGTCGCCCGCACAAAGGATACTCAAGCCTTCCTCCAATTCGGATACGTTCAGGTCGTCTCCACCGTGAACCACCCAGCCACTCTCCGCATCGGCACAAACAAAATTCACCCCCTCGTACTTGCCGGTCGAAAGTTCATCCATCGCCAGCGACATCGCATGGCGGGCGGAATTGGCGCGAAGCAGATCGCGGCAAAGCAAACCACGCGAACGAGGATTCTGCGAAACGCCGTGCTTGGGCCGATTGCAGGCGGCAACCAGAATGCCGGATTGATTTACACCTAGCCAGGTGCCGCTGGCGACCTGATCGATTCCACAAAGTATGCGGGGCTTGCCCGACTGGATCGACGGGACGGCCGTCGGCCGGTCATAACGCTCCTCCCTGTTCATGGCCACGAGAATTGGTGCCTCCGGCACCAATCGATACTGGATTGCTAAGATACACATCGACTTGACTTTGCATCTGGAAATAGTGTGTACAGGCCTTCCGCTCGGCTAACACCCGGGCGGTGGCCAGTACGATAGATGAATCCACAACAATGTATTCGTTGCACGGGCCGATGGACACCCCTATATAGGTGCTTGGTATACCCTCTGTTTTGTCCGTATCCGTCTGGGCCCTTGTTCGCCGCGACGGAAAGACATATTGTGCAACGGTTTGGCGAAACCGGCGGCGGGGTAGCCCGCCGGTGGAAGTGGCGAGCTGACGGGGAAATTCAAGGAAATACGTGGTGATCCTCAAGAAAAAGTCATCGGACATTCCTGTCCGTATCGGGATTGTGGGAGCGGGAGCGGTCAGCGACTATCACCATGTGCCGGCGATCCGCCTGGATCCGCGCGCTCGCCTGGTGGCCGCCTGCGATGCTAGCAGCGAGCTCTTGTCGCGACGGCATTCGGAATGGGGCCTGCAACGGACGACGACCGATTATCGCGAACTCTGCGCCGACCCGAACGTCGATGCATTGATCATCGCCACGCCGAACGACACGCACGTTCCGATCGCCGTCGAAGCGGCTCGAAACGGAAAACACCTGATGTGCGAAAAGCCGCTGGGACTGAACGCCGCCGAAGTGCGGCGGATGTACGCGGCGGCGCGCGATGCCGGTGTCGTCCATATGACCGCATTCACCTATCGATTCGCGCCGGCAATGCGATACCTGCGGCAACTGCTGCATTCGGGCGCCTTGGGGACGCCGCGGCATTTCCGTAGCCAGCGATTCCTCGATTGGCCCGAAACCAGTTGGGGCTGGCGGCAATACCGGGAGCGGGCCGGCGCGGGCGACCTGTTTGATATGACGATCCATCGCATCGATTTCTCGATCGACTTGCTGGGCGATCTGGCCAACGTGTGCGGTGCCGTCGCCCGTTTCGCTCCACGAGATCGGAGCGTGCAAGGCGAGCAGTGTCCCCCGTCCACCGTGGATGACTGGTCGAGCTTGATCGGCGAGTTCCAATCCGGCGCCACGGGGGTGTGGGAAGGAACGACCTTGGCCAAAGGATATGGTCTCAACGGATTTGGACACGAGTGGGCCGAAATCAACGGCTCCGACGCCTCCGCCGTCTATCGGCTGCATGCGCCGAACCAGATCCTGCTCGGACGGACCGGCTCCGATCTGGCAGCGGTCGATGTCCCCTCGGAATTTCTCAAGCCAGCTTCGAGTCCACGGGACCTGTCGCAGGGTGAACCGGCCACCGTGTTTCGCTACGACCTGGTCTGGGAATTCGTTTCGGCCATCGTGGAAGGCCGCGACGCCGTCCCCAGTTTCTACGACGGCCTCAAGGCGCAAGTGGTCGCCGACGCCGTGCTGCAGTCCCACGCGCAGCGATCGTGGGTCGCGATTCCCGGCGAGCCGCGGTGAGGGGACACGGGGACACGGGGAACGGGGACACAGAACGGGGACACAGAACGGGGGGACGGGGAGCGGACATGACAGTGCAGCGATTGCCGGAACGGAAGCAGGTGAAGGTGGAGGATACCTGGGATTTGTCGTCGATGTTCGCATCGGACGAGTCCTGGGAAGCGGCGTTCAAGAAATTGGACAAGAAGATTGCCGGGTACGAGAAGTTCCGCGGCACGCTGGGAGAAAGCGCCCGGCAACTGGCGGCCTGTCTGGGATTTGATCAGGAGTTCGACCGCGCGGCCGATCGGCTTGGGACCTACGCGCATTTGCGCAGCACGGAAGATCAGGCCGACAGCGCGACGCAACGCATGGTCGGCCGCTACATGAATCTGGCCACGCGTGCTTCGCAGGCGGCAAGCTTCATCCGGCCGGAGATCATGGCGATCCCGGAGTCGACGATGAAGAAATACCTGGCGGCGCGGGAACTGAGCGCGTACCGCCTGCTTCTGGAGCGTTTGTTGCGGTTCAAGCCGCACACGCTGTCCGACAAAGAGGAGAGGCTGCTCGCGATGCAGGGCGAGATGGCCCAATCGGCCAATCATGCCTTCCGGCAGTTGCTCGATTCGGACCTGCGTTTCGGCAGTTTGAAGAACGAAAAAGGGCAGGAGATCGAGCTGAGTCATGCCACGTTCCTGCAGTTCCTCATCTCTCCGAACCGCAATGTGCGAAGGGCCGCGTTCCGGCAGTATTACGAGCAGGTCAAGGCCCACGAGAACACGCTGGTCGCGACGCTCAACGGCTCCATGCAGTGCGACGTCTATTACGCTCGTGCGCGGGGCTACAACTCCGCGTTGGACGCCGCACTGTTTCCCGATCGCGTCCCGCGTAAAGTCTACGAGAACCTGATCGCCACGGTGCGTCGGCACCTGCCATCGGTGCATCGCTTCTACGAAGTCCGGCGGCGCAAGATGCGGCTGCGCGACATTCATCATTACGATACATACGTCCCGATCCTGAGCGAACTTACCCGCCGCCACACCTGGAAACAGGCGGTGTCGATGATCGGCAAGGCGCTGCGTCCACTGGGCGATGACTATGTCGCAGTGCTGGAGCGGGGCTTGAGCGGGCGGTGGTGTGATCGCTACCCCAACCGAGGCAAGCAGAGCGGCGCGTTCAGCAGCGGCTGCTACGATAGCGATCCGGTGATCCTGATGAACTTCAAGGAAGAAGTGTTGAACGACGTGTTCACGCTGGCGCACGAGGCAGGCCATTCGATGCACTCGCATCTGTCGTGCAAGCACCAGCCGTATATCTACTCCCAGTACACAATCTTCGTCGCGGAAGTGGCCAGCACGTTCAACGAGGAGTTGCTGAGCCATCATCTGTTGCGGAAGACCGAAGATCCGCTGGAACGGGCCTTTTTGATCAATCGGGAGATTGACGACATCCGTTCGACCCTGGTACGGCAGACGATGTTCGCGGAATTCGAGATGCTCGCCCATGCCCGGGTCGAACAGGGCGAACCGCTGACGGTGCAGGCATGCCGCGAAATCTACGGCAAGCTGCTGCGCGACTATTTCGGTCCGGAGTTTGTCCTCGACGAGGAGCTGGAACTGGAGTGCCTGCGCATTCCACATTTCTATCGGGCGTTTTACGTTTACAAGTATGCCACCGGCATCTCGGCCGCGATCGCGCTCAGCCAGCGTGTGCTGAACGGCGGAGCCAACGAACTGCGCGATTACCTGAACTTTCTGCAGGGCGGCTGCTCGAAGTATCCGCTCGAACTGTTGCGGGACGCCGGAGTCGACATGGAGTCGCCCCAACCGATCGATACCGCGCTGCGTCACTTTGATTCGCTGGTGAGTGAACTCGATGCGCTGCTGTAGTCGCCGGCCGTCGCTCCACGTCGCAATCGGCCGCTTGCCGGCTCCACCGCGGAGGCCGCTCTTCCCATCCCCGCCGCGTGGTTCGAGGTGACGATGGGCCACACTGGTTCCGCGATCGTGCTGGTCGTTGATGGGCTGCGTGCGGGATTTCTTGGCCCGTACGGCAACACGCTGATCGAGACACCCGCCTGCAACGATCTGGCGGCGCGCGGCGAGCTTTGGGAGCATCTGATCGCCGATTCCGCGGAACTCGAATCGATCTGCGATTCCTGGTGGATGGGGCGGCATGCCGCCGGCCCGTCGCGCGCGGCGGCGGAAGACAGTTCGATCCTCGCGGAACTGGCTCACGCGGGAATTCACACGCATCTTCTGACCGACGAACCGCGCGTGGCCGGCCATCCGTTGGCCAGACAGTTTCGAGCGGTCACGAACCTTCCGCCTTCGATCGTCAGCGAACCTGCGCGAAGTCCGGAAGGGACGTCGATGGCCAGCATCGCGACGCGAGTCGCCAGACTGCTGCCGGAATTACCCCACCCGTTCCTGCTCTGGGTTCATGCGCAAGGGTTGCGCGGCGCCTGGGACGCGCCCCTGGATTTGCGCCGCCATTACCAGGAGGAAGGCGACCCGCCGCCGTACGCGGAGGTCGCCGCTCCCTGCCTGCGATTGGACGGGCCGGCCGATCCCGATCAGGCATTCGCCTGGCTCCAGGCCTATGCCGCCCAGATCAACGTCGCGGACATGGCCTTGGGCTTTCTGGTCGACAGTGTACGGGCACTGCGCGAGTGCGATCCGGAGTTGCCGCTCGCGTTCTGCCTCACGTCGGCTCGCGGTTTTCCGCTGGGCGAGCATGGAGCGGTGGGGGAACGGTCCGACGCCCCGTTGCAAAGCGAATTGTTGCACCTGCCGCTGATTTGGGATGACGGCCGTTTCGAGCGCGCGGGCTGGCGGCATCAGGTGCTCGCCCAGTCGCCGGATGTTGGAGTCACGATCGGAGAATGGCTCTTACCCGGAATTGCCTCGTCGCCGCGCTGGGGACGAGATCTTCTATCGAGCTCGCTGGACTTTTCGCAGCTTGCATATTCGACTGGGACGGAGCAACGCGCGGTCCGCAGTCCCGCCTGGTGTCTGGTGGAGCGCGCCGGGCAGGCGGCCTTGTATGCCAAGCCGGACGACCGCTGGGAAGTGAACGATGTGGTCCGGCTCTGCCCGTTGATTGTGCGGCAATTGCAGCAGCAGGGGGACGAATTTGCGCGTTGCCTGCTCGCCAATTGCCGGTCGTCGCTGCCGCCGTTGCCGGAGGAGTTAATCCGCGCGGTTGAGTAGTCCCTCGGCGATCGCGGAGCAGAGCGTCTCCAGGTTGTCGTCGGTCATCCCCGCGACGTTGATGCGGCCGCCGTTGAGCACGACATAAATGGAGTACTTCGTACGCAGTTCATCAACCTGCATCGGCGTCAAACCCGAGAACGAGAACATCCCTTTCTGGCGCGCGATGAAATCGAAGTCGTGTCGCGGCGCCTTGGACTTCATGGTCTGCACAAATCGAACGCGCATTTCCGCAATACGCTGCCGCATTTCGGTGAGTTCCTGTTCCCATTCCCCGCGCAGCGCCGGATCGTTCAGCACGGTGGCCACGATCGCCGCGCCATGGGAGGGCGGGTTGGAGTAGTTGACGCGGATGCAGACCCGGATGTGGGTCAACGCCGCGTCGGCAGAGGCCTTATCGGCGGCGACGACCGTCACCGCTCCGACGCGCTCGTTGTACAGGCCGAAATTCTTGGAGAAGGAACTGCAGATCAGCAGTTCCGGGTTCTGCTGGCAAAGTGTCCGAAGCCCGACCGCGTCCTGTTCGAGCGTTCCTCCGAATCCCTGGTACGCAAAATCGACCAGCGGCAACAATTGCCGCGCGCGGACCGCTCGGGCGATGCGTTCCCATTGCTCGCCGCTCGGATCGATGCCGGTCGGGTTATGGCAGCAGGCGTGCAGCACGATGACGTCGCCCGCGGCCATCGTTTCCATGGCCGCCAGCATCGCGTCGAAATCAAGTTCGCGGCCCGTTCGATCAATGTACGGGTACGATTCGACCGAGAGACCGGCCGACGCGAAGATGTTCAGGTGGTTGTCCCAGGTCGGCTTGCTGAACCAGACGCGCCGGCCGGGGAACTTGCGCTGCAGGAAGTCGGCCGCGACGCGCAGTCCACCGGTCCCACCCGGCGTCTGCGCGGTCACCGCCCGCCCGCCGCGGATGATATCGTGGTCGGTTCCGAAAAGCAGTTCCCGGACCGACTTGCCGTAGGCCGCCGATCCCTCGATCGACAGATAGCTTTTGTTATTTTCCTGTTCGAGCAACCGGCGTTCCGCTTCCTTGACGCATCGCAGTACGGGAGTTTGCCCGCGCGCGTCCTTATACACGCCAACGCTGAGGTTGATCTTCCTTGGATTGGGGTCGTTCTTGAACGCTTCCCCCAGACCTAATATCGCGTCGGGTGGAGCCGGAGCCAGGCTTTCAAACATGCGTCAATTCCAGAAAACAAAGGAGATCGAACGTCCAGGGATTTCCAACATTCCAAGGGAGGCCAGCGCGAAGTCGCTGGATTTTGCGGGGAGGATGCCTTGCGAGCAAGCACGCGGCATGTGACAATCATGCTAACTTCCTCGGGTAATTCCAGGTAGCCCCCCCGTCCGCCGCCACACGCGCCGCAACCCGACCCTTGTCATTCCCGCAATGTTTGTCATTCCCGCAATGTTTGTCATTCCCGAAAATGGGAGTTATGTGACTTTGTTGCCCGTTCCATGTTCGATGCACCTGCCAGAGATTGCTCCGGTAGAACTCTAACTCCTCCCAAAAAATCTTGACGGGTCTAGCTTGCATGGCAAAACGACGTGTCGGCGTCTGGCTGATCGGCGCAAAAGGCGGCGTGGCGACAACAACGATCGTGGGGCTGGTCGCGCTGAAGAAGGGGCTGGCTCCCGATTGTGGTCTGGTTTCGCAACTGCCCGAATTCTCCCACCTGGAGTTGCTTGGGTTCAAGGATCTTTCGATCGGCGGTCACGAGATTCGTCAGACGACACTGTTTGACGAGGCGATGAAACTGCACACGGTCAGCCGGGTCCTGGATCAGGAACTGTTGTCGCGCTGCAAGACGGAGCTGGATCGGATCGATAAGCAGATTGTGCCCGGCACGATTCTGAATGTGGGTTCGACCATCGAGAAGTTCGCGAGCAGCTCGCTGCGGCACCGCGTCGAGACGCCGCGGCAGGCGATCGAGCGAATCCAGAGTGACTACAGGTCGTTCCTCAAGTCCCAGCAGCTCGACCAGTTGATCGTGATCAATCTCGCATCCACGGAACCGCCGCTGGATGATAGTTCGCTGCCGGCGCGCTGGAAGGAGCTCGAACGGCTGCTCGACCGACCGGCGAAAAAAAGCCCGCTTGCGGCAAGTTCGATTTACGCCATCGCCGCGCTTGACCTCGGCCTGCCCTACGTCAATTTCACGCCCTCCGTCGGATCCGCGCCGCCCGCGATCTGCGAATTGGCGTTGGAGCGCGAGACCTGCCATATGGGCCACGACGGCAAGACCGGTGAGACGCTGCTGAAAAGCGTACTCGCACCGATGTTCGCGCACCGCAATCTGGAAGTGATGAGCTGGGTCGGGCACAATATCTTCGGCAACATGGATGGGAAAGTACTGGACGATCCGGAAAACAAGAAGACCAAGGTGCGCAGCAAGGACCGCTTGCTGCATCAGATCCTGGGCTATCACCCGCAAACGCATGTCAGCATCGAGTACATCGAGAGTCTGGGCGACTGGAAGACCGCCTGGGATCATATCCATTTCCGCGGCTTCCTTAATACGCCGATGGTGCTGCAGTTCACCTGGCAGGGATGCGATTCGCTGCTCGCCGCGCCCCTGGTCATCGATCTGCTGCGATTCACCGAACTTGCGGCGCGGCGCAAGGAGCACGGTTTGCTGACATTTCTCTGTTGCTTTTTCAAGAGCCCGCTGGGCACTCCGCTGCACGATTTCAGCCAGCAGTTTCAGGTTTTGAAAGAGTGGTCGCGGAAGTGATCGCGATCCCGAACCGCCGCGCGGAGCGGCGGATCGATTTTCTTTGGCAAGTCCAGGGAGCATTCAGATACACGCCATGGATTCAAGCGACGAACATACACAGAGGCTCTCCGCGGATTTGACCATACAGCCTTTCGACGAACTCGTGCGGCGAGGCCTTTCGTTCGCGCGCGAGTATGCCTTGATTTGAGGCCACATCGTGGTCCGATCGGTGCATCTGGTAGTGGGACTGGTCAGCCAGCAGTCGGATCTGACGATGGCGGCGCTGAACGAGTGTGAATTGAATTTTGATCGACTATGCCTGGCCCTTTTACGCATGATCTGCCCGGAGCGGCTTGCCGGAGCGGACGATTCCAATACGACCTGGAGCACCACAGCGAAACGGATCCTGGAGCGAGCGATCGGGCTGGGCCAAGGCGATTCGCAAGTGCGCGTCGAAGAGCGGCACTTGTGGCGGGCGATCTTGATGGAGACGCGAGGCGTGGTGTTGCAAGCGCTCGACGAGCTTGGCGTGATCGAGGCGATCGCGAGCCGTTTGCAAGGCGTCTGAAGTTGTGGATCGCATCGCGATCCAACGCGGGAGGGAGGCTCCTGGCGTTCTCATCGGCGCGACAGTCCGTACTTTTTATCTAGCGGGCATGGATGGGTGTCGAGTCGGGCGAAGTGTCGCGCGGGGCGAACCAACTGTAGATTGCGGGCACAACCAGGGCTGTCAGCAACGTCGAGCTAACCAGTCCCCCGATCACGACGGTTGCCAGCGGCCGTTGGATCTCGGCGCCCGCGGTCGTACTGACCGCCATCGGTACGAACCCCAGGCTGGCGACCAGCGCCGTCATCAGCACCGGTCGAATGCGGATCAGAGCGGTTTCCGAGGCGGCGTCGGCCGGACTGCGGCCGTCGCTTCGCAGCTGCTCGGCACCGCTGACCCAGACCAGTCCGTTGAGTACGGCCACGCCGAACAAAGCGATGAAGCCGACGCCAGCCGAAATGCTGAACGGCATTCCACGCAGCGCCAATGCGAAAATTCCTCCCGACGCCGCGATCGGTACCGCCAGAAAAATCAGCAGCGATAATCGCAACGACTTCAGGCTGGTGTACAGCAATAACAGGATCACGAACAACACGATCGGGGTGATGATCGACAGACGGCGGCTTGCCGACGTCAGGTTCTCGAAATCACCGCCCCAGCGCAGGGAATACCCGGCTGGCAACCGCACTTTGCGTCGGACCGCCTCCTGGGCGTCGCCAACGAAACCGGCGACGTCGCGTTCCCGCTTGTCGACATTGCATTGCACGAACGTTCTCCGTTGTCCCGCTTCGTGCTCGACGCTGGGAGGCGTCTCCATTACCACCACATCCGCCAGCTCTCCCAGCGGCACCAGCTTCCCGGTCGGGGACCGTACCGGCAGCTGACCCAGTCGTTCGACTTTATCGCGCCAGGGCGCGGGAAACCTGACCATGATCGGGAATCGTGCCCGCCCCTCGAAGACAACTCCGGCTTCCAGGCCGCCGGCCGCGGCAACGGTCTCGAGCAGCGCCCGCGCGGGGATCCCGTACCGCGCCAGTTGCTGCTGCCGGGCCTTGACGGTCACGGTCGTCGCGTTCGCCTGGTGGTCCGCTTTCACGTCGGTAGCGCCCGGCAGGTCCTTCAAAACGCGTTCGATTTCCTTTGCCTTGCTGTCCAAGATTGCAAGCTGGTCGCCGTAAATCAGAACCGCCACATCGGCTTTCACGCCCGCCACCAATTCATCGACGCGCATTTCGATCGGCTGCGAAAACGAGAACACGACGCCCGGCACCTGGCGGTAGAGCACCTCCGACATCTCCCGCTTCAGATCCTCCTGGGACTTGGGCCGCGGCCATTCCGACACCGGCTTGAGCATGACCCAGATGTCGGTCTGCTGTACGCCCATCAGATCGTTGGCGATTTCCGGCCGCCCGGTCTTACAGAAAACGGTGCGCACTTCGCCAAACTCCTTCAGCAGCCGCTCGATCTGACTCGACATCGGAATCGCGTCCTCGAGTGTCGCGCTTGGCAGCCGATTCGCCTCGATCAGGATATCGCCCTCCTCGAGCCGCGGCATGAATTCGGCGCCCAGACGCAACGCGACGGGAACGCTTGCCAGCAAAATCCCCGCCGCGATCGCGGCGGTGAGCATCGGTCGGCGCAACGCGCGAACCACCAGCGGTTCGTATGCCCTTTTGACCAGTCGCAGCAGCCAGACCTCCTTTTCGCGCATCGAGTTCGGCAGGGCGACGCAGGCCAGCACCGGCATCAGTGTTAGCGAGATCACCATCGAACCGGCGAGCGCGAACAGCACCGTCAGCGCCATTGGCACGAACAGCTTTCCCTCCGTGCCGGTCAGGGTCAGGATCGGCACGTAGACCACGGCGATGATTAACTCGCCGAACATCGTCGGTCCGCGGACCTCCAACGACGCCTCGCGCACGACCTCCAGGTGCGACTTGCCTTGCGAGTGATGGGCGATTCGTCGCATGCAGTTTTCGATCATGATCACGGAGCTATCGACGACCAGCCCGAAATCGATCGCCCCCAGACTCATCAGACTGGCCGAAATGCCGGTGAGCGACATGATGTTCGTGGCGAACAGCATTGAAATCGGGATGGCCAGTGCGACGATCAGCCCGGCGCGCCAACTGCCCAGCATTACCAGCAGCACCAGCAGCACCAGCGCGCCGCCCTCGCTCAAGTTACGCAAGACCGTGCCCAACGTCCGGTCGATCAGGTCGCTGCGGTCGTAAAGAATCTCCAACTGGACGTCGTCGGGCAGCGTGCGTTGGATCTCCACCAGTTTCTGCTTGACGTTCTGGACGACCGTGCGCGAATTTTCACCGAGCAACATCATTACCAGTCCCGTGACAACCTCGCCGCGACCGTCGCGCGTGACGGCACCCTGTCGCGTCAGGGGCGCGATGGCCACTTCCGCGACGTCGCGCACCAGGATCGGCGCGTCGACGGTCGACGAGCGGATGACGACGTTCTCGATATCGGTCGAACCGGTCAACATCGCCTCGCCGCGGATAAACCTCTGTTCGCCCTGATGCACGATATAGCCGCCGCCCGAATTGGCATTGTTATTCGCGATCGCGTCGACGACTTCGTCCAGGGCCACCTGCTCCTGCGCCATGCGTTCGGGGTCGAGTCGAACCTCGAAAGATTTATAGTAGCCGCCGTGCGCATTGATTTCGGTCACACCGTCGACCTGCCGCAGCTTATGGGCGATCTGCGTCTCGAGCAGCGTGCGCAATTCCATCGCGCTGCGCTGCGGACTGCCCGGCGAGGGAATCGCGCGCACTTCGAACTGCAGTACTTCGCCGAGGGCGGTCGTGATCGCCGACATCTCGGGTTTGGCACGGACCGCCGTCAGATGGGCCTCTGCACGCGCGATGCGCTCCTGCACCAATTGCCGCGCGCGATAGATGTTGGTGCCATCGCGAAACACCAGCGTTACGCCCGAGATACCAAATTTCGAAACGCTGCGCATTTCGCTCAGGCCCGGTATCCCGCCCATGCTCACCTCGATCGGGTTCGTCACGTACTGTTCGATTTCCAGCGGCGACAACCCCGCGGCCTCCGTGAGCACCAGAACCTGCGTATTGGTCATGTCCGGCACCGCGTCGATCGGGATCGTCGTGGCGCAGTACAGGCCGCTGGCGGCCATCACGCCGAACATGGCGATCACCAAAGCGCGATTGCGCAACGATAGATTGATCAAGGCGGTTAACATGGTCGATACCCGCAGGCGACGTTCGACACTCTGCCGAGTCGCGCACGGTTCATTCCTCGCGTTCCAGAAGCAGCTCCGATTTCAGCAGCGCGGCACCTTGGTCGACCACCCGTTGACCGACCTGGAGCCCCGAAACCACTTCCAGGTAGTCGCGGGCGGTCAGGCCCGTGACAACGTCGACCCGCCGAAATCGCTCCTCCGACTCGGGTACAAAAACGAACGATCGATTTTCGTGACGCATCAGGGCCGAAGTGGGAATGGCAAGCAATTGACGCTCCTCGGCAATCGGTACCTCGACCCAAACGAACATTCCGGGACGCAGCCGACCGTCGGCGTTGTCGAGTTCGGCAATCAGCGGCACGCTGTGCGTTTCCTCGGAGACACGCGCCCCGATGAAGCGGACCCGCGCCTCGGCTGTTTGATCACCCAAGGCCGGGATGGTGATTGTGAGCCGCGCCTGGATCGCAAAATCCAACGCCCGCCAATCCCGTTCGTGAATCTCCGCCGATACCCAGACGTTGCTGGTATCTGCCAGGACGAACATCGGATCGCCCGCGTCGAGCCGCGCGGATTGCACAACCGCTCGTTCCTGGATCGTGCCTGCCATCGGCGCCAGGATTGTGATTTCGCTGAGCGTTCCCAGTTCCGAGGCCGCCTGTTTGTTCCCCACCTGCTCGGCCGCCAAGGGACCCAGCAGCGAAGCCAGACTCTCGCGACTCACCCGCAGCAGACGCTCCGTCTGCTCTCTTTGTGCCCGTTGCTGGTCCGCTTCCAGTTCCGATTCGAACAACGCCGACTCGCACGCCGACGCGAATTGGGCCGCGGCGACCTCCCGAACGCTGCGCCGTTCCTCGACCAACCGCTTGCTCAACAACCCCTGGCTGCCACCCGAATCGGCGCCCGACAGCGCCGACTCCGCCAGCAACAGCCTGGAGTAGGCGCCAAGAAGTTTTTCGCGATAGTCGGCCAGGCGCACACCGGCCAGATTCCGCTCCAGTTCGGCGAGCAACGGCCGCGATTCGAGCTGTTTTCCAAGCTGCTGGACGTTGGCGCGGATTTCCTGGGCCAGTTCGTCCCGTTTCCGAGCGACGGCCAGTTCCGCCGTGCGCTTGAGCACCTCGTCCCGCGCCAGGCCGACTGCCGTACTCGAGAGCATGACCAGCGGCTGTCCCGCCTCAACAGCTTGCCCAGGCTCCACGAGCACCTGACCGACAATCGAGGCAACCGGCGCCGTGACGTCCAGGCGCCGCGCGCTGTCGTAAGTGATCTTCCCCGGCACCGTTCGGTACTCGCGGAGCGAGCGAAGATCCACCGAGGCAAAATGCAGGTTGGCGCGTGCCAACTTCTCCGCGGTCAGTTCGCAAACCGCTGGAGCGGAATCGGTCGCCGATTCGCCCGTCGGCACCGGTCGATGTCCCGTGGAAGCGAACCAGCTGTGCCAGACCGTCCAGAGGACGAACGCCGCCGCGATCGCGATTCCCAACCAGCTCGTAATCCGAATTCCGGAGTCGAGTCGAATCCAACGAAGTATCGATCCGCGCAGCGAACGAATATCGATCGTCGTATTGGGCATGGAACCTCGCGCTCCTTGAAATCACGTCCCGTGCATCGACCGCGCGATGCCGGCCACACAGCGGCTCGCGCATTGGCCGCCGTGCGAACGGCGGCCGCTCCCGCCCCATTTCAATTAAGAAACGATGCGATGCGCGCGCGGAGCTGCCTTCCAAAGAGTGGAATGGCAGGCTCCGGAGGAACGTCCGATCCGCGCGCCGAATGGGACCAGCCGGTGTGAATGCCGGTCGCCAGCGGGTCGCCGCAGATGCATGGGAGCCAGGAAACCGAGCAGCCGTCGTGCGGTGCGATGATCGGCATAACGATCGCCCCCCGACAGATGCATCCCAATTCATTCTCGCAGCCGTGGCCCGCATCTCCAAAAGGAATCGACTGCTTGGCCACCAGTATTGACTGGTGCCAGCGCGCCGACCGGGATTCGTCGGCGGCGGAACGGGGGCAATGCTGCAGTGCAACCAATAGCACCGCGACACCAGCGACCCTCGAACGACGGTCCAAGACGGCCGCGGTAAGGGAGAATCTCGGCAGGAATCCGGTTCGCTGGGCTCGCATCGTTCACTATCTTACCCGCGTTTGCGACAGTTCAAACCCCCTGACTGGTTAGTTCCGACGGGAGCGCGGATCTGGCAGCGCGCGTCGCCAGGATAGCGTCAACACGCTTCAATGCCTCGCGGTCGACGGAAATTCCGTCAATCCTGGGTGTCGCGAACCGGACTTAATAGATACAACTCCAGTGCGGTGCAACCGTTATGCTGCTGGCAAATATTCGCGCGTATGGCCCATCATCCTTTGGCACATCGAAGCTGGATTTCGCGATCGCGAGGCTGGATCTCGATCCTTCTGCTGGCACCGGTCTCGATCGACGCCATCTTCTCACCTTTGACCTGGCCGCTCGATTCCTGGCTGCAATTCACCTGCGATTGCGCGGGCTGGGTGCTGTTTGTATCGGGCGCGGCGTGGCGCTGGTGGGCCACCCTGTATATCGGCGGACAGAAGGACCGACAACTTTCCCAGCAGGGGCCCTATTCGATTTCGCGAAATCCGCTTTATTTCGGCACGCTGTTGATGGCGATTTCGGTGGCCGTTTTCGTGCAGAGTCTCGCCTTTGCCGCGATGCTGGTTGCCGTGGCGGCGTTCTATTTGGGAGTGACGATCCCTAACGAAGAATCGCGCCTACGCGTGAAGTTCGGGCAGGCCTACACCGACTACTGCGCGCGCGTTCCGCGCTTCTTTCCTCGATTCAGTCTCTATCAAACCCCGCCAAGCGTCGTCGTCGAATCGTACGGACTGCAGTCCGAATGGCGCCGCGCCCTGCGATGGGTCTGGTTGCCCGTCATCTGTCACTTGCTCTGCCACCTGCGATCCGAACCGACGTGGCCCCATATCCGAGATTCCGTGCTTGCCACGGTCTTCCGTTCAGCGGCGGGGATTGTCACTGTTCGATGCGACGAGGTCCTGCGAATACTGAGCGAATGTCACTGGCTTGAAATTCACTAACTGATCGCCGGCCTTGCTGACCCGTCGACGGTCCTCATCCCCCAGCATCCAGGTCGTGACATGCCGCGTGCGCATCTCCTCCTTGCGCGAGTTAGCGACCACGGTTCGTGTTACCTGCATCGGAATCCAGCCTTTGGCTGCCACCATCCGGTTCGCTTCAATCCGGGCGAAAGGAGGCAGATGCAGCGATCCGGTACGGGAGGCACTCAGTCGCGCCGACCAGTCGGCGTAATCCTGATAACGGGCGGGGGCATTTGAAGACGAGGAACGGGGCGATTCCGCTTGAATCTGGTAGGAGAGCCAACTGCTCGAAAGGTCGAGAGCATGGCCCTCGTCATTCGCGTCCACGGTGAATTCGGGGTTGCAAGCGAAGTAGAGTAACGGAATCGATTCGTCAACCTTGGCTTTCATCGAGGCGGTGAAATCGATCAGCTCGCCGAACGGGATCTCGGTCTTCGTCTTCTGCGCCGACGACAACAATATGATCTTGCGACTGGTGTTATCGTAGATCACCGTTTCGTGCGGTTCGGTGAGCCGGAATTCGTAGACCCGCGTGTCCACAAACAATGTCAGGTATTTCACGACCGGCTCGGTATACTTGCCGATCAGGACCTCGGTCTCCACACGGAAATCCTGACCCCAGGTCATGGTAACAGTAGCCAACTGCAGCATTCCGATCCAGCAGACCGGCTTCAGGACAAAGCAGGGGCGCTTCATGGATCTGAGTCCTTTCTCGTTGCGGGCGGGGTATCGTCAGGCCGAAGGTGCGTAAATTCCCCAAGGGCTGCGCGTCGTTTCGGTAGCGCCTTGTTTCGGTAAGGGAACGGAACAATAGCTGGCATCCCGATCGGTGTCCACGGGAAAAATGCTGCTAGCAATGACCTGGGATGACCCTTCCTGGCCACCCGGCGCTGCGTACGTTCGGAGCGATTCGAACGGTGCTAGCCGCGATGCTTGAATGTCGCCTATGATTTCGAATCCATCATAGGAGCAACAGGGTCATGATTATTCGGCGCGGGACAGCGGCAAGGACGAAGCCAACGGTTCGAACCAGGCATTGCCGTTGTGTTTGCTGGAGCGGGGTCTGGGTTTGGGTCATGGCATCGAGCCTGCAGGGGTTGTCCGCGGATGATTTTCCTCGCCCGGTCGACACGCAACCGGGCGCGGAATCGCTGTTAACGGCGCGGGAAGCAGTTGGCAAGATTCGCGTCCCGGACGGGTTCCGCGTCACGCTGTTCGCCGGAGAGCCGGACGTGCACCAGCCGATCGCGATCACCACCGATTCCCGAGGTCGATTATGGGTTGCGGAAAACTATACCTATTCCGACCGCGAAACGAATTTCGATACCCGGCAGCGCGACCGGATCGTGATCCTGGAGGACCGCGACCACGACGGCGAGATGGACCACCGCACGGTGTTCTGGGACCGTGCATCGAAACTGACCAGCCTGGAGGTGGGACCCGGCGGCGTCTGGGCGCTCTGTGCGCCTCAGTTGTTGTTCTTGCCGGATCGCGACGGCGACGATCGGCCGGACGGTCCGCCGGAAGTGTTGCTCGACGGATGGGACGACGGCGCCGTGCGGCACAATATCGTCAACGGACTGAAATGGGGACCGGATGGATGGCTTTACGGTCGGCATGGGATTCTGGCGACGTCCCTGGTCGGCAAGCCGGGCAGCGGGCCGTCCCAGCGCACGAAACTCAACTGCGCCGTCTGGCGCTACCACCCGACGCGTGGTGATTTTGATGTCGTCGCCCAGGGCACCACCAACTCCTGGGGCTTCGACTACGACCCTTTCGGCGAGATGTTCTTCATCAATACCGTCATCGGCCATTTCTGGCACGTGATTCCCGGAGCGCACTACCGGCGCATGTACGGCGTCGACTTCGATCCGTACCTGTTTGGCTTAATCGAACAGACCGCGGACCATTTTCATTGGGACACCAAGGAAGCCTGGAACGACATCCGCAAAGGCGTGAGTGACTCGACCAGTGCCGCTGGGGGCGGCCACGCGCACAGCGGCTTGATGATCTACAAGGGCGGCAACTGGCCGGCCGAGTTTCACGGTGACATATTCACCGTCAACTACCACGGTCGGCGGCTCAATCGTGACAAACTGCACCGGCGAGGCGCCGGGTATGTGGCAACCCACGGCGACGATTTTCTGTTTTCGGACGACGTCTGGTTTCGAGGAATCGATTTGATCTCCGGCAATGACGGAGGCGTTTATGTGGCGGATTGGTCGGACATCGGCGAATGCCACGACAACGATGGCATTCATCGCTCGTCTGGCCGCATCTTCAAAGTCACTTACGGGCGGCCGGAACCGCCGGCGCGGGACAATCTGGCGACCGCCTCGGACGAGGAACTGATCGGATTGCTATCGCATCCCGACGAATGGTACGCGCGTCAGGCTTTACCGTTGTTGCAGGACCGCGCCGCATCCCGGAAGGTAGGGTCTGGCACGGTCGAAAAACTTCAACAGTTATTTGCACGCAGCCCGAATACGGTCGATCGACTGCGGGCGCTTTGGGCGTTGAACGCGATCAACGTCGATGCGGACTGGCTGCGATCCCAACGACGCGATCCGCAGGAAAATGTGCGTGCCTGGATCGTGCGTCTGCTGGCCGACCGCGGCGAATCGCAAAAGATCACGGACGAACTCGTCGATCTGGCGGCCAAGGAGGAATCCCCGCTGGTCCTGCTGCATCTAGCGTCGACCCTGCAGCGGCTGGAACCCGAACGGCGCTGGGCGTTGGGGACGGAGCTGGCCCGGCACGGTGAACTGGCCGAGGATCTGGCCTTTCCGTTGATGGTTTGGTACGGGATCGAGGCATCGGTCGCACACGACGGGAAGTCGAGCACGGCAAACTCGCCGTCGATTGACTTGTTGTGCGGCACCCCGTTGCGGCTCGTCCGCCGCAATATCGCTCGCCGGCTGGCGAGCGACTGGGAATCCCATCTGCACCGCATTGACCAGCTCATCGAGCGCTTGCCGCAGTTACCGGACGAGGTGCGGATCGACAGCCTGAGTGGCATGCAGCTGGCGCTGGTTGGCCTGCGGCAGTTACCGCCGCCACCGAAGTGGCAGGCGACGGTCGCGCGGCTGAAGGGGGCGGCAACTCCGGAAGTCGCGAGATTGTTGCGGGAGATTGGCGTGGTCTTCGGGGATGGACGGGCGATCTCCGATCTGCGCGCGACGCTGACATCGACCGAGGCGGATCCCGTGGCCCGGCAGCAGGCGTTGCGCGGGTTGGTGCAGGCGCGCGACGCCGAGAGCGTGCCGCTGATGCTGAAGCTGGTTTCTGATCGCGTCTTGACGGCCGAGATTATTCGTGGATTGGCCTCGTTCGATCGGCCGGAAATCCCTGATCTGGTACTGGGGCAGCTGCCCGCACTCGATCCGGAGGGTCGCGCGGCGGCGATCGAGACCCTGATTGCCCGCGGAGCTTCCGCGGAGAAGCTGCTGGGCGCGGTGCGGGACGGCCGGATACGCCGCACGGAGATCACCGCGTACCACGCGCGGCAGATTCTGGCACTCAATCATGAGCCCGCTGCGCGGCTGCTGGGTGAGGTCTGGGGCGAGGTGCGCGACAGCGACGCCGCGCGCCGCGAATTGATCGCCCGGGTGCGGGTGGTCGCCAGTGAACAACGGCTGGCGAAAGCCGATACCCGCGCGGGTGGGGAGCTGTTCCAGAAAAACTGTGCCGGGTGCCACGTGCTGTTCGGGCGTGGCAAGCATGTGGGGCCCGATCTGACCGGGGCCAACCGACGGAACCTGGAATACCTTCTGGAGAATATCCTCGATCCCAGCGCGTCGGTTGCGGCCGATTTTCGCATGCAAGTCTACTCGCTGGCCGATGGCCGCGTCATCAGTGGCGTTGCGCTGGAACAAAATGAACAGACCGTGCGCGTGCAGACGGCGACCGAGCCGGTGGTGCTGCGAAAGGCCGACCTGGAAACAGTGCGCGGCACCAGCCTGTCCCTGATGCCGGACGGGTTGTTCAAGGAACTTTCTGATAACGATCGGTTGAATCTGTTGGCATACCTGATGGCGTCGGGCCCGCCGCAATAGGCCCGATTCGAAGATGCATTTCCCGAACGGAGTACCGCTCGGCTCATCCAGGATTAAACCACGTACGTTGTGGATACGGGAGGCGATTAACCGATGCGACTGGCGGGCAGCACGATTGTGATCACAGGGGGCGGATCAGGACTTGGCCGAGGTTGTGCGGAGCGATTCGCGGGCAGGGGGGCGCGCGTCGTGATTCTCGACATCGATGCGGCGGGAGGCGAAGCGGTGGCGAAGCGGCTGGGCGACTCCGCGATCTTCCAGAAAACCGATGTGACCAGCGAGGCCGAGGTGCGAGGCGCATTGGAACTGACGAAGAAATACTGGGGGCGGATTCACGGCCTGGTGAATTGTGCCGGGATCCTCAGCGCGTCGCGTGTCGTTGGCAGGTCCGGCCCGCTCGACCTGGCGGAGTTCTCGCGCGTGATCCAGGTGAATCTGATCGGGACCTTCAATGTCCTGAGGCTGGCGGCGGCGGAAATGGCGGCGGAGCCTGAGTTGGAAGGCGGCGAACGGGGCGTGATCATCAACACCGCGTCGGTGGCGGCGTACGAAGGGCAGATCGGCCAAGCGGCCTACTCGGCGTCGAAGGGAGGCGTGGCGTCGATGACGTTGCCCATCGCGCGGGAATTGGGGAAATACGGGATACGCGTGGTCGCGATCGCGCCGGGGATCTTCGAAACGCCGATGGTGCAGGCCGCGCCCGCCGCCGTGCGCGAGTCCCTGGCGCAACAGATTCCTTTCCCGTCCCGCTTTGGCCAGCCCGACGAATATGCGGCCCTGGCACAACATATTTTCGAGAACTCGATGCTTAACGGCACGGTCATCCGCCTGGACGGAGCCGTGCGGATGGGGGCCAAATGAACGATCCAGCGCGAACGATCGAATTACGCGACTATGTGCGGGCGATCCCCGATTTTCCCAAGGCGGGAATCCTGTTCCGGGATATTACGCCGCTACTGGCCGACGCATCCGCCTTCCGCGAATCGATCCGGCGGATGGCGGAACCGTTTCGCGACCAGCGCATCGATACGCTGGTGGCGGCCGAGGCGCGAGGCTTCATTTTCGCCGCGCCGCTGGCGATGGAACTGAACGCCGGCTTCGTGCCGATCCGCAAGCCGGGCAAGCTGCCGTTCGACACGCACGCGTTCCATTACGAACTGGAGTATGGCAGCGACATGCTCGAAATCCACACCGACGGCGTCCAACCGGGCCAGCGCGTTCTGGTCGTCGATGACCTGCTGGCCACCGGCGGCACGGTCGAGGCCTGTTGTTCGCTGATCGAAAAAATGGGCGCGGTGATCGTCGGCTGCGTGTTCGCGATCGAACTGTCGTCGCTAGGCGGCGCGCGACGGATCGCGCCACGTCCAACCTACAGCTTGATCCGCTACGACTGATCGTACGACGTCCTTGCGGCGCGGAAGACGCAGGATGAGCGAAGGCGTAGGACGGGCGAAGACGTAGGACGGGCCTCCTGGCCCGTCCAGAAGTGCGAATCAGCGTCGAGAAAAGATTGAGCGGTAGCGGGCGGGTAAAAAGAAGACCGGTCGGGAGACCCGTCCTACGGCCAGCTCAAACGCAGTTCGCCCCGTCGACTTCCTCCGCCAACCGTTTGCGCGCAACGTGCAGCCGCCGCTTGATCGTACCGATCGGCGCGTTAAACGCTTTGCTCATCTCGTTCAACGAATTTCCCAGCACGTAAAACGCGACCAGCGTCGCGCGGTCCAGGTCGCCCAGCCGAGCCAGCCCGGCTCGCAAGTGCGAGTGCCGTTCCCGGGTCAGGACGGTGTCGAGCGGCGTTTCGGTTTCCACGCAGGTTTCGTTCAACGACTCGGCTTCCACCAGCGTGACCGCGCGTCGGCGCACCGCGCGATTGATCGCCATCCGCTCGGCGATCGAACGCAGCCAGCCGCCAATGCACTCGGGCTTGCGCAACTGGTCCAGCTTGTTCAACGCCTGAATGAAGACGTCCTGGCAAAGTTCCTCCGCCTCGGCGAAGTCCTCCAGCCGTCGCAAACAGACGGCAAATACCGACGATTCGAATCGCTTAAACAGTTCCCCGAACGCGGTCCGATCGCCGTTCTGGGCAGCCAGCACCAGGTCCCGGATCTCGGTCGAGGAAGTCGCCGACGTAATTTCTTCCAGAATTGCAGTCATGACATGTTCTTTCGAAACGGCGGAAAGTGGAGACCCAGGACACCAGGGGCCATGCAACCGCGAAGCGCAAGGCTGACGGTCGCAGGGCACCGCGTGCTGCCGCTCGGACGATTCAATGTCGCTTCGTCAGAGCGCCAACTAGGCGGCGACGGCAAGCGGTTTCGATTGCCGCTTGAGGTGGCCGCCCGGCAAATGCCGCGCATGCGTGCTCATGGCGCGCATGACGAGCATTGCGCCGGCCATCGCGCGTTCCCAACGCGCTGTAGCGCGACGGAGACGGCGACTGCCGACAGGCCTGGCAGATGGGCGATAACAGCCCGATAGACGCGGGGTGAACCGTGAGGAGACCCGGCGGCCATCAACGACGGCTGCGTTTGCCTGATCCATACCAACGGCAAATACGGCAGCTACGGCGACGTTAATAATGGTTCGCACAGTTTCCTCCCCCGCGATTCCCACGCAGTTCGAGAGAACATGAAACAAAAATAATGACGTACAAACAGGTTGCGACACGAACACCCCCGACGAAGTCCGCCGGAAACGTCCTGGTCCGCTGCAATAATAGTGCCTGTATCCCGGCGACTCAAGCCAATCCAGCCAAAAATCGCCAGGGACTGGCACTCGAACAGCGTCCCCTGCCACACGTCCGTCTTAGACAGTCGACCGACCGATTGGTTCGCGCGAAATCCGAGAAAGTCGGGCAAATTCCTTTTTCGACGTCTAGCCCGGAAAGATCCGAGCCGTATTCGACTTCAAAATCGTCTGCCCCAGCGCAATCGCCCGATCCTCGCTCCAGCCCCGATCGATGACATAACGCTCGGCGAGCACTTTAGCCAGAATCCGCTTGTACATATTGAACTTGGGGAGTGCGAATTCAAGCTTGTACATGTCACTGTAGTACCCGATCTGCTTGGTACAGGGTACCGCTTCCAGACGTACCGACAGGTCGTGCTCGATCAACGTCGGCGTGTTCGAATACCACCAATGTCCGTTGGTGACGACGTTCGGGAAAATCCAGGCGTAACTCGCCAATTCCTGGCTGGTAACGCTGGCCAGTACCGATACCGGGAAGGTCACTTCGGGAAACGCATTGAACAGCTGCTTGTACTGGATCAACGATACCCGGCTGTCATAAAGATCACGGCCCTGGTAAACGCCGGCCGAATAGACGCCTCGATTAACTCCGATCATCAAGTCAAATGGTAACTGGTACTGTCGGCAGAGTTCGGCAAGGGTCCAGAACAGGTAATGGGCCGCCGCACGCTGGTCCGACTCCGCCGCGTCCAACCCAAATTGAATCAGATTCTCGATCGCGGTATCGGCGCGGCCCGCGGTCGTCAGAACCGGTTGGAAATCGGGCGGCAGCGAGATCGCGCAGGCGCGAGCCCCGCGGGACTTGAACCGTTCGAACAGTACGTGGAGCGCCTGCTCCAACGACTCGCGATTGGCGACGTCGACGCCGCTCGCGACACGCAACCGCTCCTGAACGCCTGGAGTCCGCAAATGGAAGACCAGATCATCCGTGCGCAGACAGGGGATATAGCGCGACGTATCCCAGCCCTCCAGCGGATCATCAAAGTCATTGGTCAGAAAAAGCGCTTCCAATTTTGAGCGATGCAACACCTGCTCGGCCCAATCGGGAGCCGCCGCTTGATGCAGCGACGATTCGTAAGCCGCTTCGCAGTTCTCCGGCGTCAGCAGTTCGTCTTCGAATCCGTAATAGGTCCGCAGGATCTCGATCAGCCAGGAGTACTGGATCGTGTTCTCCAGCGGACGAAGGTATTGGACCAGCCGCTGCACTTTGGTGCGCGGATCAAGCTCGGGGTGCTCGATCTCGGACTTCGGTGCCCCGGCGGAATGCGCCAATTCGGTGTAGTAATGGTAGCCGAGCAAATCCGCCAGCGACGTTGAAGCCGGCGCGTGCGGATTGATATGGGTGTGCGGATCGACAATCCAGAGCGCATGCAGAGCGTTCAAGATCCGATTGCGTAACTCCAGCGACATGCGGGCATCCTCATCAAATGCGGGGCCAGGGAAAAGCGTGTATACCAGATCCAACGCCTCGGCGTCAGCCACGTCGTTCGGCAGTCGAGCACGGCCAACCGGTGGCCGACGGCCCGGCAGGTCGATATCCTGGTTCGAGCAGCCACGGTGGTCCGCGGAGGTTTCCTTCGGCTCGTGGCTGAATTCGAACCGTTTCGCAGGAGAAACTCATGAACAGGTGTGCTGGGTGGGTCTCGGTCGTCGTTGCTGCGGGAGCGATGTTCGCCGTCGATTCCGCGGCGGCCGACGACACCCAAGGAAGTCGGTCGACTTCCACCGTGCGGAAATTTCGTTTTATCTACGGAGCAACCATTCAGGGCCTGCCGGCCGTCAGTCGGGCCAGGATCTGGCTGCCCCTGGCGCGAGAGAACCAGGAACAGCGTATCGAGATCGAATCGATTCGGATTCCGGCCAGTTACCAGCTTTTGAGTGAGCGGAAATATGGCAATCCGGTCCTTTATTTCGAGTCGTCCCCGGATGCGCAAGGGGAAATTCCCTTCGAAATCTGTTATCGAGTCGAGCGGCGCGAGTTGCGAATCGAGCATGCCGAACCGATCTGGAGCGGAGACGAACAACGATTCCTCACCGCCACGCAACTCGAGCCCGCC
The DNA here is from genome assembly GCA_016872775.1 of Planctomycetota bacterium. Classification (GTDB taxonomy): domain Bacteria; phylum Planctomycetota; class Planctomycetia; order Pirellulales; family Pirellulaceae; genus VGZA01. The sequence continues at coordinate 1,707 of VGZA01000037.1, read as the reverse complement.
GATGGTTCGCTCACCGAAAAAGTATTCGGGGCCGAACGACCCGACGGGAAGATCGATCAGATCGCACGTGCTCTGTACGATTCCGTCAACCATCGCATGAAATACGACAAGCCAGACGGGCAGCCGTGGGGGCGCGGTGATGCACGATGGGCCTGCGATTCGCGATTCGGCAACTGTACCGACTTCCACAGCCTGTTCATCTCGCTTTGCCGCGATCGAAAAATTCCCGCCAAATTCGAGATCGGATTTTCCTTGCCCACAGCCCGCAGCACCGAGCAAGTCCGTTCCATCGCCGGCTACCATTGCTGGGCAAAATTCGTTTCCGAAGGCCGTTGGGTCCCTGTCGATATCTCGGAAGCGAACAAGGATCCAGGGATGACCGAGTATTACTTCGGTAACCTCACCGCGGATCGAATCTCCTTTACTACCGGCCGCGACCTGGAACTTGATCCGCCGCCAGCCGCCGGACCGGTGAGCTTCCTGATTTACCCCTACGTCGAAGTGCAGGGAAGGCCACATTCGAAAATTGCCAAGTCGTTCGGTTTCCAGGATCTGCCCTGAACGGGGAACGAAACCGAGCCGGGTTTGCATCGAGCTGGCGCGTCAGCGTCGCACGTTCGCACGGCAATGTCCGATCAAGCGGTTAGAGGAATCGGACTGGCGGCGAACTGCTCGCGACGCTGTGCGACCAACTGCGGACTGAAGTCGACTGACGAAAGAAATTCCGCTCGGGCTCGGGCTCGCCGAATCACCCCTTTTTCAATCGGGTCCCCGAACAGCTCCCAGACAATCTCCAGGCGGCCGTCCCGGACACAGACCGAGCCGCTGCGAAAATCGGTCGGATGCAACTGCTCAAGGTAGATTCGACCGTGCCGTAACGGAACGGCGATCCAGCCGTCGGATATCGATAGGTGCTGGCGACTGTCCAGCGTCATCGGCAAGAATTGGCCGCCTTGGCTCGATAACCAAGCCTGCGTGGCAGGCAGACGCGACCGAATTCGAGCGACCAGGGCCCCGTGTAACTCCTGGTTCTGCAAAGAGAAGATCGTCTCCATCGACTGGGGACCCGGCAGGTGTCGCCAGTAAAACTGCCGACGGAACGGGCTGTTTGGCGCCGAATAGCTGGCGATCAGGTCGTCGCCACGGACGTAAACGTCGTCGGTCTCCAGCGAGACCAATTCGGCCTGAGGCTGCCAGGCAAGCAGTTCGGGTTGGGCCTCATCCACGCCCTGGTCGATAAATCGGACCGACAGCCGTGGTGCGGTATCGCGGAAATGGGCAGTCCAGGTGATGCCATCGCCACCCCAGTCCGCTGTGCAGGTTCCCTGACCCGGCTCGGTGCCGGCTTTGCCTGCGTCCCCTCGATCCGGGGCACTGTTCGATTGAAATTGCCACATACACGTCTCGCGGGTGAAAACGCATTGGCTGCCGTCTTGGGCGGTCTCAACGGCTCATTGAGCACCATCAACAAAAAAACCCCACCGAACGCGGCAAGGCGAAACGGCGGGGCCGGAACAGAGAAAGAGGCCGAATGGTTTAGGGATTAATCTCTGCTATAAATTATTACAAGGCCATTGTTTATCGGCTTTTCTCCTGCGATTCCTCGATGATATCAGGATCGGAACTCGTGTCCATAGTTTTGCGCAAAAATAATTCGCAGCACGATCGGGGGGGATGGTTGGGGGCAGTTCGAAACAAGTTTCGAGC
>VGZA01000036.1 GCA_016872775.1 Planctomycetota bacterium | reverse complement strand
ATCGTGCCGACCGTCGCCAACTTCGGAATGAATGGACAGCGCCCCAGCCATCCCGAACTGCTCGATTGGCTGGCCGATCGGTTTACCGCCTCGGGCTGGGACATGAAACGGTTGCATCGCGACATCGTCGGTTCCGCGGCTTACGGACGCGAGTCGACCGACGGCCCGAATGCTGACCAGAACTACAGCATCGACCCCCGCAATCGATTTCTATGGCGGATGAATTCGCGACGGATGGAATCCGAAGTGGTTCGCGATAGTGTGCTTGCGATCGGTGGACGGCTCGACCGACAGTTCGGGGGTCCGGAAATCGCCGAATCACTCGGCGAACAGTCGACTCGTCGCAGCCTCTATTTTCGTTCGACCCCTAACGAGAAGATGCCTTTTCTGGAAGTTTTCGATCAGGCGAATCCGAACGAATGCTACCGGCGGCAGGAGAGCGTGATGCCGCAGCAGGCGTTGGCGCTGACCAACAGCCTCTTATCGCTGTCGCAGGCCGAGAGTATCAGTGAGAGTATCCTGCGGGAGATGCGTTCGTCTGGGCGATCGGCGAAAATCGGCGACGTAATTGAGACGGCGTTCGCGTTGATTTTGGCACGGCCCCCGAAGGCGGCGGAATTTGAGGCCTGCCGAAAGATGCTGGTGCGCCACCGGCCGAACGATGCCGACGAGGTGCCTCGGGACGCGCTGCGGTCGTTGACGCATGTATTGCTGAACCATAACGATTTTGTGACGATACGCTAATCGAGCTGTACTTTAGGGCGAGGAAGTCCCGTTGAGCCGCCATTTTTCTTGTGGACGAATTCGCAGGCGACAGTTTCTGGCAGATGCCGGCATGGGATTCACCGGCCTGGCGCTGGGCGCGTTGCTGCATCGCGACGGTTGGGGCCGCGATCACAACACGGGCGAGATACCCGACGGCCGGCCACACTTTGCTCCGCGAGCCAAAAGCGTTATCTGGTTCTGCATGCTTGGCGGCACGAGTCATCTGGAGAGCTTTGATCCGAAACCGGAGATCGACAAGTACGCCGGCAAGACTTTTACCGAGACCCCGCACAACGACGCGATCGTCAAATCCCCCTACTATCGCAGCAATGTGCGCGACTTCGCCGGGGTGCCGCGCGATCTGATGCCGACGCTCTACCCGACGCAGATCGGGTTCAAGCCGCGAGGGGACTCGGGAATTCCGGTCAGCGACTGGTGGCCGCACGTCGGGGGATGCATCGACGACGTCGCCGTCGTGCGATCGATGTGGACCACCGACAACGATCATGCGGCGCAACTGCAGTTTCACACGGGTCGCCACATTTTTGACGGTTTCCATCCGTCGATCGGATCGTGGGTGCATTACGGACTAGGGTCGCTGAACGACAATCTGCCGCAGTTTATCGTGATGGGCGGGAGTCCGGGCGACTGTTGCGGGGGAGTGGGCGCGCACGGTGCGAGTTATCTTGGTCCGGAACATGCGGCGGTGCCGCTGAATATCGATCCCGCCAATCCGCTGGCGTTCGGAAAACCGGCGATCGCAGTCTCCGAGCAGCAGCGGCTAGAGGAACTGGAACTGCTGCGGGAATTGAATGGAGTGGCCCAGGCCGAATACCCGCGTGATCAGGCCCTCGCCGCCCGCGTCAAGGCGTACGAACTGGCGTTCCGCATGCAGATGGCCGTGCCGGGAATTTTGAATATCAACGAGGAGACTGCGTCGACCCGTACGGCCTACGGCCTGGACAAAGATCCGACGCGGCGCATGGGACAACTCTGCCTGGCGGCGCGGCGGCTGGTGGAACAAGGAGTGAGGTTCATCCAGATCTACGACGATGGCTGGGACGCGCATTCGAAGCTCAAGGAAAATCACTCCACGCGCTGCGCGGCGGTCGATCAGCCGATCGCCGCCTTGCTTGCGGATCTGAAACAACGCGGACTGCTGGAGGAAACGGTTGTTGTCTGGGGCACGGAATTCGGGCGCACGCCAGGCGCCGAGAGATCCGATGGCCGCGATCACCATCCGTACGGATTTTCCATCTGGATGGCGGGCGGGGGAGTGCGGGGTGGTACGATCCACGGCGCCACGGATGAACTTGGATTTCACGCCGTGCAGGACCGACACTATGTGACCGATCTGCACGCCACGGTGCTGCACCAGTTGGGACTTGATTCCCGGCGTCTGGAAGTGCCCGGTCAGAAACGGCTGGAAATCGACTTTGGTCAGCCAATCCGCGCGATACTGGTCTGATCGCCGGAAAAAAGTGCGTGCTCTTTGTGGGCTCGCGGCGCGCGGTCTCGCGAACTTGTTCGGTTCGTGCGAAAAAGACGCTTAATTCCTCGACCAACGCGCTGCCGGACATTCTCTTATGAGCTCGTGCTGCTTGGAGAAGTCGATGCGCCCGCTTGGTGACCTTGCCACTCAACTTCAACGGCTGTCGGTATTGGGTCTTGAGTCGTTCTTCATACCGAGGACCTTTGCGGGACGCGACGCGCTCGATGTTTCGCGAGATTTTTTTCACCTTTGCGAGCAGGTGCATTGCCTGACGCCAGCCAGGCGCGCATTCACGCCAGCAGCGTCGCGACGGTTGGATTGGAATCGGCGGCATTTTCCAATTTAGAAAGGTTGGACTTGGCCATTCCGGTTCGTTCTTCCATGACCGCCAAGCTGACTCCCTGGGACTCGCGTTCGTGCTTCAACATCTGGAGCGTTTTTTCCAGCGTTGCCATGCCGCGTCGCTTCGCGTTGCGCAGTCGTTTGGCGAGAGCCATGATCTCAGCCTTTTTCTCCGTCTCGATCGTGCGGCGGACTTCGTCGATCGTGGCTTGCTGTTCCGGCGTCAACTTCAAATAATGTCGCTGCGATTTCCGCGTGGTCATGCGATATTGCTCATCGGGTTCGTAGGCCGTGATTGGCAAAACCGTAACTTCGTCCAGTAGTTCGTAGACACAGGCCAAGTACTTACCCTTAGTCGTTTCACCAAACGCGATGGGACGACCCGTCGTTCGGCTGGATTACACCCAATCCGGATTTCCAACCACTTCTTCGAACGCTTCCGGTGTCACTGCGTGTTCCGCATAGTGAGCTTCGCTCTCTCTCGTCCACTGATAGAGGTAGAACGGCATCCACCGTGGCTCCATAGTTATTATTAAATAGAACTCTGCCGAGAGGCGTGAGCAAGCAGGCGCCGAGGAGAGCGTTCCATTCCTCCAGGACGCACCCGGGGTCGAGGCCGTCAGCGGCCGATCACGCGGAGGAACTCGCCGTCACCAGGCGCGAGCGTGAGCTTGAGCACGCACCCGCGCTCCGCCTTTTCTACGGGCAGCGCGTCCCACTTGCCCGTCTTGCGGTCGATGAGTTCGACGCCGATCTTCGGGTCGTCGAAGCGCAGCGCCAGTTCGCGTGCCTTGTCCACGCCGTGGTTCACCGGAAGCAGATAGCTGTTGCCCGCGCGGTCGCGGAACTCGCCAACGAGGAACGTTTCGCCCTCGGGTTGGAACCACGAATCGGCTGGGGCTTTCTCCGCGCCGATCGGGAGCGTTGCGTCGGAGTGGTACACCGCGACGTTCGTCAATTTCACCAGCACCGGGCTCAGCGCTTTCAATTCCAGCGCGACTTCGGAGACGGTCTTCGCCTGGTCACTTAACCCGAACACCGGCTTGCCGTCTTGCAGCACGGCGTTGCGGTCCTTGTCCATCCTGCACGTCACGAACCACGGGGGCCAGAAGTGAAACGCCTGTACGCCGTAGGCGAGCGGCACGTAGATCGACTGCCGCAGCTTCTCCGGCGGGTTGTTCGACCCCAGGCACCGCATCTGCGGCACGTCGTACTTCAGGCTCAGATCGCGGAACATACGCAGGTACAGGTAATATCTTTCCGGATGGTTTTGATGCCACCAGTGGTAGTGGTAATAATCCAACACCATCGGCCGGACGACTTCGGCGAACTCGGGGAACTGGTTGTACTCGGCCCGGTTGATGAATAGCGTCGGGTGGTTCGCGTCGGCGGTCTCGAAGGCGCGCGCGACCTTCGCGAACCCCGGGTACGCATCCCGCTGGCGACGGTCGGAGACAAAGTAGCCGAAGACCGCGGGATCGTCCTTCAGCTTTGGCGCGGCTTTCAGCAGGTCGTTGTAGTCGATGCTGCCGAGGCGCACCTTCAGCCCGGCCTTGCGACACACGTCGAGCTTATCCAGTTCCGCTTCGACGCAGTGGAACCCCTTTTCGGCGGTGTACTTCGCCAGCGCGAGCTGGTGTTCCGCTTCGTTGGGGAAGTCCGCGTACACGATCACCATGAGTTCCGGGAACCGGTACTTCGGGCCCGGCGGCTCGGGCCGGTCCGTGCGGAATGCAGAGGTTGGCAGGCCGGCTCCGTTTACCAGGTTCGGCTCCGCGTTCTGGTGCCAGGCGAAGCGCACCGCGACCGGCTGCTTCACTTCGTCGCTCGACACGAGCACGGTGTCGCCGTCGATCTCCGCTTTCGCAGGTAAGAATTTGCCATCGACCTCGGCGACGGTGAACCACCACAGCGGCTTCTTGTCGCGTGACGCCAGGCCGTGCCCGTGGTCGAAGCGGAGCCGGATCCGCTCGCCCTCGATCGCCATCGACCGGTACACCGGCCCGGAGTACGCGGCGCCTTTCTCGCCATAGGTGCGCGCCAGTGCCCACGACGCGAGCCGGCGTCCGACCTCCTGCTTGTTCTTGGGGTGGGCGTCGCCGATGTTGCCGATGTCGTTGGTCACCGCCATGCCGGTGTTGGGAATGCGGAGCGCCTCAGCCTGGGCCTCCCAAAGTTCGGCGTGCTGCTCCTTTGGCTTGCCGCCCCAGTTGAGCGGGGTGAGTTGGACGTAGTAGAAGGGAAAGTCGCCCTGGCCCCACGCCTTGCGCCAGCCTTGGATCAAAGCGCGCATGCGGTGGTAGTACCACAGTCCGTCGCCGACGTTGCCCTCGCCCTGGTACCAGATGACCCCGCGGATCGCCAGCGGCGTCAGCGGGTGAACCATGCCGTTGTACAGCGCGCCGTCCTTCGGCTCGTCTCTACCGTCCAGTTCGCGCACCGACCCGACGCCCGCCGCGTTCGTCCAGGATTCGATGCGCGTGCCGTTGACCGCCGACACGATCAGCCCCACGGGCACCTTCAGCTTCGCTTGCAACTCTCGCCCGAAGTAGTACGCGGTGGCCGAGAAGTACGACACGTTCTTGGGAGAACAGACCAGCCACGGGGCCTGCAGGTCGTCCCGCGGCTCTTTGCTCTCGGCGTTGGGTGCGGTGAACAGGCGCAGGTTCGGATGATCCGCAGCGGCGATCTCCTTGTCATGGTTCAGCGACTTCACGACTCCGTAGGCCATGTTCGACTGGCCGGAACAGAACCACACCTCGCCGACCAGCACGTCAATGAGTTCGATCGTGTTCGTGCCCCGGATGATCAGCTTGTGAGGGCCGCCGGCCTTCATCGCATCGAGGGTGACGGACCAACGGCCATCCTTGCCGGCGACCGTCTCCGCTTGCTGCGTGTCGATGGCGACCGCGACCTGCTCGCCCGGCCCGGCCCAGCCCCAGACACGCACCGGGCGGTCGCGCTGAAGGACCATTTGATCGCCGAAGACGCCGGGGAGCCGGACATCAGCTCGCCCGGACGAAGCGAGCGCGAGGAGCAGGAGTACCGCACCTGCCGAGGAGAATCGCATCGGCTAGTTCTCGCTCTTGGAATCACGGGGTTCGAGTTTCAAGTTGGAATGTTTGGCAATGAACTCAAGCATCGCCTGGGTCGTGGGGTCAGCTTCACTCAGCATCGAATAGAGCATGATCGTGATGTGATTGCGGTCGGCGATTTCCTTCACCTCGGCCGCGACTTTCTGGTCATGGAGCACCTTGCACAAATCCTTCGACATTAAGTCGCACTTCGGGAAGTCGTTTTCGGCATAAAGAATCAGAAACGGCGGTTCCTTTCCATGGACATGCTTGATCGGAGAAGCACTTGTTGCCGCCTCGACGCCTTCGCCGATTACCCGCTTCATCCGACCAGGAGCGAAGGTGTAAATGCCACTGATCGGCAACACCCCCTTGATGTCCTTGAGTGTCAAGTTCTCAGCATGGAGATAGGTCTCGTTGGTTGCGAGCAGTGCCGCAAGGTGGCCGCCGGCGGATTGACCGGTGACGAAGATTCGATCCGGCTTCCCACCATACTTGCCGATATTCTTGTGCGTCCAGGCAAAAGCCCGGGCGACATCGCGGATATGTTCCGGATGTTGGATCTTCGGCGACAGGCGGTAACTGATGACAACCGTACCGATGCCATTTTTTGCGAACACCTGGCCAACGCTCCCGTACATCGCGCGGTCGCCTGTGGTCCATGCACCGCCGTGAATGAAGAACAGTACGGGGTAGTCCTTGTGCCCCTTGGGAACGTAGAGATTCAGTTTGTGCTTCTTCGCGTCGGCATCCTGCCCTTCGTAGTACGGAATGTTCAAGGTCGCTTCGACTTCAAATCGCCCGCCGACCATGATGGCAGGTTTCTCGTCGGCCAGCAGTGCGGTGGGATGAAACGTCAGGATACAAACGAGAAGGCTGACAAGGCGCATGAGTAACTCCAATGGCGTGGCGAACAGGATAGGACTACCCTTGTAGTTGTGGCGGAAAAGGGCTTTTTGAGACTTCGTAACATGGTCTCGCGTTTTTACAGTTTGTAAGAAATTGTCCCGCCTTTAGTTGTAAAGGCTTTGGCTCGAGACATGATTGTTACGCTCGTTTTCGCAGCGAGTCAAGTGAAGGTTGAACGTCTCGCTCAAGTGCTTTGAGCAGTTCCGGAATCTGTTTGAGTCCTTTGACTCGATTGAATCGACCCTCGGCATCCATGCGGCCGGCAACACACCAGCGTTCACGCATGTCGCCGTCTCGCTGTCAATCGCGGTTGAAAAGAGAGCCACTTTCGCGGACTGGCTCAGGTCAGCGTTGCCGAACTGGTGGTTGGGCGGGCGTGTGAGTCGAGTTGGCTAATATCGACTTCGTCAGTCTCGCGTGGTCCAGAGTTCTTGGGCGGCGTCGGCGATGCTGAGCTGGCGGCTCGATTACAATCACCGCCGACCACATAGTGCGTTCGACTACCAGACCCCGGCGGAGTTCGCCGATCCCTTTACTCCAGATCCTCTCATTCAGAGTGGTACATAGATCGGGCGAAGGCCACCACGACAAGAAGGAGGCGACCGCATACATCGTTGGCAGTGACGAGAAGTCTGCTGCACCTATCAAAGCTAACAGAATCAATCTCGTCATCAATGATCCGATGACGGAGTTCGAATAAATCGCAAAGCCGCTCGAAGGCGAAGCGGAAGGCACTTCCTCGCGATTTGTCGGAACACACAACACGCTGGGAATCGTCAAAGAATTCGCCGGAACGATTAGCGACGAGGTAGACGGGACACCCTATACCGGCGATTTTAAGGGAGAACCATAGGGCACGGAACACAAACGCAAATTGGAATCGCAGAGGTTGCTGTTGAGCTGAATTCTTTGTTTCGCTCAACTTCTGCGATTCCAAGCGAATTCGTGCGAATCGGCGATCATGGTTGCAAATGCGGTGGGACGGTGTAGAATCTTCGAAACTCGCCGAGAAAACAAGGTTTTTCGGTGGGACGTAAACCACAGAAAAATGCAGATTCAGGTTCTTGATGCCGCAAGGTCGTAGAGGTTCAAGTCCTCTCGCCCGCATTATCGGTTCCGCTCTGTCGGCTGTTGCAAGCTTTGTCGGCTGTTGCCAGCGGCCATTCTTTCGCGATCCACTCCACACGGGCCCCCCATGAAAGCGATTGCCGTCACTCCGGGAAAACCAAATAGCGTCCATCTGACCGAATTGCCGATGCCCAGCCCGAATGACGTGCCGCGCGACAAAGGGGTGCTGGTTCGCGTGCTGAAGGTGGGAGTCGACGCAACCGATCGGGAGATCAACGAATCGCTCTACGGCAATGCGCCACCCGGCGATCATTTTCTGGTGCTGGGGCACGAGTCGTTCGGGGTCGTCGAGGAAGTGGGCAGGGCGGTGCGCAACGTCAAGCCGGGCGACTTTGTCACGGCGACGGTGCGACGCCCCGGCGGTTCGATCTACGATCAGATCGGTACGTACGACATGACCAGCGAGGAGACCTATTACGAACGGGGGATCAACCTGATCCACGGGTTCCTCACGGAGTATTTTGTCGACAGTGAGGATTACATCGTCCGCGTGCCGCAGGGTCTGAAACACCTGCACGTGCTGATGGAGCCGATGAGTTGCGCCGCCAAAGCAGTCCAGCAGGCGTTCGAGGTGCAGCGGCGGATGAAAGTCTGGCGCCCTCGCGTGGCCTACGTAATGGGGGCCGGCCAGATCGGGTTGTTGGCAACCCTGGTCCTCAAACTGCGCGGGCTCGAAGTCTACACGCTGGCCCGATCCCGTGCGCCGACACGCAGCTCAGAAATCGTCGCAGGGCTCGAAGCGACCTACGTCAGCACTTCCGAGACGCCTGTGGAGGAATTGGCGAGGCGCGTCGGAAAAGCGGACCTGATCGTCGACGCCACAGGCTCCAGTGAGATGGCCTTTACCGCCATGAAGCACCTGGGGCACAATGGCGTTCTGGTCTGGACCAGCATCACGGGCGGCAGCCATACGGCGCACGTTCCCACCGACAAAATCAACATCGAATGGGTACTGGGCAACAAGCTGCTGCTCGGGTCGGTCAACGCCAATCGGGAACATTTTGAGTCCGGAATCAAGGACCTGGCGCTGGGCGAGGTAATGTACCCTGGCGTGCTGCAGAAAATCCTCACCAATCCGGTCGATGGGCTGGACAACTATCAGGAATTGATGCGATTGCTGGTCGAGGAGAAGTCGGCGTTGAAAGTCTACATGAACGTGGGGGCGGAATAGTTTCGGCGCGAAAAACTCGCGACTGCAAAACCCCCTTTCCGGTACGCCCTCGCCGGAAAACGAACGCGTGAAGGTGCTCGATGAAACGCGTGACAAGCGGCGGTGGCTGGCAGGCAATCTGGTACGCCTTGAGAAAATCGCGCGAGGCAGGCGGAATCCTGCGGTTCTGGAAAGCGATGCGCTCGCGAAACGCCTGCAAGACCTGCGCGCTCGGCATGGGTGGACAGCGGGGCGGGATGGTCAACGAGGCGGGGCATTTCCCCGAAGTCTGCAAGAAATCGTTGCAGGCGATGGCCGCCGACATGCAGGGCGGAATCCGGCCCGAGTTCTGGAAGACCTACGCGGTCGAGCAGCTGCGGAGGTTTTCGCCGCGCGAACTGGAAAGCTGCGGCCGACTCGTGCAGCCGCTGATCCACCGGCGCGGCAGCGAATATTACGAAGCGATCGGCTGGGACGAGGCGATGCAGCGCGTGGCCGAACGGCTGAAGGCAACTCCCGCCAACAGAACCTTCTGGTATTTCAGCGGCCGCAGTTCCATCGAAGCCGGCTTCCTGCTGCAGCTCTTCGCGCGAATCTACGGCACCAACAACGTCAACAACTGCAGCTACTTCTGCCATCAAGCCAGCGGTGTGGGACTCGCCAATTCGATCGGGACCTCGACCTCCTCGGTCGTCCTGGAAGATCTCGATCGAACCGACATGGTGTTCCTGATCGGCGGTAATCCCGCCAGCAACCATCCGCGGCTGATGTCCACGTTGATGCGGTTGCGGCAACGAGGCGGCAAGGTGGTGGTCATCAATCCGGTGCGCGAGATCGGCCTGGTTCGGTTTCGCGTGCCGAGCAATGTCCGCAGCCTGCTGTTCGGTACCGAGATCGCATCGACCTACCTGCAGCCGCACATCGGCGGCGACTTGGCTCTTCTGACCGGGATCGCGAAGCGCATTGCGGAACGCAACGCCGGCGACCTGAATTTTATGCGGCAATATTGCGAAGGAAGCGACGACTGGTTGGCGTCATTGCAACGGCATTCCTGGAGCGACATTGAGAAGACCTCCGGCGTGTCGCGTGACGAAATCGACCAGGTCGCCGGGCAGTATCTCGAATCGCGCGCCGCCGTATTCTGCTGGACGATGGGGATCACGCATCATTGTCACGGCGTACAGAACGTCGAGGCGATCGCCAACCTGGCGCTGATGCGGGGCATGGTTGGTAAACCGGGCGCGGGGCTGATGCCGATCCGCGGCCATTCCAATGTCCAGGGAATCGGCAGCGTGGGAGCGACCCCTCGGCTGAAGGAGGCGATTTTCGAGAGACTGCAAACGGAATACAACGTGGCGCTGCCGCGCACGGCGGGGCTCGACACGTTGGGCTGCATCGAGGCCGCCGCCCGCGGAGAACTGGATGCCGGATTCTGCCTGGGAGGCAACCTGTATGGATCGAGCCCCGATTCGCAGTTCACCGCCGCCGGACTCGAACGGCTGCGGATGCTGGTCTATCTGAATACGACGTTGAATACAGGGCATGCGCTGGGGCTGGCCGAGGAGACGCTGGTTCTCCCTGTGCTGGCGCGCGACGAGGAACCGCAGTTGACGACGCAGGAATCGATGTTCAACTACGTCCGCATCAGCGAGGGTGGGCCGAGCCGGCACGAAGGCCCTCGCAGCGAGGTCAGCGTGATCGCCGAACTGGCCGAACGGATTCTCGGGACAGGACCACTGGATTGGTCCTCGATGAAAGACACCGGCACGATCCGGCAAGCGATCGCGCGCGTGGTGCCAGGGTTCGAACAAATGGCAGAGGTCGATTCGAACCGCCGCGAATTCCAGATTGCCGGTCGAACGTTGCACGAACCGAGGTTTCCTCGTCCCGGAGGACGCGCCGCGTTGCGATGCCACGAGCTGCCGCCGCTGCCCGGTGGACACGACGTATTGCGACTGATGACCGTCCGCAGCGAAGGGCAATTCAATACGGTCGTCTACGAGGACTACGACCTCTACCGGGGGCAAGAACGCCGCGACGTGATCCTGCTGCATCCGGAGGACCTGGAGCGGCTCGGACTCCACCACGAGCAACGGGTCGTGGTCACGAGCGAAGTGGGCAGCATGAGCGGAATCGTGGCCCGGTCGTTTCCCGACATCCGCGCCGGAAACGGGCTGATGTACTACCCCGAATGCAACCGGCTGGTACCCCGCTCCATCGACCCGAATTCACGGACCCCCGCATTCAAAAATGTGCTGATCCGAATCGCACCCCACTCGTAGATTCACCGTGCCGGAATCGTGCCGCGGCTTCCCAGCTTGGGTCCGTCGCTTAGTAGCGGGGAATGGTCGGATCGACGCGGCACGACCAGGCGTCGATTCCTCCCTTCATATTCTGAGCCTGAAGGAATCCTTGTTTTCGCAGGAATTGCACAACCCGTAGACTTCGCCCGCCGTGATGGCAATGCACAATCAGCGGCCGTTCACGGTACGCCGCGATTTCGTCGAGTCGGGCCGGGATTTCGTTCATCGGAATGAGCCGCGATCCGGGGATCCTGGCGAACTGGAACTCGTCGGGCTCCCGGCAATCGAGCAACAACGCGTCCGAGCTGCTTGCCAATAACGGCCCCACAGCCTCTACTTCGATTTCCCATGCCACGGTTTCGGGGCGGTTTGCATCGCGGGAGTTTTCCGCATCGGGTCGTTCGGTCATAGGCCGCGAATTCCACCCTACCTGAAAAGTGAGAGAATCAGGGAATCGACGGACGTTCGCCCAGCGTCACCTGGAGCCGCATTTCTTCGCCGCCCCGGATAATGACGAGTTCGATCCGCGCGTCCACGCTCGTTCGAACAACTTGTGCGATCAGCGCCTCGCGACTCAGCACCGGCGCGCCGTCAAACTTGATGATCACATCGCCCGGGAGCACGCCCGCCGTACCCGCCGGCGATGCCAGCCCCTCTCCAGCAACAATTCCTCCGACGTAGGCGCCTTGCGTACTGCTCAAGCCTAAATCGCGGGCGCGCTCTTCCGAGAGGTTATCCAGCTCCAGGCCGAGCCAACCCCGTCGGACGCGCCCATTTGACTTAAGCCTCGTGACAACGTCCCGCGCGATCTGGCTGGGAATGGCGAAGCTTATTCCCGAGTATGTCTGCCCGACAATTGCCGTATTGATGCCGACGATCCGCCCGTGGACATCTACCAGGGGGCCGCCGCTGTTCCCGGGATTGACGGCGGCATCGGTCTGCATCAGGTCCTGGAACTGAGTCCCTGCGCGACCTGCACGGTGCTTTGCGCTGAGAATTCCAAACGTCACCGAACGCTCCAGTCCGAACGGGCTTCCCAGCGCCCAGACCATCGCACCGACTTCGAGTTCGTCGCTGTCGCCCCATTCGGCCGGGAACAGATCGCGCGAGTCAATCCGCAAAACGGCGAGATCGGTAAGGCTGTCGAGTCCCACGATCTTGGCCGGCACGTGCCGGCCGTCACTGAGCGCGACGTCGATTTCCCGCGCACCTTCGACGACGTGCCGGTTGGTGACCACATAACCGTCGGCGTCGACGATGACTCCGGACCCTTGCCCTTGTGCCTCGCGAAACCGACGAGCCGGCAATGCGCTGTCATTCGGCGCAGATTCGTTGCTGACAACATTAATGTGAACCACGCTGGGCCCGACCCGTTTCGATACGAGTTCACTCGCCGTCGACAGTCCCAGCGCCGGCGACGAGGCGAGTTGCAAGGTGGCGATCTCGACCTCCGCCCGCTGCCGCCCGCGCGCCCGCGCATATTCATACTGCTCGATGAAATAGGGACCGATGCACATCGAGACCAGCATCAGCCCCAGAATCGTCATCAACCAGGTCAACTTGTAGAGCGATAACTTGTTTTGCCGTTCGGCGACGCCAACGTCGACATAAACCGCCTCCGCATGAAACGGCGGCGGATACGGAAGCTGCAACGCGGTGCGCGAAGGCTCGGCATGTGGTGACGAGCCGTCCTCGGGTGTTCCAACCGGAATAGGAGCATCCATCGAATCTGAGCATCCCTGGCCATTAACCAACCAGCATCCAACCGATTTCGGCGACAAACCGATCCCGGGCTGAGGTCATTATAGACGGGCCGGCCAATTTGTCGCGGCAATCGAACTGGAATTCGTCGTCAACGTGATCGTAATACCGCGAAAATCGCCCAAAAAAACACCGCCATGACACCCGCGATCATCGTCGGCAACGCCCGCACGAACCAATCGGCGGCACCGGGTGGCGCCGGGGCGGTTGGCAGCGCTGCATCGGCGGGTACGATCGACGACACCGACGGCTTGGCGACCTGATGCGACGTCGAGCCCTTCCCCGCGCGATCCTCCGCATCGAACGACCATACGTACTCAACCGGTAAAGCCACGCCGGGAAGGTCCCCGTCCCACGCGGACACCGGCCGCGATACATCGGCCAACTCGACCGCCAATTGTTTCGCCGTCAATTCGTCGCCGGCAATGCAGTTCCATACCCGACCACGACCAAACAGTACGGCGACAGCACCGCAGTCGGAGAAATCGGACCGATTGCAGAGCATCTGAAACAGACGCCGGGTCCAAAGCTCCTCGAATCCACCAGGATCCAGGCGCAACACGCTTAACCGCTGACGCTTTGCATCGGCCCTTGAGTATTCACGCAACGCCTGATCGATGCGCTGACCAAGTATCGCGTCCTGTTCAGGATCGTCGGCGGCGATCCAGGCCAACGCCAGCCCCGACCCCCGGTTCAGCTCCGCCGCGAGGCGGCGTCGAAACGGCGAATCGAGCAAACTCGCGATTGCCAATTCCCTCAGTTCGCCACGATGCAGGATGCGATGGCCGAACCCGATCACCAATGACCCAGGCCGGTTCGCAATCTGGTCGCCGAACGACTCCCAGACCGGCTGGAGAAAATCGGGCAACGACTCGCGACCTGTTAACTCGTCGACCTGAACGGTCGTCAAGGAAGCGTTTAATCCCGGCCGCGTCGCCAGAATGGCGCGCAAGGAAGCCTCGTCGGAATCGACGGGCAACGACGGCGAACGCTGCACGCTGTAAAACTCGATCGCGGCTTCCTGGGGAACGCCGCGAGCAAACTGGTACAAAGGCCGTTCCAGCCCCAGAGCGGCTTTCCCGATGCAAGTTGTGAAAATCAGGTTCAGAATCGTCAACGCAATCCTTCGCGTTCTCACGCAGTCGTTTCCTCCGAGATGGTGACTTTGCGCATCACGTCGCCCTGCCGCATACTGTCCACGACATCCTGGCCTTCGATGACGCGCCCAAAAACCGAGTGCTTTCCGTTGAGATGGGGAGTGGCCACGTGCGTAATGAAAAACTGACTGCCATTGGTATTTGGCCCGCGATTGGCCATCGATAGCACTCCCGCGCCCTCGTGCTTCAGATCGGGATGGAATTCATCCTCGAACTGGTAGCCGGGGCCGCCCGTACCCGTGCCCTGCGGACATCCCGTCTGGATCATGAAGTCCGCGATGACTCGATGGAACTTCAGTCCGTTATAAAATCCCTTCTGGGCCAGCTGTTCGAAATTTGCCACCGTCTTGGGCGCTTTGTCCGCATACAGTTCCAGCCGGATGACACCGCGACTGGTTTCGATCGTTGCAACCTTCATCTTCTGCTTGACTCCCTCATCGCACCGTTTCAAAAATAGACCCGACGATTATACACGTACCACTCGAAAATGAGCACTACCAGCGCGGCAGCCAGGATCCATTTCCACATTTCACGACGCGCCAGGGCGGTTCCTGTTTCCCGCTTGATCTCCGTCGAACCGATTGCCAGCTGCTCCGCGGGCACCAGGTTGCTTTCCCGGGCGTGGAACAGGTTGACGACAAAGTGGCTCGTCGGCTGGCGGTCATTCGTCTCGTAGACCGAGTAAACACCCAGTTCGTCGGTCATGGTGTACGTAAATCCGGTCTGGCCTTCCCGCTTCAAGGTCGATTCGCTGCCCGACGGGCTGACGATTTTCAGGGTACCGACGGCCCCCGTCGCCCGCAGCCGAACGGGGCTTCCCGGCCGGACGGAGGGTGCGCTGGTCGCGGTTCCGGAATTGCCCAGGTATTGCAGCACATTCTGCACAAAAATCGGAAAGCTGAAGAACCGGGGCCAATCGGTATTCGGGATCGGGTCCCCGGCCGGATCGCGGCCCACAAACGCGAATCCGATCACCACGTCCTGGAACGCCTGGCGTTCCGCCAGACCGATCAGCGTTCCGGCGGTTGAATCCATGAGTGCCAGCCCGCCGACGGGCGGTTTCACCGCGGACGCCTCCACGATCCTCACATTTCCCAGTTCCAGCAACTGCATCAGCGGATGGGTTCGTTCCCAATCGAGAATGGACGGCGGTGCCGTGCTTTCCTCGCGCGACCAGCCGCCGGCCGGCGGCAGATCTCCGAGAAACATCGTATTCGCCTGCGGCATCCGCGGTGGCTGACACTGGTCGTAGATGATCAGGTCGTATTGGCCGAGATCGGACTCGTCGAGATACGCTTTCGATTCCAGATAGGACGGTTCGACAAACACCACGTCCGCCAGGCGGCGGGCCACGTCGGTGCTGAGCGCTCTCCGCCAACTGTCGTTGCCGCGCGTGACCATCAGGACACGGCTGGGCCGCGGCGCGTCAATCGCCGCGAACGCCTGATTGTCGATCTCCAGATCGTCTTGAATGTCGACCAGCAGTTTGAGCTGGCCCTGCTCGACGTCACGTAACTGGAATTGAACTCCCGAACCGGCCTGCGGCTCCAGGTTCAATTTTTGCGCGTCCTGCAGCTGGCCGTCGAGGTACAACGACACCGATACTTCCCGGGCTTCGAAGCCAAAATTTTCGACGCGTCCAAACGCCTGCAGTTCGTCCGCTCGCTCCGGGTTGCGATCGACACTGAACGCCGTGACCGCGACGTTGTCCGGCGTCGACTGGCCAATGGCGACGTAGCGAACTTCCAGACGGCCCAACGTCACATCCTCGACCGCTCCAATGCCGCCATCCGAGAAGATATAGACGGTCGTCGGTCGGGCTTCGGCGACACGTTGGTCCTGCGGATTGTTGGGGTCTCCGCTCTGCGCCGTGTTCGCCTGGCCGGCGGCGACGCGCAACGCGTCGGAAATGTCGGTTGTGTGCGTGGTCACCTCGATCTCCCGGACCAGCGCCTGCAACATCCGCCGATTGTCGGTAAAAGAACGGCTCGTACGCGCCTCGTCGGAAAACGTCATGATGGTCGCCTCCTCGCCGTACTTCATCTGGTCGATCAGTTCCGCGGCACGCCGTTTGGCGTGCCCCAGTCGGCTGGGCGCGACATCGGTGGCCCCCATGCTGGCGGAAGTGTCGAGCAGGAAGATGAACCGGCTTCCGGTCAGCTTGGAACTTTGCCAACCGGGTCGCAGGCAGGCCAGCACCACCAGGGCCACCAGCAGCAACTGCAGAAACAACAGCAGACTCTGCCGCAATTTCTGCCAGATCGAGTTGACATGCAGGTCCTCGATCGTGCGGCTCCAGAGAAACGTGCTGGGAACCTCCAGCGGCTGGCGTTTCAACTTGAGGAAGTACAGGATCAAGATCGCCGGTGGGACGGCGAGCAGCAGCGCCCACTGCGGCAGACTGAGCGTATTGCTGAAGAACTCGCTCATCGCACCAACCCCCGCTGCCGAAGGTAATTGGCGACGAGCTGTTCCACCGGGGTCTGGGTATTGGCCAACAGGTAGCTCATTCCACGTCGCGTGCAGTATTCGCGAGCGCCCTCGATGAAGGCGGCCAGCGTTTTCTGGTAGCGGTCGAGCAGCGGGCGACTGGCCGTGACTTCCGCGACGTCCCGGTCCTCGCAATCGATCAACTTCAAATCCCCTCGCAGCTCAGGGTTTAATTCCTCAGGACAGAGTACGTGAATCAGATAGACATCCATTTGCTGGGCGAGCAGGAACCGCAACGCTGATTCGTACCCCGACTTATCCATCAGATCGGTGATCAGAACCAGAATTCCCCGCCCTGAATTCCGCAGGCAGAACTCTTTCGTGCCCGCGGCGAGATTCGTAGTCGTCGTGGGCGGCGGAGATTCAAGGTATTCCAGCATTCGGTACAGGCTTTTTCTACCGCGCAACACGGGCCCGGCATTCGTGCGCGATTGGCCCAGAAATTCGATCTTCACCCGATCGGCTCGGCAGAGGCCGATAAATCCCAGCGCGGCGGCCAGTTGCCTGGCAAAATGCAGCTTGGTCGGGTCGCCGAATTCCATCGAGGGGCTGCCGTCAATCAAGGCGTAGAAATGCAGGTCCTCCTCTTCGAGGAACAGTTTGATGAACAGCTTGTCGAGCCGCGCGTAGAGATTCCAGTCGACAAAGCGCAGATCGTCGCCGGGCACGTAGTTGCGGAAGTCGGCGAACTCAACGCTTTGCCCCTTGCGCTTGCTGCGCCGTTCGCCTTTCATCCGGCCGCGGAAGACTTTGCGCGTCACCAGTTCCAGATGTTCGAGTTGCGCCAGCAATTGCGGGCTGAGCAGTGCGGGTGCGGCCGCGGAAGAACTCATCGATCGGTTCCTGTTTCGACTCCGACTATTTCAACAGCCTATTTCAACAGCGCGGCCACGGGAGCGTCGTCGCCTTTTTCAGGGAGCTTCTCCAGGATTTCCAGCAGTACATGATCGGTGTCGATTCCCTCCGCCTGGGCCTCGAAATTCAGAATGACCCGATGACGCATGGCCGGGAGAAAGACCCGGCGAACATCCTCGAAACTGACGTTGAATCGTCCCTCGAGTAACGCGCGGACTTTGGACGCCAGTGCGACCGATTGCGCGCCGCGCGGGCTGCATCCCCAGCGCAAGTACTTGTTAGTCACGGGCAACGCGAATGGTCCGTCGACATGGGTCGCCAGGGCGAGCCGCACGATATAATCCTGCACGTGTTGGGCCAGTACGACATCGCGAACTAGCCGCTGCCATTTGCGGATTTCCTCCCCGTCCATGACTTTTTCCGGTTCGATCTGCACACCGCGTGTCGTGCGATCGATGATGGTCGACAACTCTTCGCGCGACGAATAGCCGACTACCAGCTTGAAAAAGAACCGGTCAAGCTGGGCTTCCGGCAGCGGGTAGGTTCCTTCCTGCTCGATCGGGTTCTGTGTCGCCATGACAAAAAACGGCTTGTCCAGCACGTAGCGCGTGCCGGCGGCCGTGACCGTCCCCTCCTGCATCGTTTCCAGCAGCGCTGACTGGGTCTTGGGCGTCGCGCGGTTGATTTCGTCCGCCAGGCAGATCTGCGTGAAAATTGGTCCCTTCTGGAATTCAAACATCCGCTTGCCATCCGGCGATTCCACGACCATGTTCGTGCCCAGGATATCGGAGGGCATCAGGTCGGGCGTAAACTGGATGCGCGAGAAATGCAGGTTGAGTGTCTGGGCCAGGGTTCGAATCAGCATCGTCTTCCCAAGTCCCGGGACACCTTCCAGCAGACAATGTCCGCCGACGAACATGCAGGTGAGCACGCCATGCACGATCTCATCGTGCCCGACGATCACGCGTCCGATCTGTTCGCGGACGGCGTGATACCGCTGTCGAAATTCCTCGGATTGCTGCTGCAACGTTGCACCAATACTCATGAATTCTCCTCAATCGGTTCAAGGGCTGTGCGGTCAGGATCGTTGTAAGTGGTTGGAAGGCCGATCGTGGCATCGGCCCAAGCGCCCGCGGGAGCAACCTGCGGCGCGCGGGGTCGACCGTCGCTGGAATCCTCAAGGGGTGTCGGGTCCCGCATCCGCCGGCGGCGGACTGTCGCGCCGGGCTTTCTGCTTCGCTTTCAACAGTCGCGACGTATACGTCTCCTGTTCGGTCTGCGCCGGGCTCAGGGAATGCGAAGCCGCCGGGGGCGCCGCGCGCGACGCCGGCCCCGCCGACTCGTCATCGATGATCTCCGATAGGGCTCGCGCCGGCGCCGCCGTTTCCGCCGGCTCGAAACGAGCCGCGGAGCGACGATCGTCCAGATGCTCGGCGACCTGCGCTTTGCGACTACGCAGTCGTTCCAACCGGGTATCCGCCATCGGTTCCGCCTTGCGGCCCATGACCCGCGTGGTGAAAAAGACCCACGTAGCGATCGCCCAGTCGAAACTGATCGAAACGCGGCGGATGAACACGTCCGCGAAGAAGACGCACGAGGCAATCACCAGTACCAGCGGCCAGATGTTCTGGCTGCTGATCGCGCGCATCAAATTCGCGCGAAACGTGTCGACGCGCAACAGGTCGTCGAGCGCGTCGTTGCGTAGCGATCCTTCAATCAATCGGCCGGATTCCCCCGATTTCGGCTTGAGGCTCACCAGGTTGGTCAGCAGCGGCACGTTGGTCTCATGGTCGCGAAATTCGGCCGAATAAGGAACGTTGACGCCGCTGATCAAGGGCGGGTTGTCCTTCCCGGCATTCACCGTCACAAAATAGCTGCCCGCATGATCGGCCGGAAACTCGGCCACGTACCGGCCCGGCGCCACTTGCTCGGCTTTCATCGATTTCGCTTCCAGATCGGGACTAATCACCGTCAGCGACATCGGTAGAAAGTTCAGAAATTCGTCGTCTTTGTCGTAGGCGGTCACCACCACCTGAACCTTGCCGTCCTTGACATTGGTCGCGATGCTGAACTTGTCCTGGCCCTCCACCGGCCGCATCGACCAGCGAATCACCTGGCTGAAAAACTTGTCGTAGTTCGGCCAACCTGTCCACGGCACCGCCCAACTCTGGCCGGCATCCGTCGTCAAAGCCACGGCCCTGCCCAATCCATACGTCCAACTGGCCAGGATTGTGGCGTTTTCGGCATCCGTCGGCTCGGGAGATCGGATCAGTACTTCCACCAGCGGATTCTCCTTGACCGTGGTCATCACAAACCCGGTCAACGGCGGAAGCGGTTCGTCAATGCCGACCAGCATTTCATGCTGGGAAACGATCCGCGGCGGAACATTCTCCAGTTGTTTGATCAGCGGTCGAGCAATCTTGCGCACCTCGCGCTGATAAATCGTGGGCAACGCCTGCGGGTTACTGACGACGTAGTACTTACCGCCCGTTCGGTCGGCGATGTTCTTCAGCGGCGTACTGCCCGGCGGCCCATGCGTACCGATCGCCACCGTCGAGACCTGGACTCCCGCTTTGACGAAGTCGGCGAGAATCTTGTTTCCGGGCGGCGAAGGGTCTCCGTCACTGATCATGATCATATGCTTGACCGAAGCGTTGGTCTGATTGAATGCGGCGAGCGCGATCTTCATCGCCGGCTCGAATTGCGGCATGTCGCCCGGCGTCATCCGATCGAGTTTCCCCAACATCATTAACCGATTCTGGCCGACTTTGACTAAGCCCTTGTTGCCCCCCCACAGCCAGGACTCCTTCTGGCCAAAATCGTCCCAGTGAATCACGCCGCAGTAGTCCATCGGTCCCAGCGTCTTGATCGACTGTTGACCGACGACTTTCTGCCAGTAATTGCCCTGCGCCAATTCGGAGGCATGCATCACCATCACCAGCGCGCCGACCGCCTGAATCTTCTGGTTCTTGATCTGAAAATCGACCGGCATCGCTTTTTCCAGTTCCGTATTGGCCCATCCGCCGGCGCCATAGCTGTTTTGACCGCCAATCATGACCAGCCCGCAACCCATCTGCTCCGTGTTCCGCACCAGCATCTGGATCTGCTCGGTGCTGAACGACGCCAGCGACTCCGTGCGATCGCCTCCCGTGCGCGGCACATTCGCCAGCACCACCGTGTCATATCCTTGCAATTCCGCCAGGCTCGTAAACAGCTGATCGGTGGACTGTAGCGTGACCTCGATATTCATCGCCTGCAGCCGCTTGACGAGGAAGTCGAATGTTCCGGGGTTCTCCACGTCCTCGATAAACAGCACGCGCCCCCTGCCTCGCACATGCACAAACGTCGAGCCCTTGTTGTTCTGCGTCAAGGCGTCGTCTTGCGCTGTGGAGGGGACAAACTCCGCTTCATAGGTGTACACCGCTGGATCATCCAGCCGCTGCTGAAAACGGAACACCTGCTTGCCCGACGGCAATACCACCGGCTCCTCGCTGACCAGTTCTTCCTGCTGGCCGATTTTGCGTTTTACCCTGAGTACACCCGAGGACGGGGCGGTCGAATAGTTGTTGACAACCACGGTCGATTCGAATGGCTGACCACGGCGGATATCCGAAGGCAAACTGATCTTCTCGATCGCGACTTCCTGCAACGTCTCCAGTTTGACCGGTACCACATCGATGCCGATACCATCATCGGAGAGGGACTTGGCCGTGATCAGGGCGTTCCCGAGATTTTCATTGCCGTCGGTCACGATCACGACCCGCTTGGCGGTGTCGCCGGGAAACAGGGCCTGCGCCAGTTTGAGCGCGCCGTCGAGATTGGTCGCATCCTGCCGCATCCGCACCAGCGTTTCAAGTCGCGAGGCGTTGATGCTGTCGTCAAACGGGTGGATCTCGACCACCGCGTCGCGAGCAAAGGCGATGATCCCGGCAAGATCGCCGCGATCGGAATTGCGGTGCCGGTCGACTTCGCGACGGACGTATTCCAGCATCGCGTCGCGCTGAACTTGCGGGATGCTCTGGGATTGATCGAGCAGATAGAGGACGGTGAGCTTGTCGCTGGTCTTGCGGAACTGGATCTCCGCCAGTGCCAGTACGATGGCGGTAAACACTGCGGTTCGCAGCGCGAGAGCCGCCAATCGCCGCCAGGGCCCCAGACCGGAAAGACTGCGGAAGCTGACGATCCAGAGCACCGGAAGACCCAGCAGCAATAGCAGATACCAAGGGCGGTCGAAGGCAAAGTCGATTGAGAACATCACGCCACTCCCCGGCGGTACAAGCGAAATCTGCCCGCGATTCTAACTACCCGGCGACGAAAATCCCACCCGCGACGCCTTCCATCCACCCGCGATTTCGCTCGCCGAAGCTTCGTAGCCGGATCGGGTTCGCCCTTGCGAGCCCAATCTTGGTTCCCTCATCAAATTCGGAACGACTGCACGCGGTGATTATAAGAATCGAGCACATGAATCCGTCCGCTCGAATCCTGGGCCAGCGACCAAGGCTGATGGAGTTCGCCCGGCCGCCGACCGTTACCACCCCAAGTCGCAAGCCCGCGGCCATCGCGAGCAAATCGCTGGACGCGGTCGTTGCCGAACTCGCAAACCAGTAATGTTCCGCTATCCTCCAGGCAAAGTCCGTACGGGTAACTCAATTCGCCCGCCGCTCCGCCAGCGCGGCCCCAGTGATCGACGAGCCGCACCGGATCCTCGGAGGCATCGAAAAGCTGGATGCGATGGTTGCATGCATCCGCGACCCAGAGAAAATCTCGCTCGTCCACGGCGATCGCTTGGGGACGCATGAACTGTCCAGGCTGATCGCCGTGGCTGCCCCACTGCAGGACAAAATTTCCTCCGGGATCAAATTTTTGGATCCGGTCGTATTCGCCGTATTCGGCGATGTAGGAATTGCCCCTGCTGTCCTGGGCGACGTCGGTGACAAAGTTAAACTCCCCAGGGCCGAAACCGCTCGTGCCCCCGATCGTCCGGGCCTCCAGCAGTTCACCATCGGGCCGATAAAATAACACCCGGAAATAGTGGGTGTCGGCCACGCAGATATTTCCGTCGCGATCAACCGAGATGCCCGTGGGGCGTCCGTTCGCCGATTCGGGCGTGCTCCACTGACGCAGGAACTTTCCTTCGCTCGTGAACACCTGGACCCGTGCCGTCATGTCGACGATGTAGAGCAGGTCGTCCCGATCGACAGCGATCGCCCGCGGTTTGTTGAATCGCCCCGGGGAATAGCCAAATCGACCCCAGACCGCTTCGGGCGGATGGAGTCCCTGGACACCGTCCGTGCAACCTGAAAGGCAATGGAAAAGCCCTCCCAGCGCTGCCGCCCGCAACAGCTGCCGCCGATGCAATGGACGTCCAGGGATTGACTGCGCTTCGGGACAATCCGAGTTTCGATTCATGGGTTGCGGGCCGATCGGTGTTTTCCGGGACGCGTTTCTTGGAACGCGGATGTCAATTTTCTTTTAGTCGCCATCAACAGATGCCGATAATGACGCCGCGTTCACCCCGGCCGTTCGGAGCCGGGACTCACAATTCTGCGAAATCTAGGCGACCTGGGATGGCGAATGGACGCCGAATCTTGCTGCTGGGGGCGTTGCTCGCACTCTCCGGCGGCTGCGCCGCGCTGCCCGATGTGGTCCATCATCTACAATTCCATAACCCATTTCCTCAACTTTACCGCGTTGCCATTCTTCCATTTTATAACCAAACCACCGTTCAACGTGCTGCGCGCGACCCACGTTTCCGAGGATCTGCCGGAACACGACGCGGCGGAGGAACAGAGCTCCGACGCATCCGTCGAGGAACTCCCCGCAACTCTGCCGACAAAAAGAACCGAAGTGCGAGCGGACCGGTCGCCTCCCCTTCCCGTGAACTGGCCCGATCCTCGCGGTTTCGTCCCCACCCCACCGCAATCCCAGCCTCCCAAGACAACTCCCCAATCGTGCCCTGTGATCACCCATACTCGACTGTTCGATGGTTCGAATTCCGACCTGACCGAGGCGCTGGCAAACTATGTCTATTTTCGCGATGACGCAAGATTTGGCGGCTGGCAGGCCTACCTCCAGCGCTCCGATGAATTCCTCCGGTTCTGCTGCTACCTCCATATTGCCGAGATCCTCGCCGCAAGAGGCGGCACCGGCGAAACACGAGTAGTGTGGCGCTGGCCGATCGGCCGATATGAGCGGTAGTGCAACTCCCCCCGGGTGCCGACCGGGCCCACCAACTGCCGATTGAGGAGATTCGGGACCGTGACCAAAGACATCAATGTGCTGGCGCTCGTGAAAGGGAATGAACGCTACGTATTTCTGTTTGACGACGATAATCGGGCCGAGGCTCTCCGAACCCTGGGGCGGTACGCGTCCAATCCGGAGCTGAGTTTCAGCTGGTACGACGCTGCCGTCCTCAGCCAGAAAATTCGGCAAACCGCCGACGAGGCATCTGTCTTTACCGATCGATTTATCTTGCCACTTTCCGCCGAGGGCGGAATTGATGAACCGGCCTGATCCATTGCGGACGGCCATGGAACGGTTTCTGCGTTTTCTAAGCGTCGAAAAGAATGCCGCGGCGCTGACGCTCAAATCGTATCGCGAAGACCTGGCGGGCCTGTCCGAGTATCTGGCCGTGGATGGCAGCCCGTCGGTCGAACCGGTACAGATTCAAGTGTCTCAGCTTCGCCGTTATGTCGCGGCGATGCACGAAGCAGGGTACGCCAAATCGACCGTGGCGCGCCGACTCGCCTCCCTGCGATCGTTCTTCCGATTCTGCCAGCGCGAAGGCGTGGTGGCATCCAATCCGGCCAAACCGCTGCGGAACCCCAAAGCGGAGCGGAAATTACCGCATTTTCTGTCGACGGAGGAACTGAAAAAACTGCTCGCAGCTCCTTCGTCCCGCACCTACCTCGGACTGCGGGACCGGGCGATCCTGGAAATCATGTACTCCTCGGGACTTCGCGTCAGTGAAACCGTGGGCCTCAACGACGCCGACCTCGATCTGGACGCGGGAGTCCTCCGCGTCCGCGGCAAGGGCAAACGCGAACGGCTCGCCCCCGTCGGCTCGTTTGCCCGCCAGGCCCTGGAAAGATGGCTGCAAAAGCGGAAAACGAAGGAAACGGCGGCGGGAAACCGCCCGGTTTTTGTCAACCGCTTCGGAACGCGGCTCACCACACGCAGCGTTGCTCGAATGCTCGAGAAGCTCCTGGCCAAAACGGGACTCGACCTTCGCACCAGCCCTCACACGTTGCGGCACAGTTTTGCCACCCATCTTCTGGATCGGGGAGCCGACATTCGAAGCGTCCAGGAACTGCTGGGCCACAAAAGCCTGCTGACGACGCAAATCTACACGCATGTCACCACCGCGGCTCTGCGCGAGGTCTATGAACGGGCCCATCCCCGGTCCGGACGGGTTTGAATTGGCCGTTTACCAATCGGCAGTCAGTTCTTTCAAAACACGTTGACGCTGGATTCACAGCAATTATCATAGAGAAAATCCGCATATTTTCATGGATGCGCGAAAAAGGTCGTTCGGCGAAAACCGAGGGATTACGTGGTATTTATCCACCATCCCAGTAATTTTTCTGCGCCCCGATTCGCTGCGTTCGGCAAATTTGTGGAATTATTCGTAAGCCGTAATTACACTAGTGCTTGACTTTTGCGCGTTATTGCGCCCCCTGCGGGTCGCGCGTCGCGCGAGGTTCGACTGGAACTGAGTCAAAATAAGGGGTTACGACGTGTCTCATCGGACTGCACGGCAGGGCATTCGACAGCGCAAACTTGGCCAATTGCGAAAATTGGCCCGACGCCGACTCAGCTCGTTCGTTGAACCGCTAGAAACAAGATCACTGTTGGCAGGTATGACCGATATGACAGCATTGCTCGCCGGCGATTTCGGCGAAGGCGAGCTGTCGAGTCCTTCTGCGCCGTGCGACCCGAAACTGGTCGCCACGACCTTCGTCGCGCCAGGTTTTGACGCCAATGCGTTTCGTCGTTGTGGCAACGGCGGCAGCGGCGGATCGGGAGAAGGGGTAACCAACGCGAACGTTGTCATTGCCGAGCGCGAGTTCAACGACAATATTCCAGACGCCAACATTATTCCGCTCGGTTTCGGCGTCAACGAACGCAACGCGATCGATGTCACCGGACGACTTTCCCCCTCCGATTTCGATTTCTTCGGATTCCGCCTCAAAGGCGGCGATATTATCGGCGTCACGGCCAACGGTGCGGGCGATCTCTCGCTGCAGGACGATCAAGGCAACGAATTGATCGGCGGTACCGGCGAAGACCCGCTGCCTGACGATACTTTCCCGCAATCCTCGCCCTTGCCGATCGGTGGCGCCACAACGATTCAGGCGGTCATCCCCCGCGATGGTGACTATTATCTTTCCGTGGGCGTCGGCAACGGAACCTACCGCGCGTTCCTGCGCGTTTTCCGCCCTGTGTTGGCCACGCAAAACGCCGTCAATCAGCACCAGATCATCTACTTGGATTTCAACGGCGCGGTCGTTGATCAGTCGATCTTCAGCGATACCCTGACCGGCGTGGCACGATTGTCGCCGATGAATACGTTCCTGAATCGGTTCGGACTGAACCTGCAGAACGAACGGGAAGTCACGGATGCGATCATCGAAGGTTTCACAAAGCACTTTGAGCGCGTCCGCGTCGAGGGCCAGAACGGCGATTATTTTTCGACCGGGGTCGCCGGTCAGTACGACTTTGAAGTCCGCAACAGCCGCGACCATCTCGACCCCTGGGGCTTGTCCAACGTCAGCCGCGTTGTGATCGGAGGCACCCAGCAGCAGCTCGGGATTCCCACGATTGGCATCGCGGAGTCGGTCGATCCCGGGAACTTTGATACCACCGAGACCGCAGTGGTTTTGCTCGATGTTCTCAGCGATCCCGGTCAGGGCGTGGCGACAATCAGGCGGGCGCCCGGCGTAAGCTACATCAAACTGATCGGCGACCTTGTCGGCTCGATCGCAGCCCACGAAGCAGGGCACTTCTTCGGGAACTTCCACACCGATCCGTTCAATCTGTCGCCCCAGATCATGGACTCCGGAGCGGGCGGTTACGCGAACATTCTTGGCGCCGGCCCCGACCTGACCGTTGGCACGTTCGATGACATCGACGTTGGCTTTGGGTCGGACTTCCTGTTTACGCAGGAGTTCCTCACCGGCTTCCAGGAAACCGGCAATGTGATCTCGTGGGGACTGTCGACCGGCCTGATTCCGACCTCGGTACGCGGCGTCGTCTGGCAGGATTTCAACGGAAATGGCATTCGCGATAATCACGAACCAGGCATCCGGGGCTGGACCGTGTTCGCCGACGTCGATAAGAACGGCCTGTTTGAGGGCCGCGAACCTTCCGCGATCACCGACCTGAACGGCAATTACGTACTGTTTGCGCCACCCGGTCAGTACACGATTTCCGAGGTCATTCAAGGCACTTCGCAGCAGACGTTTCCGAAGACCAACTTGAATCTGGCCGGGGTATACACCCACAAGGTCGCATTGGCCCTCGGACAACGGGTCGAAAATATCGACTTCGGCAACTTCACTCGACCGAATGTCATCACCGGCTACAAGTATCAGGACGTCAACAACAACGGCGTCGACGACAACGAGCCGCGGCTGCCAGGTTTCATATTCTACGTCGATCGCGACGGTGATGGCCGACTCGATACCGGTGAGCCGACCGATACCGCCGACAACAATGGCGTGTTCCGCATCGAGACCAGTGAGATTGGCCAGTATTTTGTCCGCGAAGCTTCATCGCCCGGATTCGTCCAAACGCAACCCGCGAACAACGCGGGTTACGATGTGCTCTTGGCGGGTGGTTCGATCATCACCGATCTCGTGTTCGGCAACGCCGGACCGCTGGTCGACTTCGGCGACGCGCCCGATCCGTATCCGACAAAACTGGTCGACGACGGCGCGCGGGCGGCGATTCTGCCTAACTTCCACCTCGGTCCCCCAACCACCGCACTGGTGAATCCTGGGGTTGGCGTCGATCTCGAAGCGGATGGTCAGTCGAGTATCGGAGGCACCGACGATGATGCCAACGGCGTTGATGACGAGGATGGCGTCAGTCTCTCCCCGTTGATCGTCGGTCAAACGGCGCGGGCCACGGTCGTCGTGACCGTCGGTACCGGGATCTCGCGCGGAGCCCTGCAGGGCTGGATCGATTTCAATTTTGATGGTGACTGGAATGATCCGGGTGAACAGATCATCCGCAACCATCCGTTGAGCAACGGTACGCACCAGGTGAATTTCTCGATTCCGACGAATGCCTTGCCCGTGCAGACCTATGCGCGTTTCCGTTATGGATACGAAACCGACCTCGGACCGACCGGCTTTTCCGCGGCGGGTGAAGTTGAGGACTACCTGGTTCAGGTACTCAACGATCAGCCGCGAGCGGTCGATGACCAATTCACCGGGGCCAGCGGCGTGCGACAGAATTCGTCCCAGAACGTGCTGAACGTGCTGGCCAATGACATCGCCAGTTCGGCCGGTGGGCTGACGATTTCCGCGTTGAGCGCGCCAACCAGTGGCGGCACGGTGAGTATCGACACGCGCGGTACGGCGACACCGATCGACGATGTGGTGCGGTACACGCCGGCGATCGGTTTCATCGGGATGGAGTCTTTCACGTACACGATTCGCGACGCATCGCAGCGTACCAGCACCGGCAACGTGACGGTCGAAGTTCTCAGCAATCTGACCGGTCCTGTTGCCGTGGACGATTCGTTCAATGTCTCCGCGGGTAGCATCGTCGACCTGAACGTCCTCGCCAACGACCTGGCCGGCCCCCGCGGGCCAATCTCCATTTTCGGTTTCAACGACCCTACCGGCCAGCTCTCCATCAGCATGGTCAACAACCAGTTACGAGTCACCGTGCCCGCGACCCTGGATGGCCAGGACCTGCAGTTCAGTTACACGGTGGTCGATTCCGGCAATCCTGTGCAGTTCAATACCGCCACGGTTACCCTGCATATCGGCAACAGTTCGCAGGATGATATCGTCGCATTGACCGTGCAGCCGACCGACTTGAACGGAAACCCAATCCTCTCGATCAACCCCGGACAGAATTTCCAGCTTCGCGTGTTCGTGCAGGATCTCCGCGCCAGCGACGGCAACACCAATCTGCTGGACGACCTGCGGGGCGTGTTCGCGGCGTACACCGACGCGCTGTATTCCTCATCGCTGGTGTCGATTGCGGGACAACTCGGTTACGTCGACCCGTTCGATTCGGGCAAGTCGGGCGATATCGCCACGCTGGGACTGGTCAACGAACTGGGCGCGTTCCGCAGCTTGAACGCCCCGCCGGGTGGCGGCCCGGGCGTCGCGCTGTTCGCGACGATCCCGATGCGGGCGAACAGCATTGGCGAGGCGAAATTCGCCTTGGATCCGGCGGATGACCTGCCTGCGCACAATACGCTGCTGTACGAACCGCCCGGACCGCTGCCGTTCAACAAGATTACCTACGGGACGGCCAGCCTGTTCATCGGCAAGCCAGAGGATGTTCTATTCCGGGCAGTCGACGACACGTTCGAGGTGCCGGGCAACGCAACCAGCCAATTGGATGTCAAAGCGAACGACCTGCTCGCCACGCAGCTGGGCAAAGTCGTCAGCATCTCCAGCTCATTCCAGTTGCTGACGAACCCGTTCAACGGCACCGTCGCGCTGTCCAATGACGGCAACTTTGTGCGTTATACGCCGAACGCCGGATTCGTCGGCGCCGACCAGTTCCGCTACACACTCGTCGATCAAAACAACATCACAACCGCGGCGATCGTGACCCTGTTCGTGGGTGCCGGCAACCATAACGACGACCTGGTGGAAATCCGCTATCAAGCCACGGACCTCAATGGAAATGCGATCTCGACGATCAACGTCGGCGAACAGTTCCTGCTGCGGGCATTCGTCCGCGACCTGCGAACCACCGATCCGATTCGGGCAACGCAGACCGACGAGCGGGGCGTGTTTGCCGTCTACTCGGATACACTGTTCAACTTCAGACTGGCGGCCCCCGTACCTCTGCCGATTACGACGAACGCCAAAGGATTCGACATTACCTATCCGGACGAGTACCAGTCGTTCACGGGCGGTTCCGCCGCGATCCCCGGCCTGATCGACGAAGCGGGCGCGTTGCAGAGCGGAACCAGTGGCGGCGCCGTCGTGAGTCCTCTGGGCCCAGGTTCGTTCCTGGTCTGGCAGACTCGAATGAACGCGCTGGCCGCGGGCGACGTGAACTTCCGTCCTGACCCGGCCGACGTGCGCGGGACCGGTTCGCATGAGATTCTGCTGCACGAACCGCCTGGAGTCGTTCCTGTCGACAAGGTCAACTTGATCCCGACCACGATTCGCATCATCGGTGCCTCGGGCGAAGGCGACCTGGGAAGGCATAATTCGCGCGACCCCAACGATGTGAATTTTGATGGTTTTGTGGCTCCCATCGACGCGCTGCTGGTGATCCGCGAACTGAACCAGAAGGGCAGTCACCATCTGACGCCGCGCGGTGCCGACGGCTACTACCTGGATGTCTACATGGATGGGCAGTGCACGCCGCTGGATGCCCTGGCCGTGATCAACCACCTGAACCATCAGGCAAGGCTAGGAGCTGCGGAAGGCGAAGCGGCCCCGGGCCTGCAAGGAGTAATTCCCGATTCGATTGCTCCGCGTATTCGCACAGGCGCCGTGCCGGTGTCGTCGGCAACCGCGATCGTGGCACCATCGCAACAGGCTGTCGATGCGTTGCTGGGCGCCAACGTGGTCGTTGGCGGCGCCACAAGCCGCGTGCAAGCCGGATCGCTTGCCGCTGCAAGCCCCACAGCGATCGCCGATGACCTGCTGTCCGACTTGGCGAGCGATATCCTGAAGACCCGCCGCCGTTAGAGTTCCCCACTTATATCGGCAGTCGAAGTCCATATTCATCTCCGTTGGCAACGGAGATGAATATGGACTTTGGCCAACGCACGTCTCAATTTGCGGGTCTTCCGCCTGATTCGAATCGCGAATCGTGCCGTGTCGAAGATGGACGATGGACGGGGTCGGGAGTCTTTGGCGCCAATCCGCGCACCATCAGAGAAGACGTCACCGCCAAAGACTCCCGACCCCGGAGTCAGTACGCTATCGGCGTCGATCCGCACACCACCGAGGTTTGTTACGCTTCCGCGATCAACCGGCGCAACACCGTCTGCAGGATTCCACCGTTGCGGTAGTAGTCCAGTTCGACCGGCGTATCGATCCGCACGCGGACCGGGAACGCGGAAACGGTCCCGTTGGCATGCGTGGCTCGCACGCGCAACGTTGATCGCGGCGCAAGTCCGGCGTCGATCCCGTCGACGACATACATTTCCTCGCCGGTAAGCCCCAGCGACTGCCAGGTTGTTCCGCTTTCGAATTCCAGCGGCAGCACTCCCATGCCTACCAGGTTGCTGCGATGGATGCGTTCGAAGCTGCTGGCAATCACCGCGCGTACTCCCAGCAGATAGGTCCCTTTCGCGGCCCAATCGCGACTGCTGCCCGTTCCGTACTCGGTGCCGGCGATCACGATCAGCGGCACCTTCTCCGCCTGGTATTGGATGGAGGCGTCGTAGATCGACATCAGTGCGCCATCGGGCAGGTGCCTTGTCACGCCGCCCTCGGTGCCCGGTGCCAGGTGGTTGCGAATGCGGATATTTGCGAACGTGCCGCGCACCATCACTCGATCATTGCCGCGCCGCGCGCCGTAGCTGTTGAATTCAGCCGGGCTTACGCCGCGGTCGATAAGAAATCGTCCGGCGGGGCTGTCTTTGGCAATCGATCCGGCCGGAGAGATATGGTCGGTCGTGACGGAATCGGCGAGCAGTGCCAGAACGCGCGCGCCGTGGATCGGCCGCATCGGCGGCAGTTCCGGCGTCAAATCCGACAGGAACGGCGGCTCCTGGATATAGGTACTTGCCTCCGACCAGGAATAGAGATCGCCGGCGGCGACCGGGATCTCGTTCCAGCGCTGATTCGCGTCAAACGCGTGCTGGTACTGGTTGAGGAACATCTCCGGCAACACCGATTCGGCGCTGACGGCCTCGATTTCCTCACGCGTCGGCCAGATGTCGCGCAGAAAAACCGGCTGGCCGTTGTTGTCGCGTCCCAGGCTTTCGCTGTGGAGATCGATGTCGGTGGTCCCGGCCAGTGCATAGGCGACGACCAGCGGCGGGCTGGCCAGGTAATTTGCTTTGACGAGCGGATTCACGCGGCCCTCGAAATTCCGGTTGCCGCTCAACACGGCCGCCGCGACCAGATCGCCCTCCTGAATCGCTTTGGCGACAGGATCCGGCAGTGGCCCGCTGTTGCCGATGCAGGTCGTGCACCCATAGCCGACGGTGTGAAATCCAAGGGTTTCGAGCGACCGTGTCAAACCGGCTCGGTCGAGATAATCGCTGACCACTCGCGAGCCCGGCGCCAGGCTGGTTTTGACATAAGGAGGGACACGCAAGCCCCGAGCTACCGCTTTGCGGGCCAACAGACCGGCGGCGATCATCACGGACGGATTACTGGTGTTGGTGCAGCTGGTGATCGCCGCAATCACGACCGCTCCATGCCCCATCTCGCGGGTCTCGCCGTCCCGGCGAAACGTTCCGCGCCGCGCCAAGGCCCCTTCATCCAGAGCAAACCCGCGCTGCGGCACCGGCGCTCGCAACGCCTGCTGGAATTCGGATTTCACTTTGCCCAGGGCCACGCGATCCTGGGGCCGCTTCGGACCCGCCAGCGATGGTTCCACCGTGCCCAGGTCGAGCCGGATCTGCTGCGTATACTGGATCGCCGAAGCCCCCGCACTGCGGAACAGACCTTGTTCTTTGCAGTAACGCTCCACCAGATCAACATCCGCCGGTTTGCGGCCGGTCCGCTTCAAGTAGGCAAGCGTTTCCTCATCGACCGGGAAATAACCCATCGTCGCTCCGTATTCCGGCGCCATATTGGCGATGGTCGCCCGATCGGCGAGTGACATTCGCGAAACGCCCTCCCCGAAAAATTCGACAAACTTGTTGACGACCCCCAGCTTGCGAAGGATCTGGGTGATCGTCAGCACCAGATCGGTGGCGGTGACGCCGGGCGGCAGGACGCCGTCGAGCTGACAACCGACGACTTCCGGCAACAGCATGTACATCGGTTGCCCGAGCATCGCCGCCTCCGCTTCGATGCCTCCCACGCCCCAGCCGAGCACTCCAAGCCCGTTGATCATCGTCGTGTGGCTATCGGTGCCGACCAGGGAATCGGGCAGCGCGACCGGCCCGACGCGGTCCTCACGTACGGAAACCACTTGAGCCAGATATTCCAGGTTGACCTGGTGCACAATCCCGACATTGGGCGGAACCACGCGAAACCGGGAGAAGGCCCGCTGCCCCCAGCGGAGGAATTCGTAGCGCTCGCCATTGCGCTCAAATTCGAGTTCCACATTGCGGGCCAACGCGTCGCTCGATCCAAACTGATCGACCTGCACGGAGTGATCGATTACCAGGTCGACCGGGATCAACGGATTGACTTTCTGGGGATTGCCGCCTAAACGGCGCATCGCGGACCGCATCGCCGCCAGATCGACGACGGCGGGTACACCCGTAAAGTCCTGCATCACCACGCGCGAACAATGAAATGGAATCTCTTCCGGCGCCGGTGCCGCCGGATTCCAGGAAGCCAGCTGCCGCACGTTTTCCTCGGTCACGACGTACCCGTCGCAATTGCGCAGGACCGCTTCCAGCAGAATGCGAATGGAGTACGGCAGGCGGTCGATATCGCCAACCCCCTGTTCCTTCAACCGGCTCAGTCGGTAAATCCCCATCGCACCGTTGGTGGTGGTAAACGTGTCACGCGCGCGGAACGGATCAAAAACAGTTGCGGAACTCATGCTAGGTCGCCTGATTGATAAAACGAGGCCGATCGCCCGCCAACGGTACGGGCCGCCCAAAATCGTACCGAACAACCGCCGGTTCGTCGAGTTGGGTGGGCTCTCGCTCCGACCTAGGCGAGACGTTTCAAACGCTGCGACGCAGCCTGGCCGACGCGAGAATCTACAGCTGGGCCAACGATTCGGCCTCTCGCCATTGGATCGCCAACTCGTCGACCAGAGGGTCCAAGTCCCGGGCGTCAAGCCCCAATTTGGCGAACAGCTGTTCGCCGGGACAAGGCGTGTTCATGACACCCAGCGAGCACGCATGGTAGCGGGCACAGAGGTAATCGGCGACGCGACAGCGCAGTCCGTAGAACGAAGAACTAACGCGACGTAACACGCGTGCCGCCAGCGCCGGATCGGACTCCACAATCTCACGCAACTGCTTGGCCTGAGCGTCCTCGTCGGCAGGAAGCTGCGTTAGTCGCAGCGCGGCGGACGGAATCGTCGAGATCTCGCCAATGCGCTGGAAGAGCCGGCTGAGAGCCGAGCGACGCGCCGGCGTGGGCGCGGAGAGGTCCAGCTCGAATACGGGGTTCGCAAGGCTGACCGATTGATCGTTTCTCGATTCGATCATATTTAAAACCGTACTTTTTTCCGCCGAAGCCAACGCGAACGCCTTCGCAATGGACGCCCTGTTCCACCGTTCGGTGGGCGACCGTACCGGTCGTAGTGTTTCGAACGGCCCTGTTTGACCGACCGACAACAGCAACCTAGTGTTCCCAGGTACCTGCCCAGCCGCATCGACGCGGGGTGGGGCGACTCACGCGCCGCGGCATGTTTCAGGCGGTCGCAGATTCCGCCAAGATGGAGGGTGAACATGGCATCGACTGCCGACGAGAACATTCTTGCTCGATTGATTCGCCCCGATGCCGGTCAGACGCAGGAAGCCTGGGCAGCGGTCGCCGCGACACGTCCCGCCCATGAACCGGAATCCGACGCTCACGCCGACGATGACAAACTCAACTCGCTGCTCGCGCGCATCAAAAATCTGACGACGACAGGACCAGAAAACGGTCCGGCACCAACTGCGGATGCCCACGCGCCAGCCCACGCCAAGGAATGGATGCCGCTCGAACCCGCGTCGTTCCGCGACGCCGGACTCACCGAAACCGAAGTCGAGTCGCTGATCCTCAAATTCCTGCTGACGCGGGGAGAGGCCACCGGACGTGACATTGCCGAACAGGTGAGATTGCCATTCGTGCTGATCGATCCGCTGCTGCGGCAAATGAAATTCGAACAGCTCGTCGCCTATCGCGGCACGGCGCCGATGAACGACTACGTCTACCAATTGGCCGACCTCGGCCGGGAACGGGGCCGTCGCTACGCCGAACACTGCACCTACTGTGGATCGGCGCCGGTGCGTCTGGGTGACTATATCGTCTCCGTCAAAGCCCAGTCGCTCGACGGCCAGCATCCGAGCCTGGAAAACCTCAAGCAGGCGTTCCACGACCTGCTGATCAATCCCCAGATGTTCGCCCGACTTGGCCCCGCGATCAACTCAGGGCGCGGGATGTTCCTCTACGGCTGCCCCGGTAACGGCAAGACCAGCATCGCCGAACGCGTCACCCGCGCGTTCGGACAATATATCTGGATTCCACGGTGCCTGGGATTCGACGGGGAGATCATGCGCGTCTTCGACCCGATGAATCATGTCGAGGCCCCGCTGGAGAAGTCCGAAGGATTGCTCGACAAGTCGAAAATCGACCGTCGCTGGGTGCGAATCGTGCGGCCCACCATCGTCGTCGGCGGCGAATTGACCATGGACAATTTGGAAGCGTCGTTCAATTCGGCCACCGGAATCTGCGAATCGCCGGTACAACTCAAAAGCAACTGCGGCACCCTGGTCATCGACGACTTCGGGCGGCAGAAAATACGTACCGACGAATTGCTGAACCGCTGGATCGTGCCGCTCGAAAAACGTTTTGACTTTCTTAACCTGCCCAGCGGCAAGAAGGTCCAGGTCCCGTTCGACCAGTTGGTGATCTTCTCCACCAACCTTCAACCGAAAGATCTGGTCGATGACGCCTTCCTCCGGCGTATTCCCTACAAAATCGAAGTCCCCAACCCTTCCGAAGACGAGTTCCGTCGACTCTTCAAGATCCTGGCGCCCAAAATGGGTTTTGAATATAATGAACCCGCGGTAACCTACCTAATCGAGGATCATTACAAAGCCGTCAAACGGCCATTTCGTTTCTGCCAACCGCGGGACCTGCTCCTGCAAGTGCGAAACTACTGCATGTTCCAGCAGTGTCCCCTCGAGCTATCCCGCGAGAAGATCGACTTTGCCGTCGCAAACTACTTTGCAGTGATGGATTGAAACGGCCGCTGGCCGCCTGCTACCCCTCGTTTTCGACCTGGATGCTGTCAATCACCTGCAGCAGCTTGGCCACGCAGAGCTGATTCAAGCTGGTACTGCGGTTCTTGGCCTCGTCCTTGAGTGCCTCGTGGAGGCTGCGAGGTAATCGCACGGTAATAACGCGCGTCGGCTTGTTGTCGTCGTCCACAGACGCAGTCAACGACGGGGCTCCATTACCGCTTCCCGTTTCCGCGGACTTTCCTACAACTGTTTCCAGATCCCAAGTCGCTTGCGAAGTTTCTGCCATCGTCGGTTCCTTCCTAGCTTCCACTTGTGTCCAAAGCACGGCTTGGCCACTCTCCACGACAACGCGGATTCGACGTACGACATCGCCGCCGGCCTTGCTTTCCGGTCAATCTTTGCTGTCAGTCAAGGGCAAGTTCGTAAATCATTTATTTTCAATGACTTACAAACATAGGCCTGCAGTGCCCAATTTCGTGCATGACTGCACGCCAACGAGGCACGGCCCTTCATGCCTAAGAACTGAGCAAACCGGCGATTCACATTTGTCTAACTGTCCAGCTGGGACGCCCTGAAAGGAAAAAGCCAGTCAATCACCGCGCGATCGGCGCGCCCCAACCCGCCAATGCATCGCTCGTCGGTAGTACGTGTCGCGAACCAGCAGCCGGCGAGCGATGTCTTCCATTTCGGTTCTGTCTCGAATTTCCGTTCGTGGTTAAGATAAGAACCTGCGGGTAAGTCGGACCGGACAAAGTCGATTGGGCAACAAAGACGGGGAGCCAGCGGAGCAGTGCCGGAATCGGAAAGAAATCGCGGAATTGCCAGCGAGCGGGCGGTTGTTGTGCGGGTCGTCCTTGGGGACAGCGTCCTGGAGGACGATCCGTTCGACGAGATTCGCGGATTGGCAAAAACCGCAGGCGCCTCGGTGGTCGGGACCCTATCCCAGCGTCGGGAGCGCCCCGACGTCGCGACCTATCTCGGTTCCGGCAAAGTCGAGGAACTCAAGCGCCTGGCCCGGAGCGAGCATGCGGACGTGGTCCTTTTTGACTGCAACCTCAGTCCAGGCCAGGGCCGCAACCTGGAAAAGCAACTGGGGCTGAAGGTGCTCGACCGGACGGAACTGATCCTGGACATCTTTGCGTCCAACGCCCAGACGTACGAAGCCCGTCTGGCGGTGGAACTTGCCCAGATGGAATACTCACTGCCTCGGCTCAAACAGATGTGGTCGCACTTGTCGCGCATCAAGATGGGAATCGGCATGCGCGGGCCGGGTGAAAAGCAGTTGGAAACCGACCGTCGGCTGGTGGAGCGGCGGATCCACGAGTTGCGTTTGGAACTGCGGCAGGTCGAATTGCGCAAGGAACGGCAGGTCGCCTCGCGGCGCGAACAGATGACCGTGTCGCTCGTCGGTTACACCAACGCCGGCAAGAGCACCCTGATGAACGGGCTCACCGGTGCCGGAGTCCTTGCCGAAGACAAACTGTTTGCGACATTGGACACGCGAACGCGCCGCTGGCAGTTGCCGAACTGGGGACCGGTGCTGCTGAGCGATACGGTGGGCTTTATTCGCGACCTTCCCCACGGGCTGATCGCCAGTTTCAAGGCAACGCTGGAGGAGTCGCGGCAGGCCGATCTGCTGCTGCATGTCGCCGACGCCAGCAATCCCAACGTTGCCCGGCAGATCGAATCGGTATTTGGCGTATTGGGCGAGTTGGGAATCGAGGCCAAGCAGGCGCTGCTGGTATTGAACAAGATCGACCATCTCCGGGCGGCGCCGCTCGTCGAGGGCATGTTGCGGAAGTATCCCAACGCGATTCCGATCAGCGCCAGGTCGGGGGAAGGGTTCGACCGATTGGCGCACGCGGCCAGCGACGCTCTCAGCCGGACGTTTGTCGACGTGGAAGTGGAAACGACCGCGGCGAACGGCAAATTGATCGCATTCCTGCAGGGCCACAGCGAGGTGCTGTCGATGCGCTATCTTGGGGATCGGGTGATCGTCCATTGTCGGATTCCGGAACGTTTTCTGGGGCGACTTTCGGGCGATGACACGACGCTGCGCCGCAAGTCATTCCGTCGCGGAGCGTCGCCAGGGGCGGAACCGTCGCCGATCGAAGAACCGAATGCCGCATTGCCGAAGTCGCCTTACTCTGCCCCGAGTGCTTCTTCTTCCAACATCTCGAGCACCGGCGGCGGCGGTTCTTCGTTGGCGGAGGCCCTGCCGCCCTCGGCGCTGCCGCGAGGCGCTTGAACCATGCCCGTTCGATCGCTTGCCGGGGCGCGTGTGGTTTTGACGGGCGCATCGAGCGGAATTGGGTCGGCACTGGCCGCCGAACTCTCGCGTGCCGGCGCGCGACTGCTGCTGACGGCGCGGCGCGAAGAGCGACTGCAGCGAATCGCCCGCGAGATCGATCGTCCGGCGGAACCGGTTGCGTATGTCAGCGGCGACATTCGTGAACCGCGGACGCGGCAACAGATCTACGACGATATCGAGCGCCGCTGGGGATCGTTCGACGTGCTGATCAATAACGCCGGCGTGGGCGCGGTCGGCCCTTTCGCGCGCGCATCCGCCGGGCGACTCCGCGAAATCATGGAGACCAATTTTTTCGCGCCGGTGGAATTGACCCGGCTGCTGCTGCCCGCGTTACGACAGGGCCAGACGCCACTGATCGTCAATGTCAGCTCGGTGCTGGGACATCGGGCCATGCCGAACAAGAGTGAATACTGCGCCAGCAAATTCGCGTTGCACGGTTTCAGCGACGCGCTGCGCGCGGAACTGGCGCGGGAAGCAATTCATGTGATGTTGGTCAGCCCGAGCACGACGGAATCGGACTTCTTCGAGCACCTGCTGGAGGCCGACTCGGCCACCCGCGTGCGCCGCGGCCGCCCGATGCCTGCGGCCACCGTCGCTCGCATCATCCGTCGCGGAATGCGCCGCAATGTCGATGAACTGATCCTCACCTGGAGCGGCACCGGACTGGTCTGGCTTGACCGGCTCTTTCCTCGACTCGCCAACCTCCTGGCAGCGCGATTTGGACAGTAATCGCCTTCCCACCTGAAATTGGTCTATTCTGGATGAGAGAATCGCATCCGGGCGTAGCCCGGAAAGGATTCTTTCGAGATGAAGAAGACGAGACATACGACGGACCAGATCCTCGAGAAGCTGCGTCAAGCGGACGTGGCGTTGGGCAAGGAGCAGCAGGATGACGAGATCCTGGTATTCGCGAAATACTGGAAGGAACGCACTGCCAAGTTCCCCGAAGAGCTGATTTTCGATTTGAAACTCACCACTCACTCCAGCCTCAATCGTCTGAACAAACAGAATATCAACTTCATTACACTACGGCGAGGATCGATATCGGCGACCGGTCGATCACGGTGCACTTTCAGAAACGAGCTCACAATTCATTGTTGTTGGCGACTGGATTCGGTGAGACCGACATTCGTGTTCCCTGGTTGGGGGAACCGGTTGCATTTCGTCTTTGGCTAGCGCGACGGTGCTCTTCCCTATGGTGTAGACAAATCGACTAAACCTCGGCACCCTCGGTAGCCCAAAACTTTAGGTCAATGGGGTGTATGGGAATCCAGGCTAGGGACGCGATTCCACCAGTTACGCTGGCGCGTGGTCACGCTGCAAAAGAAATCCTGGACCGATCTGCGATCGTCCAGGATGTTACGAACCTCCAGTCCCGGTGCATCGGGTTGGGCGCCGATATAAACTTACGAGCATTTCTGCCTTTAGGTCGGAACGCGTCATGAAACGGAAAAGGTTACTCTCCGGGTTCACCCTGATAGAGCTGCTGGTCGTCGTCGGGATTATTGGAATTCTCGTAGCGATGTTGTTGCCGGCGGTTCAATCGGCTCGTGCCGCTGCTCGACGCGCTCAATGCAATAGCCAGCTCCACCAAATCGGATTGGCACTGCATAGTTATCACGACTCCATGAACGTCCTGCCTCCAGGATGGATTACTTGGAATTTTGGCTTCAACGTGAACGGACCGGACGAGGAGCCGGGATGGGCCTGGGGGGCGTTTCTGCTTCCGTATATGGAGCAACGAAACGTCCTGCCCAGTTCGATGGACCTTACCGTTCCGATTCGAAGCATGGCCAGTCGGCCTGCTCGCACCACACAAATGCCTGTCTACAAGTGCCCTTCCGATCCCGGTCCCCCGACCCTCGTCTTGGAGGCGGTTCGCGTTTTCACGTTTCCGATTCAAGCTCTGTCAAGTAAATTTCATCCCCCTCCGATTCACTGCCAGGTCGACTTGGCGCGTGCCAACTACCTTGGTGTTTACGGAAGCAGCGAGATTGGACCCTATCCCAATCTTGGGAATGGAGTCTTTTTTCAGAACAGCGACACGCGATTTGCCGATGTCCTTGACGGACTGAGTAACACATTATTTGTTGGCGAGCGATCCACGACGCTGTTGCCCGCGACTTGGACGGGGGTTGTATTTAGTGCCGAATTTGCCGAAGCGCGTGTCGTCGGTTCCGCAGCGCGACCCCCGAGTAGCAAACAACCCAATGCGGCTGATTTCCAAAGTTGGCATACCGGTGGGGCATTGTTCTTGATCGGTGACGGTTCTGTTCAGTGGACTAGCCAAACGATCGATCGAACCGTGTTTGCCGCGAGAGCGACAAGAGCCGGCGGGGAGTCGATTCCAACCACCTCTGAATAGATTAACAGTACTTAAGTCGCCCTGAATTCCCTTTGAGTTACATGCATTTGGGGTGGTCATGATCCCTCGACATAATCGGTACGGCAGCACGAACCCCAAACCGTAAAAACGCCGACGTCTCTGATTTCCAGAGTTGGCACCGTGGCGGGGCTCAGTTCGCCGATGGTGACGGATCGGTTTGCTGGGTGAATGACTTCATTGATGCGCAGGCCTTTGCGGCACTTGCGACTAGGGCCGGGAGCGACATTGCAATGGACAAAGACTGAGTTCGCTTCGGAGCAAATGGGTCAAAGCAGTGAAATCGGTGTTCGGAGCAGTCAAGAAAGCGTTGGAGTCCACCGCCACGGCCTGCCCATTGGGCACGATACCACCGCCAAACTGGGGTTTCTGCATTCTATTCCTGGGGCGGTTCCCGGCGTTGCCCCAGGCTACGGTGACGAAAAGATACAGGCGCACGATGCAACGCGCTTGAACGGCCCCTTGAGGGTCGGGACGTCTTATGCGGACTTGCAAACCAAGCCTTTGGCCTGGGCTGACAGAAACGACCTTTCCGGTCGGGCGAGTGTGACAGCAGAAATGTGCTGTTTCAGCAGAAAATGCGGGCGAGAGGACTTGAACCTCCACGACCTTGCGGCCACAAGAACCTGAATCTTGCGCGTCTGCCAGTTCCGCCACGCCCGCTTCGGTAACTGCCTCCAAGTTATAGGCGATCGACCGCCGGAACGACAAGGGGTTCAGCCGACATGGACCGCGATCATTCGCAGGGTTTCCAGACGTGGCACAATGAATGACAACACGCCGCCTTTGCCCCGGAGCGGCAGGTTCTCGCCCCCGGGAAGAAGGTTCACATTCCGGACGGTTTCGTCGCCCAGTCGTAAAGTCACTTCGATCCCGTCGATCGGAATATTCGGAAGGTCTTTTTGAAAATTGACCAGGCTCACTAGGTAGCGTTTGCGATCCGGCTGATGGAATACCGTCATTTCGACCGAGGGGTGCGCCTTGGCTTCCACGCGGAAATCCGGCTTCAACCGTTTCAGAATCGCGATGAAAGTAGGCGAAAGCACATCGACCGTTTCGACCACGGTTCCGCTGTAGATGACACGCCCTTTGCCGAACGGGTGTTCGACAATCAGCGGTGCATCGGACTTCACCCAAGGTGGATTGGAATGGATGGAAGCGAATTGTGTCGGTTGGGGTGCGGGCCAGGGCAGAGTCGTCGTCGCCAACGGAGTCGCGTCGGCCTCCGCCTTGACCTGGACCAGGGCTCCATTCACGTATGCGGGATAATCGGCGTCGAAATCGCTGAACAGCGACGCCCCCGCCGCCGTCGGCGCCACGTAATGTTCGCGCGCCTGAAAATCGATCTTCTCCAGGTGGACTCCGAACAGATCGGCCAGCATAAAATCGTTCTGCATCCGGCCCTGCTTGTCGACGAGCGACGTTACGCCGCTGGCATAGAGCCGTCCGCCCGATTTCACCCATTCCCGAATCGCGTGCGCCTCGTCGAGGTCGAGCATATTCACGTTGGAAAGAACCAGGATCTGATCCGGACGAAGCCGGCTCAACGACTGCCTGGTCGCCACACCGAACGGAAGGTGGTGGGAGATGATTCTGCGAGCGGCCTCCATGCACGATTTCGTATGGGAATCGGTCGTGTCGGGCTGGCTGACATGCTTGCCGTTGCCGGCGAAGTTGAATTTCGACTCCAGGCTGTAATAGACCATGACATCGGCGAGCCGCTCGCCGCCCAACTCCGCGTAATACGGCATCAGCCGGTCGAAGACCTTTCCCATCCGTTCGTGGACCGCGGGGTTGACCGTGCCGATCGGGTCGATCGCATCGATGAAGATGAAGGCGCCACTATCGGCGATCGCCGCCGAAGCTTTGGCCTCCAGCAGTTCGGTCGGTTTGCGGGCGGTATGGTCTTTCAACTCCACGGAGAAACTGGTCTCGAATCCAAAGGGGCGGTGCGG
Organism: Planctomycetota bacterium; assembly: GCA_016872775.1. GTDB lineage: Bacteria > Planctomycetota > Planctomycetia > Pirellulales > Pirellulaceae > VGZA01. Next base: position 16,261 of record VGZA01000036.1, on the reverse strand, counting down.
AGTGAGGTCTTCCAGCAGTTTGCGCACGAAAGAGCCTTGCAAGGCATCTCCGTAGAAGTCCCCTTGCAGGAAGTCATTCTGCCGGGCCAGCGGCGCGGTGACGCCGAACATCCAATTCAATGGAAAGGTTGACGACTGATGTTCAACCGAAGCGGCGGGCTTCAGTTCACGCACGGTGCTGGTAGCGATTTCGGCGAATTCAACGAGCCACCGTTCGCGACACCGCTGGAACGCCACCCATTTCTCGTCCAGCCAATTGACGATTTTGGGGATTTCGCCGCCGACCTCGGCGTCGAACCGGCGCTGGCAGTGCTGGCAGTAACAGAGCCAGGGCCAGAACGTCATGTCGAATCGGATCCCCTCGAACTCAAACGATTGGCAGATTTCGCGCACGAACGATCGCACGTACTCCCGATACGGGGAATTCACGCACAGCACGCAGTGCCGCCCGCCCTCGCCCTGGATCTTGTTTTCCCAAGTCCGCATCCGCCATTCCGGATGCTGATCGCCGGCCCAGCGATCGAAAATCAAGCTGGTGTACAGTGCCACTCCGATCTGCTTTTCGTGGCAGAGGTCGATCATCTCCTTCAGTACATTTCTGCCGCCGAGTCCGCGATGCTGCTGTCCGACCTTGGTCGGGTAATTGAACAGGCCGACATGCGACTGGCAGTAGCAGACGACCGATTGGGCGCGCGACTTTACGAGCATGTCAACATATTGCCGCGGATCGAATCGCGACAGAAATTTTTCGTCCCAGTCCGGGATATGCATATCGATCACGGCCCTGCGGTAGGCCGACTCGTACCAGGGCCGCGCCGCATTGGTAACGGAAGTCCGCAGCGGGCCCGCACCCTGTGTTGGCGCCACCGACGGGCCGGCGGCGATTGCTCCCGCTCCGCCGGCGGCGATCACGCCGGTCCCTGCCGCCGCGATCAGAAAGCCACGACGATCCCAGTGACCCGACGACAACATTCCGTCGACCGGTTCCCCCGAAACTCGTCCCGCATGATTCGATTGCTCTTGTCCCAGATTGTCCGTCATTGGTGCATTTCCCGCTATTGGAAAATCGTGTCAGACTTATTCCCTCATCGGTTATCAACGATCCATGCCGCCGAATCGAGTGGATCTCGGAGTACCTCGATCCACGGTCCGTTCAGGTCTATCCGCCGACAATCGCTACGGCACGCACCGGCGAACCATCCCGGCCGAGAATGCGGAGCGGAGTGGCGACGAGATCGAACAGTTCCGCGTGGATCTGATCCAGATTGGCGAGATTCTCGACGATCAACAATCCGCCGCCCAGCAGCGCCAGATGTGCGTCGTAGGGATCGCGGTCCACGGACGGCGTATCGACACCCAGCAGTCGTACACCCTGATCGACCAGAAACCGGGCCGCGTCGCCGCTGATGACCGGATGGGCTGTGAAATAATCGGGTTCGCCCCAGCGACGATGCCAGCCCGTATTCAAGATCACGCGATGGGCGACGCGCAGTTTGTTCTGCCAAGGCGCCAGTATGGGCACGTCGATCTCGTGGACGTCGGGCGGAATTGGAATCATCAGGGACGGGCCGATGCAATGGGTCAGATCGACACGGTCGATCGAGGCGCCGTCGTGGATGAAGTGAAACGGAGCATCCATATGCGTTCCGGTATGCAGGCTGGTGTTCAACCGGGAGCAGTTCATGTGCCGTTCCCCGGCGACCGACGCGCGGCTCGTCGCGTCCGTAACCAGAATTTCGACGGCAGCGTCGCCGGGAAAAACCGGTGTTTCCGCGGAAACGGTGTGGCTCAAGTCAATCATGCGACGGACCGTCATGGGGGGACCTCAACGGGTTGAAGTGAATGGTTGGATTGGACCGCCGCGGCGACGATCATCAGTCCGCGAACACCGTCGCGTCCGGTGACGGGAGCCGGTTCGCCGCGCGCGCGGCAGCGAATAAAGTCGTGCAGATGGCTGGTGATTGTGGCAAAAAATGCGTCTCCGGCCTGAAAGGGGTCGGGACGACCGATTTCGACCCGGTCACCGCTGACGTCGACGAGGCGCGCCTCGCGGGTCACATCGTCGATCTGGATTCGTCCGTCGCTGCCGATGATCTCCATCGCTTCCTGCGTACGGGGTTGGGCATCACGGTAGAGGGCGGTGATCGTGGCGGTCAAGTCGCCCGCCAGCCTCAATGAGAACAGAGCCCGGTCAATGAGACTGGTACCGGCCACACGGTCAAGCTTCGCTTGAACCTGCAGGACTTCGCCACCTAGCCACCGGATCAGGTCGAAATGGTGCGTCAGCAGGGAACTGAGCATGAAGTTCGCATCCCGATCCGCGGGGCGATCCGGACGGCGGTCGGTAACGGTCAGCCCGAGATGCAAGGGACTGCCGATCCGACCCGATTGCAGCCAGCGTTGAGCTTGCTGGTAAGCGAAGCCGTAACGGCGGTTGTAGTTCACCGCGAGTTGCCGATCCTGTTCCGTGGCGACTTGGACCATGCGCTGGGCCGACTGAAGGTCGGTAGCGAGCGGCTTTTCGCAAAACACGTCGATCCCGGCCTGCAACGCGCGCAACGTGATTTCGACATGCTGATCGTCGGGCGTGGCCACCGTCAGTGCGTCGAGCGGCGTGGTGGCGAGCAGGGTGTCGAGACTGGGAAATGCTGCCACGGAATGGCGCGTTGCCAGGGCCAGGGCCCGCGGCAAATCGGTGTCGCAGACCGCTGCCAATTCCGCGTGCGGCGATTGGGCCACCGCCTGAGCGTGCAGCGCACCGATCGTTCCCGCCCCGGTGACGGCAATTCGAAGTCGTTGACGAGCCATCCACGCTCCCACCTTGCATGTCCCGCGCCATCGCTCCAATACTATGAACATTCGCCGAGGAAAACTCAACGGGCGGGAGCAACAAATGAATCGCAATTCCGGGACGTTCTTTTTCCGCGTACCTCGATTATTTCATCTCGGCGTTTTGGGGCTGCTGTTGTCGATCGGCTGTGCGGATTCCGCACCGCACAACGGCGCGTCGAGTTCGTCGTCGAACGGATCGACCGCGCGGCGGAAGCTGGTCGTCGCGATGGTGCCGAAGGCGACGACACACGAATTCTGGAAATCGGTGCGGGCCGGCGCGGTACGCGGAAGCAAGGCGGCGGACGTCGAATTGCTGTGGAAAGGACCCCTCTCCGAAAACGACCGCGAAGGGCAGATCAATGTCGTCCAGGACTTTATCACGCGGCGCGTCGACGGCATTTGTCTCGCGCCCCTCGATTCCCGCGCGCTGGTCTCGGTCGTCCAGGAAGCAAAAGGTGAAAAGATACCGACGCTGGTCTTCGATAGCGGACTGGACGATACGTCGGAGATCGTGAGCACCGTCGCCACCGATAATTTTCATGGTGGAGAAATCGCCGCACGCGAAATGGGCCGACTGCTTGAAGGGAAAGGCAACGTCCTCGTGCTGCGTTACACCCCGGGAAGCGAATCGACCAATCAGCGCGAGGACGGTTTCCTGCACGTGCTGCGCGGCGAGTTCCCGGAAATCGCGATCGTGTCGGAGGACGAGTACGCGGGTGCTACGGCCGAGTCGGCCCTCGACAAGTCCCAGCAACTGCTCGTGAAATACGGCGACAAGGTCCAGGGGATCTTCACCCCCTGTGAACATGTCACGCTCGGCATGTTACGCGCATTGCAGGAGCGGGAATTGGCTGGAAAAATCAAGTTCCTCGGGTTCGATTCCAGTCCGCGGCTGGTCGACGCGCTCCGCGCCGGGACCGTCCACGGCCTGGTACTGCAAGACCCGGTGCGGATGGCGGAACTCGCCGTGATCACGCTGGCGGCCCACTTGCGTGGTGAAAAAGTCGAGTCCCGCATTGCAACCGGCGAGTCGCTTGTGACGCGGGAGAATATGGATTCCCAGGCGATGCAACGGTTACTCAAGCCGGAAACGTATGAGGATTGATCGCATCGATGGCTGAATCGTCACGTTTTGCCGCCTGGCGGCCGTTACGGGGGCCTGTCAGCGGGCTGGCCGCCGTGCTGCTGTTCTTTTCGATTGCCGAGTTCTTCCATGAATATCACAAGTCGCAACAGCCATTCAGCCAGTTCGCCAGCAATTACTCAAGCCGCTTCCTGACCGCACGCAACGCTCGTACCGTCCTGATTCAAACGGCGACCGTGGCGGCGGCCGCACTGGGCATGACCTGGATCATCATCTCCGGCGGCATCGACCTTTCTGCCGGTTCGGCGCTGGCTCTGGCTGCAACCGTGCTGGCCTGGATGCTGCACGCAAACTACTCCGGCTGGGCAGCGGTTGCGGCTTGCCTCTGCGTCGGGACCGCGGCAGGATTTTTCAACGGTTGGTTAGTCAGTACGCTGCGCCTGGTTCCATTTATCGTCACCCTCGGCTCCATGACCATTTACCTTGGCCTGGCCAAGTGGATCGCCGGAGAAACGACAATCAGCCCCGCCTCCGAAAAAATCCCCGCCTGGTTGACGCTGCTGGTGGCGAACCCACCGCGCCCCAGCTGGCTGATCGTTGCGCCCGCGGTCTGGCTGGTGCTGTTGCTGGCAATCGGGCTGAGCATTCTTTTGCGGCACACGCGACTGGGTCGACATACGATTGCGATCGGATCGAATGAACGGGCCGCCTGGTTGAGCGGCATCCGAATTCCCCGCGCGAAAATCGCGATCTATTCGCTGGCAGGTTGTCTTATCGGCGTCGCGGGCATGCTGCAGTTTACCCGACTCTCCAGCGGCAACCCCACCTCCGGCACCGGAATGGAATTGAAGATGATCGCTTCCGTGGTTGTCGGCGGCGCCAGCCTGCAAGGCGGACGCGGCTCGCTCGCGGGTACCCTGCTCGGATCGCTGATCATTGCCAGCATCTCCAGCGGCTGTACCCAATTGGAGCTCAAGAACCCGATCCAGGATATGCTGATCGGCGCAATCATCATCGGAGCGGTGCTGATCGACCGCTCGCGGCAGTAACTGCGGATCGGAATGGTCAACGACCGAGCGTGGTGTTAACCGTTGGCGACGAGTGTGGAGCGGCGGGAACGGCGTTCCGCGCGCAAGCGAGATCGACGCTTGATTTCGCTGGGCTTCTCGTAATATTCGCGACGTCGCATTTCCTTCTTGATTCCGCTGCGCTCCACAAGTTTGCGGAATCGACGAACGGCCTCCTGAATACTCTCCTTATCACGGACTACCAGCTTAACCATCTTCCCTCCAAAGTACTTTCCACAAAAACGACAAATTCCACAAATATTCACTTCATCGTCCGAACGGGGCAGCTAGTTTACCGCTTTTTGCTATCCGCTGTCTAGCCTCTTCGTTCCCGTCCAGAAACAAAACCGTGATTTGTAGCACGGGAAATCTTGTTTGTCCGAGACGGACCAGATGTCCGTCCTACGGTCCTCAGCGGCCAATCGGGTGAAATGGCCATGCCGCCGGTGTATAATGCGACCGTTAAAGTTCTCCCAACTCCCATAAGCCAATCTCGACGCATTATGGTCCAGACTCGATCACGGCCTAACCGATTTCGGAGAGGTTCCACTGCAAAACCGCCCGCCATCAAATCGTTGAGCCCGGTCATGGATGAACCACAGGCACGTCGAGAATTGCTACACGAAATCGATCAACGGCAAGATTCTCTGCTGAATCAACTCGACCAACTCAACCACCGCCTGGAATCGCTGATCAAGGCCGCTCTTTCGGAACGATCCGAAGGGCCGTCGACCGTGGAAGGCTGAAATCTGGGTTACGGGTTACGGGGAACGGTCCTTGCTTGACATCGTCTTCCAACTTTTCCAAGATCGGTCGCATTATAGAATATAGCGATCGGAAAGCGATGGAATTGGGGACGGGAAAAGATGCGGTTCGGTGGGGTGCTCGGATTGGTCGGTTGGGTTTCCAGTCTGGCGTGTGCGCTGCTGGCGGGGGACGCGCTGTGGGCGGCGGACAGTGCTGCACAATTGGCCCCGGCAACTCGGCCCAATATCGTTTTGATCCTTTCCGATGATCAAGCATGGACCGATTACGGGTTCATGCATCATCCGCATATCCGAACGCCGAATCTGGATCGGCTTGCGGCGAGCAGCGCCGTTTTTCCGCGGGGCCATGTGCCGACCGCGCTTTGCCGGCCGTCCCTGGCCACACTGGTTACAGGTCGGTACGCTCATCAGCACCTGATTACCGGCAACGACCCTTCACCAATGCTGGCCGATCCTGGTTCCGCTCGCTATGCCGAACTTCGGCACCGACTGATCGAAAAGCTGGATCGGTGGGACACGTTACCCAAAGTTCTGACGCGCTTGGGATACCGCAGTTTTCAATCCGGCAAATGGTGGGAGGGTTCTTACCAGCGCGGCGGCTTCAGCCACGGCATGACGCGGGGGTTTCCCGAGCCGAACGGCCGCCACGGTGACGCGGGTTTGGTGATCGGCCGCGAGGGAATCTCGCCGATATTGCAGTTCATCGATCAGGCGATTGACGATCAGAAGCCGTTCTTTGTCTGGTACGCGCCGTTTCTACCGCACACGCCGCACAACCCACCCGAAGATCTGTTACGACGGTATCGATCGGAGGTTCCGTCAACGCACGTGGCGAAGTACTTCGCGATGTGCGAGTGGTTTGACACGACGTGCGGCGCGTTGTTGGACGGACTGCAGCAGCGTGGGGTCGCCGACCAAACGATCGTGGTCTACCTCGCCGACAACGGTTGGATTCAAGATCCCGATTCGGCCAAATTCGGGCCTCGTTCGAAACAATCGCCGTACGAGGGTGGTGTGCGGCAGCCAATCATGATTCGCTGGCCGAACGTGATTCGTCCTGGCAGCCACGAGCCGTTGATCAGCAGCATCGATATTTTTCCGACGTTGTTGAGTGCCTTGGGAGCCGACGCGCCCGGCGATCTGCCGGGCCTCGATCTCCTGCCGATGCTGCGCGACGGATTGCCGTTGAAACGCGACGCGATTTTCGGGGAAGCGTTCGCTCACGATGTCGCCGACCTCGACCGACCCGAGGAATCGCTGCTCTTCCGTTGGGTGATCGAAGGGAATTGGAAGCTGATACTGACCTACGACGGGCAACTCGGCCGGTACGCCGAAGTGCACGACCGCAGCGATCCACGTCCGCAGTTGTACGACTTGCAGAGCGATCCACACGAACGAACCAACCTGGCGAGGAGTCAGCCGCAGGTTGTCGCCAAGCTGGCGAAAAAAATCGCCGGCTGGTGGGATGTGGGCGAGCGGCGGACCGTGGAGGAGTAGGGGAACGGGGAACGGGGAACGGTAGAGTGGCTGGGGCTTCCAGCCCCAGCAGGCAAACTCACAATTAACGGAATCGGCGTGGGCAAGATGCCCCAGCCAGTGCGTCTGTGAAGGCGCTTGATCCAGCAGGGTGAAAGGCCAAGCAACCATTGACCGGAGAGCCGAATGCGGGAGAACCGCTCGTACGGTTCGGAGGGAGTGCCCGAACTCAATCGGGTCTCCTACCCCTATCTGTACCGTTCCCCGTAACCCGTCTACTCTTTTTGCGCGATTCCGTAGCGGGCGATTTTTCGATCGAGCGTGGAGCGTTCGATGCCGAGGATGACGGCGCTGCGGCTTTTGTTCCAGCCGGTGGCGTTGAGAGTTTGTCGAATATGACGGCGTTCGACTTCGTCGAGCGACAGGGGTTCGTAGCCGAGTCTTGGTGGCGTGACTTCCCCGGATTCGCTGGCGGTTGCCAGGCTGGTCAGCATCAGGTCCTCGATGCCGATGACGTCGCTGCGTGACAGCACGACGGCTCGTTCCACGACGTTTTTCAGTTCGCGGATGTTGCCTGGCCAGCGGTAGCGCTTCATATGTTCGACGGCTTCGGTGCTGAAGCCGCGGATCTTGCGGCCGGTTTCCTGATTGAAGCGGTCCAGAAAATGCAACGCCAGTTCCAGCACATCGTCGCCCCGTTTGCGCAATGCGGGCGCATTCAATTCCACGACTCGCAATCGGAAGAACAGGTCCCGGCGGAAGGCGCCTTCGTTGACGGCCTTTTCGAGGTTGCGGTTGGTGGCAGCGATCACCCGCACGTCGACCTTGATTGCCTGGTTGCCCCCGACCCGCTCGAACGGATGGCCTTCCAGGACGCGCAAGAATTTGGCCTGGATCGCGGGGCTCATTTCGCCGATTTCGTCGAGCATCAGCGTGCCTTCGTGGGCGGCTTCGAATTTTCCGAGCTTGCGTTCGGTGGCGCCGGTGAAGGCGCCTTTTTCGTGTCCAAACAGCTCACTTTCGAGCAGTGTTTCGCTGAGCGCGGCGCAGTTCAAGCAGACGAACGGGCCTTTCTTGCGCGGGCTGGCGAAGTGAATGGCGCGGGCTACAAGCTCTTTTCCGACGCCGCTTTCACCTCGAATCAGCACGGTTGCCCGGCTCGGTGCGGCACGCTCGATCTCCTGCTGCAGCTGCAGTACGGCGGGGCTTGATCCGACGATCTCGCTTTCGGCCCCCAGCCGCTTACGCAGCTGCTGCACCTCTCCCAGCGTGACGGAAAGATTCTCCACGAGTTCCTGTTGCTTGGAGAGATTCTTCAGCGCCAATGCGACGTTTTCGGCGACGGCCAATGTAAATTCCAGGTCGACGGGATCGGGGATGCGTTCGGATACCGTCGAGTACAGGTGGATCAGCCCGATCACTTGCCCATCCTGCCGGATCGGAGCGCAGATGACGCCGGTCGAGTAGATTTCGCCTTTGCTGTCCCGACTGCCGAAGGTCGTATCATCCTCCACGTTGCGCGCCAGGACCGCCTCGCCTTCGCGTAACACCGTTTCGGCCAGGAATCTCGAAATGCGATGGTAGGTCGGTTTGTAGTCGCTGCGGGACGCGAGAATCCGCAGGCTTGCGACGTCGGGGCGAGGTTTGCCCGCCGGTGGATCATGGAGGGTCGCGTTCCCGGAATTGGCGACGTCGGCCTGAGCGGCGGCGTCCGCAGCAATCAACAGAACAGCGCCGGCGTCAACACTGGTGCTTTCAAGCAAACCATCGAGCGCCGATTTGGCGACGGCCCGCTGATCGGGTTGCTTGGCAAGAATGAATGCCAGTCGGCAGAGTCGGGCGGCAGCCTTGCCGACCATCGCGCCTCCATCCTCCTCGCGACCCCGTTCGAGAAAGCGCGTTTGCTGCCGGCGGTGCGTTATCAATGCCGGCCCTTCATCCTCGCCTGGATCTGTGACGTCGCCTCGAACCGCTCCCGCCGCTGCCGGCAGCGGCAAGGAAATCCCACTGCCGGTTCCAGGGCCGCTAGAGTCGCCGGCATCGTGGATCGACGCGGAATCGACATCAGGATTTTCGAAATCGGACGGGTCGTCGAGTGCTGCCTCGCCGCCCGCGTCCTGGGGAGAGTTGCCCGCCGCTTCCCCCGTTCCGTCCGCAGGCAAACGACAGATCGTGCCGGAATCGGCGAATGCCAGGGCGACGTCATGCACAAAGGCCATCTGGCAGTGCGCGATGCGTACGATATCTCCCGGGGTCAAGCGATAGTCGCCACGTACTTTCTCACCACCGACTTGCGTCCCATTGCGACTGTCGAGATCCCTTAGGATCCATTCCCCTTGGGTCTGGAAGATCTCCGCGTGAAAGCGGCTGCAACGTTCGTCCTTGACCACAATCTGATTGGTGTTGGCTCGGCCAATCGTCACGGTTCGGCCGGGCACCAGCCGAAATACGTCGGTCCATTTCGTGCCTTCGCGGATCACGAGATAGGCTTGCAGACCACGGTCATTCATGGGCTAAGCACCCTCGAGTTGGGCGGCCGCCGGTCGGCGGGGCAGAGGGGGATGGCCGCCCGCAGGCAGCAGGGACTGCAGGGGAGGGGCCGCGGGCCGGATTTCGGGCTTGCAAAACGGATGGCAAATTCGGAATTTCTCACCCCCTGACGCTTTTCTTGCAAATTCATCGGAAGGTAACTATTCTAGTTACTGTAACCACGTCTGTAGAGATGCTCGGTGTGGCACCAGAGTATGCCGGGCGAAATCAGCGGTTCATGGGCCCGGTGAGCGGCCTGCACCAATCAACCTGCCCCATTCAAGGAGTACTTACGATGACGATCAGCCCTCGAATCCTACGCCTTGCGACCGCCGCATTCCTGGCGGTATTGCTGGTGGCAAGTCCGCTTGCGGTCCGGGCTGGTCATTTCGGTTTCCGGGGTGGGGCGGTCGGCGGAATCTCCGTCGACGGCGAGGGCGTGGTGCGGGAAGCCCAGGTCGCCTCGCAGAACCAGCTTCGCGAAGCCATGGAACGGGAATTGAAAAAAGCCACCGGCGACATGAAGAATCCGGTCGGTTTCCGATGGATTTCCCTGAAAAATCTGCACGCGGCGATCGTCGATTCGCGGGCGAACAATCACAAGGAAATCCCTGACGAGATCCGCTACCTGGCGGGACTGACGCGAATTCAGTTCGTCGTGGCGATGCCGGAGGAAGGCGATATCCTGCTGGGCGGCCCGGCGGAAGGCTGGCGAATCGATCGCAAGGCTAACGTCGTCGGCATCACGTCCGGTCGTCCCATCCTTCAACTTGATGATCTGCTGGTGGCGCTGCGAAGTGCCCATCGCGCACGCACCGAGGGGATCAGTTGCTCGATCGATCCAACGCCGGAAGGCCTGCAGCAGTTTGCGAAAGTCCAGAAGGCGATCGGCGGGCAATTCTCCAATGAGGCGGTTCAGGCGCTGCAGGATGCCATGGGTCAATACAAGATCAGTTTGCAAGGTGTGCCGGGTGACAGCCATTTCGCCCGAACTCTGGTGGCCGCCGATGTCCATATGAAGCGATTGGCGATGAAGATCGATCCATCGCCGATTCCGCAACTGCCGAGCTACCTCGATCTGGTGAAGAACAGTACGAAAATCAGCAGTTCGCCGCGTTGGTGGTTGGCCTGCAATTACGATGCGGTGCTCAAGAGCGAAGACGGTCTGACCTGGCAGCTGCAAGGTCAAGGCGTCAAGTGCCTGACCGAAGACGACATCGCGAATGCTGACGGAACCGTTACGCGCACGGGCAAGAGCAGCCCCAAAGCCCAGGAGTGGGCGAACCTGATGACTAAGCATTTCGATGCGTTGTCGCTGAAGAATACGGCTTTCGCCGACCTGCGCAATGTGATGGACTTGTGTGTCATCGCGGCGATCATTGAGAAAGAGGGGCTGGCCGACAAGGTCGGGCTGAGCATTCCTTTGATCACGAGTTCCGACAGCGAGTTGAAGACGCAGATCTGGGCGATCCCGACGAAGACCGCGGCGCAGTGCACCGCGCTGCAATCGGCAGGCCGGATCGTGCTCACGACCTCCGGCGGCGTCCAGGTCGATTCCTGGCAGGTCGCGGCCAACGTCGAGACGTCGGCGAAGGTGGCCGAGATTCGCGAAAAAGCGGGTGAATACCAGCCGAAGTCGTGGTGGTGGCAGCCCGCGAATTGATCGTTTCCAATCCGCTCGGAAAAAACGCCGGGGTGGGTTCGATTACGAACCGGCGGGAGTACGTTTCGCCAGCGCGTCGCGCAATTCCCGTAGTTCGCGCTGAAATCCTCCGCTGAGGATCGGGAAGCGACACCAGGTCTTCGGATCGAGATTTTCGTCGTCGAGGTGAAACGAGGGGGCGTATCTTTCGCGTTTCCATTGGTTCCGTGACCAAAGTCGGAAGAACCGCTCGATCCAGACCCCCAACTGCTGGGGCGTGTAATCGGGAAACCGGGATTCCATCAGCAACTGGATCTCCAGCGGCGCGAGTTTGTCGCGAATCGCCGCGCGCTCGACCGCATCCAGCAGCTCGTAGGGCATCAGGTCGGCTTCGTCGGTCTGATGCTGGTCGGCGGGCCGCAATTCCGCGGTCGGTTCCAGTTGATTGACGGCGCGGAGGAACGGAAAGGGCCCGACGCCGTGGGGGCCACAGTTCTCCATCCACCGCAACCAATGACGCAGGTAATGCTTATCGATCCCCGCGATCGGCGCCAACCCGCCGCAGGTGTCGCCATCCATTGTGGCATAGCCCACCGCGGCCTCGGAACGATTGCTTGTCGACAGCAACAAGGCGCCGCGAATGTTTGCCAGCAGCCAGACCCCGGGTGCTCGCGATCGCGCTTGGATATTCTGCAACGCGAGGTCGTCCGTTGCCCAATCGAGCGCTCGTCCGAGACTCTTTCGGACGATCTCAAGATATCCCTGCACGAGCGGTTCGACGTCGAATTCCAGCCAGCCGACATGCAATCCGCTGGCGATCTGGTGGGCGGCGTCGCGGGTTGTTCTCGAGCTGTAGCGGGTCGACTGATAGACGCAGGTGATCAGTTGACTGAGGTAATTTCGGGCTTCCGACGGAAATGTGGTATCAAGAAACGGGAGCTTCTGTCGAAGTCCGGAGTCGCCGAGTTCCTCGGTCGCCAACCGGATCGCCAGCGTCGTGAGTGTCGCGACGGCGGTGGAATCGGCTCCGCCGCTGAGTGAGATAATGAAGCCGCGCGAGTTGCTCTTGCGCAGGTAGTCGAACAGGGCCAGCGCTTCGGCGCGGGCGAATTCCTCTTCTTTGACATCGGGGCCGGATTCCCACGCTTCGCCGCTGGTGATGGACGGTTCGGGCCGGATTTCGGGGAAATCAAACTCTCCGCTGACGATGGTGACGCTGGCACGATCCAATGCCGGTTCGAAGCTTCCGGTTCGAGCGCGTTGCATGCGCGTGGCATCGACATCGATCTGGCCGGTGGTGAGTTGAAAGTCGGCGAAGGAGAATCGCCGGCCGCGTGCGATCATCTGGCCGGCGGAGGCAAGGAAGGCTCCCCCGTCATAAATCGCCCGCCCCGCTTCGTTGCCCAGCAGATTGGTGTAGATGTAGCTCACACAAAAAGCGCGCGACCCTTCCAGTACAAATCGTTCTCGTACCTTGTGCTTTCCGAATGCGAAATGGCTGGCGCTGGGGTTCAGGATCAGGTCGGCGCCGTTGACCGCCAGGTCGGCGCCAGGCCGGCTGGCGACCCAGGCGTCCTCGCAGATTTCGAAGCCGATCCGCACTCCACCGCATTCGAACATCAGGTCGCCGAGCGGATAACACTGTCCGCCAAGTTCGGTCTCGGCGCGGACGTTGTTTGGCCAGCGTTTAAACCACCGAGGCTCGTAATGGATCCCCTCCCCGGCCAGGTGCTGTTTGCCGACGAAGCCGAGGATTCGCCGATCGGCGACGAGGCAAGCCGTGTTGAATAAGCCGCCGTTGTGCAGCAGAGGAAGCCCAAGCGAAACGATCATGCCGGAGGTCTCGTCGGCCAGTTCCTCGAGCATGCGGGCGGCGGTCGCGGGAACAAAGAGGCCATGGAAGGCGTCTTCACAGCCGTAGCCGGTAATGCACAACTCGGGCAGACAGAGCAGGGAAACGCCCTCGGAGCGCGCGGCATCGATTGCGGCCAGAATACGAGCCCGGTTCCCTTCCCAGTCGAGCGGGGTCTGGTTCAGAACGGCGGCCGCTACCTTGATCAGCTTCATCGCGTCTCCCTGGAGGCAGTGGCGGATTCCTCCGCCGGTTGTGCCATTGCCGATTGTGGCGGTCGTAGCGGTCGGTTGGAAGCGGGGGACGGCGTCGATTCCCGCTCGGCGGCCGGCGCCGCGGCCACTAGAATAACCTGGAACAAAAGTGGTATTTCCAAGCGTAAGATTGGTAATCCTTCCTCCCATTACGCGGCGACGCCCTTTTCAGCGAAAGATTCGGACAGTTGACAGCCACGCCCTCTGACGCGACCGCTTCCCATGCGACTTCCCCGCATGCGACCGCTCCCCTGTCGCTTGCCGAATTGCGGCAACTGGTGCAGGCCGCGGATCCGGCCGCTATTCTGGTCGAGCCACGGATTCTGCGCCGTGTGATCAAGCAGGATCGGCGCATGGCGGGACTGGCGCTGTTCGTGCCGCACCGCAAGACGTACGTCATTCAGCGCGAGCGGCTGCAGGTCATCGCAAGCCGGGCCGAACTGAATGTTCCGGTGGACGTCGAACTGCCGCAAAAACTGATTCTGCTTGCCGATCCCAGCGACGACGAACCGCTCGACGTCCTGCCGCGCGACGACGCGCTTTACCTCTACTGGCGGCTGCTGTTTCATGCGCAGGTCCATGTGGAAATGGAGAAGCGCCTGGCCGACGGCGCGCTCGACGCGCAGGTGGTGTTTGAACGCATCCAGGAAATCGGGCTGTTGGAGTTCGAGGAAATTCGCTCGGTGCTGCAGAAGGACGCGATGTTATTGTCGCCCCAGGATGACCAGGAGACGTACATCGAGTTCGTCGCGGTCTTCCTCGAATTGCGTTACTTCGCGGAAGCCGATCTGCCGCTCTACTTTCCCGCGATCCGCGACTGGGAGCGGATTCGAGAGCTGGTATCCCATGATTTGAAGGCGGATGAGCTCTACCATGCGACGCGGTTGCACGGCGCGCCGACGGCGATTCCGCGCATGCGCGAGATTCACGAATTCACCGGTAATGAGGAAGCCGACCAGCGGCACTCGGACCCGTTGCAGCCGTCTCCGCCACAGTACTGGCGCTTGCTGGCGCGCGCCGAACGCCAGGGAGCGCTGGGCAATGGCGTGAAGGCGGCGATCCTGCGGACGCGCGCGGTGCGCATCGCGCTGCCCGACCGCGTGACCGAAACCAAGCTGGCGGCACAGGCGGAAATCGCCCGCCTCGCCGGACGCCTGCGCGACGTATTGCAGTTGAGCTCCCACGAAGCCCAGCAATGGATCGACGCGCTCCAACCGCTGCTCGAACCGGCATCGCGCGGTTTCATCGCCAAGGAAGCCAGGTTCCTGTACGACCTGCAGAAAGTCTGCGTCGAGCACGAACGGGGAGTCTATTCGATCGACTTGATCGAGTACGTGCGATCGCTCGGCCGTCGGCCGCTGCGACGCCGCCTGCCGCTGCTGCGGGAAGTGCTGATTACCAAACATCTGCGCACCGCGAATTACCGCCTGGCGTCCGCACGGGTCTCCGTAGCCGCCCGTGAACGGATCGCTGCTCTGCTGGAGTCGGCCGTCGATTGCATCGAATGCCAACTCCGCGATCGGATTCGCCCCAGCGTCACCGCGGTCATGGACACCGTGGGCCTGATCCCGAACAACGTCCCGGAACGAGTCGCCCGACGTAAACTGATCGAAGAACTGCTCGACGGAATCGTCGAAAACGGCTTCATCACCATGGGGAATTTGCGGGATGCGCTATCCCGAAACAACCTGAAACTGCCCGATGTCGCCGGCGTCAAGGAACTGCTGCGCGGCGACCAGTTGCTGCGTGCCGACCGGCTGCTCAAACAGAAACTCGACGGCGTCTACCGCGCCGGGGCGATTTACCTGCGCATCCCGCAGACATTGAGTTCGCTGGCCTTCGGAACCAACTACGGACGCATCGTCACGCAATTCGTGATTTTGCCGTTTGGTGGCTCCTTTCTGGCTCTGGAGTTCCTGCGGCACATGTTCCATTCGCTGGTCACCGCGTTTGCGGCCAAGCCCCCGCCCGCCGGCCCCCTCGCGGGGCGCGGATCCAGCAGTGTTGACAAAACAAGCGTCGACGCGGAAGCCAGCGACGCGGACTCGCCGCTTTCGACCAATGCCGACTCCGACGCGCCGTCCGCCGTCGAGGGCCACGAGCGATTGGCGGCGGCGTCCGATGCTGGTGCCGTGACCGGAAAGTCCGTGGTCAAATCGAGCGATTCGCTTGCCGCCGTCGGCCCGTATGGTACTTCCGACCGACCGGTGACGGACAGTGAAGCGGACTCACCGAGTGACTTGCTCTTTCCGATCAATCCGCCAGGCGAAACGCAGGCCGTGGTCGGAGCCGATTCCTCGCCGGCGGGCGGTCAAGCGGGACAACCGAGCGCTTCGCTTGCTTTTTACGGACTGGTATTTCTGGTCGGCTGCCTGGTGCTGGCACTGATCCATCGCCCGGCATTTCGTAAACGGTGCCTGGAAGGAATGCTTGTAGTGTGGCGTGGTTTGCGACTGGTGCTGTTGGAGATCCCGGCCCGCTGCTACCGCTCGCGACTCGTCCAGCGCATCCTGCACAGCCATTTCTATTCTGTTGTCCGCAACTACTTCCTGCGCCCCACCGCGTTCACAATGGTTTTCGCGATCGTCGCCTGGCTCTGGCGGAAGCCCTGGAGTTTCGACGCCACGCTGAACGTATTTCTGGGCACGAATCTGTTCTTGAATTCGCCGCTGGGCCGGTATGCGGACGAATGGGTCACTGATGTTGTTGCTCGAACCTGGCACGACGTGCGAATGCGGATCTTCGGAGCGGTTTTCCA
>VGZA01000035.1 GCA_016872775.1 Planctomycetota bacterium | reverse complement strand
AACAGGGAACAGGGAACGGGGAACAGGGAACGGGGAACAGGGAACGGGGAACGGGGGGCGGGGGGCTTATGGAGCACGGGCTATTTCAAACGCGATCATACGTGGGGTGGAGGCGCGGTTCAATCTCCTGTGTGCGAATCGTTCGAGCTGGTTGCGGGTCGCCGCGGTTTTTTCCTTGAAAAGCGGGTTCGGTTCTTACGGGAACAGTTCCTGCGGGATCGGACTTTGGCTCAGGCCGTTGGCGGGTTGAGCGCCCAGATCTGTGCCAGTTCGAGGAGCACGGCGACCGCCTGTTCCATTTCTTCCAGGCAGGCCCATTCCAATGGCGAGTGCGGGTTATGTTGACCTGTCGACAGATTGGGAGTCGGCAGTCCCATGGCGGTCAGTTGCGACCCATCGGTTCCACCGCGAATGATCGTGCGTTTGCAGGGAACGTTAAGTCGTCGATGGGCCTGCTCGGCGAATTCGACGGCGCGCGGTTCGCGGGCCAGTCCGTCGGCGAGATTCCGATACTGGGGGGTGATTCGCACCTGGAGCGACGCACCCGGGAATTCACGTTCGACCTGGCCGGCGATCTGGCGGAGCAACTCCGCCCAATCGGTGAGTCGTGCCGTATCGAAGTCACGGATGAGCAGATCGACAGCGGCCTGGGCGACGCCGCCACGGATTTCGAACGGGTGCAGGAACCCCAGCCGCTCCGCCGTCGATTCCGGCGCGGCCGTGGCGCGAGGCAATCGCGTAATGAATTCGGAAATCGCCCGCACGGCGTTGACCATTCGCCCTTTGGCGATCGAGGGATGGATGTTGACTCCCTCGGCAGTGACGGTCGCCTGATCCGCGGAAAAAGTTTCGACGTCGATCTCGCCCGCGCCGCCGCCATCGAGCGTGTAAGCGGCTTGCGCGCCGAGTTTCCGCAGATCGACATGCCGCACACCGTGGCCGATTTCCTCGTCGCAGGTCAACAGGATCCGCAGCCGTCCGTGGGGGATCTCCGGGTGGCTTTGGAGCCAGGCGGCCATTTCCATGATGACGGCGATACCGGCCTTGTCGTCGGCTCCAAGCAAGGTCGTGCCGTCGGTCGTGATAATCGTCTTGCCGTGCAGCGCGAGCAGCGTGGAATTCTCCGACTCGCGGATGACTTTCCGCTCGTCACCCCGAAGCACCAGGTCGCCGCCGGAATAGTTGCGGATCAGTTGCGGTTTCACGCCGCTGCCCGACGTTTCGGGCGACGTATCAAAATGGGCATTGAGCGCGATCACCGGCGCATTACCGGCGACCGTCGCCGGTACGGTGGCCCAGACAAGTCCCCAGCGGTCCTGCTCGATGTCCTCCAGGGCCAGCTGCCGCATTTCGTCCACCACGACGCGACCCAACTCCCACTGGCCCGCGGAGCTTGGGTAGGTGCTGGACTGGCGGTCGGCTGTCGTGTCAATCGTCACGTAGCGAAGAAATCGCGCCAGCAATCGTTCGGAGTCACAACAGGACATGATCAGTCCTCGCATTTTCTTCGGGAATTGCCGGCGGCGGTGTCATGGTGACCTCCACGCGGCATCATGCCGGCGGTGACATTGGTCCGCGTTGGGCGAATTGATCCATCGCATCCATGGTACACAACCCCTTGTTGGATTCCATGGCAGGCCGTTACGCTTCATGCAGGCACGGCCACCGGAGACCACCCGTGTTGAATTCCACCAATCCAAAGGACTTTTGACATGGCAAGTGCCGGCGTGGCATACCTGGTGTTTGACATTGAGAGTGTTGCCGACGCGGCGCTGGTCGCCAAACTGAAGTATCCGGACGAGAAGATCGAACCGCGGTCGGCGGTACGGAAATTCCGGGATGAATTGCTGGAGAAATACGATTCCGATTTCATCCCCCATACATTTCAGGTCCCGATTTCCGTGGTGGTCGCCAAGGTGGGCGGCGATTTCCAGTTGCAGGACCTGGTGACGCTCGATGAGCCTTCCTATCGTCCGCACGTGATCACCGAAAAGTTCTGGCGAGGATGGGAGGCGTACAAGCAGCCGACATTAGTAAGTTTCAACGGTCGGATGTTCGATATCCCGCTGATGGAGCTGGCGGCGTACCGGTTCGGGATCGGTATTCCCCGCTGGTTCAACCTCAGCGCTAAGGCGTACGATCAACCGCGCAATCGCTACAACATCGATTCCCATCTCGACCTTTGCGACGTGCTTACCAATTTTGGCGCAGCCCGTTTCAGCGGCGGTTTGAATCTGGCGGCGAATTTGATCGGCAAGCCGGGGAAAATCGACGTGAAGGGACATATGGTGCAGGATCTTTACGAGGCAGGCAAGCTCGCTGAAATCAACGACTACTGTCGCTGCGATGTTCTGGACACCTATTTTGTATTCCTGCGGACCTGCGTGTTGTTAGGCAAGTTGACGCTGGAGAAGGAGCAATCGATCGTGTCCGCCACCAAGGAATGGCTGGCGGACAAGGAAAATTCGCTACCAGCTTACAGGCATTACCTTGCCCACTGGGGCGACTGGGTCAATCCGTGGGACGCTGGAAAATAGCCGACCGCTGCCTTACGGTCGTAGGATGGGACCTCCAGGCCCGTCTAGAACTGCGAATCGACGTCGAGAAAATGAGCGTGCATTCGCGGTCCGGCGCGAGAGACGGGTCAGGAGACCCGTCCTACGACTCGGTTTTCTGCCGCCCGAGCTTTTTCAGCCGCTGAACTTTCGTCCTTGCCAGGTATTGCGCCGAGCGAATTCCTGGTGCAGGGCCTGACGGACGGACGGTTTGTCGAGGCACCAGGAGGGTCCGAGAAAGTAATCCGGCGGAGCGTCCCCGCTGATGCGCTCGACGACGACCCAGGGCGGTATCAGTTCCAGGAATTCGATCAGCGTGGAGATGTAGGTAGCGCGGTCCATCAAATCGATCTCGCCGCGAGCCAATTGGTCCGCGAGGGGCGTACCTTTCACGACGTACAGGTTATGGATCTTCACGGCGTCGACGGGAAGTCGCGCGACCTCGCGGGCCGTGGCGAGCATCTCGGGCACCGTTTCCCCAGGCAGTCCCAGCATCAGATGGGCACAGACTTCGAATCCGCGCCCGCGACTTCGTTCCAGTGCATCGATCGATGCCGCGTGATCGTGCCCGCGATTCATCCAAACCAGCGATCGGTCGTGGATGGTCTGCAGTCCGTATTCGACGCAAACGTAGTACCGCGCCGCCAGTTCGGCGATCAGATCGAGCACTTCCTCGGGGACACAGTCGGGTCGGGTCCCGATCGCCAGTCCGCGGATCTGTGCATGGGCCAGTGCCTGCTGGTAAACCGCCGCCAGCCGTTCGACGGCCGCGTAGGTATTGGTGGCGGGTTGGAAGTAAGCGATAAAATCGTCGCAATCGTAGCGTCGCTTCAGCCGCCGAATCCCCTCGTCGATCTGACTGGCGATCGTCTGCCGCGGCAACCGTCGACTGGGGCTGAAACTGCGGTTGTCGCAGAAAGTGCAGCCGCCGACCGCCACGCTGCCGTCCACGTTGGGACAGGTAAATCCGGCATCGACACTGACCTTCTGAATTCTCCGTCCGAACCGCTTTTTCAGATAGTAGTTGTAGGAGAAGTATGGAAAACCGGCTTCTTTCCAGCCCCATGCGGAGGGATTGGTACGATCTGTCGACTCAATTGACGTCACTCGAATCCTCACGTAAATTTCTATTTGCCATCGGCCGGGTCGTTGGATTATCGTGGGAGTAACTCTAGACCATCCTTTTGGACGGCGTGCATACTGCAGAAGGCTTGAGCGATATGTTAGGGTGCTTGATACCACACGGCGGCGGCGATCCCATTCCTCTTCTGAAGAACAGCCTGATCGTCGGTCGATCCGAGAGCTGCGACGTGGTGCTGCGATTTCCCAATGTTTCTTCCAGGCATTGTCAGTTGAATTGCGACGGTGGCTACTGGTACGTGACCGACCTGGACAGCAGCAATGGTACCAAAGTGAACGGCAACCGCGTACTTCGCAAACGGATTGGTCCCGGCGACAAGCTGTCGGTGGCCAAACACGAATATGAACTGCAGTATTCGCCGGTCGACATTGGCGCGATTGGCCCACCGCCTCCGGAGGAGGACGAGGTCGCCCAGATCATGAACGCATCCCTGCTGCAGCGCGCCGGATTGCAGCGCAGCCGTCCCGAGCCACCCGCTCGGCGCCGCGACATTCGCGACAGCCGCGCGGGACAGATGAAACGGCCCAATGCCAACGATGACTGATCCATCCTCGCGCTGGTTCGCCCACATGGTTTATTTTTCGCTGCGGGATAATTCGCCCGCGGCGATCGAGCGGCTGGTGGCCAGCTGCAAAGAGCATCTGGCCGGGCACCCCGGAACGGTACTCTTCGCTGCCGGCACGCGCGACCCTGAAATGGCTCGCGACGTGAACGACAAGCAGTTCGACGTCGCCTTGCAACTGGTGTTTTCCAGTCGAGCGGCCCACGACGCGTACCAAGTCGATCCGCGGCACGCGAAGTTCATCAGTGAAAACAAAGCCAATTGGGCGACCGTGCGCGTCTTCGACGCCTTCGTCTCTGAGTAGCGGTACCGGGGACCGCAATCTACGGGATTTAGCCGAACCAGCCCTTTTTCTCGAACGCCTTCATGGCATCCGCTTCGTCGTTGTAAATGTCGAAGACCTTGTCGAGCTTCATGATCTTGAACACTTCCATGATGTTCGCGGTGATATTGGAGCATCGCAGGTCGACGTTGTCCGCCTTGCACTTCTTCTGCAGCATGATCAATTTGCCGATCATCGCCGACGACATGAAGCCGACACTCTGGAAGTTCAGCAGCATCTTGCCCTTCTCGGCCTTGGGCACCATTTGCGTAAGATCCTTGCCGACCTGCTGAATCCGGGCATCGTCAAGAATTTTCGATTCGTTGAAATAGACGATGAGCACTTCGCCGTTCGTTTGCGACCAGACGGAGGATGACGGGGCCATCTTGGATTCCATGCTCAACAGATTTCGGAAACGTGTTACGGCTGCCATTCAAGCGAACCGACTCGGCGGCTTTCAACGCCGCGCCGCCGCGACGCCTGGATCGCTCAGCACAGTCATAGCGTAACACGGCCCCGACAGCCATGCAATCGACCCGGTTTTTCCCGGGGAATACGCTCGTATTCACCAACTCTTCACCGTGCGTCCATGGAATGCTGCGCGGATTGACACGCCAAGTTCTTCTTCAGCATGACCACGCATGCGGACCGCGACCCGGCGGAACGATTCAGTTCCGGCGCCTACGATGGAAAACGTGACGGTTTGGTCGATACCATCGGCTGGGTCGCCGACATGGTGAACTCGGGGGCTGGCGAACCAGGCAAACTGCTCTGCTCCACCAACCCCGCCAAGCTCAGTGAGAAAATCAATGATTACCTGGGCACGATCACCTATAACGCGTCGCGGTCCCGCGACTTGGTAATGGGCTCGACAAGTCCCGCGCCGAAAAGCGCCTCGGCGGCGACGGTCCGGCTGCGATGGTCCAGCGCGGTGTGGACGCACCGTAATAGCAGCCCGTAATAGCAGCCCGCAGGACTGATTCCAGGCTGCCTCCGACGATCCTCCTGGCGGAATCACACCGACACGACTAACTGTCCAGTTCATTGCGCGATCGTCGACGTGATCGATGATAACGGCGGATCGAGTGGGATTAGCACGGCTGGTGGGGAATTATGGTGGACGACAACTACGCTACGATCGTCGTGTGTGCCACGATCGGAAATCTCTATTGCCTGAATCGTAAATCCGAAGTAAGGTTGATTAAGGCGGTATAAGTCGCTTCCGCTGCGGGGTGGAACGCCAGCAGTTGAACCGGTGAGGTTGAACGGCCGTAATGAATTGACGGCAGTTGACTTGTGCCGGAGGTGGCTTGACCGTCCGGCAGACTTTCGAATTTCTCGCCAGAGACGAAGTTCTTTTTCAAGTTCGTTCGGCAAGTGCGTCCGCCAGTCGTCGCGCCGCAAGACTCTTTCCAGTTGCTTTGGATCGAGGCCCCCCACGGCAAAAACGTCCTGTAAAGGAGCGTTTCGTCCTGCGCGCTTGGGGTGCAGCCGACGGTTCGCGCACGGACTTGAACGTTCGGTGTACATGTTGAATCGCCACGCGGGCCGAGCCCAGGCGGCGATTCGTCATGCGCGGTTTGCTTCCCTTTACCCGGAGCCTGAGCCATGACTGGCGGCCACGAAATCATCAGCCTGATCGCACAGCGTCAGGATCTCGAACAATTCCGTCGCAAGCACTGGATCGGAACGTTCGCGGAGTACCTGGAGCTGGTTCGCAATAACCCCTTGGTGACACGCAACGCATTTGAACGCCTGTACGACATGATCGTCTCGTTTGGCGTCGACAACTACGAGATCGCACGAGGCGAAACGCGCGCCCATTATCGCTTTTTCGACGACCCGGAAGACGGCAATCGCGACGCCGTATTCGGACTCGATTCGCAACTTCAGGATCTTGTCAATGCGCTCAAGAGCGCCGCCCGGGGGTACGGCATCGAGAAGCGAGTGTTGCTGCTGCACGGGCCGGTCGGCAGCAGCAAGAGCACGATCGCTCGCTTGCTGAAAAAAGGGCTCGAACGCTTTTCGGCCCGCGACGAAGGCGCGCTGTATACGATGGGGTGGGCGCACCGCGAGACGCACGATGTGCAATGGTGCCCTATGCACGAGGAACCCCTGCACCTGGTCCCTGACCGATTCCGTGGCGACGTGCTGGCACGCTTGAACGAAGGTCGGTCGGAGTCGGACTATCGCGTGAGGATTGTCGGGGAACTCTGCCCGTTCTGCCGATTTATGTACACCGACCGACTCAAGGACTACGGTGGCGACTGGACACGCGTGATCCAGGACGTGCGCGTCAAGAGACTAGTGCTTTGCGAGCAGGACCGGATCGGAATCGGTACCTTTCAGCCCAAGGACGAGAAGAACCAGGACTCGACGGAACTCACCGGCGACATCAACTACCGCAAGATCGCCGAGTACGGCAGCGACAGTGATCCGCGAGCATTCAACTTCGATGGGGAATTCAATATTGCCAACCGAGGCATCATCGAATTCGTCGAGGTGCTCAAGCTCGATGTGGCTTTTCTTTACGACTTGCTGGGCGCCAGCCAGGAGCACAAGGTCAAGCCCAAAAAGTTCGCTCAGACCGATATCGACGAAGTTATCATCGGGCATACCAATGAGCCGGAATATCGCCGGTTGCAGAACAACGAGTTCATGGAGGCACTTCGTGATCGCACGGTCAAAATCGATGTCCCGTACGTCACACGGCTGTCCGACGAAATCAAAATCTACGAGAAGGACTACAATCAATCTCGGGTAAAGGGCAAACATATCGCGCCGCACACAATCGAGATGGCGGCGATGTGGGCGGTACTGACGCGTCTCGAGGAACCGAAAAATGCCGGCCTGACCCTGCTGCAGAAGCTGAAACTCTACAACGGCAAGACCCTGCCCGGCTTCACCGAAGAGAACATCAAGGAACTTCGCTCGCAGTCGATCAACGAGGGTCTCCACGGGATCTCGCCCCGGTACGTCCAGGACAAGATCTCGAATGCACTCGTCGCGCACCCCGAGGCTCACTCGATCAATCCGTTCATGGTCTTGAACGAATTGGAGGAAGGGCTCAAACATCATTCGCTGATCACCAACGAGGAACTGCGCACGCGGTGCCGGGAACTGTTGGCGGTGGTCAAGGAGGAGTACGAAAATATCGTCAAGAATGAGGTGCAACGCGCGATCGCGGCCGACGAGGACGCGCTCAAGCGGCTGTGCGGAAACTACATCGACAATTTGAAGGCGTTTACGCAGCGGGAGAAGGTCAAGAACAAGTTCACGGGCCAGTATCAGGAGCCCGACGAGCGGCTGATGCGGGCGATCGAGGAGAAGATCGATATTCCGGAAAGCCGCAAGGAGGATTTCCGTCGTGAGATCATGAATTACATCGGCGCCCTGGCGATCGACGGCAAGATGTTCGATTACAAGACCAACGAACGTTTGTACAAAGCCCTGCAACTGAAGTTGTTTGAGGACCAGAAGGACACGATCAAGCTCACCAGCCTGGTATCCAACGTCGTCGACCAGGACACCCAACAGAAAATCGACGTGGTGAAAGGACGACTGATCCGGGATTACGGCTACGACGAGGAAAGTGCCACCGACGTGCTGAATTTTGTGGCCAGCATCTTCGCCCGCGGCGATGTCAAAGGCAAGTGACGCCATGTTCATGAAGATCGATCGCGATCAGCACCGCTTCCGGGAAATTGTCCGCGGAAAAGTCCGCGAGAATCTGCGCAAGTACATTACCCATGGCGAGATGATCGGTCGCAAGGGCAAGGAACTGGTGAGTATCCCGTTGCCGCAGCTCGACGTGCCCCATTTCCGCTACGGGCAGAATGGGCGCGGGGGCGTGGGGCAGGGGGAGGGCGAGATCGGCCAGCCGGTCGGAAAGGGCGATCAGGAGGGCGAGGGGCTCGGATCGGCCGGCGGCGAACCGGGCGAACATGTGCGCGAAGTGGAGCTGACGCTGGCGGAACTCGCCCAGATTCTTGGCGACGAACTGGAGCTTCCCCGCATTCAGCCCCGCGGCAAGGCGAATATCGCTCAAGAAAAGGCCCGCTACAACAGCATCCGCCGCGTCGGACCGGAGACGCTGCGGCACTTCAAACGCACCTATATCGAGGCCCTGCGCCGCCAGGTCAGTGAAGGATCGTACGATCCGGCGCACCGCGGCCGCGTCATCCCGATCAAGGAAGATCGGCGCTACCGATCGTGGCAGAATATTCCCGTGCCCGATGCCAACGCCGTCATTATCTACATGATGGATGTGTCCGGCTCGATGACCGATGAACAGAAACAGATCGTGCGCACCGAAGCGTTCTGGATCGATACCTGGCTGAAGAGTCAGTACAAGGGTCTGGAACGCCGTTACATCATTCACGACGCCGTCGCCAAGGAGGTCGACGAATCGACTTTCTACACGACGCGCGAAAGCGGTGGCACGCGTATCAGTTCGGCTTACAAAGTCTGCGCCGATCAGATCGCCGCCTCGTTTAACCCCAGCGACTGGAATATCTACTGTTTCCAGTTCTCCGATGGCGACAATTGGGGTGAGGATAACAAGAGCGCGCTGCAGATACTGCGTGAATCGATCCTGCCCGCCTGCAATCTGTTCTGCTACGGCCAGGTCGAGAGTCCGTACGGAAGCGGCGAATACCTTCGCGCGCTGATCGCCGCCTTCGGGGACCGCGAAGAGAAACTCGTCACCTCCGAAATCGCCGACAAATCCGCGATCATCGACTCCATCAAAAAATTCCTGGGTAAGGGAAAGTGAGCACCCCGCTATGAAGGCCGCCCGACACTTTCGTCCTCTGCCCCCGGAACTGGCTGCCATTCAGGCCGACATGGAGAAGTGGGCCCTGCAATACGGACTCGACTTCTTCACCACGATCTTCGAGGTCGTCGACGCCGACCAGCTCAGCGCCATCGCCGCCTACGGCGGCTTCCCCACGCGCTATCCGCATTGGCGGTTCGGCATGGAATACGAACAGCTCAGCAAGGGCTACCATTACGGCCTGCAGAAGATCTACGAGCTGGTGATCAACAATGACCCGTGTTATGCCTACCTGCTGGCCAGCAACAGTGTCACCGACCACAAACTGGTGATGGCCCACGTCTACGGGCATTGCGATTTCTTCAAGAACAACGCCTGGTTCGCACATACCAATCGCAAAATGATCGACGGCATGGCCAATCATGGCAATCGAATTCGTCGCTATATGGATCGCTTCGGCGTCGAGGAAGTCGAGGCATTTATCGACGCCTGCCTGAGCATCGAAGACCTGATCGATATCAACTCGACATTCATTAAGCGATCGAACGACGACAGTCGGTTCGAATTCCAGTCGGCCACCGGTGAATCCGAACAGGACCGTGTCCAGGCGACGCGCTTCCAGTCCAAGTCGTACATGGATCGCTTTATCAATCCGCCCCAGGCACTGGCCGACGAACTGGCCGACCAGCGCCGGATCGTCGAATCGCGACAACAGCAGTTCCCGTCGGAACCGACACGCGATCTGATGCTGTTCCTGATGCACCACGCGCCACTCAAACCGTGGCAGCTGGATGTGCTTTCGATCCTTCGCGACGAGGCCTACTACTTTGCGCCTCAGGGTCAGACCAAGATCATGAACGAGGGCTGGGCTACCTACTGGCACAGTACCATCATGACGCGGCATGCCATCGAACCGCGGGATTTGATCTGTTACGCCGACCACTGCGCGGGCACCTTGGCGGGCTCCGCCACGCGGCTGAACCCGTACAAGCTTGGCGTGGAATTGTTCCGCGACATCGAGGATCGCTGGAATCGCGGGGCCTTCGGCGAGGAATACGAACAGTGTGATGACCGCGTCGCCCGTGAAAACTGGAATCGTGACACCGGGCTGGGACGAAAAAAAATCTTCGAAGTTCGACGGATCCACAATGATCTGACGTTCATCGACGAATTCCTCACGCTCGACTTCTGCCGCCGGCACCGTCTGTTCAAGTTCGGCTACAACAACAACTCGGGGTACTACGAAATCGAGAGTAAACAGTTCGAGGAAGTAAAGAAGCAACTGCTGTTCAACCTGACCAACCTGGGCCGGCCGATCATTTACGTGCGCGACGGCAATTATCGCAACCGGGGCGAGCTGTTCCTGGAACATCGCTTCGCCGGAGTGGAACTCAAGCTGACCTACGCCCAGGACACGCTCGCCAATCTGTTTCGCATCTGGAAGCGGCCGGTACATATCGAGACGACATTGGAAGGCAAAGTCGCCACCGTGTCGTTCGACGGCAAGGAGCACCAGTTGACGCGTCCTGAAGAAACGATCCGCTTGCCGGGGCCGGGTGACGTGCTGGTCACGAATTAGAGGAATAACCATGGACCTGAAAAGCAGTTTTCACCAGGAATTGACCGCGAGGCAGGGACCATCCGCCGGTTCGATCGACGCGATTGAAATCGCGGCCGATCGAGGCACCGTGCGCTGTGAACTGTTGGCAGTGGACTCCATCGGGTGCGCGTTCCGCCTGTTAGAGGTCAGCTCCGACGCGCTGCGCGGACTCGGAATCGATCAACTCAAGACGATCGGCGAATCGCTGGCCATCCGACTGAACTATCTGCTCGAACCGATCCGCCCGATCGAAATCGATAAGGATGCCTGTATCATCCAGTTGCGGTCGATGCCTCCCGCTAAAGGCGATCAGGGAACCAGCTATTACGAGTTGATCGTGCAGGCAGGCAGGATTGGGCTGCAGCGCTTCAACAAGCAACCGTCCAACACGCGGCAAAGCGTCCCCGCCAACGTGACCCGCGAAGTGCTGGCGCGGCTCGCGTCCGATATGCACGACGCGGTGCCGTAGCCTCGCCACGTCACGCCAAAAACGGGGCGTTGTCCATCTACGCTTCATCCTGAATCGAATATTCGCGGACCTGGATCAGCCAGATTCCCAGCGCGAGAAATCCGACAATCATTCCGGCGATGATCGCCAGGTGCTGCCAGGATGGCGCTTCGCTAAACAGCAATCGAGTTTCGTCCGCGCCGATGGTGAAGTCGACCCAGTTCCTCAACAGGCAGCGGAAGTGGAATTGGAAGGTGATTTCGCTGACGACGGCGGGGAGCGTTCCGATCAACAATTCACCTGTCAGTGTGTAACCCACGGCGATCAACGTCGCCCGTTTGGGTATCAGCACACCAAACAGCGCGTACAGCGCTCCGTATCCCATACTGGACAGCACGACCAAGGCGGCCAGCGTCTGGAACATGACACCCGCGTCCACCATCAGCGGCGCCGCGATGTAGATGCAGATCGACAGGCTTGCGAGTCCCGCCAGCGCCGTCCAGACGACGGCGTTCAGGTACTTGCCCAGGAACACGATCAACCTGCCGTGCGGCCGAACGGCCAGGTACGGCCAGGTCTTGCCATCCAGTTCACTTTGCAGGTGGGGAGCCATCCATAGCAGCAGTCCGAGCAGGCACATCGATTCCGGAATCAGCAGGAACAGCATCAGCGCCCAGACCTCAGGTCGCGGCATTTCGCCAAAGTACCGGAATACGGTGACGATTCCGACCGGAAAAAGAGCCAGCAGGCACCAGGTCGCCAATCGCGGGATTGAGAGGCTGCGGCGCGATTCGAACCGCAAGCAGGCAACGACGGCTCTTGCCGTCCGCAGCAGTTCGGATTGTTTCGGATCGGTCGGGGTCGCCGCGTCATTCATGGGCCGCTTCCTCCACCGGCTGGCTCCGGGCAGCACGCGAAAACCGGTCGCCCCGACGCAGCCTCAGCAGCGTATTGAACATCGACTGCAGCGAGTCGTCGGACGAACGAAGCGACGTCACGCGGATGGAGTGTTCGGCGATCAACTCGGGCAAGCGCCGGAAGATGTTGAGCGGATGACGCGTCGCAGCGGTGATACAGTCCGGCGATTCCCAGCGTATGCCTTCGACCAGTTGCTCGGCAATCAGGATCTGCGCCAGTTCGCGGGGAGACGAAGTGGCGATCGTGATTTCGCGTGGTACGTCGGTAAGCAGGGAATGGACTTCTTGAGCCGATCCGGACGCGAGCAATCGTCCGCCATAGATCAGCAGGAACGATCCGGTGATTGCTTCGACCTCATGCAGAATATGACTGGAAATGATCAGGCTCTTGCCTTGCCGGATCCAGCCTCGCAGCATTTCGCCGATGTCGTGCCGCCCGATAGGGTCCAGCCCGTTAAACGGTTCGTCCAGAATCAGCAGATCCGGGTCATGCGCAGTGGCCTGGGCGAATTTCGTGCGTTGCCGCATTCCGCGCGAATAGCCGCCGATCGGTCGCATCATGGCGTCGGTCATACCGACCCGTTCGAGTGACTGTTCGGCGCGTCGTCGGGCGTCACTGCGGGAAAACCCGTGCAATTCCAGCAGGTAAGTCACCCATTCGAATCCGCTGACATTCGCGTACATTCCTTCGTAGCCAGGACAGAAACCGAGCCGCCGCAACGACGCGGCGTGGCCCGGTCTTCGTCCCATGACGCGCACCGCGCCCAAGGACGGGTTGAGCTGTCCCGTGATCAGGTTCAGCAGGGTGGTTTTGCCGGAACCGTTCGGCCCCAGAAGACCATACGCGCCAGGGGGGAGCTCCAGATTGATGTCGTTGACACCAATTACCGCCCCGTACAGTTTGGTCACATGCCGGAATTCAATCATGACGCGTCCTGATACCCCCGGGTCATTTTCTTTGTAGCAGCCACATTCGGCGGAAAATCACGCAGATCGACAGTACCGTGGCGATGCCGAGGATGATCGCGCCGTTGCGCAACCGATCCGACTCCACATCAAATCCGAATACCCAGGTCTGCACTTCACCCAGCGTGTGGTACAGCGAAACAAACGTCCAGCGGCTGGGAGCGTCAAAGGCGGAACGGCGGAAGCGACCGGCGTCCATCACCGTGAGATTCGTGTAGGCCACCCAGCCCACGACCCACATCGCGAACCAGCCGAACGAAGCGTAACGGGTTTCTTCGGTGAGCGAGGAAAAGCAAAGCGCGATGGCGGTCGTCGGCACGATCACAATCATCGACGCGGCGGCAATGCGTAACGGCAGATCCCAGGTGTCGTAGACGACGCTGATATTCGGGGACAGCATCACGCCCAGAATGTACAGCGTCAACGCGGGCAGTGTGCTGACTAACAGCAGATAGACACCCACAACAAACGCCTTGCCAAATATGTACTCGGTCAGGCCGAGCGGTCGCGCAAAATAGAGCAGGTGGCTGCGCGTGCGGAGATCGCGCGAGATCAGCGGCGGCGCGATCAGCCCCACCAGCATCACCATCAGAATCCCCTGCGGGTAACGGAACAGGGTCATCAGCAGGTAAGACCAGACCCGCTGGCGATCGGGCGGTCCATCCCGCAGGACCTGGGCGGCGGTCGACCTCGCGTCCGGGAAACGGCCGATCACCATCCGCGCCGCGTTCTCGGCCACACCCTCCTCCATCGCCCGTTCGAAGAAGAAGAACATCGCGCCGAAGTAGAACGCCGGCAGCCAGGCCAGAAACAGCATCCTGCGCAACCACTGGTTCTTCCAGGCCAATCGAATGCCGGTCGACGCGATCACCCAGAACCGCTTCCAGGGACGCTCGCGTTCGCCCCGCCAGTCGCGAAACCCAACGTCAAATACCGGCACGACTGGCCTCCCGTACGCAGGCAAGAAAAATCTGCTCCAGCGAGTTTTGCGCCGGAGTCAGCGATTTGAGCGTCACATTCGCTTCGCGGGCCCAATCCCAGATCCGAGCAAGGAATCGCTCGTCCGCCGCGCGGACCGTGACCATCCCCATCTCGTCGACCGTCGCTGCATAGCCGGCCCGCTGGATCACCGCCAGCAGCGCGTCACTGCCTCCCAGCGTGCGGAGCTGCATCGCGGGCTCCGACGGGCGGCTGAGCAGATCCAGGCGTTCCAGCAGTCGGATCTGCCCTTCGGCCATCACCGCCACATGATCGCAGGTTGCCTGCACGTCAGGCAGAATATGGGTGGAGATCAGAATCGACTTTCCGGCGTCATGGGAGAGGGACTTGATTCGCGTCAGCATCCGATCGCGTTCCTCGGGATCCAGGCCGGCGGTCGGCTCGTCGAGAATCAACAACACCGGATCGTGAACCATCGACGCCGCGAATTTAACCTTCTGCCGCATTCCCGTCGAATAGGTCTCGACGTCCCGGTACCGCTCCTGCCCCATGTCGCAGAAGTCCAGGATCTCATGAGCGCGACGCAGCGCTTCGCAGGACGGAATGCCCGAGAGCCGTGCGAGAAACCGCACCGATTCCACACCGCTCAAACCGGCGAAATAACAGTCATCTTCCGGCATGAAGCCGATCTTGGACCGAATCGAGAATCGTTCGCGGGGCAAAGAATGTCCCAATACCTTGGCCGACCCGGACGATAACTTGACCAGGCCGAGCAAAACCTTGATCAGCGTCGATTTGCCGGCGCCATTCGGTCCCAGCAGGCCGGTGACACCGGCCGGTATGGCTGCCGTCACGTTTCGCAGCGCGCAGTACTTGCGATAGTACTTGGTGACATCTTGAAGTTCGATAAGCGGTGCCATTCTCAAGGATCGGAGCCGGGTGCCGTGTCCCGTCCCTTGCTCTTTCCTTTCCGCTTCGATTCGTCTGCCTTGAGCGGTTCGGCGGCTGTTACCTTAATTTCGCTTGCCAGTGTATTCGGGCTGTTCGGGTATTTCCGCCCTTTGAACTCAACGGTATCACCCACCTTGCCCTGCAATTCGTTGAGCTCGACCGCGATCTTGGCCGTGGCTGCGAATTGTCCTGAAATAGTATACGAATCGGCTTGGATCGTGAACTTGCCGTCGCGAATCTGCGCAATACGGCCGGTGACCAGATAGGAAAGATCATCGTTAATCGGTTCCGCTTTCTTTTTCTTGGCCTCCTTTTTTTTCGGTGGTGATTCGGGGGCGTCGCTGAATAGCCCGCCCGTATCGAGACCACCCGCGGTTACTTCGACCACAACGCCTGGCGGAAATTCAGGTCGGGGCGAGAGGACCGTCGCGGTCGATACTGGATCGATCGCTTTTCCTTTTTTGTCCAGGTGCGTTGAGAAGCGCACGTAGGCTCCCGGCTGCAGCCAGGATAGCTCCGCTTTGGCGAGGTACTGGACTTCCCGGGCCTTCGGATCGACGCGGATCAGCCAATTGCCGCCACCCGGACCGATCACGCGGATTAACCCCTCCTGGGTGATTTCGGTAATCTTCCCCGTCCCCTGCGTCGCTTCCAACTCGACTTTGCCTTCCCCTTCCTGCGCGGCGGGATTTGCTTTGGGTGCACCTTTTTTCTTGGTTGCCTGCCCCCGGACCGGTACCACGCTGATGGCCAGGAATGCAAAGAGCAGCAACAGGCCGATCCCCACTTTCGCTGTCGACATACTCAAGATCCTCTGCGACTTGGCCGATTGGCGACCTGGCGGTTTTTCGAATTGCCGTCGCAACTCGGCCCACGCCGATCGCAATTCCGGCCCACCCCGCCAGAATATCCTAACGGCGTCCGTAAATCCAGAAAGGAACGATTCGCTTTAGGTGGCTTGTGGCCCAGCGAGCCGATGGTAAGAATGCCGGAATGTCCATGCATCGACCGCGGATCACCGTTCCCGAATTCGGGGCGTTCAAGGCAGCCGGCAAAAAAATATCGGTGTTGACCGCGTATGATCACACCATGGCCAAGATACTCGATTCGGCGGAAATCGAAGCGATCCTGGTCGGCGACAGCATGTCGATGGTCGTACAAGGTCACGACACGACGCTTCCGGTAACCCTGGATGAGATCATCTACCATGCCGAAATGGTGGGTCGCGCGGTTGAGCGGGCATTGGTGATCGTCGATATGCCTTTCCCGACCAATCACCTGGGAGTCCACAAAGCGATCGAAAACGCGGGGCGGATCTTGAAGGAAACGCACTGCCAGGCCGTGAAACTTGAAGGCGGCGCCGAACAATCGCAGGTCATCTCCGGCCTGGTCGCCGCCGGCATCCCGGTGATGGCACATGTGGGCCTGCGACCGCAAAGTGTCCATACGATGGGTGGATACAAGGTGCAGCGCGATCGCGAGCAACTGCTGATCGACGCCCGCGCCGCGCAGGACGCCGGCGCGTTCGGAATTGTGCTGGAGTGTATTCCCGGCACGATTGCCCAGGAAATCACCGCGATGCTCCGCATCCCAACTATCGGGATCGGAGCGGGAAACGGCTGCGACGGACAAGTCCTGGTGATCAACGACCTGCTGGGGCTCACAAGCGGTTACGTGCCTCGCTTCGTCAAACAGTACGCGGACCTCAAATCGGTGATCGTCGACGCGGCATGCCGATTTCGCGACGATGTCCGTTCGGGTGATTTCCCTGCCCCCGAACACGCGTTCCGTGGTTAGTCGCAAGACGTCGTGAGACCGTGCCAAGGGAAATTGCAAAATAGGCTGAAGTCGATCCGACCAAGGTGGAGTCGTTCACGTGGGAAACTCGGATAAGGTCCTTTGTCGTTGCTGTCGGCGCATCGGTTCCGCGACGCGAGCGATGGTCGGCTGTCTTGTTACGCTGGTCTGGCTCGGTGCAGCGCCGTTACTCCTTGCGGATGGCGCCGGCGACAATGATCCGGCAAATGTTCGGCGATTGCCCAAGCCGGGAGTGGAACCTTCCGCGGAACAGCGGCAGCAATTGGAGGCGGGACTGAGTGCATTGCGGCAGGCGATGGAGCGAATCCCGCGGGACGCGCCGGCCATTGTCAGGTTGCTGCCCGACATCGAGATCTATTACAAAGCGGTCGACGATGCGCTGCATTACCAGGAGTTCTTTACGCCGCAGGAAATTGACGAAGGTGTCAAACTCCTGCGCGTGGGGCGGGAGCGCGCCGAGCAACTGGCGGAGGGAAAATCGCCTTGGGCCAGCGCCACGGGGTTGGTGGTACGCGGGTATCGATCGCGCATCGATGGTTCGGTGCAGCCGTACGGTTTAGTGGTTCCGGCCAGCTACACCGATCGGGGGCCCGGCCGATTTCGCCTTGACTTGTGGTTCCATGGGCGCGGCGAGACCTTGAGCGAAAACAATTTCATCCGAGATCGGTCCGCGAACGTCGGGACGTTCGCGCCACCCGATACGATCGTGTTGCACCCGTATGGGCGCTACAATAACGCCTTCAAGTTCGCCGGGGAAGTCGATGTCCTGGAGGCGCTCGACTCGGTCCGTGAACGGTATCGCGTCGACGACGATCGGATCTCTGCGCGTGGTTTCTCGATGGGGGGCGCCGCCGCCTGGCAGTTTGCCGTTCATTACTCCGACCGCTGGTTCGCAGCGAACCCCGGAGCCGGGTTTTCCGAGACGCCCGAGTTCCTGCGTTCCTTCCAGAAGCAGACGCTCGATCCGACTCCCTTCGAAAAACGACTCTGGCATTGGTACGACTGCACCGATTGGGCGCTCAACCTCAAGCACTGCCCGACAATCGCCTATAGCGGAGACCAGGATATTCAGAAACAGGCGGCGGATATCATGGCCGAGGCATTGCGCCAGGAGGGGATCGAACTGCGGCATGTGATCGGCGTCAATACCGGGCACAGCTACAGCCAGGGCGCTCGCCTCGAGGTCGAACGGCGCCTGGCAAGTCTTTCCGAGACCGGCCGCAACCGCTTCCCGTCGCGTATCGACTTTGTCACCTATACGCTGAAGTACAACCGCATGCACTGGCTGACAATTGACGGACTGATCGAACATTGGACCAAGGCCCGTGTCACGGCCGAGATCGAAGCGACAGGCGCGAAACAGCTGCGATTGCAGACGGACAATGTCACGGCGCTGACGGTCAATTTTGCGGCGGGACACGCCCCATTCGCCCTGCAGCAGCCCGTGACGATAATCGTCGACGGGCAGCAGCTAACCGCGGATCGTCCGTCGAGTGACGGCTCCTGGAGTTGCTCGCTGGCGAGGGATGGCGAATCCTGGCGAATTGGTCGACTCCCCGATCGTTTACGAAAGCGCCACGATCTGCAGGGGCCGATCGACGACGCGTTTATGGACTCGTTTTTGTTCGTGCGGCCCACGGGTCAGCCAGGGCAAGGGCAGGCTCATGCATGGGCGTGCGCGGAGATGGAGCGTGCGATCGAGCAATGGCGGCGGCATTTTCGTGGCGCTGTGCGGATTCGAGACGATCGTGAGGTCACGGACGCGGAAATCGCTGAATCTCACCTGATTCTCTGGGGGGATCCCTCCTCGAATTCTCTGTTGGGGCGGATCCAGCCGCAACTTCCGATCACCTGGGCGGGTAAGCAAATTGCCGCTGGGGCGCAGCGGTTCGACGGGGAGCACCATGGGCTGATCATGATCCACCCCAATCCACTGAACCAGGGGCGTTATGTCGTGTTGAACAGCGGGTTTACGTTTCGCGAGTTTGCCCACCTTAATAACGCGCGCCAAGTGCCCATGCTGCCTGACTGGGCCGTGATCGATCTGCGCGAACCTCCCGGCAGCGTCTGGCCCGGTCGGGTCGCCAGCGCCGGGTTTTTCGATGAGGCTTGGAAATTACAGGATTGAACAAAGCCGATCGGCTTGGCCCCCTTTTTCTGCTCGAATCCGACGTCTAAAACTACACTGCATATGAAAAAAGCGATTTCCGAATACCGCACGTTTTTCCGGGAGTTCCGCCAGACGTTCCATACGACCGGAGCGATCGCGCCGAGTGGCCGCGTGCTGGCCCGCGCGGTGGTGAAGCCGTTGAGTTGCCATCAGGTTCCGGTTCGGGTCCTGGAGGTCGGTTCCGGCACCGGCGCCGTATCCAAAGAAATCGTCAAACAGATTCGGCCAGGCGATTGGTTCGACCTGGTGGAACTTAACGACCGCTTTGTCAGTACATTGCGGCATCGGTTTGCGACCGAACCAGACTTTCAGCGCGTGGCGGATCAGTGCGAAGTGTTGCACCGCGCGGTACAGGAAGTTTCGACCGACACCAAATACGACTACATCATCTGCGGCGTGCCGTTCAATAATTTCCCGATTTCATTGGTGAAGGAAATCCTGAGACACATGTCCAAGCTGCTGCGTCCAGGCGGAACGTTGAGTTTCTTCGAATACCTCTGGATCCGCCGTTTCAAGTCGTTATTGGCCAATCGCGACGAACGTCGCCGGTTGGGAGGCGTCGGGGTGGTTATCGAACGATATCTTTCCCGTTACGAATTCCAATGCGACACGGCTTGGATCAACTTTCCGCCGGCGATGGTGCATCATTTGCGCGTGGAAAGCTCGAACAAACTTGAGAGTGACGGCGAGCCGACAGCGCGTACGATTCGCGCCGGGCAGCACTACCCGCCACTGCGACCTGGTGCGCCACACTCGGAATCGCATCACGCGCGTCGTGGCGAGGCCCATCGATAGGGCAGGTTGGAATGAGTGAAATCGACGGGGCCGCGGGTGATCGAGCGCGGTTGGCAGTAGAACCGCTTGATCGAGCGATCCGTTCGATTCAGCCCGGGGGCGGCGTCTGCATGCGGCTGGAACTGGCCTGGGGACGCTGGCGGCGATTCTATCTGAAGACATTTCGCGCGGGTTATGTGGCGCGGATGCAGGCCCTGCGCCAGGGCGACCCGGCGGGCTGCCCGCACGAGGTGCTCGATCCACGCGATCTTAAGTATCACCGGAACTTGACGACCTGCCATTGGCCACCGGAACATGATCCGTTCCGCTGGCGCGACACGTTGCCGTTCGCACGCGTTGGTCTCGCGGAACTGCTGATCCTCGCGGCCGGATGCGCTGCGGCCGCGGCAATCTTGGGCTGGTTCTACTGGCCCCCGGCGATCGTTCCGCTGCTGGTTCTGGCGGAAATCATCTGGTTCTTCCGCAATCCGCGGCGCAAGATTCCGCAGGAACCTGGCCTGCTGGTTTCACCGGCGGATGGGACCGTGGTCGCGCTCGAGGAACTTGAGTATGACGACTTCGTGGGCGGACCGGCCCTGGCGATTGGGATCTTTCTGAGTGTGTTCAATGTGCATATCAACCGGATGCCCTGTTCCGCGCGTGTGATCGGCATCCGATACCGGCCCGGCAAATTCCTGAATGCCTTGCGCGCGATATCAGCGCGAGAAAACGAACAGCTGGCCTTGCGCCTGCAGGAAAACCAGGCCCCTTACCGGCGGATGATTGTCCGTCAGATTGCCGGCGCGATCGCTCGTCGCATCGTTTGCTGGGCAGCGCCGGGCAACGATTTGGATCGCGGTGCCCAATTCGGCATGATTAAACTCGGTTCGCGCACGGAGCTGGTCATACCCCGCGACGCGACGTTGACCGTTCGGGTCCGGATCGGTGAGAAGGTCAAGGCCGGTACCACCGTGGTTGCTCAATATCGACCTGCGACGACGGATCGTGCACTGTCGAGGGAGTCGATGGAATGAATGCTGCTGGATCGCATCGCCCGCCCACGCTCGGTTCGCCTCGACGAAAACGGGTCTTCGCCGTCGTCCCTACGTTGCTCACATTGGGGAATGCCGTTTGTGGATTTGGCGCGATAACCTACGCGGCCAAGCTAGGCCCCGATCCGGCGGACGACAATTTCATGTACATCGCGTCACTGCTGGTCTTTGGCGCGATGGTGTTTGACGCGCTGGATGGCCCGATTGCCCGGCTGTCAAAGCAGACCAGCAATTTCGGCGCGCAGCTTGACAGCCTGTGCGATGCGATCAGTTTTGGCGTCGCACCAGCGTTCCTGATGTTGAAGTCCTCGCAGGTGTTGCCGGCACGCCTGCTCTGGGTAATCGCCGTACTGTACATGCTTTGCGCCGTGTTGCGACTCGCCCGATTCAACGTCAACAAGGCGAACCCCGATACCGAATCGGATTTTTTTGCCGGGCTGCCCTCACCGGCGGCGGCCGGAATGGTCGCCTCCCTGGTCGTCATTGTGCCGAATCTGGGCCGGTGGACCGAACCTAACCTATCCGATCGCGCACAACAATTCGGCCTGTGGTTGACCCTCTTTACAGCCTACGCACTGCCGGTCGTGACGTTTCTGGTCGCTTGCCTGATGGTGTCGCGAGTACGCTACCCGCACCTGTTCAATCAGCTTTTCAAGGGGCGACGCAGTTTCCAGCACCTGGTCAAACTGATCTTCGCCCTGGTCGCGATTTTCGCGGTCCACGAACTGGCAATACCGCTGATCTTCTCGTATTACGTGCTGGCGGCACCGATGCAGCTGCTGGGCAGTCGCGCCTGGCGGTTTTCTCGGGGTTCCACGGTAACGACCGCCGAACCACAGTTACCCACCGATCGCGATTAACGGTTTCCGGTCCGCGGCGTCGTGTGCTCAGCGATGCGCTTAGTGACCAAGGGTTGGCGGATTGTTCTGCAAGAAATCCCGCGGTCCGTGCAGCGTGTAATAGGGATAGGCCACCGAAGCCATCGCCGGACCTTCCTGCCCGTTGTCGGGAATCTCCCGCATCCCGGCCATCGCGCCTCCTCGACCGCAACTCCGGCAACCGGAAGAATTTCGAGCCAGGTTGTGGTGATGGCAACCGTTGGCAAAAACGACAACGACGGCGGCGACCGCCAGCAACAAGCGCTTCATGACAGGGTCTTCCTATGACAGGGTCCGACAGGCAGGGTTTTGGGAAAAGGTGCTACATCTCCTACCACCCTGATCGGCTACCGAATTGCAAAAACTGTAAGAATTGGCAAACACGGAGCGACTGGTATTATTCCGCTCGCCCACGAAGTTGAAGCCAGCATTGCTGTTGCGCTTCGCCCAGACGTTGCGCGATCCGCAGCTCGGCCTGCTCGCGAATCTCTCGTGTCCGCTCCCGCTGCGTCTGCTCCGATTCCTTGGAATCGTTATCTTGGAAGTGCATTTTGAGGATTCGCGAGGTTTCGTCGAGAATCACGAGCATCCGGAAATGCTGTACTGGGGTGAGTTGCAGTGCGGGGTCACGATGCGTCGTGAAGCAAAAGCCCTAGGGCCGATTCGTTCAAGCGCCGGCAATCCAGCCTTCGGCGGCCGACGCGAACGGTCGCCGGCACGAATCCTTCATAGAGGCAACTCGCTGGCTCTTGCGACGTTCTACATCCATTTCCCGACTCCAGGCTCCCCAATACACGCCTCATAGAGACTCTAGCTCACGTAGGGTTACTACGCCGGAGCGCGATTTGCGGAATCCCGGAAAATGTCCTAGGTTGTGGGCTGAGTTGGCGCGAAGACTCTACCACCTCCAACAAGGAGTATCCCCCGATGCCCGACCGAGGTTCCTGGCAACCCCGGTTTACGATGAAAACGATGTTTCTGGTTGTGCTGATTGTCTGCGTCATGTCAGCCGGAGGCTCGTACCTGGCGCGTTCAATTCGGGTCGGTGCAAGGTCGCCGCTGGTGTTTTTCTTGTTCATCGTCGTCGCTCCCGCCTTTGTGCTGATTGTCGTGAACATTGGCCTCCGCCTTTTTGACCGGTTTCGACGGCCCTGAATCCGAATCGGCACGGCCTTTGCTAAACGTAAGTGCGGCAAGGTGAACTCAGCAGGCCGCTGGCAAGAGCGACAGGCTGGAACAGGAGCAAGGCCGGAACCGAGGATTTTTGCGGGCCGGAGGAGGAGAGGCGAGGCGAACGTTGGTCGGAAGCCATTACCACGGCAAGGGTTATGATAGCCGACTAACCGGATTCGATTCAAGGAACTTGTTGACGAACTCCCGTTCGTCAAAAGAAGCGGGTGAGTTGTCGAGGCTCGGAACAACCTTGGCAACTCACCCGCTTTCTTTTTTGCCGCAGCATTTCGCAACAGATGTTGCAGAACAATACAGTTCGAACACCGTTAAATGGCTGGTGAAACCGACTTCGCTGAGGAAGGCGAGAAAAAAAGATTGCTGCACTCGGGCCGCCAGCATCAAATATAGAGAATTCCGGACTTCGTTGATTTCAACAAATCCGGAACAATTTTGCGAGTACTTCGCCGGTTACTGATCGTTTTTCCTAGACAATCTCCTCGTGGAGTGGTTTTAGCGCGCGATCGTATGGGGTTTGGCGCGGCGGAACCAAACGGCAGAAGGCTCGCGGACAGCATACACACCAGGGGCGTGCGCAGCGGGACTTCGGTGCACTCCGCGGAGAAAGCAAGAGGAAGCCATGGGTCG
The DNA here is from genome assembly GCA_016872775.1 of Planctomycetota bacterium. GTDB lineage: Bacteria > Planctomycetota > Planctomycetia > Pirellulales > Pirellulaceae > VGZA01. The sequence continues at coordinate 38,814 of VGZA01000035.1, read as the reverse complement.
AATCGTCTCAAGCAAAGCGATGGGGCTGATGTTGTCGCTGGTGGCTGGACTGGCGTCCGACGATTTGTGCGGTGCCGCTCCGTCGAAAGCCACGGAGGCTGTTGCCGATTTTGGTCTTCCGCAGGTGAAGTTCATCAATGAGCAGATCCGCCAGTCTTGGGTCGACAATCAGATCGCGCCAAGCGGGATGGCGTCGGACGGGGAGTGGTGCCGGCGTCTGTTTCTGGATGTACTGGGCCGCGTTCCCTCGGTTAAGGAAATGCGGGATTTTGTCGCGGACAAAGACCCCCAGAAGAGAGCTCGACTGGTCGATCGGATTCTGAACGACGACGAATACACCGAGGAATTTGCGCGAAACTGGACGACGTTATGGACCAACATCTTGATCGGGCGTAACGGTGGCAATGAGCAGCGAAGTTTGACGAGTCGCTCGGGGTTGCAGAAGTACTTGCGTGACTCGCTGGCGCGCAACAAGCCGTATGACGTGATGGTTCGCGAGTTGATTACGGCCACGGGATCGACGACACCGGGTTCGGACGGTTTCAACGGAGCGGTCAATTTTCTGGTGATGAAGGTCAACGAGGAAAAAGGGACTTTGGCCACCGCCGAAACGGCCAAGATTTTTCTCGGTTTGCAGGTGCAGTGCACGCAATGCCACAACCATCCGTTCAATGACTGGAAACAGCAGAAGTTCTGGGAAATGAACGCCTTCTTCCGGCAGACGCGGGCGTTGCGGCGTTATGTCGAGGGATCGCGGGAAATCGATTCCGCGGAATTGGTGGACGAGGACTTTTCCGGCGAGGGCTCCGACCCGGCGGAAGCGGAGATCTACTACGAGTTACGCAACGGCCTTGTGAAGTCAGCGTATCCGGTTTTCGTGGATGGGACCGAGATTCCGCGCAGCGGATATGTCAGCGAAGTCCGGCGCCGCGAGGTGCTGGGCGACCTGGTCACCCGTTCGGCGTATTTGGAAAAGGCGGTCGTGAATCGCTTGTGGGCGCATTTCTTGGGCTACGGATTTACCAAGCCGATCGACGACCTGGGGACGCACAATCCGGTCACGCATCCGGCGTTGCTGGAATATCTCGGTACCGAACTGCGCACGAACAGTTTCAATCTGAAAGAGTTGATGCGCTGGATCGTGTTGAGCCAGCCTTATGGATTATCGAGTCGCACTTTGGAAAGCAACGTCAAGGACGATCCCCAACTGGGTGAAACGCCGAAGTTCTCTCGTTTTTATCTGCGGCAGATGCGCGCCGAAGAGTTGTACGAATCGTTGTTGGTGGCGACGGAAGCGCATAAGACGCGTGGCAGCTACGAAGAGCAGGAAAAATCGAAAAACGACTGGCTGAGGCAGTTCGTGATCGCCTTCGGGAACGACGAGGGGACGGAGACGACGACGTTCAACGGCACGATTCCGCAGGCATTGATGATGTTTAATGGTGAGTTGATCAAGAAGGCGACTAGTCTGGAGAAGGGGAGTTTTCTGCACCGCGTTGCGGCCGACTCCAGTGTCAAGCCGCCCGATAAGATCAATTACATGTTTATGTCCGGACTAGGACGTCTGCCTAACAAGTCGGAGTTCAACGCTGCGAATCTGCTGGTGCAGCGCCGAGGCGGGGATGCGGCGGCAGCGCTGCAGGACATCTGGTGGGCGGTATTAAACAGCAACGAGTTTATTTTGAATCACTGAAATCAAACTGAGATCCAGGAGCCTGTAATGTTGAACGCAATTCCACGAGGCATGAGCCGTCGGCACTTCCTTTCGCATCTGGCCGGCGCTTCGGCGATGACAATTCCTGCTTTGACCTTCGGGCACAGTCTGCGTGTCCATGCGGCCGACCTGAAGAAACGTCGCAAGTCCGCCATCCTGCTCTGGATGAGTGGCGGACCATCGACGATGGATATCTGGGATCTCAAGCCAGGCGCTTCGACGGGCGGTGAGTTTCAGCCGATCGGCACCACCGGTGACTTGCAGATCTGTGAACATATGCCCAAGACGGCTCAGGTCATGGACAAGCTGGCGGTGATTCGTTCGATGAGCACACGCGAGGCCGACCACAACCGGGGCCGTTATTACATGCATACCGGCTATGTACCCAACCCGAACATTGAACATCCCAGTTACGGCGCCGTGATCGCGCATGAAACGATGAATCAGCGGCCGGATCTCGAGATTCCGCCGTTCATTTCCGTCGGAGGCGGAAGCGAAGGACCGGGTTTCCTGGGAATGGCCTGGGCACCGTTCGTCGTCAGCAGCACGGGCCAGGTGCGGAACCTGGAAATGGGACTCGACGATAAGCGGCTGCTCGACCGCATGTCCGCGCTCGACATGATCGAAAACAACTTCATCGGTGAGAAACGGGGCAGTTCCGCCGACGACCACAAGAAGATTCTCAAGAAAACTCTGGACTTGATGACCAGCAAGCAGATGGAGGCATTCAAAGTCACCAAGGAACCGGCGGCGGTGCAGGAGGCCTACGGAAACGACGGTTTCGGGCGCGGATGCCTCATGGCACGGAGGCTGGTCGAGGCCGGAGTTCCGTTCGTGGAAGTTGATTTTGGCGGATGGGACAACCACGCCAATATTTTCCCCACGCTGAAGAACCAGAAGCTGCCGATCATGGATCGCGCCATCAGCTCGCTGGTCAGCGACCTCGACGAACGGGGATTGTTGCAGGATACAGCGATCATCTGGATGGGTGAATTCAGCCGCACTCCGCGCATTAACGGCACGACCGGACGGGACCACTGGGCTCGATCCTGGAGCGTCGTGGTTGGTGGAGCGGGCATGAACGGCGGAATCGCGGTCGGTAAGACCAACGAGGACGGCACGTCGGTTGAAACAGAACCGTACACGTCGCAAGATGTTATGGCATCGATCTGCAAAGCGCTGGGGATTTCGCTGGAAACCACGTTTACCAGCCGCAGTGGTCGGCCGATGAAGATCGCGGCCGGCGGTAAGGTGATCAAGGAACTTTTCGCCTGACCCGCTGCACGCGGTTTTCGCGGGGACCGGCCTTTTCGGCAGGCTGGTCGCGCGCCAGGAGCGATCAATGCAACGGAGCGACGGTTCCGGTCGCTCCGTTTTTCTTTTCTGACGGCAGTTTGCTTTTTGGCAAGAGGCGCGTAAAGGAGTAGAATAAAGGCTGGAATTGAGTACTTCCGCCTCTTCTCCGCATTTTAATTCCAGACACTTATGTCCACCGGATCGTCGACGGACTCGAGCATAGGGTTTGACCCCGCCGTTCTGATTCAGACTCATCAGAGCGGGGTATGGCGCTATTTGCGGGTCCTGGGATGTGATCGAGCGCTGGCGGACGACCTGACGCAAGAGACTTTTTTGAATGTGCTGCAAGTGCCATTTCGCGACTACAGCGCTGCCGCGACGGCGGCATATCTGCGGCGAACGGCCCACAACCTGTTTGTCACCGCGATGCGGCGGGCCAAGCAGGTCACGGCGGTGGAACATCTCGAGGAGTTGGATCGCGATTGGACGAACTGGGCACGTTCGGATAACGGCGAATCGCTGCTGGAATCGCTTAAGGAATGCCTGCAGCACCTCGGCGAACGAGCCAGGTGGGCGCTGGAGATGCGGTTCCAACGGCGGATGCCACGAGCGCAGATCGCGGAGGGATTGAAGATGACCGAACATGGAGCGAAGAATCTTATGCAGCGCGCGAAGCAGCAGTTGCGCGAGTGCATTCGCGGGAAAATGTAATGAACAACGATCAGGATCGATTGTTGGAAGTTTGTCTGGAGGAGGTTCTGGGAGGCGAAAGCCCTCCCGATCTTTCCGATCGGATTCTGCGCGCCTGGGCGCTGCGGGCGGGCAAGTCGAATCCGATGGACCCGGTGCAACTCGCGGAATACGAACGACACGAACCGGAACCACCGCCTGTCCAGCTGCCGATCCGCGCTTCGACCCAGGTCTCCAAGACCGATGCGACGGACATTGCAAACGTAAGCGCACAACTCGATCGCAACGCGGAGAGTGTCGTGGCGTCGAATGCGGTCTTACCGCGATCGGTTGGAGCGTCGCCGCCGGCGCCGTCCTCCAGCCCCGGCCGGTTGCGGCCTCGGTTGTATTTCATGGCTGCCGCGGCCGCCTGCCTGGCGCTGGTTTTGGCCTACGTCGCGCCGTCGTCCCTGCCCTGGCAACTCGCCGAAGGCCCGCCAGACAAGCCTGTCGACCCGCGGTCCCGCGCCAACGAGACTCAGCAGACCGGCAAAACCGGTGTCGACGGTGCCGGCACCGACGCGCGCCACACAGCAGTGGCCACCGACCGATCAACGCGGCTCGATCCGGCCAGGCCCGACGCGCGCGCGAATTCTGGGCGCGACGGCAGTACGGATCGCGCGTCGCCTGACCGCGATTCCAACCTCGCCCAGCCATCGCCTCCGAACAATACTTTGCCGGACTCGACAAATTATCGTTCGGTTGGCAGCGGCGATGTGGTTGGCAGCGGCGATGCAGGCGGTAACCTTGTTTCGGTCATCAACTCCTTTCTGGCTCAAAGCTGGTCGGAACATGGAGTCAAACCGGGTGGACGCGCCACCGAATCCGAATGGTGCCGCCGTGCCTTCGTACGCGTCCTGGGGCGCATCCCCACCGTCGAGGAACTGAAGCAATTCGAGTCGGATCGGTCGTCCGACAAGCGAGCGCAACTTGTCGACCGGCTGTTAAGCGATCCAGCCTACCTGGAAGAATTCGCGGGCCATTGGTCGTTGGTCTGGACGAACGTGCTGATTGGACGTTCGAATCGGGACGGCATCGCAAGTCGCGAGGGGCTGATCGCGTATTTGCGGGACGCCCTGCGCAACAATCGCCCTTACGACCAGATGGCGCGCGAGCTGATCACGGCGACCGGCAGTGCAACGCCGGGAAGTGAGGACTTCAACGGTGCCGTGAATTTCATTCTGGCTAATGAGAACGAACGGCGTACTTTGATCACCGCCAAGACAGCTCAGGTATTTCTAGGAACACACCTGCAGTGCGTTCAGTGCCACAATCACCCCACAAACGACATGCAACAGGATAGCTTCTGGCAGGCGAATTCGTTCTTCCGCCAGATCGGCATCGAGCGCGACGCAGGGAACGGTCGAGTGCGCGTCGTCAACCGGGATTTTCCAGGCGAGGGACGAAACGAACCTGGCGAGGCTCTGGTCTATTTCGAGCGTCCCAACGGGCAGATGAAAGCGGCCTATCCCGTGCTGTTCGACGGAACTGAGGTACCCCACAGCGGGTTCGTCAGTGAATTCGATCGCCGCGCGGCATTCGCGGAAAATGTCGTTCAGTCATCGCAGTTCGCTCGCGTGATGGTCAATCGGCTGTGGTCGCATTTTCTTGGCCAGGGTTTCACCAAACCGATCGACGACATCGGACCGCATAATCCTCCGTCCCATCCCGAATTGATCGATCGCCTGGCGGCCGAATTCAAGGCCAGTCATTTTGACGCCCGCGAATTGATCCGCTGGATCACGCTCAGCGAACCGTTCGGCCTCAGCAGTCGCATCACCGCCGGCAACGAGCAGGACGCGCCGGAACTCGGCAATTCACCGCTCTTCAGCCGTTACTACTCGCGCCAGATGCAGGTGGAAGAGGTCGTGCAGTCGCTGGAGTTGCTGGCACGCAACGGCAAATCGGGACCAACGGAACCAAACGCCGGATTGCTGGCAAGGGCCGAATTCTTCAACCAGTTCAGCCGCAACATCGGCACCGACGACGGTACGGAAGAGAACACGTTTAACGGCGGCATCCCCCAGTCGCTATTTCTGATGAATGGCGAATTGACGGGACGCGTAATGCAGATGGAGCGTGGCACCATGCTGCATCTGGTGGCGACAAGCGGGATGCCAATCGCCGAGAAAATCGAACACCTATTCCAGGCGTCGCTTTCACGCAGACCGTCGCCGCGCGAACTTCAGGCCGCCAAGGCACTGATCGCCAAGAATGCCGATCGGGAACTCGAAGCCTTGCAGGACATCTGGTGGGCGCTGTTGAACAGCAACGAGTTCATTGTCGACCACTGATGCGGGCTATTCGAGGATGGCGATCCGCCCGTGGCAGGCCGCGTAGTAGCGACTGACCGCGTCGTTACTCACAAAATCGTGGATGTGGGCGGCCGTTTTCTCCTGCTGCACGATCGCTCGGGACGAGAGATCGTAGATCTGCACGAAACCCCCGTGATCGCCTCCCATGCCAATGACCTGACCTTGGGGGTGCCAAACCAATTTCTCGACCAACCCTTTGAGTTCCCCTTCGAAAGCATGGATTAAGTCCCCACGCTCCAGGTCGTACTGTTCCATCCGGGATTTGCCTTCCAGGTGGTCGATATTACCAACTTGCCCCATGCCGCCCGCCAGTAACTGCCTGCCATCGGGCGAGAAGCACAAAGAACGCACGCCGCCAATCGAGTGGATCCGCTGCTTGGGATCCCAGGTATACATCGTTTCCGCTTGAATGGATCGCAGCACCGCACCGCTGGAGACTTCCCAGACATTGATCTTTCCGACCTTATCCGCCGTCGCCAGTTGTTGACCGTCGGCCGCGATCGCCACGGCAAATAACATGGATGGAAAGTGCTGCGGCGTTCGTGGCGCATGTCCGGTCAACTCCCGTCGCAGCAGACCGCTCTCCGTATCCCAGATCCGGCAGACCATATCGTCGCCAACACTGGCGAACCAGCTTTCATCGGGACTCAACGCCAACCCGCGAATCCAGCGGGCATGCGCCGGTACCTTGCGCAGCGGCTTGCATTCCACGGGATCCCACCAGATCAATGCACCGTCGAAGGCTGCCGATATCACGCATCCCCGCGCGCAAATGACGCCGGTGACGTAGCCGCGATGGCCGTCCATACCCAGAAACACGGGTGGCTCGCATTCCGGGATCACGCGATAGACGCGACCATCGGACGCACCGGCAAAAAGCTGATGGTTTTCGAGATCCCGCGTAATACAGAAAAATATTTCCCGCCGTTGTAGATCCTTGACCACCTTGCTCATGCCAGCACCGCCTTGATCGGTTCGCTGCCGGGATTGGTCAGCGGTACGGGCCGGGCTCCCAGCGCATATTCTTTGCGATGATCGATGCCCATCGCCTGGAAGATCGTCGCGAAAAGTTCACCCGCTGCAACAGGGCTCTCGGCAACGTCATTGCCATCGTCATCGGATTTGCCGTAGACCGACCCGCCGAGAATTCCGCATCCCGAGAGCGAACAGCTCCAGACGGTCGCGAAATGGTCGCGGCCAAGGCTGGCGTTGATCGCCGGTGTGCGACCAAATTCCGACAACGTGATTACCAACGTTCGCTCCAACAAACCGCGCTGCTGCAGATCGGTCAGCAAAGCGTCCAGAACCTGATCCAGTTCGCTGACCAATTCCAGATGGGTTTCGAAGTTCTGCCCATGGCTATCCCACCACGCCCGCGAGACTTTGACGAACGGCACGCCAGCTTCAACGAGCCTTCGGGCCACGAGTGTCTGCTGACCGAACAGCGTCTCGCCATAAAGCGCGCGCATCGACAGGGGTTCGCCGGAGGGATCAAACAGTTTTTCGCTGGCCATCAATCCCGGCACGCGCTGGTAAGCTTCGCGCTGGCTTGCCGCCGCAGCCGATTCGCGACCACGCATGAACTGATCACTCAACGTATCCCGCAACTCACCACGCGCGCGATGATCGATTTCGCTGATCTGCTCCAGGCGCCGCAGGTTGGCGGGAAGCTGTTCCTGAGTGAGCGACATGGCATTGTAACGGGCACCCAGGAAACCGGACTGACCAAGCGATGTGCCGCGCCCCTCGGTGGCGGTGTAGAAACTGACGTAATCCGGCACCTGGCTGTCGGTCCGGCCAAGCTCCCTGGCGATGATTGCACCCAGATCCGGAAACTTGACTGTCGGTTCGTCGCGCCGGCCCAAATGCATCAACCGGGACGCTCCACCATGATCACCGTCTTTCGTGTTCAGCGACCGGATGATCGCCGTATGCTGGAGATGACGGGCCATGCGCGGCATGAGTTCCGAGATCTGAATGCCGGGGACATTCGTGGAGATCGCCTGGAAGGGGCCTCCCGTCGGCCGCCCCGGTTTGGGATCCCACGTTTCCAATTGACTTGCGCCACCGGCCAGCCACAGCAATATGACATGCTTGCCCTGCCTGTGCGCCTCCGCCGCCAGCACCTGTTCGAGCCCTCGAGTGGTCAGCGCGGCTGCCGAGCCAAGCGCGCCCGTTCCGAGAAACCGTCGCCTCGAAATCGATCGAATCCCTGTCATCGACCTTCCCTCACGATCAGTAATTGAATCGGCACTCGGCACTCGTCATCATCGCCCACACCATCTGCCGGTATCCTTCCGCCAGACGATCCTGACGCTGCTGAAGATACTCCGTCAGTATCCGCCGTTCCGCATCGGCGAGCGGACGATTGAGGACATTCCAGCCCGCTAGATCGACCGCCGACGCGATGTCCGAACAGGCACGCAGTCGGGCAACCAAGGTCTCATTTCCGTCGGCGAAGAGCTCGCGGGCCGCCCGATCCGAGTTGCTCAGCAACAAAGATTCCTCACTGCCAACCTGGAACTCGTCGCCTGGCAGCTCGAACCAATCGGCAAACCCCCGGCTGAACTGCACGCGGGCCTGGATCTTCTTCGGTGCGTCCGGCGAGTTCAATTGTTCCGGATCGAAAGCAGCCAGAGCCAGGGATGCGGCGTACTGCTGGGGAAGTAACGGTCGAAGGATCGCGACGGCGTGGAGTTCGGCGGGCGGCCGGCTGGCGCTTTCCCAGATCCCCGACCTCGCGTAAGTATCGCTCGACACAATTCCGCCGATCAACCGGCGCAGATCGTAGCCGTGATGCATGAGATCGCGAGCCAGCCAATCCAGTAGTTCAGGGTGACTGGCCGGATTTCCACGGTGCAACTGGTCAACTGGATGAACCAGTCCTCGGCCGATCAATCGCTGCCAGATACGATTGACGATGGCGCGCGCGAAGTAGGTCGCGTTTTCGCTTTCAAGACCAACGTCGACCAACCGAGCCTTGCGGCTATACGATGCCGTTGGCGGCGGTTGCTTTTGCTTTTTCAATTCTTCGAGCTGCGCCTTTTCCTGTTTTCGCTGATCTTCCGACGGCTCGGCGACCTCCGACTCCGGCAGGCGGCTGCCACTGAGAAACATCAATCCGGCCTTGCGCGACTCGCCGGCGACCGTCTTGTATTCCAGCTCTCCATACTCCCGCTCACCGACGAATCCGCCATTTTCGAAACTTCGATAGAAAAACGCCTTCATCCCGAAAAAGTGGTCCTGCGTCCAATCGTGAACCAGGGGATGATCGTGGCATTGAGCGCAACTGATATTCACCCCAAAGAAAATCACACTCACGTCGTTCGTCAAACGGTCGATATCGCTGATTCGCGACCGCAGGAACTGGATCGCTCCCGACTGCTCGCCGTCTCCCGGTTCGCCGACGATCATTTCGCGGAACATGCGATCCCAGGACCGATTCTCCGTCACGGCTCGCTCAAGGTAATCGCGCAAACTCGACCGGCGACTCTGCATGAGGAGCGCGTCGAGCAGATTCACCTGGTGTGCGACAAACTCGGGCGACCCCAGCAGCTGCTCGATCAGTTCGCGCCGCTTGTCCGGCGCATTCGATTCGAGGTACTCGCGTGCCTCCCGGGCCGTCGGAATCCGACCGGCGAGATCCAGCGTGGTGCGACGCAGAAGATTCAGTTCGCCTGCCAGGGGCGCAGGCTCAAGACCGGCGCGTGCGAGCCGTTCGCCAATCAGCTGGTCGATCGCCGCCCCAATCGTGAGTTCGGGGTCAGGGAGTACGGTCGTCGAAAGTTCCTGGGCCCGCGACGGACCAACCTGGAACAGGGCGCAGGTGCATAGCAGACAACCGATGATGACGCGGGAAACCATGGCGAACGTCACGAGAATTGTCGCGAGCCTCGATGGTCGACGGAAGGACTGTTATCGGCGGGGCAGGAGGGCGACTCGCGGTACGGTCAAAGCACCACGGGTCGCATTCCGGTTTGTTCCCCCCGATCATAACCAATCCGGGGCGATGGTTCCAATCGCTACGTAGCTCGAAACTTGTTTCGAGTCAGCGGCCGACACGCGCCACCAGATCAGCGGTCCGGCAACTGTATCCCCATTCGTTGTCGTACCAGCCCAACACCTTCACCAGTTTCCCCTTGCCGCCCGGCATCACCATGGTGCTCTTGGCATCGAGGATACAACTGTGGGGGTTATCGATGACGTCGGAAGAGACGATCGGATCTTCGGTGTACTCCAGAATCCCCTTCAATTGCCCGGCCGCCGCCTCGCGGAAAAACCCATTGACCTGCTCGACGGTCGTCTCGGTTGCGACTTCCACCGTCAAGTCGGTAATGCTGCCGTCGGCGACGGGGACCCGCAATGCAAATCCGTCCAGGCGGCCTTTCAAGTCCGGCAAGACTTCGCCGATCGCTTTGGCGGCGCCGGTTGAAGATGGAATGATGTTCTGGGCGGCGGCACGCGCCCGACGGGGATCTTCGTGCACCTGATCGGCGATCCGTTGGTCATTAGTATAGGCGTGAACCGTGGTCATCATCCCTTGAACGATCTTCAGTTTCTGATGCAGGACCATCGCCATCGGTGCAAGGCAGTTTGTCGTACAGCTGGCGTTGGAAATGCACCGATCATCGGCGGTCACTTGATTGTCATTGACGCCCATCACGACGGTGCGATCGGGGCCTTTCGCGGGAGCCGAAATGATCACCTTCTTGGCACCGGCGGTCAGGTGGTCGGCAAAACCGCCTTTGCCGCCTTTTTTCCCCGCTTCACGTTCGGTAAAGAAACCGGTCGACTCGATTGCCACGTCGACGCCCAGTTTGGCCCAGGGCAGATTGGCAGGTTCTCGTTCCGCCACCACCTTGATCTCCCGGCCATTCACGATCAATGCGCCTTCGCCCGCCTGGACGGTCCCGTCAAACCGCCCATGGACCGTGTCATATTTGAGCAGGTTGGCCAGATGTTTGGTGTCGGTGAGGTCGTTGATGGCGATGACGTCAAATTCCTCGGCCCGCGACATCATCACGCGAAACACCAACCGGCCAATGCGACCAAAACCGTTGATCCCAACCTTGATTCCCACCACATTCCTCCTTACGGATTAACAATCAGAAACTGTTTCCGAAGTATATCGGGTCTCGTCCCGGGTCGGGAGTGGAGGTGGCCTTCTGGCCACGGGATCGAAGTTCGGTCGCGGACGCAAATCAGGGCAACTCTTTAATGTAGATATTGCGGAAGTAGAGCGTGTTGCCATGGTTCTGCAACTCGATCGGACCTGTCGAGTAAACCGGCTTGTCGCGTTCCCAGTAGTTCTCCAACACCACGTCGTTGACGACGACTTTGCCGTTGAGCTTCACGGTTACTTTTTCGCCAACCATGCGAATATGGAATGAGTTCCACTCGCCGACCGGCTTGTCCGCCTTCTGGTCAGGAAAACGAGGATGTTTGGAGTTGTTCCAAAGGCTGCCCGAACCCTTTTCGTTGCCGTTCGCGCGCTGGGCCGGATCGTCCGGATCCCAGATCTGGATCTGGGGCGTTCCGCGCACGTAGATCCCGCTATCCCCGCCTTTTTCAATTTTCCAATCGACGTACAGTTCGAAATTGGCATAATCTTTGGCCGAACAGAGATTGTCGCCTTTTCCGTCGAAAACCAGCACGCCGTCCCGAACGCCCCAATGGGCCCGCATCTTTTCGTCCGCGATCTGCTGGGCTTTGGCGAGTTCCGTCGCGCTTAATTTCATGCGCGTCTTGATGTCGATCATTCCTTTCCAGCCCGTCAGATCTTTGCCGTTAAAAAGGGCCGAAAATCCGTCCGGTGGCACATTCAGGCCGTCGGCCGCACCGAGCGGGTCAACGAGGCGGAGTATTGTTCCGCAAAAAACGAGCGCCAAGGCGGCCATCCGCAGTGCTGATCGCATGGTTGATTCTCCGCAAGCTTTTTTCTGAAAAAAAACGACCGGGCGACATCCTAATCGGTCGAACGAGCCGTTGACAACCATCCCGCTACAGGAATCGATCGAGGACAACGCGCGCTTTTCAACCGACGATTTGCAACCCGGCGATTTGCAACCGACGATTTGCAACCCGGCGGGCAAAATGCGACAATTTCGCACGTTCCGGTTCGACGCATGGAATTTCAAGTCTTGCAGGTAACGAGAGGCTCCACGATGGGAAAATATCGAGTTGCGGTCATTGGTCACACGGGACGCGGTAACTACGGCCATGGAATCGATACGGTATGGGAACGCTTCGCCGACCGCTGCGAGATTGTCGGTGTTGCCGACGCCGACGACGCTGGCCGGTCCCAGGCCGCGGCGCGGCTCAAAGCGCCCCGCGCCTTCGCCGACTACCGCGAAATGCTCGACCAGACGAAACCGCAGATCGTCGGTATCGGACCTCGTTGGATCGACGAACATCTGGCGATGGCGGTCGCCACCGCCGAAAGGGGCATCCATATCTTCATGGAGAAGCCGTTTTGTCGTACACCCGAGGAAGCCGACACCATCATCGCTGCTCTCGAAAAACGACGCGTCAAACTGGCGCTTGCCCACCAGACGCGCTACAGCCCGAAACTTCAAGTCATCCGTGAACTGATTCAGGGCGGCCAATTGGGCGAGATTCTGGAGATTCGCGGACGGGGCAAAGAGGATGCCCGGGGTGGCGCCGAAGACCTGTGGGTGCTCGGCAGCCACATCATGAACCTGATCCACTTTTTCGGCGGCGCGCCCCAATGGTGCGCGGCCCAAGTTCTGCAAGCGGGCCAATCCGCCCGCCGGGAACATGTGAAGTCAGGAAACGAAGGGATCGGCCAACTTTGCGGCGACCAGGTGAACGCGATGTTCGGACTGGACGACGGCGTGACCGCCTATTTCGGCAGCCGAAAAAATGCCCCCGGCGGCCGGTTCGGCATCCAGATTTTCGGTACCAAAGGGATCGTCGAAATCGCCACCGGATTCCTCCCTGGGGCCTTCTATCTGGCCGACCCGTCCTGGTCGCCAGGCCGATCCAATGCCGCATGGCAGCCGATCTCGTCAGCCGGGGTCGCCCGACCGGAAACGATTCAAGATGAGGCACTAGCGGGCAACATTGCCATCGTTGAAGACTTGCTGGCCGCGATCGAAATGGACCGGGACCCGGAATGCAGTGCCTATGAAGGACGGGTTACCGTCGAGATGATCTGTGCCGTTTTCGACTCTCATCGGCAAGGAAAACGGGTCGATTTTCCGCTCGCCTACCGGAGAAACCCGGTGGAGGCGTTCTGAGCAGGGGCGAATCGGGCGAATCCCCCGTAGCAAGCCGCTGCATCTTGCCTATTTTACCGATTTTATTGCAGTCACAAACTTTGCATTTTGCCCATTCGGCAATTAAACTGGCGGATTGGAATGGTGCTGCCTCGATCATGTTCGGGCCACGTGATGGCGGCGTGAGGTTTCAAAACTCCGGTAATTCTGGATCATTTTTAGGTGCAACCCATGTTCATCTGGCGTTCCGTGCGCATCGCATTGCTTGGACTGTTCTTCTTGCCAGCTGCTGTATTGGCCCAGGGGGGCGGCGGTGTTGGTGGCGGTGGTGGAGGTGGAAACCAGGGTGGGCAAAACCAGGGCGGCGGCCAAATGGTCGCGGGTGTCGAAGTCGATCCCAGCGGTGTCTTCAAGATGAAGTTGCTGCGCGATCCGAACGGCCGGTTGACGCGGGAGCGAATCGCGGCAACGCGTCAGTTTCTGGACAGCGAACTGGCGCGCGAAGTTGATCGGCGTTACATCTCGCTGAACCGGTTGGAGGCGGCGGTCGCCGAATGTCTCGAAGCAGGCCAGCCGATTCCTGACGAGATGCAGTATCTGGGTGGACTGACCGGCATTCGCAACGTATTTTTCTTCCCCGAGACCAACGACATCGTGATTGCTGGGCCGGCCGAGGGTTTCATGCGCGATCTTTCCGGGCGTGTTGTCGGAATTGAATCTGGGCGCAGCGTGCTTGAATTACAAGACCTCATCGTTGCCCTTCGCGTATTTGCACCCCAGGCCAGCCGCGCCAATTTGATCAGTGTTTCGATCGATGCGACCCAAGAGGGTCTGTCGAACATGCAGAAATACTATGCGCAGGTGGCGCCCCGAGCGAAACCGGCCGACGCGAAAAAAATCGCCGCTGGCATGAAGAAGGCGCTGGGCATGCAGAATGTCTCGATTCGTGGCATCTCGCCCAAGACACATTTTGCCCAGGTGCTGGTCGAAGCCGATTATCGCATGAAACTGATCGGAATCGGATTGGAGGCACCGGCGGCGAAAATCGAAAGTTACATCGCGCGGGCCAATCCCCAGCAGATCGCCCGCAACGCGATGGAACGTTGGTATTTCGTGCCCAACTACGAGTGCATCGTGGCGAGTGACGACGGGCTTGCGATGGAGATGGTCGGCGATGGCGTCAAGTTGATTGGCGAAAACGAACGGGTGGCGGCCAATGGCCAACGCGCCAATTCGGGAGAAATCAACCCTGCCAGCCAGGCGTTCGTGGCGGAATTCACCGAACGTTACCCGCAGCTGGCGGCCCGAACTCCGGTGTACGGTCAACTGAAAAACTTGATCGACATGTCGATCGCCGCCGCCTACATCCAACAGTACGATTTCCACGCCAAGGCCGGCTGGCAGATGTCGGTGTTCGGCGACGAAGCGAAGTTCCCCGTCGAACTGCTCGAAGCGCCTCGACAGGTCGAATCGGCCGTCAACGTGATCTGGAAGGGTAACCTGCTGACGACACCGATCGGCGGCGGGGTTCAGATTCGAGCACAGGAAGCGCTGTTGCCCAGCCACATGCGCGTCGACAATCAACGCAACCAGGTCGCGCGGGAATCGGCCCAGCAACTCTTGTCGACGACTCGCTGGTGGTGGGACTGAACGCGAACACCGCCGCTCGAGTTATTTATCCTTGTCGGAGAGCCCCAGGCGCGTCATCCAGCGGCCGCGGCCGGCTTTGTTACCGCCTTTCTTGTCGTCACCATCGGACGATTTGGCTCGTTCCGACTCGAGTTGCTGAATCCGCTCGTCCAGCAGAGCGCGCTCCCTCGCGATCTTCGCCCGTTCCATCGACAGATCGACCTCCGCCTGGCGCAGCTTTTCACGCCAGTCGGATTCCAGCTTCTTCAGCAGCTCGCGTTCCCGCCGAATCAGTTCGTCGTGGTCGAGCAGGCCGGCGATCGCGGAGGCGCCTACAGCCACCTCGCCAATCTTGGACGACTGTTCCTGCAGCAACTGCCGCAAGCTGGCGATTTCCGCGTCCTTGTCGGCAACGAGTTCATCTGTCGCGCGGATCACCTCCCCGATCCGCAACCGTTCTTCTTTGCGGTCGGCGTCGGTGACCGTACTCTCCGCTTCCAGCTGCGCGAGCAACCGCTGTTTCTGCGACGCCCAGTCGTTGCCCGTGGGCAACGACGGGCTCGATACGGAACTTGTGACCGATGACGATTTCGCCGCCAGCTTCCGCTCCAGTTCCGCATTGCGCGCCTTTAGATCGCGCAGGTCGCCCAACACCAGGTCGTAGCGCTTTTGCAGCTGCTGCAGCGCCTCCGTGGAATCCTCATGCGATTCCAGCGACTCCTGTTGTGATTCGGCCAGCAACGACTCCAGCCGCGCCTGCTCGGCGTGCAACGCCTCCAGTTCACGCAACAGCTTTTCGTCCTGTTGGACAACCGGTGGTCGTCGCATCGCGTCGCCGAGTTGCGTGCGCAGTTCCTCCAACGCCGCCGTCTGGGCGTCATGCTGCCGCGTCGATTCTGTCAGTGCTGCGCGCACCCGACGCAACTCTTCTTCCACTTCGGCCGACGGCCGATAAAGGGCTACCGCTTCCGCCATCAGTCGATCAAACTGAACCTGCTGCTGCTCCATCTGCTGCTGCAGTCCGGCAATCACTTCCTCGCGGATCGCCAATTCTGACAACAGCTGCGATTCCGACAGTTTGACTTCCTCGCCGACCTTCGTCAGCAGATCGGCAATCGTCACTTCCATGCGACGGATTCGTTCCCGTTCGCTGGTCAGCAGTTCCAGCGAGTGGGACCGCTTCTGCTGGATCGTCTGCGCGAACGAAGCACCCCAACCGTCGGGACGGACGGTGGATAGAGTTTCATCGGCGGTCTTCGAATCCTGGAGCGGCATGAACTCGGAAGCAGTTGCGTTGGTTTGATCATCCGTGGCGATCGGTCACTGAATGAGGCTCATTATCTATACGTCGGCATCCCGTCGTGGTCAAAGTCGCGGTTGCAGCTGTACACGTCGTCCGCTCGTTGACGGTCGGACGGCCAATTCCGATTGCCGCAGTTACGCGGCAGGGAACAGGCTCCTCGTCAGGGCCGGGTCGCGGGGAGTTGCGCCGTTTGACAACCGCCGAATTCCAACGTAGTTTTTCATTGGCTTTTCACCCATCGTGCCTTTCTCACGATCGCCCGCTGCGGACCAATGACCGGTTTCGCTCCGCAAGGCAGACCTTGGTTCACGCGCGCGTTGACTACCACGGAACCGACCATGGAACTTGCCGAAACTGATCCACGATTTCTGCCAATGCCTGCGGCCAATGATTTTCTGGGCGCGCCTTCCCGCGATTTTCGCGCAGGTCGATCGGCGAGCGCAGACGAGGAACTGCGGAGCTGCGTCCAACAACTGTTGCTCACGCACCTGCCAGGTCGACCCGAACTGGATCGTCGCAGGGAAAAACGCCGACCTTACCCCTTACCGTTCCTGATCACTCCGGTCGATTCCGTTCAGCATCCGATCTGTGACGGCCAGCTGCTCGTCATCGGCCGCAACGTTTCCGAATTGGGAGTCGACTTCTATCATCGCGAGCCGCTTCCTTATCGCCAGGTGATTGCCAGCTTTGATGGTCTACGCGGCACGGTGCTGCACCTGCTGGTCGATCTGAGCTGGTGCCGATTCGGCAAACACCGGATTTACGACAGTGGTGGCCGGTTTGTCCGCGTGGTCACCGCGCCGTTACACTGAACACGAATTCGGCCAATTCCTGATAATTCAGGCAGCTTCGGCAATTCAGGCACCCGCCAACCACGGTCCGCACCAATTCCTCTTGGGCTTTTGGCGAAACTTCGCTATCCTTCCCAACCATCGAAATCAGCCACCTTTCGAAGCGCGATTCCAGGGAGGGACACCGTGCTCCGTCCTCAGACATTCGTTGGCGCGGCCCTGGCCGTGATCTGCGGTTTTTTCTTCCTGCAGTACTACCGGATTTCCGGTCTGGACCAACTGAAAATCAAACCCCGGGCCTTGCCGTCGGAATTACGGTCGCAATTGCGCGGCGTCGAATCGCAAGCAGCACGATCGACGGTCGAGCATCCGGGCGACGTGATCCGAATCGCCACGTTCAATATCCAGGTGTTTAGCGAGGAAAAATCCAGGCACAACGAGGTGATGGAAACGTTGGCCCGCATCATCCGCAATTTCGACATTGTCGCCATCCAGGAGATTCGCACCCAGAACGAGAATTTCATGCCGGAGTTCGTCGAGCGGATCAACGCCCAGGGAGGGCGTTACGATTTTGCGATTGGGCCGCGATTGGGCCATACGAATGTCAAAGAACAGTACGCTTTCGTTTTTGATCGAGAGAGCGTCGAGATCAATCGTTCGCAGATCTATACGATGGAGGATCCCGAGAACTGGATGCACCGCGAACCGCTCGTGGCGCAGTTTCGAGTTCGCGGGCCACAGATCGACGACGCATTCACATTCACGCTGGTGAACATCCATACCGATCCGAGCCCCCAGTCATTGACTCGGGAAATTAACGTGCTCGACAATGTCTACCGTGCGGTTCGCAATGATGGGCACGACGAGGACGACGTGATCCTCTTGGGCGATTTCAACGTCGATGACCGGCACTTCGGTGATTTGGCCGAAATTCCGGGAATGGTCTGCGTGATCAGCGGCGAACCGACAAATACCGCGCGAACCGCGCAGTACGACAATATTGTCTTCAACGATGTTCCGACGACGGAATACTCGGGCAGGCACGGGGTATTCGACTTCCGACAGGAGTTCCAGCTGACCAAGGAACAGGCCGTGCGCATTTCGGATCACTTGCCCGTCTGGGCGGAATTTTCGATTTTTGAACAGAACGCGCAAAGCCGGCTTGCCGATGAACGCGGAGCGCCGACGCGACGGACGCGCCGCGCGCGTTGAGATACTCCGGCGCCCGCTTCGATGTCGTTCCAAGCGGTGAATTGAACGAATAGTTGTTCCACCACCAGACGATAATCACAACCAATAGCAGCCCTGCGTACGCAAGTCGTTCAAGCAGATCACGGGCCAGGGCGATTCACGACGCAGCTGTTCGGCTTCCTGCGGCCTATCGACGAAGAGGTACAGCTCCTGGGCGGTGAATCGGCGCAGGTCGAGGTCACCTGCGAGTCGCCACTCCCGTTCCAGCGTCCAGTCGAGCGAGCAGTCGCGACCCGCGCGCGCGACCTGGAAATAGGGGAGATCGGTCGGCGACAGTCGATCCAGCAGCGGCGGTTCGCCGTAGATCACGGGGCGCGCTCCGAGCTCCTGCAACTTCCGCTGGCGGAAACAGAACCCGTACGGTTCAAAGTCAAAACGGCGGAGATGAGGGCGGTAAATGCGCAAGTCGGCATAGGACCGTAGCGGGGCCGCGGTAAAACAGACCATCGGTTTGCCGTGACGTAGCAGGCGGCCCGAGCCGCGAATCGTCTTTTCCAGGAGAATTCGCCGCAGCGTATCGAAAGCGGTGCGCGGCCCTGCGACGGTGCCCTGAAGCAGACCGTTTTCGTAGTCGTCCCGCGTTTCACCGTTCCAGGCAGCGATCGGCGCGCGTGTCCAGTGGATCAAGAGCGGCTCGCGGGACGGATCCGCTTCGACCGTCGCAATCCGCGACAGCAGGTCATCGGCGACCGCCGGCGGGCAATCGACGTCGGGCAGGCGCGCCGGGGCCGGTTGCAGCGGCGCGCGGCATTCCTCGAAGGCGGTCCCCGGAAACCGCGGATCGGCTTTGCCAAGCCGGATCAGCTCCTGCCAGGCGCCGCCCGGTCTCTGAAAAATCAGCTCCAATCGACAACTTGCCAGCGCCAACGCCCGATCCTGGGGAGCGATCGCTGCAAGTTCCTGTTTTGGCGGCAGGCCGCGCGACAGAGCCGGGGAAAGAAACAGCTCCAGAATCGGATACGGTTCCTTGCAGTTCGAAGCACTGACTCGGCGTTGCCACATTGCGACCGATTCCTGTTTTCGAGGCATATGCAACAGGATCGCCGGCAACTGGAATAGCCGCGCGGCGCGAACTACCCAGATCGCCGTGCTCGTGCCCTCCACGCCGTATAGAACTTCCCCTGGCCGCAGGCGATTCAGCGCATTCCTGAACCGCTGGAACCATTCCGGCCAGGCGTGCCAAGGCCGGGGAATACGTGAGCTGGCGATGCCGACACGGATCGCTTGCGGATCGAGTTCCGGTCCGTAGACCAGCCGTTCGCCGAGCCACTCCCCGGCCAACCGCTCGTCCAGCCCCGGTAGCGCCGCCGCGAGCCGGGTGAATTGCAAGTCCGTTGTATTTCGACCCGTCGGGACCATCGCGGTGCCGTTCCCCGTTGGACATCGTCCACCCCGGCACGTTAGAATTAGTCACACCATTGTTCGCGGACCGTTGAACCGCGTCGAGGCACTCGGAGACCCATTTCGTCCGATTTGTACTTCCCGCCACGCGAACCTGATCCTGTTCCCGCCTTGGGTTTCGCAGCAGTTTCCGCCGTTTTTCCCCTTTCAGGATGCCTTATGCGACCTGTGCTGGCGTGGCAGTTCCATCGGCTGTTGACTTTCGTCATCCATCGGACAGTTGGAATTTCGCTTGCGGCGACGCTCGGAATATCGCTGGGTCTGGCAAGCGCTGATCTGCTTCTCGCGGACGAACCGGATGCGGCCCGCAGCGCACCGTTTACGGAACAGGCTCGGCCGTTGCTGGCAAAGTACTGTTTCGGTTGTCATGGTGCGGGCAACGCGGAGGCCGACTTGAACCTGGAGAGATTCGGCGACCGCGACGCGATCCTGGAGGCCCGTGGCCCGTGGCTCAAGGTACTGGCTCACCTGCGAGCTCAGGCGATGCCACCTCTGGATAACAAGGAGGTTCCTCGACCGTCGAGCGCGGAGTACGAATCGCTGGTCCAATGGTTGGACACGGCATTGAATCAAATCGATTGCACGGGGGAAGTCAACCCTGGGCGCGTGACATTACGGCGGTTGAATCGCAACGAGTACCGCAACACGATTCGTGATCTGGTGGGGATCGACTATCAACCGGTCGACGACTTCCCGGCGGACGATGTCGGATACGGATTCGACAACATCGGCGACGTACTGTCGATGTCGCCGATTCTGATGGAGAAGTACCTCGCGGCGGCGGAATCGATCCTGGATCGGGCGTTGGTCGTACCGAGTTTACGGCTGCGCAAGCTTGCCTCAGGCGAGCAGTTACAGGCGGACGATGGTTCCAGCCGATCCGGAAACGGCCCGCGCACCCTGGCGTCCAACGGCACGCTCTGGTTGCCGGTCGAGTTGCCTGAAGCGGGGCGATACGAAATACGCATTCTTGCGGCGGGCGATCAAGCGGGACCCGAAAAAGTCAAAATGGCAATTCGAGTCGACGACCAGGAACTGCGTGTGGCGGAAGTCCGCACGCAGCGCAATCGGCCGACCATGCATCCGGCGACGGCCGAAATCGGCGCTGGCATGCACCGTATCGGCGCCGCGTTTCTAAACGACTATTACAAGCCGGACGCCGAGAATGCCAAGGAGCGCGATCGCAATCTGATCGTGTTTCAGCTTGAGATCCGCGGCCCGTTGCCGTCGTCGACCACCGATTTACCGGAAACCCATCGCCGCGTTTTCATCGACATGCCGGGCGAAGAATCAAACGTGGCGGAGGCCGCGGAGAAGATCCTGAAGCGATTCGCCAATCGCGCGTTTCGTCGACCGGCAACCGCGCAGGAACTGAAGCGACTCGTCGATCTCACTCGGGTCGCGCAAGAGGAGGGTCAGACCTTTGAAGGTGGAATCCACCTGGCATTGCAGGCGGTGCTGGCATCGCCTCATTTCCTGTTCCGAGTTGAAGGCGATCCGCCGGCCAGGGAGAAATCGCGACAACTCAACGAATTCGAAATCGCAACGAGGCTCTCCTACTTCCTTTGGAGTTCGCTGCCGGACGAGGAGCTGTTCCAATTGGCCTGGGAAGAGAAATTGACGAAAGAGGGCGAGCTGGAACGGCAAGTCGCAAGAATGATCCGCGATCCCAAATCGCGCGCTCTGGTCGATAATTTTGCTTCCCAGTGGCTGAACCTGCGATTACTCGACAATCTCAATCCGGATCCGGCTCGGTTTCCCGAGTTTGTTCCTGAACTTCGCCTGGCGATGAAACAGGAGACGCAGAGGTTTTTCGCGGAAATGCTGGCAGAGGACCGCCCGATTCGTGAATTTCTGACCGCCGATTTTACTTACCTCAACGAACCGCTGGCGCGACTTTATGGCGTCCCTGGCGTCGCGGGGCCGGACCTGCGCAAGGTATCACTCCAGGGGACCAACCGTCGAGGGCTATTAACGCAAGCCTCGATCCTTACCCTGACTTCAAACCCGACGCGCACGTCGCCGGTCAAGCGAGGCAAATGGGTCATGGAGAACCTTTTGGGGGAAGCACCTCCGGCACCGCCGCCCAATGTGCCTGAATTGATGGACGGCGAGCAAGCTCAGCAGAAGGGCAGTTTGCGCGAGCGCATGCAGCAGCACCGCGAGAATCCGAATTGCGCCGTCTGCCACGAGCGCATGGACGCTCTGGGGTTCGCCTTCGAAAACTTCGATCCGATCGGCAAATGGCGCGATCGTGATGGAAATTTCCCGATCGACAGCTCCGTGACGCTCCCGGGTGGGGAAAGCCTGGCAGGCTGGAACGCCATGGTAAACTGGCTGGCCGAGCAGCAACGGGAGGCGTTTGTCCGTTGTTTTACTGAGAAAATGCTGACTTTCGCACTGGGCCGAGGTTTGGAGTACTACGATCAGTGCGCGGTCGATAAGATATTGAAAGGCCTGTCGGAGCACGACGATCGCCTGGTGCGACTGGTCCAGTTGATTGTGGCCAGCGAACCGTTCCAGAAGCGAGGCGCCGCCCCCGGCAACCCGTAAATAGACTGTTGCCTCATCGCGCCGTAGACCGGACAATAGAATCCAGCTCCCATGGAGACTTGAGAATGAATGATCGATTTCGAATCTCGCGGCGAACGGTATTGCGCGGCCTGGGGACCGCGGTTGCGCTGCCGGTCCTCGAGGCAATGTTGCCCACGCACTCCTTTGCGACCCCCAACGCCCAGCCGTCGGGGGCGACGCCTCCGCTGCGCATGGCCTTTCTGTGCGTGCCTAACGGGAAACATATGCCCGACTGGACGCCGAAAGGTGAAGGAGCCGATTTTGAGATCGGGCCGATCCTCGATCCTGTTTCGCGATATCGATCAAAAATGCTGATTCTGAGCGGCTTGACGCTGAACGGCGGACGGGCGCTGGGCGACGGCCCGGGGGACCACGCCCGCAGTTGTGCTTCGTTCCTAACCAGCGCGCACCCGAAGAAAACCCACGGTGCGGATATTTCCAACGGCATCTCGATCGATCAGGCGCTGGCGCAGTCGATCGGCGACCGAACGCGTTTCGCCTCGCTGGAACTCGGTACCGAACCGAGCGCCCAATCGGGAAATTGCGATTCGGGATACAGTTGCGCGTACTCGTCGAATATCTCCTGGCGTACGCCGACAACTCCAGTGGCAAAAGAGATCAATCCGTCGTCCGTCTTCGATCGCCTGTTTGGCACAGGGACTCCCTCGGAACAGGACGAGGCCAAAGTCCGTCGAACGCGGCTCAGGAAAAGCGTGCTGGACTTTGTCCGTGACGACGCCAATCAGCTGCATCGCCGGTTGGGAATCCAGGATCAGCGCAAGCTGGACGAGTATCTGCACGCGGTGCGGGACGTCGAGCGGCGCTTAATCGGTGTCGCGCGGGAGGACGGTCAACCGGCGAACCCCGGCGACTATCCGCGCCCCGCCGGGATGCAGACGGTCTTCGCCGATCATGTGCGGATCATGTTCGATCTGATGGCGCTGGCGTTCCAGACCGATTCGACGCGGGTAATTTCTTTCATGTATCTCAATGAAGGAAATAATCGCAGTTACAAGGAAATTGATGTTGCCGAAGGCCACCACGACCTGTCTCACCATGGCAACGACGCGGCCAAACAGTCCAAGATCAGCAAGATCAACCATTTCCACGTCAGCCTGCTGGCGCACCTGCTCGACCGGCTGGACAATATCTCCGACGCCCACGGATGTCTGCTCGATCAGTCGATGATCGTCTATGGAAGCGGAATAGGCGACGGCAACCGGCACAATCACGACGACCTGCCGATCGCCGTGTTCGGCAAAGCGGGAGGACGCATTGCGACCGGTCGGCACGAACTGTACGCCAAGGAAACGCCCCTGGCCAACCTTTATCGGTCGATGCTTGATCTGGCCGGTTCGCCGACGCGGGAGTTCGGAGACGCTACCGGCCCCTTGGAACGATTGCACGGGTAATTCCGGCATTCAAACCAACTTGAATCCGACAATCGACCCCAAGCCCCGCCATTTCTGGACGGGGCTGCGCCATCATGGTGTAATGAGCTTGGCCGCCCGTTTCCGGCTGACTCGCGTACGAGGGCATGTTGTCCCGCGCGGAACCGGCGGGTCGCCCTCCCGTTTTGGAGCCTCTGGGATGACGCTGGTTCTGTCACGCCTTACGGCGGGACTCTTTACGGCACTCGTGTCCGTCGCCTTGTCGCCGGCCGCATGCGCTGACGAACCGGCCGACCACTGGGCGTTTCAGCCGCCAAGGCGATCTCCGTCACCGGCCGTGCACGATCCAGCCTGGCCAAAACACCCGCTCGATCGATTTGTGCAGGCGCACCGCGAGCAGCGGCAGATTCCACGACCACCCGCCGCCAAACCATGGTTGGCGTTGCGCCGGTTGAGTTACGCCATTCGAGGCTTGCCACCCGATCCTGACGAAGTCGCGGAACTGCTCGATGGCCAGCAACCGGATGCCCTGGAGCGGATCGTAGATCGCTACTTCGCATCGCCTCGCCATGGCGAGCGGATGGCAGCCCACTGGCTCGATCTGGCTCGATATGCCGACACGCACGGTTACCACGCCGATACGCACCGCGATATGTGGCGCTGGCGCGACTGGGTCATTGACGCCTGGAACCGCGACCTGCCGTATCACGATTTCACGGTCGAGCAGCTGGCGGGCGACCTGCTCCCCCATCCGACGCTCGACCAGCAGATCGCCACCGGTTTCAATCGTAACCACATGGTGAATTTTGAGAACGGAGCTATCGACGAGGAATATCGGCTCGAATATGTCGCGGATCGCACGACCACCACGGCCACCGTGTGGCTGGGCTTGACGTTGCAATGCGCTCGCTGTCACGACCACAAGCATGATCCGCTCCGCCAGCGGGAGTTCTACAGTTTCTTCGCGTACTTCAACAACGTCGATGAACGAGGACTGGACGGGCAGCGGGGCAACGCGGTGCCGCTGCTCAAAGCGCCGACGATGCTGCAGCAACTGCGGATGGCCGAATTGGATCGCGCGATTCCGGAGCTGGAGCGTTTGATCACGGCTCGACTCAACGCCGACGATCCGCAGCAAATCGAGTGGGAACAGCAACTCGTCGGCTCCCGTGAACTTCGGACCCCTCTGCCGCAGGATGCAACGCTGCAGCTCACAATGGAGGAGCTGCAAGGCAATCGCCTGATCGACGTTCAGCACCCGGAATGGAACGCTCGGGTCAATACGGAGGCGGAACTCGCACCGGGAACCGATGGCCAGGCGCTGGTGCTGACGGGAGAAACCGGGATTCAGATCGACGAGTTTCCAGCCTGGCGATCGCTTGATCCGCTCACAATCGTCATCAGGTTCTTTCCAACCTCGCTTGACGATTGCCAGCTTCTGCAGCGAACCGACTCGCAGCGCAACGAGCAAGGTATCCGTTTATTCCTGCGCGACCGACAGCTCGGGCTGCGCTGGGTCCAGGACGGCAATGTCGTGACGGCGATGGAAGTCACCGCCGAGGGGGCCTTGGAGGCGAATCGGTGGTACAGCCTTGTCGTGACCATGGATGGATCGGGAACAGCGTCCGGAGTGAGCTGGTACGTCAACGGTGAGCGTCGCACGAATGAAGTTCGGCGCGCCGATTTCGTCGGACCACTCGTGGTCAAGGAACCGCTGTGGATCGGAGGCGCACCGGAACGGGATGGACTGAGGGGCTTGTTGGACGACGTGCGGATCTTCGGCAGACAGCTCTCGGAGGAAGAATGCGAACTGTTCACGGGACGGGATCCATTACGCGCGATTCTTACAACCGACCGTGAGCGACGCACGGAAGCACAGCGACGGCTGGTGCGACGGCGCTACCTGGAAATGAGCGACGCGCAGTTCCCGCGCATCGACCGCGCTTGGCGCGACGCGGTGCGGGATCGGCGGCAGCTGGAGCAGGAGGCGCCGACCACGATGGTTATGCGCGAACTGGGCTCGCCGCGCGAGACACGCGTGCTGCTCCGCGGCTTGTTCGACCAACCTGGTGAAACGGTACAACTGGGCCTGCCGGAAGTACTGAATCGCAGCGGGGCGCGCCCGGCGAGCCGTTTGGAACTGGCCCGCTGGCTCGGTTCGGCCGACAATCCCCTGGCAGGCCGTGTGATGGTGAATCGGCTCTGGCAATTGCATTTCGGCCGAGGTCTCGTCGCGACGCCCGACGACTTCGGAACGCGCGGCGCACCTCCTTCCAACCCGGACTTATTGGATTGGCTGGCAAGCGATCTGTTCGATCGTTCTCGCGCTTCCAACGGATCGTTGAAGCGCCTGCAGCGACAGATGCTGCTGTCCTCAACCTTCCTGCAGGCAAGTGATTTCGCGCCCAGCTTCGAGCACGATCCCGATAATCGCTGGCTGTCGCGCGGCCCGCGACTGCGGTTGGCGGCGGAAATGATCCGCGACCAGGCGCTGGCGGCCAGCGGACTCCTGGTAAACACGATCGGAGGACCCAGCGTACTCCCCTACCAGCCGCCCGGCCTGTGGGAAGAAGTGGCTTACGACACGCAGAACTTCACCGCCCAGACGTACCATCAAAGCCACGGCGCCGATCTCGCGCGCCGATCTGTCTATACCTTCTGGAAGCGATCGGTGCCGCCAGTATCGCTCGCCATCTGGGACGCTCCCGATCGCGAGGTCTGTACCCTCGTGCGATCACCGACCGATACTCCGCTGCAGGCGCTGGCGCTGATGAATGATCCAACCTACCTGGAAGCGGCCCGGTACTTGGCCGAAACACTCTTGGCGCAACGGGAACCGGCCGCCAGCGCTGGCCCGCCTGTCATTCGCTCCGTTCGATCGACCGGACCGTCGCGGCACCGGGTTGCGCTGGAAAGCGACCTGGCCGGGCGAATTCTGGCGGAGGCGTTCCTGCGAATCCTGGGGCGGTCGCCAGATAAGGCAGAGCTGGACGTGTTGATCGCGGCATGGCAGCGGCACGCCGGCACGTTTCGCGATCGCCCCGATGCGGCACGCACATTGTTGTCCGTAGGGGAAGCCCCGCGATGGCGGAACGACCGCCTGGAGGATACCGCGGCCCTGACCGCGGTCGTCGCATCGATCCTGGCACTCGACGAGGCGATCCATGTCGATTGATTCACCACGCCATCGCATCGACATGCTTCGCTTTGCGGAGCGACGCCAATTTCTCAGCGAAACCAGTCGCGGTCTGGGATTGGCCGCACTCGGAGCGCTACTGCAGTCGACGTCGGCCCAAGCCCACGACTTGCCCCACTTTCGTCCGCGGGCCCGGCGAGTCATCCTGCTCTGTCAATCGGGCGCGCCTTCCCAGATCGATCTGCTGGATGCGAAACCGGCACTCCGTGAACTGCATGGCCAAGAGTTGCCGGACAGCGTCCGCCAAGGGCAACGACTGACAACGATGACCAGCCAGCAAACTTCGCATCCTATTACCGCCTCCCCCTTTGCGTTCCGGCGCTATGGGGATGCCGGCCTGGAGCTCAGCGAGTTGCTGCCGCATACCGCTCAAGTCGCCGACGATCTTTGTGTGGTTCGCTCGCTGCACACCGAAGCGATCAACCATGATCCGGCGATCACGTTTCTGCTGACCGGCAGCCAGCAGCCGGGACGTCCCAGCCTCGGTTCCTGGCTCTCGTACGGACTCGGCGGTGAAAACGACAATCTGCCGACGTTTCTAGTCATGATCTCCGGCGGAGAAGCGGGCGATCAACCGCTGAACGGGCGACTTTGGGGCCCGGGATTCCTTCCGCCCAGGCATCAAGGCGTAAAACTGCGCAGCGGTACGGATCCCATTCTGTTCCTTAACGACCCCCCGGGATTCGATCGAGCGACACGACGTCAATGGCTCGACGATGTAAAACGGCTCAATCGACTCCATCAGGAGAAGCTACCGACGGCCGAGATCGAAAATCGCATCGACCAGTTCGAACTGGCTTTCCGCATGCAGCAGTCCGTCCCCGAACTGACCGATGTCGCCAGCGAGCCGGAGCATACGTTTGAATTGTATGGAGATGACGCGCGACAGCCGGGGACCTTCGCCGCCAACTGCTTGCTGGCTCGGCGCATGATCGAACGTAACGTCCGTTTTGTACAACTTTACCACCGTGGCTGGGATCACCATCAACAGATCAACAGCAAGTTACCGAGGAAATGCCGTCAGGTCGACCAGGCGTCCGCCGGACTGGTTGCCGATCTCAAACAGCGCGGCCTGCTGCAGGACACAATGGTGATCTGGGCCGGAGAATTTGGACGTACCGTCTTCTGTCAGGGTTCGATCGAGCGCGAAGATTACGGTCGAGACCACCATCCGCGTTGCTTTTCGATCTGGCTGGCCGGAGGCGGAATTCGAGGCGGGCTCACCTTGGGGAAGACCGACGATTTCTCGTACAATGTCGTCGAAGATTCCGTCCATGTGCACGACCTGCAGGCGACGATCCTGCACTGCCTGGGGATCGATCATGAACGTTTTATCTTCCGCAGTCAGGGACGTGATTTCCGGCTCACAGATATTGCCGGTAACGTGGTAACCAAGATACTCGCTTGAACCCCGCGATGGGGGAGTCGCGATGTTACAAGAGAAATTGCGATTAGCGCTGGTGGACTTCCGCGACGACGAAGCGGAACTCTGTCATCGCGCGCTGGGTTGGCTGAGTGGAATGTCGGTGGACGCGATCGTGCATCGTGATTCGACACTCGGCGATCGGCAAGGCGCCCAATTCGGGACTTCACTGCGGTTCAGCTCGTTGCCGCAGTTGCTTGACTCCGCACCTGAATCGGTCGACGCGGTACTCGTCAATAGCCCGCGCGGCGATCGCGAACAACTGGTCCGTCGTGCCTTGGAGGCGGGAAAACATCTGCTCGTGCAATCGCCCTGTGCCATGGCGTCGCGAGCAGCGGCTTCCCTGCGGACGTTGGCCGAGCAACAGCGGCGGCAATTCATGGTTGGGGGCCTCGACCGCTACCGTCCTTCGATCCAGGCAATTCAGCAGGCAGCTCGAACCGGGCAGCTTGGCCAGCCCGTGCTGCTGCGGATGCATGATTGGCGGCCGCGGGACAAGTCGCCCGGTTCGATCTGGGACCGGGTTACCGACCTGCTCGATGCCGCCTGCTGGCTGTTCGACGCAGTTCCGCTCGACATCGCGGTACTGGGACAGCCGCCGCCGAACTCCGCTGCGGACCCGCCCGATTTTCTGCAGATCCACCTCGGCTTTCCCCTGCGGGGAATGGCGCTGCTCTCGACCGCCAATGCTCTGCCGCCCGGAAGCGGCTACCGCTGTGTCACACTGATCGGATCGGCGGGCGCTGCGTATGCCGATGACCACGATCAAATGCAATTGCTGCTCCAGGGCGGTTCGGCAAACGCCCGCCGAAGCAACGAAGAACTCGCGACGATGACCACGCAACTGAAGGAGTTTCAGCGGGCCGTCGTTCGTGAGCCTTCCCCCGGGACACAACGCCAGGATTGTGAGTTGCCGATCGAGCTTGCCGAACTGGCGATGCAAGCCTGGTCGATCGGAAAGCCTGTACGATTCGAGAGGATGGAGCATGGATCGCGGAACAACGCCGACCCAACAGTCGTTTAGCGCGCCGCTGCGCGTGGCCGTACTGAGCGTCGTCAAACACGACTACGTTGCCCGCGGTATCTCCTCCCATCCCGCCTTCCAGTTGACCGTCGTCGCGGATGATCCCGGAGTCCCGGACTGGATCCATGAACGGAACCAGGAATTCGCCGACCGCATGCGGATTCCTTACCTGCGCGACGTCGAGCGGGCACTCCGCGACTTCCGGATCGATGTTGCCGTGGTCAGTTCCGAGGCCGAGCGGCATTGCGACCTGAGTATTCGCGCCTGCGAACTGGGCGTGCATGTCGTCCAGGACAAACCGATGTCGACCCGGTTGAGTGAATGCGAGCGGCTGGTGGAATCGGTCCAACGCAATCGCGTCAAGTTTCTGCTCTGGAATCGCAACCGATTGCCGGCACTGATGCAAGCGGAGCAATGGGTGCGGGACGGCGAGATTGGCGAAATCCTATCGGCCCACGTCGACTTCTATTTTTCCAAGGATGCCGGTCCACCTCTGGGGAGCCGGCGAGCGGGTGATCCGCCCGTCGATTGGCTGGAATTCCAACGTGCCGCTCACGCGGATGGCTCCGACGGTGCTGTGGGCACCGTCCCGATCGGCGAAATGCGCAACGAAGCGATCTACCCGCTGGCCTACATTCGGCAGCTCACCGCCGCACGCTTTGAACGCGTTTATGCCCGGTCTGCAATCGCCTTCCATCAGGTCAACGCCGACAACCATGTCGAAGATGTCGGCACCATCAGCCTGGAATTGAACGGCGGGCGGCTGGCCACGGTCGCGATCGGACGGATCGGCGCTGCGAGCCATCCCGACCTGGGGGAAATCAAGATCAGCCTGATCGGCACGCAAGGGGCGCTTGTCATCGCCGAAGCGCGACCGGAAATCGCCGTCTACTACCGGGGCCAACCGGCCAAAGAATTTCGTCGTCGACGCCTTACGCTTGAAAACGACTTTCTGCTGGCGGACAGTTTCGCCAAGTCGATTGCCGAT
Organism: Planctomycetota bacterium; assembly: GCA_016872775.1. GTDB lineage: Bacteria > Planctomycetota > Planctomycetia > Pirellulales > Pirellulaceae > VGZA01. The sequence goes on along the minus strand of VGZA01000035.1, from coordinate 8,551 downwards.
GACGCACCGACGCTCCTTGATGAACGTGCCGCCTACGAAATCACCGCAACCGTCGAAGCCGCGCTGCGGTCCGCTTCCTCCAACCAGTTCGAGCCGGTCGTCGAGTTGCGGGGAACGGGAAATCGGGAATAAGGAACGAGGAAGTCCCGATTTTCGTAAGTCATTTGCCTCATCGATCGAGATAACGCTCCGTAAGCTGCTCGTAGGCATCGACGCGACGGTCACGCAGAAATGGCCAATGGGTTCTTGCCACCTCGATTCGGGACAAATCGCATTCGACGACGACGACTTCGGGACGAAGATGGTCGGCGCGGTGCATGATCTGACCATACGGATCCGCGACGAACGATGCGCCCCAGAACTCCAGGGCCGATTCCGTGCCGACTCGATTGGCGGCGGCGACGTAGATCCCATTCGCTATGGCGTGACTGCGCATCATGGTTTCCCACGCTTCGTGCTGCTGCCGCCCCCATTGCGGTTTCTCGTCCGGCAGCCAGCCGATCGCGGTGGGATAGAACAAAATTTGCGCCCCTGTCATCGCGGTCAAACGGGCCGCTTCGGGAAACCACTGATCCCAGCAGACACAGACGCCGATGCGCGCAAACCGTGTCGCAAAGCTGCGGAAGCCGAGGTCACCCGGAGTAAAGTAGAATTTCTCGTAGTACAACGGATCGTCGGGAATGTGCATCTTGCGGTAAAGCCCGCAAAGCGTTCCATCAGCATCAATCACTATCGCCGTGTTGTGGTAGATCCCCGCGGCCCGCCGCTCGAACACCGATCCGATCACGACGATTCCCAATTGTTTCGCTGCTTCGGCTAATCGCTCGGTTGTCGGCCCCGGTATCGACTCCGCTTCGGCAAATCGCGAGTGGTCTTCAGACTGGCACGGATAAAACCCATGAAACAGCTCCTGCAAGCAGACGATTTTTGCGCCGGTCTGGGCCGCTTGCCGGATCCCATCCAGGGCGCGATCGACGTTCCGTTGCTTGGCGGGTTCGCAAGCCATTTGAACTAACCCGATCGGGACTACTCCGGATTTGATCGTCGTGGTACTGTTTTTCATGCCGCATCGGATCCTGTTCGTTGTGCCAACGCGATGAACCGTTGGCCAGCTGCACGGGGACACTCCCTGGTCCGTTCCGCGTTGTCGATCCTTCAACCTAGCGAATGCAGCATGACTGTGAAACGACCCTTAGGCCTGTTTGTCGGCGGCACCGACACCGGCGTTGGCAAGACGATGTCGGCGGTGCGCATCGTGGAGTGGCTGCGCCGCGCCGGCTATCGTGTGGCGGCCCACAAGCCGGTCGCCACCGGCTGCCAGCGTGTTGCCGGCGAATGCATCTCCGACGACGCGCTGGCACTTTGGGAAGCGACCGGTCGCATCGGCACGCCGGACAAAGTCTGCCCGCAGTGTTTCGAAGCGCCTCTGGCACCGTACCTGGCCGCGGAGAAGGAGCGACGCGTGGTTGATTCGGCCATGTTGCGCGACGGTATCAAATCGTGGAACGGCGAATGCGACTTTTTGATTGTCGAAGGAACCGGTGGGCTGATGTCGCCACTGGACCGCCACACCTTGAACATCGATCTGGCCGTTGAGTTCGGTTTTCCACTGGTGATCGTCGCCCAGGATCGGATCGGGGTAATTCATCAGACGTTGCAGTCCTGCACCGTGGCAAGCGATTATTCCGTGCCGGTCAAGGCGATCATACTCAGCGAGACGACTCCGCCCGATCGAAACTCAGGTCAGGGCATCGATCCCAGCTTGGAATCGAATGCGACCGCCGTCGCCGAGTTCACGCACAAACCGGTAACCCGTTTACCATGGCGCGGCGCGACGTTTGTGCCGCCCCTCGACTGGGCCACACTTTGAGAAACCGCCGGCCCGATCAGGCGGTCACTCAGACGATATAGCCGCTGATCCATTTCGCAGCCGCGAATTCGCGCTGCAGCACGTCGCACGCCGCCCGTGCCTCTTCCAGCAAATGCGTCGCAGGTAGCGACGGGGTGGATCGAGGACCGGTCTGCCGAATGATCAGCGGTCGAGTCGGCGGTTGGCTCCAGACCGGAACAGGCCTGCCCGCCGCATGCTCGTAAACGGTGAAATCGAAACCGTCGCTCGTCGTGCCCGGAAGGGTCGCCACGCGCTGACCGATCAACAGGCGGGGCGCGAGCCGGCGGAGCAGCGGCAGGATGGGTTGGTGGGATTCTTCAAGAACGACCAGAGCGAGACTTGGCCAATTCCATACGGCGTCGTCTGCCTGCAACAGGACGTCTTCGTGCTCGGGAATCACCGTCAGCAATACGCCGGCCCGCGATGCCGACGCGCACAATTCAGCATCGATGCGGGAAACCACCAGGCTGGCGCCGCAAGCCCGGCAATCGTCAAGCCGATCGGCCGCCTCCGGCGCGGAAACGGCGCGCAGCACCCAGCGGCGGGAATTCCAGCTGAAATCAGGGCCGCTGCAGCCCAGTCGGCGAATGCCAATCCAGATCTCCGACCACCGCCGCATCAGGTCATCCCCACTCCAGGCTTCGACTTGGGCACGGTACAGCGACGGCGCCTTGGAATCCCAGAAACAAGGATCCACGACCTGGCAACGGGCGAGCGGCTCGGGTCCGGGTTCCGCAGTCTGAAACGCGAAGCACGCAGGAATTGTGCGCGCTCCTTCGACAACCGGACCGGTCAACATTCCCGACAGGCTGACCACCGTTCCGGGTTGAAAGTCCGGACGCGAAAAACGCAGGTAGATCGTCGCCAGGTTCTCGCTGACTTCGCCCCAGAAAAGTTGAACGGTCGGGTTGTTCATGCCGTGCGATTCACGATGGTTAACGCCTTTATCCTTGCGGTTATTGTGATTCCAGCAACCCGCGCAATACGCGGCCGGTATGCGATTTGGGGCAGCGCGCGACCTTCTCGGGAGTGCCATGCGCAACGACATTGCCGCCTTCTTCCGCCGCGCCCGGCCCCAGGTCGATCAAATAGTCGGCTGCCTGCATCAATTGCAGATTGTGTTCCACGACAATCAGCGAGTGCCCCACGGCGAGCAGCGCGTCGAAGCAGTCGAGCAGCTGGACAATATCCGCGAAATGCAATCCGGTTGTGGGTTCATCGAGGATGAATAACGTACGAGTCCGGCTGGCCGAGGAGAGATAGGAGGCCAGCTTCAGCCGTTGGGCCTCACCCGCCGAAAGCGTATTCGCCGGTTGCCCCAGGCGCAGGTAATCCAGTCCCACGTCGAGCAGCTGCTTTAGTTTTTGCTGGACTTTGGTCTGCCCGCGAAAAAATCCGAATGCCTCCCGGGCCGTCATATTCAGGACATCCGCGATGTTACGCCCGCGGTAGTTGATACCGAGAATCTCGCGGCGGTAACGTGTGCCACCACACTCGCCGCACTTCATAAAAACGTCGGGTAGAAACTGCATGTCGATCTCGTGATACCCGTCACCCTGGCAGCTCGCACAGCGCCCACCGTCGACATTAAAGCTGAAAAACCCGGCGTCGTAGTTGTGCGTTCGCGCCTCCAGCGTCTCCGCAAACACCGCGCGAATCTGGTCGAACGCCTTGATGTAAGTCACGGGATTCGAACGAGGTGATCTTCCGATCGGACTCTGATCGACGAGCACGATGTCGTCGATCTGTCCGTCACCGAAAACGTCACTGAAAGGATAGGTGTGGTCGACGTCCTTGTGCTTACGCTGGCAGACCGCTCCATACAGTGTCTCCTGAACCAAGGTACTTTTTCCTGATCCGCTGACTCCCGTGACCAGGCATAGCACTCCCAGGGGAAACTCGACCGTGATGTCCTTCAAATTGTTACCGCGACAGCCTGTGAGCCGCAGCCAGCCGTGGCTTGGCTGGCGTCGCTTTTCCGGAACCGTCAACAGGCGCCGGCCGGCGAGGTAATCCGCGGTCAACGTTGAGGCGCCGAGCAGCTCCTGGTACGTGCCTTGAAACACGATCGTACCGCCGCTCTCCCCCGCGCCAGGCCCCACTTCCACGATCTGGTCGGCTGCCTGCAATACCTCGGAATCATGCTCGACGATCACCACCGTATTGCCCCGGTTGCGCAGCCCCGCCATGACGCCGATCAACTTCCGGGTATCCCGCGGATGTAACCCGACCGACGGCTCATCCAGCACATACATCATGTTGACCAGGCTGGAGCCCAGCGCCGAGGTGAGTGCGACACGCTGGCTTTCGCCGGCGCTCAGCGTTTTCAAGGTTCGATGGAGGGTCAGGTAGTTGAGCCCCACGGAATCGAGAAAGGCAAGCCGCGAGCGAATCTGGTCGAGCATCACGCGAGCCACGCGAATTTCCCAATCGCTGAACTGGATCCGCTCGATTTCCGCGCGGAGTTCTCCGATCGACATCGCCGAGTATTCCGCCAGGTTGCGACCGCCGACGCGCACCGCCAGCGCCTGCGGGCGCAGGCGGGCGCCATGGCACTCGGGACAAGTGTGCTCGCTCCTCCAGCGACTGAGGAAGACGCGCGTGGGCATCCTGTATTTGTGCTTCTCCAGCCAGTCGAAAAACCCGCGAATACCGCGTACCCCACACTCAGGAACGCCTTCGACCAGCCGCCGGCGCTGTTCGTCGGTAAATTGCGACAGCGGCGTATCGAGCGGGATGCCGTGTTTTTCGGCGGCGGCCAGGAATTGGCTGAGTTCCTGGCCATAGACAGGCGTTTTCCAGGGCGCGACGGCGCCGTCCCGAATCGTTAGACTCGGATCAGGAATGATCCGCTGAAGGTCAAGATCGATCAGTGTTCCGAATCCTTCACACTGCGGACAGGCGCCGAGCGGGCTGTTGAAGCTGAAAAGCCGTGGCTCGGGCGTCGTGTAACGGCAACCGCATCGGCCGCAGTCCAACGCGTTGGAAAACGCCCAGCGACTCCAGACCTGCGCATCGATCGTCAATTCGTTCTGCCGCGCGTCGGTCTGCGCGGCCGTCTGTTGCCCATCCATCGCCGCGGGCTGCGCGAAGACCAGGCAACTGCCCAGGCCCTGGTGAAATGCCGTTTCCAGGGACTCGCGGAGTCGCATCTCCGACGTCGTGCCCGCGACGATCCGGTCGACAACCACATACAGCAAATCCGATTCGTATTCGCGAAGCGCCTGCTCCGACAGGTTCCAGAACCTGCCGCCGTAAACGCAGCGCACGAAACCCTGCTCCCGCAGCTCCTCGCACAGCCTCCCTAATTCGCCGACCGAACCCACCGCGCGCGAGAACGCAATCATGGCCCGGCAACCCGATTCAAGCGTTCTTAGTCTGGCCAGGACCGAGTCGGGCGAATCACGTTCGACGACTCGCTGGCAAGCCGCACAGTAGACCTTCCCCAATTTCGCAAACAACAGACGGAAATAGTCGGTAATCTCCGTGGCCGTGCCGACCGTCGACCGCGTGGAGCGGGCCGTATCCCGTCGCGTAACCGCGATCGCCGGCGGAATGCCGTCGATTCGATCCGCGTCCGGCTTGTCCAGCTGTTCGAGGAACTGCCGGGTATACGCGGAGAAACTCTCGATGTAACGTCGCTGGCCCTCCGCATAGAGCGTGTCCAGCGCCAGACTGGTCTTCCCGCTGCCGCTGACGCCGCAAAACACGATCATCCGGCCCGGCGGCAAGTCCAGGTCGACACCGCGCAGATTATGGACCTCGACGCCACGCAATTCGATCATCGCACGCGACACGCAAAACTCCACCCGGCCCGAATTCCCTGCTGCTGTTGTGCATCCGTAATCCGCTATCGTAATCCAACCCGATGGCTTGCGGCAGGGCGGAAGTTCGGACGGTGACGATTCCAGCGAATAAATGGGCTTCCGAACCGGCACCGTCGATCCGATGCCGCCTATTCCGCACGGCCGCCGAATACAACCCATAATTAACAAGGCGCTTTCATCGGATCGCCCTGCCAGCACTCGTAGCCAAAAGCCGTTAAGCCCTGTACTGCATCCACGGAGAATACGCATGATACGTTCGATGATCCTAGCAACAATGCTGCTTGTCCCGCTCACCAACTGCAACGCCGCCGACCTGTCCGGGAGCTGGTGCGGGTCATGGGAGAGCTCCTGCACAGGGCATCACGGCCCGTTGCGAGCCTGCTTCAGCAAGTGCGGCGACTCGCAGTACTTCGTCACCTTCTCAGGTCGCTTCTTCAAAATCATGCCATTCCGCTACTCGGTGACTCTGGACGCCGTCGACGAAGGCGATACGGTGAAGCTGAGCGGCAGCTCGTTCCTCGGTCGACTGTTCGGTACGTTCACTTACCAGGCCGATGCAACTTCGAGCGAGTTCAACGCGGCCTACTCGTCCTGCAAAGACCAAGGCTGTTTCCGGCTGCACAAGTGCTGCGAATAGTGCGCGACCACTCGAACGAAGAACGGACAAGCCTATGCGTCCCTTGAAAATTCGACAGTACTTTCCTATCACGGCGACGGTATGCCGGATTACCGACGGACTGTCGATCGCGATGGGACTGTTTCTCGCGTTGCACTGGCGTCCCGAACTGGATCGCCAGGCCGCAATGCTGGTGGCGGTCACCGCCATTGTCGCGATGTTCATCATCGGCGAGTGCCTTGGCATGTACCGCAGCTGGCGCGGCGCGGCCAGCGAAAAGGAAGTCGTCTGCGCGCTGCTCACCTGGGGCTGCGCTCTGCTGGTATTGCTGGTGTTGGGCATGTTCAGCCGTTTTTACGACCACCTTTCACGCGGCATGCTGTTGGCCTGGTTCGTCTCGGCGCCGACGTTGATGCTGGCGTTTCGAACTGTGATCCGCACGCTGCAACGCAGCCTGCGCGCCCATGGCATGAACACGCGCAATTACGCCATCGTCGGCGTCAACCCGTTGTCGCTCCAGCTCGCGCAGAATATCGAACGCAACCCCGAGATCGGACTGCGGCTTGTGGGGTTTTTCGACGACCGTCCTGATGAACGGATCGCAACGCTGCCCCCGGAATATGGAGCCAAAACCGGCGGCCTAAAATGCCTGTTGAACCTCGCCCGGAACGGGAAGATCGACACCGTCTATGTCACGTTCCCGATGCGGGCCGAACAGCGGATTCGGAATCTGCTGACCGAGCTTTCCGATACGACCGCTTCTGTCTATATCGTGCCCGACTTCTTCGTTTTCGAACTGCTCCATTCCCGCTGGTCCGACATCGGCGGCCTGCCGGCCGTGAGCATCTTTGAAGATCCGTTCTACGGAATCCACGGAATTGTAAAAAGACTGACCGACATCGTACTGGCATCGTTCGGCCTGGTGCTTCTGGCGCTCCCGATGCTGTTCATCGCCATCGGTATCCGCCTTTCGTCGCCTGGTCCGATCTTCTTTCGACAAAAGCGCTATGGGCTGGGTGGTGAGGAAATCCTGGTCTGGAAATTTCGCAGCATGCGCGTGATGGACAACGGTCCCGTCGTCGTGCAGGCGCAGCAGAACGATCCGCGCGTGACACCCCTCGGAGCGTTCTTGCGACGGACTTCGCTCGACGAACTACCCCAGCTGTTTAACGTCCTCGAGGGATCAATGTCGCTGGTCGGTCCGCGTCCCCACGCTTCCGCGCATAACGAACTCTATCGCAAACAGATCGACGGCTACATGCTGCGACACAAGGTCAAGCCGGGAATCACCGGACTGGCACAGGTCAATGGATTTCGTGGTGAAACCGCCACCCTGGAGAAGATGCAGGGCCGCATCGAATGCGACCATCAGTACATTCGCGAATGGTCGCTGTTGCTGGACTTCAAGATTATCACCAAAACATTCGGCGTCGTGCTGCTGGGAAAAAACGCCTACTGAAACCCAGGAGGTTGCGCCGAGACCGCAACCAGAACACCGTCGCACGTCGGAGCTTCACCGCGCCACATAGGCCGGCGGTGGCACACGACACGAACACGGGCCCGATCGCCACGATTCGTCGTCGTTTCGGTTTCGGTTTTGGCGAACAAAACCGCGATGTCTAGGACGGACAAGATGTCCATCCTAGAGTTTTGAATTCGGACAGGCACTAAGGGTTGTTCATTGGCGGTGGGACGTCGTCGTCCGTACCGTCATCCGAGGTTGGGGCAGCCGCCTCGACCGCAGCATTGGCGTTTTTCTCGACCAATGCGGTAAGCTGTTTGGCCTTCTTCTCGACGTCCTCGATCAATGCTTCCAGCGACACGATGCTCGGGTCGTCCATCATGTCATGCACTTCGGCGATCTTGCCCGCGAGGTGACGGATGTAGTCCCGATCCTCGTCCGACTTGGCAAGGCTGAGCAGACCTTTGGAACCCGGAACACTGGTCGTCGGCGCAGCAGCGGCTGTATCGGCAGCGTCCGCGGCTCCCGCGTCCTCGCTGTCTTCATCACTGCGCGGTCGCGCCGCCGTCACCTTCGACGACTTTTCACCTTCCAGGCTGATCAGAACGCTATGCATGAAGGTGCGAAAACGACGTTTGGCCAGTTCGATCTGATATTCCTCGGAGGACTGCCCACGAGCGTTGCCGCCCATGCCGCCCATGCCGCCCATGCCGCCCATGCCGCCCATGCCGCCCATGCCGCCCATGCCGCCCATG
>VGZA01000034.1 GCA_016872775.1 Planctomycetota bacterium | reverse complement strand
ACAATCACCGCCGACCACATAGTGCGTTAGACTACCAGACCCCGGCGGAGTTCGCCGCTCGCTTTACCCCAGATCCTCTCATTCAGAGTGGTACATAGATCGGGGGAAGGCCACGGGCACCTGTGGTGAGTTGCAGCCGGACCATCGCCTGGACCACCGGGGACAAGTACGGCAAGGTATTGGTGACGGTTCCCTCGGCGACCGGGCGGACTGGCTCCGACTCCTTTGCCGCTGAACGCCCCTGCTTCAGCCCGGCGACAGTGGTTAATGCCACATGCACGTCGACGGGGACGTATTCGTTTTCGACTGCCCACTTGAAGACACGCTTGATTCGATGCATGTCGCGATTGATGGCGGTCCGGCACCTACCTGCGTTAATCATGCTTTGACGCACTTCTCTCAACCGGCGCGGACTGAACTCTCGTGCTCTGGTAGTTCCGTGGTGTTTGATCAACTGCCGCAATGCGTATTTAACGCAACCCACTTCACTCGTCGGCTGCCCATCGCGTCGCCGATAATAGGTTTCGGCAAAGTCGACGTAGAGCAGACAAAGGTCGTCGATCGTCAGCGCGTACTTCGACCCGTCCCCAGACTTGGCGATCCACTCGGCGACCAGGTCGTCGTATCGGTCCTTGGATTCCTTGGAGCCAAACTTGCCCAGGTAGACGTCTTTCCCGTCAATTCGGACCCTGGCTTGACCTGACGGCTTGTGAAGAAGGTACGCAGGTTTGCGTTTGATCGGCATCGCAGCACTCCGAAAAAGTGGTCGTGAACGTGGTAGCAAGCCACATTTCACGCTGCGCTGCCGGTTCGACATTTGATCGCAAGTTGCGATCCAGAAATGAGTTATGTCGAGTCGGGGTGACAGGATTTGAACCTGCGACTTCTTGGTCCCAAACCAAGCGCTCTAGCCAGGCTGAGCTACACCCCGGAACAGATCTATGCTATCGCTCGGCGGCGGAACTGGCAATCGGATGCGAATCAGCCGCCCTGGGTGTTGCGCGACGCATGGCTAGGATCCTGGTCGGTAAGGTGTCTTCGGAGCCGGTCGAATTCGTCGTGATCGTTGAAATGGATTACGATTTTCCCTTTCCCGCGGCTTGTCTGCCGGATTTCAACTTTGGTTCCCAAGGCCAATCGCAGTTCCTGCTGTAGAGAGCCGATTTGTTCGCTGCGGGTTCGCCGCCCGCCGCCGATTCGCCCCGCAATCGCCGCTTCGTCACCGTCTTCTTCCGCGATCAGTTCGGAGACACGTCGCTCCACGTCCCGTACACTCCATTCCTCGCGGCAGATTCGTTCGCAAAACTCAATCTGCTGTTTCGGATCGCCCAGTGGCAGCAGAGCCCGGGCATGCCCCGCCGACAGCAGGCTGTTGCGCAAGGCGTCGAGCACCGTTTCCGGCAGTTCCAGCAACCGCATCAGGTTGGCGATCGTCGATCGGTCGATCTTCAGTCGCTGGGCCAGGTCCTCCTGCGTACAACGATGTTGATCAACGTACCGTTTAAACGACATCGCCTTTTCGACCGGATTGAGGTCCTTACGCTGCAGGTTCTCGACGATCGCCAATTCGGCGACCAGCCGATCGTCCGCTTCGCGCACGCGGGCTGGCACTGTCTTCCAGCCGGCGCGGATCGCCGCCCGTAATCGACGTTCGCCGGAAATCAGTTGAAACCGGCCCTGCACGCGCCGCACGAGAATCGGCTGCAGCATATCGTGCTCCTTGAGACTCTCGCACAGCGACGCCAATTCCGACTCGCTGAAATCCCTTCGCGGCTGGAACGGATTGTCCTCCACTTCCTGCACGTTCAGATGTAACAACTCCGTGTCCAGCCCCTTTTCCGTTTCCGCCAAATCACGTGGCCGAAACGGGTCCTCGTCTCTTGCCTGCATCGGTGTTCCTAAAAGCGCCGCTAATCCACGTCCCAACCGCCGATCACGTGTCACGATGCTTGCCTCCTTGCAATAGTCAGGTCATCTCTAGAATTTCTTGACAAAGTTCGATATAGGCCCAGGCGCCTCGACTCTGCGGCGCATAGTCCAGCACCGAGCGGCCGTGGCTTGGTGCCTCGCAGACCAGTACGTCGCGAGGGATCACCGCTTCGAAAACAATCTCCCCAAAAAAATCCCGGACCTCGCCCTCCACTTCCCTCGCAAGTTCCAGGCTCGCGTCCACCATCGTCAGTACAATCCCGCCAAATTCGAGCCGGCCACCGCCGCGTTGCATCACGTCTCGAATCAAACCGATCATCTGCGTCAGCCCTTCCATCGCGAAGTACTCGCACTGGATCGGCATCAGTACTTCGCTCGAAGCCGCGAGCGCCGACTGCGTCAACGGTCCCGTCGATGGCGGACAGTCGATCCAAACCACGTCGAACCCGTCGATGCCATCCGATAAATGCTCGCGCAAAACGCCTGACTCTCCCTGATCACCCTTGGCCAGGATTTCGACGTCGTGAAAAGTACGGCTCCCAGGAAGCAACGTCAGGCCCGACAGGTACGTGGCGACGAGAGATTCCCGCAGAGGGCGACGCGTCACCAATCCGTGACTGTTCGTCGGCTCGCAGCCGAGTCCCGTCGTGGCGTTGCACTGCGGATCGAGGTCGATCAGCAGCGTACGTTTTCCCGCCTTGGCCATCGCCGCCGCCAGGTTGATGGCGGTCGTTGTCTTGCCGACACCTCCCTTCTGATTGGCGACGCTGAATATGCGACCCACGGCCACGACTCCTGCTGCTGCTGCTGCCGCCGCCTCGTGGCGCGCCAGCACCGACCGGGTTTTGTTCCTCCGCCACAATTCGCAATCCGGGGAATGACGACCGCTCTCCCGGCACCGCGAACGGGGGATTCTACAGTTGAGCATCGAATCGAGTGAATAGCGGAATCCGCGAGCCGAGGCAGGGGGGCCGGGCGATGCGGAATGTCGCGGCGTTCGCCCCGCAGTTTCACGTGGAACTCATAAATTGGCCAGGTTCACTGAAGCGCGCCGCTTGCCCAGACGGTTTCACGTGGAACCTGCCACGCCGCGGACGATTACTCCAGCGGGTTGAAGACAAGCCCGCTGAGCAACTTGGGGTAGAAATAGGTACTCTTGGCGGGCATCCGCTCGTGGTGCTCGCTGATCTTCCGCACATGCTCGACGGTGGCCGGCATCACCAGCGCCGCAAGTTGAAACGCTCCGCCCTGCCCGATCTGGCCCGTAGCGTCGCGGCCAACGGTATCCCCCTGCTCCAGCGCCGCGATCAATTCCGAGACCGAATGGACGTACATCGGCTTTGGCAGGTCGCGGAGCCCCAGCAGTTCGTCCATCGCCAAACGGTGCAGGATCGAAACCCCGAGTCCGCACCAGTCTGCCGAATGGTCCGTGGCCAGTTCGCGCAGTCGACGTTCTCCTTCCGGCGAGATTCGCGCCAGCGTCCATTGGTCGTCCCGCGCCGTGTAAAAGCCGATCGCACCTTGCTCATTCGAGTTCTCGATCATCGACCATAACTCGCTCGAAGCCCGCGGCCCTCGACCGGCGGGTTGCGGCGTGAACATCGTACCCAGTCGGCTGGTCAATTCTTGGGCGTCGATGGGAGCGACGCCACGGAACAGTCGGTGCGTCGGCAGAACGATCATCCCCGGATCGTTCATGCTGACGCACATCGTCAGCACATAATTCGCCGGATGCGAATCCGGGATTGGGGCAGCACTCGCCAACTCGTCACGATAGTTACACGCCGTCTCATATCGATGATGCCCGTCGGCGATATACAGTGATCTTGGATCGAGCAGCGCCGAAACGGCAGAGATCGTTCGAACGTCCCGCACAACCCAGAGCCGATGCACCACACCGAGATGGTCCGTGGCCTGCAAAGGCGTACTCCCCGCGATCGCCGTTTCCAGCAATTCCTGCGCTTCGTTTTCGGGATCAGGGTAGATGCCGAAGATCTGGCTGAGGTTCGTCTTGCAGGCTCGCGTTAGAAGCAGGCGGTCCTGCTTGGGCCCCGAATGCGTTTCCTCGTGAGGGTAAATCCTGCCTTCGCCGAACCGTTCGAGGCGAACACGGCACATGAACCCGCGTCGCAAGAAGGCTCGTCCCGCATATTGGAACGACTGGTGATAGACATACAGGGCGGGATCGGGATCGAGTTGCAGTACGCCTTCCTGCTTCCAATTCTTGAGAAATCGCGCGGCACGGCTATAGCGATTGTGGTTCGCGTCGTCACCGGGCTCGTCGCGATTCAACTCCAACCGTATGACATTCGCCGGGTGCTTCTTGTAGAGATCTTCTTGAAGCGCGGGGTCAATCACGTCATACGGTGGGGCGATGACATCGCTGAGCGACCCGACATGCCCCAGGTCATAACGCAGGCCGCGAAAGGCTTGAATATGCGGCATCGCTGCAGACTCCCTCCTGTGGGCTCAATGCCTCACGCCTTCAAACATCCGACGGTTCATCTATGGCAGACGGAGTTTAGTACCGATAGTAGTCCGGTTTGAACGGACCGTCCGCCGGGACGCCTAGATACTGGGACTGTTTCGGCGTAAGGCGCGTCAGCTTGACGCCCAACTGCTCCAGGTGCAGGCGAGCGACTTCCTCGTCCAACTCCTTGGGCAACCGATGAACGCCGATCTCATATTTTTCGGGTTCACGCCACAGCGCCAGTTGGGCCATGACCTGATTCGTAAACGAGTTGCTCATGACGAACGCTGGATGTCCCGTAGCACAGCCAAGGTTCACCAGCCGTCCCTCCGCCAGCAGGATGATATTGCGACCGTTCTCCAGGGTGTACCGATCGACCTGCGGCTTGATGTTGACTTTGCGCGCCTTGCCCTGCTGGACTTGATTCTCCAGCCATGCCACGTCGATTTCGATGTCAAAGTGCCCGATGTTGCAGACGATCGCGTCGTTCTTCATCTGCGCGAGATGCTCGCCGCGAATGATGTCGCAGCAGCCCGTGGTGGTGACGAAAATATTTCCGATCGAAGTCGCCTCTTCCATCGTCGTGACCTGGAAGCCTTCCATCGCGGCCTGCAGCGCATTAATCGGATCGATTTCGGTGACGATGACCCGCGCCCCGTATCGCTGCATCGAATGCGCGCAACCTTTGCCGACGTCGCCGTAGCCCGCGACCACGACGACCTTGCCCGCGATCATCACGTCCGTCGCACGCTTGATGCCGTCCGCCAGCGATTCGCGGCAACCGTAGAGGTTATCGAACTTGCTCTTGGTGACCGAATTGTTCACGTCGATCGACGGCAGCTTCAATTCGCCCCGCTCATGCATCTGGTGCAACCGATGGACGCCCGTGGTTGTTTCCTCGGAAAGTCCACGGATCCCTCCGAGCAGTTCGGGGTATTTTTGATGCACCATCGCGGTCAGATCGCCGCCGTCGTCCAGGATCATGTTGAGCGGCTGACCGTCGGGAAAATAAAGCGATTGCTCGATGCACCAGTCGAACTCCTCGGCCGTCTCGCCCTTCCACGCATAAACCGGAATCCCCCGGTCCGCGATGGCCGCCGCCGCTTCGTCCTGCGTCGAGAAGATATTGCAACTGCTCCAGGTGATCTGCGCTCCCAGTTCCGTCAATGTCTCGATCAGTACCGCCGTTTCGATCGTCATGTGCAGGCAACCAGTGATGCGAGCCCCGGCCAGCGGCTTTTGCGTGCCGTACTTGCGGCGAAGCGCCATCAGTCCGGGCATTTCGTTTTCGGCCAATGTGATTTTCTTCCGCCCCAATTCAGCCAGCAAAATGTCTTTGACCTTATACGGCAATCGTTTGGCAGCGACCTGTGACACGTGCGGATCCCTTATGAGGAAAACGAGAGCGGAAAACTAGCTTAATTTTGTAACTTGCCGGCCGATTCCGGGCAACCCGAGCCGTCGAACAGCCGGCCAGCGACACAACTCGCAGTGGCGATCAAGTTTAACCTAACTCTTTTGCAGCATTGATGATAAACTCACGAACCTTCTCGCTGTCTTTCACGGCAGGCTGTATTTCAACGCCGCTGGAAGTATCTACGCCATCGGGTCGAGCCTGGCGAATGGCATCGACAATATTACCGGGATGCAGTCCGCCAGCTAACACCCATGGCACATCTGGCTTATTTCGCAGAAATTCCGCAAGCAACTCGCCGGCCACCCGTCGGCCGGTACCACCGAACTGTCCTGGCTGATAAGCGTCCAGGAGCAGCGCCTTCAGATTGCCGCCTTGCGTGCGCAAATACTCGCGTATTTCGTCGAGAATTGGCAGCAGTCGATCCGGGTCCGCTCGAAGAGCGCGCACAATCGGACAGGGTGCCAACTGACCGATCAGACTTGTCGGTTCGGCGCCATGCAGCTGTACCATGGTCAGGCCGACCGCCTGCACCGTTTCCCGGATCGACGCGACGTCGGCATCGGCAAAGACGCCAACCCGCTCCACGTGCGGTGGAACGCACGCGGCGATCTGCGCCGCCAATTCGGTCGACACAAAGCGCGGACTTCCCGGTACGAAATTCAATCCAATCGCATCCGCGCCGAATCGGGCGGCATCCCGGGCGTCGTCGGCGCGAGTTATCCCGCAGATCTTGATTCGGAACATCGTCAGTCGTCCCAGTCAAATCCTTCGGTCTTGATGGTACCCGTCAACTGGCCGTCTTCGTACTCGAAGTCATGAATGCGAATCGCGCCGACCGAGCTGAATCCCTGGCGGTCGCCATGCGCATCGTGGACGACCTGGCAGCCAAAGATGCGTCCATCTTCGAAACAGGAAATGACCAGTGCGTTGCCAAATTGCCCGAAACTCGCGTTGAAATCGGGTTCCTTACTGGGCGGCGAGTCCTCCGCCCACGCGCTGCTTGGACTGCACACGATGATTGCCGATAGAAAGGCGCAACACAGTGCGAGTGAACGTGCAGGCATTCGCATGGCCAATACTCCTTGGCAAGAAACGCGGTTCGGGATACCTACGATGCCAGATTCCAAAGCTAAAATACACAGAGGTCGCGGAATGCGGAAAAGTCGAGCGAAACCAAGACCACCTGGAAACAGCATAGCGTGGTGGAGCGGAAATGGCGACGGGCAACGTAGCTCGAAACGCACGTAGCTCGAAACAAGTTTCGAGCTACGATTTGGCGATCTGATTGGCCGCTTGATCGCGCGGGTGGGGATTGGCGGCGGTTGCGGGGAGCGAGGTGAGCACGACACAGATCGATTCGTCGGCCGGGTCGGCCCAGCAGATTGTCCCGGTGGAGCCAGTATGGCCGAACACCCGATCGGAACATCCGACGCTTCCGGCGTTCGGGCCGACGGCGAATCCCAAGCCCCGCGGTGTCATGCCCGCTGGATTCTGATTGGCGATCATCGCCCGGGCTGTTTCCGGTTTGACCAGCCTGCCCTGGCCTTCGAGAAATTCCCGCAGGAAAACCGCAATATCACCCGCCGACGCATGGGTTCCGCCCCAAGGCGCTCCCAGCCTGCGCCAGTAGGCACTGTTCCAGTCCCAGTCCCGCGACGCCGGATCGCCTCCTCCCGACTCCGGTGCGGCGCGCTCGGTCTGTACGGGAACGAAGTCCTCCAGCCGAAAACGACCCAGGCCCTGCGCTGAGCGGCGCATTTCGAGTCGCTTGAAGACGGTCTGTTCGATCAAAGTCAGAATATCGACGCCTGCGATGCGTTCCGCGACGTGTGCCGCGAGCAGGATGCCCATGCTGGAGTATTGATATCGGCTTGCGGGCTCGAACTGCAGGGCTGTCGCCATCGCCTGTTCCACAAACGCCGACAATGGCGCATGAGACGAACGAAGTGCCGCATTGTTGGGAAGTTGATCGGGGAGGCCGGAAACGTGTCGCAACAAATGGCGTATCGTTACCTGCTCGCGTCCGGTCCCGGAAAAGCCCGGCAGGAATTTCTGCAGCCGATCGTCAAGCGAAAATTCGCCGCGATCGGACAGCGTCATCAGCGCGGCAACGGCGACCGGCTTGGAGATCGAGCCCAACAGGAACATCGAGTCGGCGACGACCCCGGGTCCGAACGCCGCCGATTGGCGGAAGTCACGTCTTGCGACATGCAGGACGGCCGCTGCGATCTGACGCGAACGAACCGCCTCCGCCAAAATGCTCGCGGCCGTGTCGAAGTTCGGCATCTCTGTGGCCCCCACGATGCGTTGCCCAAGTACACAGCCCAGTCCCATTTGCAGGAAAAGTCGCCGATTCATGCCATCCAGCCTCATGCGCCTATTGGAAGGTGAACCGAGGTATTCCCAGGCCCACCAGAATGTTGTTCACTCCACGGGTCGGCCCCGGAATACCTCGGCTCACACTGCGCCTATGGCTCCTTGCCGAAGTCGACAAAGAGGACCATCGACGGGTTGCCAACCGGCACATACTGTCCGGTGAAATCCAAACCGCCGGTATCGCGATTTACCTTGAACACCGCGACATTGTCGCCGCGTTGATTACAGCAATACAAGAATCGACCGGTCGGATCGAAGCTGAAGCTGCGAGGATAATTGCCGCGTGTCCATTCCTCGCCAACGTACTTCAATTCGCCCTTCGAGCCGACCGAGAAGATCCCGATACTGTCGTGCAGCCGGTTACCGGCATAAACAAACTTGCCGTCCCGCGATACCAGGATCTCCGAACAAAAATTGCTGCCGGCAAATCCCGGTGGCAGTGTGGACAACGTCTGACGACCCGTCAATCGGCCCGTTTCGGCATCATAGTCAAAGAGCACCACGGTCGATCCTTCCTCCTGGATCGAGTAGAGCCAGCGACCGTTGGGATGAAAATGAAAGTGGCGCGGTCCGTCGCCGGGCGGCAGCGAGATCCCAGGCGGATCGTTGGCAAGCAGTTTGCCCTGTTTGTCGTCGAATCGCCAAACAAAAATCCGGTCGAGGCCCAGATCGACATGCAGCACAAATTTCCCCGACGGATCGGACTCGATCATATGAGCGTGCGTACGGTCGTGACCGCTGAAGGCGAAGCTGCCCGGCGGAGCGTTGATCGCCTTGGTGGGCCCGATTTTCCCCTCATCGTTCTTGGTGTCCGACGGCTCACCCAGTCGGCCATCAGGCAGCATCGGCAACACGGCAACGGAGCCGCCGAAGTAGTTGGCTACCAGCAGGAATTTTTTCGAGGGATGAATGCTGACATAGGTGGGACCGGCTCCGCCGGATCGCACAGTATTGAGCAGCTTCAGCTTTCCGCTGGAACGCTCGATCTCAAAGGCACTGACCGTACCCTCTTTGGACGCGCCAAAACGATCGGTCTCATTCGCGGAATACAGTCGCCTCTGATCCGCGCTGACCGCCAGGCAACTCGGACTTGTGCCCATTTCATAATCGCCGACCGCCACCAGGGCTCCCGTTTCGCGATTCACCTTGAAGATATGAATCCCGCGGCCATTTCCCGGAGGAAGATCGACCTGCGTCGGCAACACGTCGCGCAGGGGCGCACTGAACGTGCCGACGTAGGCGAACAGGTCTTCGGCCACAAGTTCCGACCTGGCCGTGGTTAACCATGACAAGACGAAGAGACCAAGCATGAAGCGGTTGACGATGTGCGGCATTTTGGGTTACGGGTTACGGGTTACGGGTTACGGGTTACGGGTTACGGGTTACGGGTTACGGGTTACGGGTTACGGGTTACGGGTTACGGGTTACGGGGAACACATGTTTCGCATTTTCCTGTGACTCGTAACCCGTTCGCCGTTCTTGCCGATCAGCAGCTGGGGGAGTACGGGAAATGGATTGGCAAGCGACTCGTCGTAGTTCGCGTGATTCGGGGCCGACTCGTTGCCGCTTGGCCCCGGTCGCAATCGGGTGATGTCGAGTTGTCGCAGCATGTTGCTGTGGTATTCCTGCGTCGTGAACGTCACGATTTGCGCATCGTCGATCCGTGTTTCGTCCGCGCAAGTCGTTGAACACAGTACCAGCGTTGGGACTAACAGCATGCCCATCGCAAGCCAACGTGCTGTATCGCTGCCGAATCGGTAGTCTCGCATCACGGGAGTACCCATCGGGGACGGTGGTGGGAGCACGACGCTTGGTTCGTCAGAACTAGCGTTTTGTTGATCGCAATTATGGGCATGCGATGCGGCTGGCGAACATCCCCCGCCGCCCGGTTTCGCTTGGAGGGCACGGCGGGCTGACCAGCACCCGCCTCAGTCGCGGCACGACTGCCGACGGTAGAGAATGGCGTTTCCACGCTTGCCAACTTCGCGCAGGGCACCGGCGTGGCGCAAGCAGTAGGTGACACGTTGGGCGATCCAGCGGGGGATCGAAGCGGCGGCGGCGAGTTCTCCCGTGTCGAATTTGCGTGGCAGTCCGCGGGGCAGCAGTTCCAGTAGGTCGCGTTGAGATCGAAACGCATGGCGCTCGCGGATTGCGACGAGTTTTTCATCGGCCACCTGAAAGTCGTTCCGGCGCCAACGACGACGGCGACCATGCCCTGGATAGCGCCATTCTTCGACCTCGACAAGCGGCACTTCGAGCGTCAGATTGGGATGAGGAAACACGCGGATGAAGTAGATCAGTTCGTGGAAGATATCCCAGAGCGACCCGCGCTTCGGGCTTAAACGCCGATCGATCACCGCCCCATCAGCCTGATCGAGTTTGACCAGAGTTTTTCGCTCGACAATCGGCTTGACCACCACGACACGATGTGTGGCGAGCAATTCGGAAACTTTGCGTCGAATGGCGGCGAGGGAACCGTGTTGGATTTCAATCAACCGATCGCCATCGACCACGTCGATCCGGTATCCGGCCAACGGAACCTCTTGCCGGGCCGCGGCACCCCCACCGTATACCGATTTCAGCTCGCGGTGCAGTGACGTTTCCATGTCGCGACAGATCGTTAGCGATTCGGCTGGCCTGCCTCGCGGCCGGCGTCATCCGTGACAACCTGGTTTCGACCGGGAGGCTGGTACGCTTCGAACAATGCGGGAATTACTTCGGTAAGGCAGCGGTGCTCAGGACGAGGCGACCTGCGCGAATGTTTCCATCCGCTGCTCGGCATTACGGGTGTCGACGTTCAACGCCATCGTCACTGTCCAGCGTCCCTCGGCATCGGGCACGACAATCCAGTGCGGCATGACGACCACCGATTGGTGCACCAGCTCGAATCCACCTTCGGACTGGCTGACCGACTCGACAGGAAATGTCCAGATTCCCCCGGGGCGATTCGTGGTCCAGCGCAGATCGATCCCGAGCCACTCGTCAACGAGTCCCAATTCCAGGGCGTCGTTGAGGTTCAGCCTGGTCCCGAGCTGGCCCAGCCGTTCACCCTGCCCGCGATAGAAAAAACGGTCTTCCAGTCCGGTCGGCAATCCCGCGAAATTCCATTCGACCGCGAAGCGCGTCGTGTCGCATCCGACGAGGCCTTCCAGCAGGTAGGTCACTTCCAGCCGCGAACTGCCGGCGGCGGCGGTGATGCTCTTGGTGATCCGGACGGGAATGCCACTGACCTGCCCTTGCCGCTGCATCAGGACCTGGATCCTCTCGGAACTTTTCCGCAATTTCGCGTCGTAGGCACCCTGCACGAAATCGCCCCGTTCGCGAGGCGACTGGAGGACATCTTCCAACGAAGTCTCGGCGCTGAAAAAATGATCGACCAGCGATTTCCTCGCATAACTGTCGTATTGCAGACGCTGATCCAGACCGGCCTGCTTGAAAACGATTCGGTCGTGAATGCTCTCGCAGGCGGCTTGCGAGCTCGACGGCCCGGCCGCGACTTTTCGATGGTACGATTCCGGTCGACGCGTCATCGTAGCGAGCAGATTGTGGCAGATCGAATGCACATCCAGCTCATAGATCTGGCCACCGGTCGCTGGTGCGATCAGGCAGGTCAGACGCTCGTTCGCCAGCTTGACTTCTTGCCGGGCATCAAAATTGAAGTCGTCGACCTGGGCTTCCACGCGGGGTCCGGACTTACCTTGGGCCTGATCCAGCAGATTGTCGGCGGCGATAAGCTGGTTGTAGACGGCGTTGCGAAGATGAGGCAGATAGATACCACCGAACGCCCCGTGCCAGTAAGCGCAGTTGCACTGTGCCCGGTACAGGCACTGTCGCGCCCATTTGAATTCGTTGCTGGCGATCCCCTGCTGCTCGGCTTCCGCCAGTCGCCGGCTGACCATCATCATCCGTGCGTACATCTCGTTGGCTTCGGAGTATTTCACCTTGAAATTACGCCAGAAACCACCGCGCACAAACTGTTTCAAGCGCGGCCAACGGGAGTCGCTGGCGAACGCATGCGTTACTTCGTCGTATTCGATCTGTCGAGCCACCGGCAGGGCCCACTCCGTCATCTCCCGATAACTGGCGTCGGGCAGATAGACTTTGCCCAGCGGCGGAACGTTTTGCACCGCCTCGCTCAGCGTCGTGACTTTCAGCCAATCGGCGTTTGCAGACAGGGCGTCAAAAAAACGACGCAGCCAACCGTCGTCGTAGACGTGCCGCCGCGTATCGGGCCAGGTGCCAAACTTCTCGCCGTCGTCGCCGAAAACGACCACCGCATTCGGCGCCCTGTCCGCGATGTAGCGCAGGTGGTCGATGGTCTCCTCCGCACGGCCAAACGGGATCAGATAGCGCAACCGCTCACTGCCGGGAAACACACCGAACAATCGTCCGTCGTCCTCGGTCAGGTAATAACCGTACAGATCGTCCTCCCCAAGACCAGCGTTCTTGAAGTGGAAATCGTCGAGGACGGTGTATTTGATCCCCGCGGAGACGATATCGCTGGTTAAGTTCTGTTCCCAGACCCGTTCCGGCATCCACATGCCTTGAACGTAGGCGCCCAGCCGGTTCTCCAGCCAGGAGGTGAACGCACGGATCTGTCCTATGCGATCCCGAGCCGGGATCATCGTCAGGATGGGCTCGTAGAACGGCCCACCAACGATCTCAATGCGTCCGGATTGAACCAGAGTAGCCAGGCGATTCAGGTAATCGCCGTGTCGTGCATCAAGCCATTCCATCAAAGGGCCGCTTGTATGCAACGAGATTTTCAGGTTGCCGTACGACTCGAAAACGTCCAGGAACGGCAGGTAGCTGTCCCGGTACGCCTGCTCGATCACGCCCTCGAAATTGCCCACCGGCTGGTGGTTATGAAGTACGAGGCACAAGCGAAGCGGATTAGTCATGGTGTCCTTTGAAATGGATCTTGAGGGATACCCTTGAGGATTCCGACCGGTACCTGCCAGATTCCAGCCGAATCACGCGGGCGGTCGGCATCCGCCGGCATGGTACCGGCGGGAGAACTCCATTTCGGATCCTGCGACGATTCTGATCGGCAAACTCCAGGCATCTTTACCAATTTTTTTAAACGGAAAAAGTGCCCAGCCGGCACCCCGCCGATGCGACAGCCGTGCGCATTACCTGGGCCGCCTTTTCCGGAGCGACCGCATTGATGAAATATCCGCTGCCCCACTCAAATCCTGCCGCCATCGTTACCCGCGGAAAAAGCTCCAGATACCAGTGATAGTGGCTTGTTGCGGAACTGTCAAACGGTGTCGATTGCAGGATCAGGTTTTGCGAGACCGGACCAAGCTCGACATTCATTGCATGCAGTACAACGCGCAGGCATTCGCTGAATTCCCCGAGTTCTCCAGCTTCCGCATCCTCAAATGCTCTCCCGTGTTCGCGGCGCAGGATCCAGACGAGATAAGGAAAGCGGCTCGCGTACGGACAAAACGCGACAAACCGTGGCGACTGCAGGATCAGCCGTTCACGCGTATCGACCTCGTGTTGCAGAACGGCACAGAACAGACATCCGCCATGTGCCGCCGTCCAGCGATACAGACACTCCTGCCGCCGCAACCGTTCGATCGGTTCCACGTCGCTCGCGATCAATTGACTGTGGGCGTGCTCCAGAGTGGCTCCACCGAGTGGCCCGACATTCTTGAAGACCATGGCATGCGTGAACTGTCGATCCGCGCGGTGGGCCGCTAGTCGCTGTCGCCATGCTTCAAGGCAGAGCAAAGCATGCGAAGCGTTGAAATCCAGAAAGCCCTCGCCGTGTCGCGGCGATTCGATGATCACCTCGTGGGCACCCCAGGCTGGACGGCGGAGATACAGTGCCGAGGACTCGACGTGTTCACCCGATTCGATCGCATCCGAACGCAAAGCGGGGTAGAGGTTAGGTACGACTCGAACGTGCCAGGGAATCGTGTCGCCGGACGTAGGATCGCGCAGCGTCAGTAGAGGTGCTGGCGTCTGATGTTCCTGGCCGGGACAGAACGGACAAATCGATTGCGAGCGGTGTCGGAAACCGTATTCAAATTCATTGGGACGATCGCCGCGATGGTCGGCGATGATGGTCCACCGGTCGGAGAAGGGGTCTTTTCTCCATTCGTTCATGCCAAGGCGCTCAAAGAGTTCACGTCATCGGGCGGCAAGCAGCGCCCCGGTTTTACGGGCCGAAAGGGCACGCTGGTATAATTCGACATACTTGCGGGCACTTGCCGTCCAGGACCAGTCCTGGCGCATGCCATTTTCGACCAGGCGCTTCCAGGTGTCGGACTGAGTGCGGTAGACGTCACAAGCGCGGGCCAGGGTTCGTTCCAGTTCGATTGCCGAGTAATTCTCGAATCGAAAACCGTTCGCGGTCTCCATGCCCGATTCCAGATCGACGATGGTATCGGCAAGTCCGCCGGTGGCACGAACCAGGGGCACGGTACCGTATTTGAGACTGTACAGCTGGTTCAGGCCGCAAGGTTCGTAACGGCTTGGCATCAGAAACAGGTCAGCGCCCGCTTCGATCCGGTGCGCTAATTGATCGGAAAACTCGAGGCGGGCGGCGATGCGTTCCGGGTGCTGCCCGGCCAGCCTACTGATCAGTTGCTGGTACCCGGGTTCGCCGGAACCGAGGATCGCCCACTGGACCGCTTCGCGTATGCCCCATTCTTTCATCACTTCGGCGACCAGGTCCCAGCCTTTTTGATCGGCCATACGGCCGATCATCCCGATCAAGGGTGTACGTTCAAACTGGGGAAGACCGAGTTCCTTTTGAAGGGCCGACTTGCACTGCGTCTTTCCCTGCCGCCAGTTCGCGGGATCATACTGCGCCGCGATCAACGGGTCGGTCGCCGGATTCCAGACGTCGTAGTCGACGCCATTGATTATCCCATGCAGGTCATCCGCTCGTTGTCGCAGCACGCCCTCCAGTCCACAGCCGTGTGGATCACTCTGGATTTCCTCCGCATATCGCGGGCTGACGGTCGTAATCATGTCGGCGAACACGAGTCCTGTTTTCAGAAGGTTCAAGCCACCGTAGAACTCCATCTGGTGCCAGTTGTAGTAGCGCCAATCAAGTCCGGTAAGCAGCATGTCCCAATGCCAGAAATGGCCCTGGTACGCCATATTGTGGATCGTCATCACGCTGGAAACATGCTCGAAACGTCGGGCATGTCGGTACTCGACCTGCAAATAGGCAGGTATCAAACTGGTCTGCCAGTCATTGCAGTGCAGGATGTCGACTTGCAGATCGAGCAACCGGATCGACTCCATCACTGCCCGGCAGAAAAACACGAAACGTTCGCAGTTGTCTTTGTAGTCCTCGCCTCGTTCCCGGTATAACTCGGGCCGATCGAAGTAGTCGGGCTGGTCGATCAGATAGACGGGGACGGCGCTTCCGGGCAGATGCGATCGCAGCAATCGGCCGGATACGATTTTTCCGCCGATCGGAATATCGAAATGGTGGGACGTAACTTCGATCGTCTGACCCGCGTTCAGTGCGCAGCGGTAGGCGGGTACAAAAACCGAGACATCGACTCCCATCCGCGCCAGTTCGATTGGCAACGCGTTTCCGACATCGGCCAGCCCACCTGTCTTGGCGAAGGGAACCACTTCGCTTGTCGCAAACAGAATATTCACGATTTTGTGCTCCCCGGGAAATACCGAAACGGGCTCGATGGGCACGGTTCAGGCTCCCCGCCGAGCCCGAATTGCCTTCGGCTACCAAACAGCGATCATCTTAACGCATTCGTTACAAATTGAAATGAAACGGTTGTACGGTGGCGGATGTTCAATGCTGGCCGTCGGTGCTGGCGGCCAGACGTCGTCGTCCCGGTTCCCGAGGTTACTCGGCGAGATTGATTGCCGCGGCGGCCGATGCGTCGGCGGTAATACGCCGCAGGATCTGTTCGCGCCGATTATGCACGATGATCGAAGGATGGCCGGCGGAGGGCAATGCGAGTGGATTCGTGTGCCGCAGTATCAGTCCGCCGACGAATTCCAATACCCGATCGCTAATGGTACCGACAATCAACGCGGTCGGGCCGGGAAAAGACTGCGGAGTGATCAGCGCCGACTCCGCGGCGTCTGGCCGTTCAAACATCCAACGCAGCTGTTCGTTGTCCGATTCACGGCGACCGACGACCAGCTTGGTCGCCGTGTCGAAACGATAGTGCCGTCCGATTTTTAGTAGTTCATAGTCCCAGCGGCTTGGGGGTGCCTCGAGCTGGATCAAGTCGAAGACCTTGCGTGCAAACGGAACTTCGGTCAGTGCACAGCCGGTGGAGGGCGTCGGGATATCGCGAATCCCCAGCCGCAGTGCCAATTCGATCAGTCCTTTGCGACTGCGTCCTGTAAATCGACAGAGCGCCTCACGATCGACCCAACCCTCACGTTCGGGGCGCGTCGGTGGCAGGCATCGCGCCGAGAGCGGGCGCAGCAGGAGGTCGTCGAGCCCAGCCTGTCGGGCGATGAGGCTCAAATCGCGCCGTTTCTGACTCTTCGGTCGCTGTCCGACCAGCTCGCCACTGACGACAAACGCCGCCGCCACTTCGGCCATGAACGCCGCTGCGCGTCGAAACATGTAGATTCGGCAGTCGATGCAAGGATTCGCGCCGCGGCCGTACCCGAACTGAGGGCGCGCGATCAGGTCGAGGTAATCATCATCGTGCCCGACGATGGTGAGCCGCACTCCGAGTTCGCGGGCGGCCCGCGCGGACTGGTCCTGACAGCAGGTGAACAGCGTCTTGAAATTGAGTGCTTCGACCTCGATCCCCTGCAGCTGCATCAACCGAATCGCCAGGATGCTGTCGAGGCCGCCAGAGAATAACGCTACGCATCGCAACGTCGGAGTCCTTGGGGTCAGGCTGCGTCCGGAGTCATTCGGGCCGGGAAACCGCTTCGGAACGAATTCAGGTACGGGCCGAGTGGTCGCCTGCCGGGAATTTCAGTCACTGGTGAACGGTGGCGGCTCGCCATTGATTTGCGCCAAGGCGTTACAGGCCGCCCGCTGCTCCGCCTCTTTTTTGTTTCGTCCCCAGGCAGCCAGAAAATCCTGCTGTCCCAACCGCGCGTGAACCTTGAAACACTTGCTGTGATCCGGCCCCTTTTCGTCGATAAGCAGGTAAACGGGGGTCATTCCGCTTTTCTTCTGGGCCGATTGCTGTAACATCGATTTGTAATTGTCGCCAATCTGGCCCGATACGGCCAATTGAATTTCCGGCCCGACATATCGCCGGATAAACTCCCTTACTTCGGCGTGCCCGCCATCCAGATAGATCGCGGCAATCAATGCCTCGAAGACGTCGGCCAACAGCGAGCGGGGGATCGACGGCGCCGACGACATCCCTTTTCCCATGATCAGGAATTCATCGACGCCCAGCAGTCCGCTGATCTTGGCGCAGGTATGGCGGCTGACGACCACGGACTTGATCCGGGTCAAGTCGCCTTCTGAGCTATCCGTGTACTTGCGAAACAGCATCTCGCACACTTCGGCGCCGAGGATCGCATCGCCCAGGAATTCCAGTCGCTCGTTCGACGCCAACCGATGTTCCGCGCCGGAGGCGTGGGTAAGGGCACTGCGCAGCAGTTGTTTGTCGGTAAATACATAGCCGATCCGATGCTCGCACAGCCCGATCTTGTCCACCGGTTCTTCCAGCGGACCAAGCCGCGCGGCGTTCAGCGGTTGAGGCTGTGCCGATAAATCGGGTATTTCCGCGTTGGGGAGATCATCTTCGGCCATCTTCGGACCCTATCAGGACGCCTGAAAATTGTCAACTTGCGGCGTTCTGGGTCTCGGCCACTTCTCGCGTCGTTCCCAAACGACTTGACCCGTCGTTCCAAGCTATCCTGAGTGGTACACTTGTCGGGTTCAGCGATGGAGGCGACGACCGCGCATGGTGAATACGCTCTACTTACCGGAGCTCCGCGAGTATCTGGCGGAACAAAATATTGCGGAATTGCGGGAATTCTGCACGGCGCTGCACCCCGCGCGGACCGCCGAGTTCATGGAAGGGCTGACCGCCGCCGAGGCCTGGCAGGTGCTGCAACATGCCGAAGTACACCTGCGCGAACAGATCTTCGCCTATTTTGACCACGACAAGCAGATCGAGATCTTCCATACCCAGAGCCGGCCCGATATCGCGGCACTGATCGTGGAACTGGCGTCGGATGACCGCGTCGACCTGCTGCAGGAAGTCGACCCCAAAATCGTCGACGAACTGCTGCCGCTGTTGCCGCCCGAAGTACGGCGAAACATCGTCCGCCTGCGCGCCTACGGTGAAGGAACGGCCGGCGCAATTATGTCGACGGAATTCGCACGGGTCAGCGAGAACCTCTGCCTGCGCGACGCACTGTCCGAATTGAGCAGACAGGCCGAGAACCTGGAGACGATTTATTACATCTACGTGATCGACGACGCCAACCACCTGCGCGGCGTCGTTTCCGCTCGGCAACTTGTATCCAAAATCGGCAAGCCGGAAACTCGACTGAGCGACCTGATGGAAACCGAGGTCATCGCCGTGTCGGCACTGGATGACCAGGAAGAAGTCGCGCGCGCGGTTGCTCGTTTTGACTTGATGGCCATTCCTGTCGTTGACCACGAGCGGCGGATGGTCGGGATCATCACCCACGATGACGTGATCGACGTGGTTCGGGCCGAAGCGTTCGAGGATGTCCAGCGCATCGCGGGTGTGACCCCATTGCAGGAGAGCTACCTGCGCGCGGGATTGATGACTTTGAGCTGGAAACGCGGTACTTGGCTGACGATCCTGTTCTTCACCGCGATCTGCACGCTGTCCGCATTGAAGTACTACGAGCGTCAGTTGGAACAGTGGCCCTGGCTGGTCTTTTTCCTGCCATTGATCATGTCCTGCGGTGGCAATGCCGGTAATCAATCGGCCACGCTGATTATCGCATCGCTGACGGTGGACGATGTGCGCGTGCGCGATTGGCTCCAGGTGCTGCGAAGAGAATTGGTGGTCGGGTTAACCCTGGGGCTGTTTCTAGGTCTGTTCGGGCTGACGGTCTCCTGGCTGCTGACCCGCCATGACCCCGCCGCGAACAAGTATCAATACTCCGCTCTGATCGTACCACTCACGTTGATCCTGGTCGTAACCTGCGGCGCCGTGTTCGGATCGCTGCTGCCACTGCTTTTCAAGCGACTGGGGGTCGATCCCGCGTTGATGAGCAACCCCTTCGTGGCCGGAGTCAGCGACATTCTGGCGATCGTGATCTATATGAAGGTGGCATTCGCATTGCTGCAAGCGGTTAGCTGACGTCCTCGCATTCCAGTAGCCCCTGTCCGATCATCACCGCCAGATGCTCGCGTACGTGTTCTTCCCACTGCGCATCACTCAGGGGCTGGTTCGTGCGGAGCTGCTTACTTGACGGAACTGCTTACTTGACTGGAGGCATGACCTCGAGCACCAGCTTGATCGGCAAATGATCGGAATACCCGCTGGCATGGAAGCTGTTGCCGGAATACGACCGGTTGGGACGCGGAATCGCGGGTGCCGCCGGATGGAACAATTGATCGCGGACCACCAGGGCGCGATCTGCCGTTTTTCGACGCACCCGGTAGCCTCGATCGTCAAATAACCCCGCGGAAACCACGGCTTGGTCGAGTGTCTCCCATTTGTCCGCGAAAACGTAAGTTCCCTCGCCACGGCGATGCACCGGCCAGAACAGGTTGACCATCGTGCCTGGAACCGCATCGTCCAGATGCTCCGCGGCGCGCAGTGTTTCCCGCACCGACGGAGACTCGGGCGAATCGTTGAAATCGCCCAACGCCACGATGTCGGCGTTCGGGTCGGTTTCGAGGACCTGATCGACTCGCGACCGCAGGACCCGCGCCGCGCGTATTCGTGCTTCGTCCGAGTGCTGCCGAGACGGCCAGTGGTTAACAAACACGAACAGTCGGCGGCCTCCTCGATCGATCAGTTCGGCCTCGAGAATATCGCGCGTCGGCGATTCTGAATCGGGAACGGCATGAAATCGCGCCGATTCCAGAGTGAGCTTGCGATCGTCGTACAGCAAGCCGCAGTCGATCCCACGGCGGCTTGGTGAATCCTGGTGCACGATCTTGTAATGGCGAGGTTGGACCGTGATCCAACGCGCCAGTCGTCGCAACACCTGCCGGTTTTCGATCTCCGCCACGCCCAGGATATCGGGCCCACGCTGATCATTCATCCCGCGAATCACGCGCGCCAGATTATCGATCTTCGTTCGGAGCCGTTCCTCCGTCCATTGTTTCGGGCCGTCCGGCATGAACTCCTCGTCCAGTTCCACCTCGGGATCGTCGGCAGTATCAAACAGGTTCTCGACGTTCCAGAACGCAAGGTGCAACTCTTCGGCCGCACCGGTCCGATCCGCGACTCCGCAGATCACCGCAGCCATGGCGACCGCGAAGAGGGCGAAGGCAAATCGGACAACGGCATCCCGCAACATGCGTGGCCGCACGAACCGCATGCCAACTCGCGGTGCGGTTCTTACGCCCAACGGTCGATTGGAAACGAGAGACATCACGGCGAAAGACTCGTGGGACAAACGATGGCCCGCATGGTCACGCATTCTCCGCGCGGGCGGGTTGTTTTTTCAGTTTTTTTTGCCTTCCCGGCCCAGGCAGCGCCCGATCTGGCGGACGGCCTGCCGCAACCGGTTCTCGTTTTCGACCAGCGAAAGCCGAAGGTATCCTTCGCCCGCCGGACCGAATCCGGTGCCAGGACTGACCGCGACGTCGCCTTTTTCCAGCAACATCATCGCAAAGTCCAGGGTGCTCATCTGGGACGACCACGGTTCCGGTACTTTCGCCCAGACAAACATGCCGGCCCGCGGTACCTCCATGGTCCACCCCAACCGTCGCAACCCCTCCACCAGGACATCGCGTCGGCCCTGGTACAAACGCGATTGTTCCTCAACCGCCGCATCGGTGTGCCGCAGCGCGACGATCGCGGCGATCTGGATCGCCTGGAACATCCCGTAATCGTAATAACCCTTGATGATTCCCAGCGCGCGAACCATCTCGGCGTTACCGGCACAGAAGCCGATCCGCCAACCCGCCATGTTGTAGCCTTTGCTCATCGTGGTAAATTCCACCCCGACATCCATGGCACCCGGCGTCGATAGAAAACTCGGCGGGCGGTATCCGTCGAATGCGACGTCCGCGTAGGCGAAATCGCTGATCACCATGAAGCCGTAGCGTCGCGCCAGTTTGATCACCTCGACGTAAAAGTCCGGCTCGATCGTTACCGTCGACGGATTGTGAGGATAATTGATGATCAACAGCTTGGGGGTCGGATAGAGGTGCTGACAGGTGTAGGCAATATTCGAGAGGAACTTGTCGCTCTGGGCGACTTCCAACGCGATCGCGTTGCCCGACGCAAGCGCCACCGCATGCATGTGCACCGGGAAGTAGGGCGCCGGAATGATCGCGTTGTCCCCGGGTCCCATCAGTGCAAGGCACATGTGGCTGAACCCCTCCTTCGATCCCAGACAAACCATGACCTGGGACTCGGGATCAAGCCGGACGCCGTATTTCTTAAAGTACTTCGCGGCGACCTCACGCCGCAGATTCTGGATACCGTTCGATTTGCTGTACCCGTGATTGTTGGGGTCATGCGCCGCTTCGGCGAGTTTTTCGATGACCATCGGCTGGGGAGGATCGGACGGGTTGCCCATCCCCATGTCGATCACATCCCCGCCCGCGCGCCGTTTCTGGTACAGCAACGCGTTAATCCGCCCGAACAGGTACGGAGGGAGGCGGTGCACTCGGTCCGCCCACCGCACCTGGAACGGTTCGTTACAGGGCACTGTCGTCGAATGATGGTCGTTCGGATGTTGCGGAAATTCATATTCCGACATCGTTCCGGTTTGGTCTTCAACGTTGGCCATTGATTCAGCCTCCAAGAGTCTTGATCCGTCAAACGATACCCGCTCGCGGCCAGGACGAAAACGCCATCAACGACCTGCGCGACCAAATTGATAGTTTCGCGATCCGCCGCCGGGGCCGTCCACCGTCAAAACAGGGGGCGATTCACCGTCAGGCACTCTGGGTCCTCGTGACGCGGGTTATTGACGTACGTCGAGACCACGTCGGCCACCAACTGGTTCGCGCCATCGGGACGCAGGAGAGCCAGTAGCTTGTCGCGGTCTTCCGAGGGCGATTCGAGCCATGTGGTGAAGTCGGGTGGGTCGAGAATCACAGGCATTCGATCATGGATCGGGCGTGTCGTCTCGTTCGCTTCGGTGGTGATTAACGTGCAGGTTTCCAGGTGGTCGTCTCCCCACGATTCCCATAAACCGGCGATGCCAAACGGTCGATTGCCAGGAAAGTGAATGTGAAAAGGCTGTTTGGCTTTGCCGCCCTTCTGCCACTCGTAGTACCCATCCGCCACGACGAGGCACCGACGCCTCTTGAATGCCGCCCGAAACGATGGCTTGTCGGCGACGCTTTCGGCGCGCGCGTTAATCAGCGAATTGGCGATCGATCGGTCCTTGGCCCATGATGGGATTAGTCCCCACTGCATGCAACGACCGACGCGCGGTCCGCCGACTTCCTGCGTCACGGTCAGCACCGATTGTGTTGGCGCGATATTGAACCGGGCCGACCATTCGGCCGGCGCAGCGAGTTGGAATTCCCGCACGATTTCCGCCATCGGAGTCCGCAACGTAAATCGACCGCACATTATTGCTAAGAATACATTGCTAGCTGTCCGTGGGAATGCGAATGGATGGCCACCGGACAAATTAAAGTACTGCTAGCAGTCCTTTCCGTGAAATCTGGCGAAGTAACGCCAACGATAGCAACCGCATTTTTTTACCTTTACATTTACCGGCATTTGCACCGATTCTACTAGGATAATGCCTCCGCATTCGATCATAGCTCATATCGGGCTTCACAAAACCGGTTCGACCACGCTTCAAAGGGATTTTTTTTCGAATCTCCCCGAGGTGAAATTGGTGCGTGGCTTCGATTCGATCCGCAAGCTCATGATGCCCCAACCCGGCGACGAAGCCGCCGTGGTACTGTTAAGCGACGAGTCGATTTCGGCGACTCCGGCATGGGTTGCCCCTTGCGGCGGGATCGATTCGTTCGCGGAAAGTCTGGATACTTTCCACGCGTTGTTCCGTCCGATCGGTTACGTCGTGGCGTTCCGGCAGCACGCGTCGTGGATTCGAAGCATGTACTGCCAATACCTGCATGAGGGGGGAACCGGGTTATTTTCTGAGTTTTACCGGCTCGAAGGCGGCGGGTTGTTGGAACTCGATCTGACTCCCTGGCGAAGTCGTTATATCAAACTCTTGACCAAAGTGCCCGCCGAAAGCGTGTTCGTCTATCTGCAGGAAGACTTGCTGGCATCGCCGCGCACAGTGCTCGCCAGTTTGAGGTGCTTTCTCTTGCGTTCGGCGCACGGAAACGATGGTCCCCGCGAGCGAACAGGTGGCCAGGGGGTCGCGAAGCGTGGCTGGCACGTGGGGGACAACACCGGCGAAGCCAGTGTTGATTTCGCACTCCCCCGGCATCGACATAATGTTTCGGGGCACCTGGGTGGCTATCCCACCTTGCGGCGATTCAACAAGGTTCTCGCGACCATGACATTGCCTCGGACAATTCGTCGGTTGGGAAGGACCCTTGACCGATGGGGGGTGACGCCGCGGCGGCTTTGCCAGAAAAGCTGGCTCCCCCGCTGGTGGGCCAGGGAGTTCGCTTTCGACGGCGAGAAAATTGACCGGCAGTTCTCGGCGGATTGGGAGTATATCCGCAAGATTGCGGCCGACTGTTACGCACGGTATGGCGTACAATTCCAGGCCGCTGCGAGGGAACGCTCGGCGTAGTGCCCGACGCGGTTCGGTTGACCCTTGGAATCGACCCTGTTAAACTCTTCGACTTCGCCGAAGTTCGGCAGGTCCTGCCATGCGGACAATTCAGGCATGGCCACGTTTTTTTGCTTTTTCAAGATCTGGGCGAAGGTTCGACCTGTGCTCGCCGCCACACATGTGGCTGATCAAGCGGGCATCGCCCAAAGGGAGTCGTAAAAGGTGTCACAGACATTGGTCGAGGAGCTCGTACAAGCGGGCGTACATTTTGGACATCGGGCCAGTCGCTGGAACCCGAAGATGGCGCCGTACATTTATGCCCGAAAAAACGCCATCCATATTATCGATGTGCGGGAAACGGTGCGGGGGTTGCTTCGAGCGAAAAAGTACCTGGGACAGGTTGCCGCCGGGGGCAGTTTAATTCTTTTTGTGGGAACCAAGCGGCAGGCCAGCGCGGCGATCGAACGCGAATCGTTGCGGTCCGGAATGCCGTTCGTGGCCGAACGCTGGTTGGGCGGCGCGCTGACGAATTTCCGTACCATTCGCAGCCGTCTGGGCCGGCTCGAGGAACTGGAAAAGCTGCGATCCGGCAACGAAATCGACGCCTATTCCAAGAAAATGCAATCGGCATTAGCTCGTGAATATCGCAAGATGTATCGCAACCTGAATGGGTTGCGGACGATGAATCGGCTGCCGGAATGCATCGTCGTTTTCGATCCGCGCAAGGAAAAGAACGCGATTCGTGAGGCCCGGTCGTTGGGGATCGCCACCGTAGCGTTGATCGACACCGATTGCGATCCCGACCTGATTGACTTGCCGATTCCCGGTAATGACGACGGCATTCGTTCCATCGAAGTCATCATGCGGCACCTGGCCGATGCGGTCCTTGCCGGCAAGGCGACGCTGGTCGCCAAGTCGAAGCAGAACGATGTGGCCGCGGCCGAACAGGAAAAAGTCGCCGTCGAAGCCTAGGAAAAAATGAACGACGGCCGGATCCCGCCAGGCAGATGCCGAGGGCGGGATCGTTTCTCGGCGCACGGAACGGCTTGCGGGTGCCAATGCGTCTCGCGGCAGCCCAACAACGTCCGTACCGCCGCACCGCGCCGCCCCTCAATACAGGAATATCTACCGTTTGAACTTTGCAGGAAGGAGAACATATTGTGGCTGAAATCACTGCTGCGGCAGTCAATGATCTGCGGAAGAAAACCGGTCTCCCGCTAATGGACATCAAAAAGGCATTGACCGATGCCAACGGCAATGCGGACGAAGCGGTTCGGCTGTTGCGGGAGCGAGGACTGAAAGTGCAGAGCAACCGATCGGACCGGGTGACCGAGTTCGGGCGATTCGGCATCTTTGCGTCGTCAGCGTCCGGGGCGGTCGTCGAACTGAAGTGCGAAAGTGCTCCGGTAACGCAAAACGAGGAATTCATCCTGTTGGCGAATGATCTGGCGAAACAGTTTGCGGCCAACCCCGGCGTCACTTCTGCGGAGGCCCTGTTGGACCTTCCCTCACCAAGTAAATCGGGTATGACGTTGCGGGCGGTGAAGGACGACATGTTCAACCGGATCCGCGAGGTGTTCAATCTGGGCCGGATGGCACGCCTTGACGGCGCTTGCGCCGGATACAGTCACAATTCGTCGACCGTCGCGGGTGTGGTGTTGCAGTTTGAGGGAACGAACGAAACGGCTGCCAAGGATATCTGCATGCATATCGCGGCGATGCGGCCGCTGGGACTCAACAAGGAAGATGTTCCGGCGAGCGAAGTCGAGAAAGAACGCTCGATCTTGAAAGAAACGGCACTCAAGGAGGGCAAACCGGCGAATATTGTCGATAAGGTCGTGGAAGGGCAATTGAGGAATTTCTACGCCGAGCGAGTTCTCTCCGAGCAGGCGTTCGTGAAGGATAACAAGCTTACCGTGGGCAAGTTCGCCGAGCAGAGCGGGTTGACGTTACGGAAGTTCGTGCATTGGGAGTTGGGGCGGGAATAATCAGGAGTCACATCGACTATGGCCGCAACTGCCGCAAACTCAGAAGGTGAGCCTCGTTACAAGCGCGTGCTGCTGAAATTGTCCGGGGAGAGTTTCAGCCACGCCGGCGAGCGGGGCATTGGAATGGAAGAGGTCATGCAGATTGCTCGCCAGGTACAGCAGGCCGCCGAATCCGGCTGCCAGATCGCCCTGGTGATCGGCGGGGGCAACATTCTGCGCGGGGCGCAGTTCAAGAACCACAATGTCGGTATCCAGGAAGCCACCGCCCATTACATGGGAATGCTGGCCACGGTGATCAACGGTTTGGCCCTGCAGGATGCGCTCGAGACCTTGGGATGTTCCACGCGCCTGATGTCCGCGATCCGGATGGACGGCGTGGCGGAACCCTATATCCGCCGGCGTGGCAAACGGCACCTGGAAAAGGGACGCCTGATTATTCTGGCCGCGGGAACCGGCAGTCCCTATGTCACCACCGACACGGCCGCCGCGCAACGCGCCTTGGAATTGGGCTGCGACATCCTGATGAAGGCCACGCGGGTGGACGGTGTCTACAGCGACGATCCCGAAAAAAATCCGCATGCGGTTCTGTACCGCGAATTACATTACAATGCGGTTCGGGAGCAGAATCTGCGCGTGATGGACAGTACCGCGATTGCGCAGTGCATGGAGCATAAGATGCCGATTCTGGTATTCAATTACAAGAAGGATGGCAACATTCAACGCGCGGTTCGCGGCGAACGCGTGGGGACCATTATTGGAGGTTGATCGTGTCGACCGACGATATTCTGCTCGATGCTGAAGATCGAATGGACAAAGCCCTGCAGGTGCTCCGGGCGAGTCTGGCGGGCATCCGCACAGGCCGAGCGAATCCGGGACTGGTCGATTCCCTTCGTGTTGACGCCTACGGCGCTTCGACTCCGATCAAGCAGTTAGCCTCGATTGGCGCCCCCGAACCGACGCAAATCGTCATCCGACCTTACGATGCCGGCACGATCAAGGATATCGAAAAGGCGATCATCTCCAGCGGACTCGGCTTTAATCCGCAAAGTGACGGACGACTGATCCGCATCAACATCCCGCCGCTTTCCACCGAGATGCGCCGCAAGCTGGTGGCGCGGGTCAAGGAGTTGGCGGAAGAGGCCAAGGTTGCCATCCGAAACGTGCGGCGGGACGCCAACAAGGCGGCCGATCAGGCGGAAAAGGACAAGTCTCTGAGCGAAGACGAGCGGGACTCGGCCAAGGAACAGATCCAGGAACTGACCAAGGACTACGAAAACAAAGTCACCGAGATGGCGAAGCTTCGCGAAAACGAAGTCATGGAAAACTAGGCGCACGTAGAATTAAGCTACTCGGGAACGAAACTGGACGATACCGCGGTCTGACGGATTTGACGCGTGTCGTGCTCGTAGGCCCGAATCGTCACCTGAATCCCGCGCAGCTTAAAGGCATAGGGCGGCGCCGTCTCCCGTTCCCCGTCGTCATCCGTCCCGTTTATGCCGTCGTTGTCAAAACCGTCGGTTGCCGGATCGATGGTCGTGTTCGCGGGGATGATCGCTCGGCCGGCCTGCTGCTGAATGCCGTCACGTTCGTAGACGTTCGGCCAGGTGTCGTAAACGCGCGGCATGCCGAATCGCTTGTCGTACAATCCGGCCCCATTGTAGAGCGCAACCGGCAGATTATTGTCGAACGCCGTCGAGCGGGGCAGGAACATTCGGAAAGTCTGCGAGTCGTTCGCCGTCACATTGTTGACCCAGTGCAGCAGACCCGATCGTTCGTCCGGCACGTCGGAAAAATGCGACCCGACGTTATTTTTATTTATATGGTGCCGCGGCAGGTAGCCCAGGTCGACGAAAGCCCCTTTTCCAATCGGGGCGGCGGCCGAGAGCGGATTATTGATGAATTGCCATACAGCATCTCCCCATCCCGCATCGCCGGGAGCAACGGCCCGATTCATAGCGTCGGTGCTGCCGGCGGGTGCCGCCGCGATATTGAAAATGGCCGCCTCCGGATCGAATACGCGCACGTCAAATGCAAGCACACCGCCCAAGATCACATCCTCGCCATAGCGCGAGACGTCCTCGCCCACGAACGTCGGCAAGGAACGGGCCATCGCCAACCGGCGTAATGACGTCGGGCTGGCGTTGTAGTTGGCGAAATCGTGATCGGAGCGGAAATCGTCGGCTGCGTCGATCGGGAACGGCCAGGGCATCGACGCATACTGCAGGTTTGGCAGCACGGTCATGACCCGCCAATGGGCATAGCGGTTTTCGCGTCGCGTCAGGTCCGAAAGTGAATTGGCGACCACATTGCAGATAAAATTGACTGGATCCGCGATCTCCATCCGCACGGAAATGTCGTTGTTGTGCATGAAATTGGCAATCTTCATCTGCAGATCGGCCAGATTGCTGCCGATCAATCGCGTCATGATTCCGTGAACGTTGTTGAGGTCCGGACGCACCACCAGGGCTCGTCGCCGCAGCGTGAGCTCATGGCGCTCGAAATTGCCGTTTTTGTTGACATCGTCAAATTGATTCCACCAGACAATTTCGGCAACATCGGAAGTGATCGACC
Source organism: Planctomycetota bacterium (assembly GCA_016872775.1). Lineage (GTDB taxonomy): Bacteria > Planctomycetota > Planctomycetia > Pirellulales > Pirellulaceae > VGZA01. The sequence goes on along the minus strand of VGZA01000034.1, from coordinate 39,039 downwards.
CTCGAAGCTCTTCGGCCTGGAAGGCATTGTTGAAATCCAGCGGAAAATATTTGCGGTGGCCGGCAAACGGTTCGTCGCGGTTCCGCGAGGTGAACATCAGGATATCGTCCACGTCGCCGTCGATCGATTCCGGAATGGCCCCCGCCGCTACCGCGCGCCAATACTCAGACAGGTCGTGCATCGCGCCTTCATAGATCTCGAAATAGCCCTCGCCGGCCCCCGGGTCGAGCCACGGGCGGACGGGGGCGGTACACGTCTGCAGGTCAAGTTCGAGCCGCCTCGCGGCACCACGCAGCGCGCCGGACATCTCGATCAAAGCGCGTCCTTGGGCGACACGCGTGCCGACCCAGTCGAAGAGCTGCACTACGGTCAGCAGCACAAAGAGCACCACCACAATCGTCACCAGCATTTCCACGATCGTGAAGCCGCGGCGTGGGTGGGGCGCAAGACGCGACTTGACGCGCGAGCTCATTATCGTTCTCCTCGAATTAGCTAATCGAGCCGGGACTGGAGTTCGTGAATACTGCCGCGCTGATGAGCAAGCCGCACAACGGCCTATAATTACCGCAAAATCCCTGCCTCTACTTATTCGACAAGCGATGCCTCCATTTGTCAAGAACTTTTGCCGAAGACGAAAACGTCCGCCGCCGCAGCGCCGTGGCATCTCGCGATCCGAATTTGTCGTGGTCACGGCCAGCCTGATGGTGGTCCTGGCCATCGGAATTCCTGCCTTGATGCAGGCCCGCGCCAAGGCCCGACGCCAGTATTGCGAGCTTCGATTGGCGCGTCTGGGGGTCGCTTTGCACCAGTTTGAGGCGGAATTGGCCGAATTCCCGGGCTTTCAGAATCGGGGGCGACAGTCGGCCGCACCAGCCACCGTCACTGTCGGATGGGCCGCAACGATTCTCCCCTACCTTTCCTCATCGGCAGCCGATGAACCACGGCCCGGACAGCCTCCGTTGGCCGAGGGGCCGCCGCCGAACCGAGAGGAGTCCTCTCGGGATCTTCCCGCTCCCGATGATTATCTTGCCGCACTAAACTGCCCGGCCATTGGAAACCAGCACGAGCCGGTATTGAGCTACATCGTCAACTGCGGCATGCCGGACGCCCAGCGGCCCCCGCTCGACTACCGAGCCAACGGTATCTTTCTGAACCGTGTTTCAGGAACGGATCATGTCGACCGAGGCTACCTGCAGCGGCATGACGGCGAATCATCGACGCTCCTGATGAGCGAAAACCTCGACGCGGGCCGTTGGACCGACTTTGACGAATTCAAAACAGGATTTGTCTGGCGGGCAGCGTTTCTCGACGGAGTTCCCGCTCCGGGTCCCGAGTTGCTGGCAATCAATCAACGCCCAGGTACAGGGACCGGGAATCAATTGCTTCCAACGGCGCGACCGTCCAGCCTGCACCCTCGAGGCGTGAACTGCCTGATGGCCGACGGCTCGACCGCCTTCCTGGATCAGCGGATCGATTACCTGGTGTATGTGCAATTGATGACCCCCGACGACGAAGGGACGATCGACCCGGAAACGGGAGAACCGCCGCCCAATCCCTATCGTCGCCCGCCCATGCCCGCCGAACCGTGACCGCGTGGACGGACAAGATGTCCGTCCTACAACTAAGGTTCAGCGGCTGGGACCGACCAGCTCGCGGATAATCGCATCCAGATCGTACGCCGGTGAATAGCTGATCGTCCGGCGGATCCGCGATAGATCGGGGACGCGGCGTCGAATATCCTCGAAATCCTCGTCATACGCTTCGGCGTACGACTGAAACTCGATCTTCGAACGGGAGCCGGTGACTTGGACGACACGTGTTGCCAGCTCGAGAATCGATACTGGTTCGTCGCTGCCGATGTTAAAAGCCCGTCCGAACGCGGAGGGGCAATCCATGAGTCGAACGACCGATTCCACGACGTCGTTGACGTGGGCAAAGCAGCGGACCTGATTTCCATCGTCGTGGACAATCAACGGGCGGTTGGCCAGCGCGGCATCCACAAACCGTGGCAAGACCATACCGTTCGCTCCGGTCTGTCGTGGTCCGACCACGTTGAAAAATCGCCCGATAACCACTGGCAGGCGGTTCTCGCGCCAGCATGCCAGAGCCAGAAATTCGTCGATTGCCTTGGATGCGCCGTATGACCAGCGCGCACGGGTTGTCGGTCCAAAAACCAGATCGTCGTCCTCCGTCCAGACGGATTTGGGGTTCTTGCCATACACTTCGCTGGTGCTGGCCAGGAAGAAGGGGATGCTTTTGCCGGCCGCGGCTTTCATCCGCAGGGCCTTCAGCAACAGTTCCGTCGGATAGATATTCCGCTCAATACTCTCGATGGGGCGACTCGCGATCAAAGCGACTCCGACTGCCGCCGCAAGGTGGTAGACCTCGTCGACGTCGTCCGTCACCTCTTCGATTAAGGACCAGCGACCGACATCGCCAGCGACATACCGCAATTGGGGATGATCGAGAAAACGGGCGAGATTCTGGCGACGCCCGGTTGACTCGTCGTCGACGACCGTTACGAGGTTACCTCGTGCAAGCAGCAATTCGACAAGATGGGACCCGATGAATCCGGCTCCGCCGGTAACGAGACATTTTTTGGGGGGATTCATGATTCCAGGATGATTCAAAATCGGACGCTGGCCAAGACCGCAGTCAAGTGAAATAATAGTCGCGATAGTTGGGCGGGGAACATTGACGGCGAAACGGCGAGTCGATCGGGGGGCTCGACGCAAAGTGGTGGGGTTGTATACCTCAGTGGAGATACGCAAATGAGAAGGATTGGTTCGAGCCTGCTGCCCGGGTTGAATTGTCGGGCATGGATCGTGCTATCAGTGATCGTCGCGGTTGGTGATGCCGGATTCAACTTCGCTGCGGCCCAGGAAGCAGCAAAAGGGGGCGGTAAGACTGGCGAGAATAAGACTACCGAGAAGTCTTCGCCGGAGGCGGTAATGGACTACTCGGGAGCCGCGAATATCCACAACAACGGCGCGTACGACCTGGCAATTGAGGAATGGACCAAGTTCATTTCGACCTATCCGGCAGACCCACTAACGCCCAAGGCCCAGTATTATCTCGCGGTCTGCCATGTGCAGTTGAAGCAGTTTGCCAAGGCGACGGCCACGCTCCAGACACTTTTGAAGGCCAAACCCGATTTTGAATTGGCGGAAGATGCGTACTTGAACCTGGCCTGGAGCCAATATTCCCAGGCGATCTCGGGAAAGCCCGAGACCTACCAGACGCCGCAGGCCACCTTTGAAACCCTGTTGCAGAAGTTCCCCAAAGGTAAATACGCCGATGAAGCGACCTATTTCCAGGGCGAATGTCTGTATAACCAGGGCAAGGTCCGCGAAGCGATTGCCGCCTACGAGGCGGTACTCGCCAAATTTGACCGTTCTTCGCATCGTTGTGACGCCGCGTACGCCCTCGGAGTTGCCCAGGAAGAGTCGGGGCAGTATGCCCAGGCAGAAAAGGCGTACGATCTCTTTCTCGCCGATTGCGGCGGCAAGCCGATCGCCACGGAAGTGCGAATGCGTAAAGCCGAAACGATGCTGCAACAGGGGCGCGTAGCCGAGGCGGTGACGATTTTCGCGGAAGTGGCGGGGATTCCCGATTTCGCATTGGCGGATCATGCATTGATGCGCCAGGCCGATGGGCTGGTCAAACTGGACAAGCTGGCGGAAGCGGCGACCGTTTACGAGCGTGTGACAGCCACCTACCCGAACAGCAGCCGGCTTTCGACGGCGATGCTGGCCGCGGGGCGTTGCCTGTTTCGGCTGGAAAAGCTGCCGGAAGCTGCGGTCTGGTTTCAGCGAATCATCGATGGCGAAAAGCCTGACACCTCCGAAGCAGCACATTGGCTCGCGCGAATTCACTTGCGCGGCAAGCGTGCCCAGGATGCGCTGGCGCTGGTCGATAAGGTCCTCGGTCAACGGCCCGACGCGCAATGGCTGCCGCAGTTGAGCTTTGACCGCGCCGACGCACTCTACGAGTTGCCGGACAAGAAAGCGGAAGCGGTCAGCGCGTTTTTGAAGTTTGCCGGCGATTCGCCTCAACATGACCTGGCGCCGCAAGCCCTGTACAGCGCCGCATTTGGTTGCCTTGAACTCAAACAATATGAACCGGCGGTTCAACATGCCCGGAATTTCATCGGCAAATATCCCCAGGATCGCCTGATGCCGCATGTGAAGTCTGTGGCGTCCGAAGGACAGCTGTTGTTGAACCAGCACGCGGAGGCGGAAAAATCTTACCGCGAGCTGGTTGGATCGTTCCCAGACCAGCCCGACGTCGCGAAATGGCGGATGCGATTGGGATTGGCGCTTCTGCTGCAGAAAAAATATGCGGAGGTCGTCGCCGAACTGGCGCCACAACTGGCGATTCTCAAAGCTCCCGAGATGCTCGCCGAGGCCAACTTTCTCGTCGCCTCGGGGCACTGGGGCTTGGAAAAGTACGTGGAAGCGGCTGCCAGTTACGAAGCCTCGCTGAACGCGCAGGCCCAGTGGCGCCAGGCGGATGAAGCACTGCTGGGCCTTGCCCGCGCCCAGCGAAAGCTCGAGAAAATCCCCGAGGCATTAAAGACGATCCAGAAACTGATCGATGGATTCCCCGGCAGCGCGGTGCGGGATCAGGCATTTTACCGTCGAGGGGAATTCGCGTACGCTGCCGGCGATTTCGAACAGGCGCGATCGGCCTATGAACAAGTCGCTACTCAATGGCCTGAGTCGAGCTTCGCGCCTTATGCGATCTATGGCCAGGGATGGAGTCAATTCAAACTGCAACGGTATCCGAAAGCGGTGGAACATCTGACGGCTCTGATCACGAAGTTCCCCCAGCACGCATTGCTGGCGGAAGCGCTCTACGCGCGGGGCATGGGCCGCAGGTTGGCCGGAGATTTTGCGGGGGCGATCGAAGACCTGAACGGTTTCCTGAAAACCTCGCCCGATCCTGAAAAACTATCCCACGCCAGCTTCGAACGTGGACTGGCTGAAGTCAGCGCAAAACAACTGCCCGCGGCGATCGCCAGCTTTCGGCAGATCATCAAGGACCACCCGAAGTACGACGCTCTGGACAAGGTCCGTTACGAACTGGCTTGGGCATTGAAGTCGGAAGGAATGGAAGAGCAGGCCAGCCAGGAATTCGCAGCATTAGTCGCCGCCACTCCCAAAAGCCCGCTCGCCGCGGAAAGCCATTTCCACATTGGCGAATTTCATTACCAGCAGCGCGAGTACGATCAAGCCATCAAGGAGTACGCCAAAGCGCTGCCCGCCAGCCAGTCCGCCGAACTGACCGAAAAGGCGGCCTACAAATCCGGATGGGCCCATTACCAGCAGAAGCAATACGAACCGGCTCTGGATCACTTCAAGCAGCAATTGGAGGCGGCGCCCGCCGGCACGCTGGCAACCGACGGTCGCTTCATGTCGGCCGAATGCCTGTTCCGGCTGCAGAAATTCCAGGAGGCCTATGCGTCGTTCGTCGCCGCGCGCAAGGCGCCCGACCTGCCGGCGAAACTGGAGGTGCTTGTCTTGCTGCATGGCGGACAGGCCGCCGGCCAGCTGAAGATGTGGAACGAGAGCCAGGAACTTCTGGCCGCTCTGCTGCAGAAATTCGCCGATTCCCCCTACCTGGCCGAAGCCCATTACGAACTTGGCCGGGCCCGACAAAACCTCAAACAACTCGACGAGGCCCTGAAGAATTACGAATTCGCGGCCGCCAAATCCCGCGAAGTTGTGGGAGCTCGAGCTCGCTTCATGATCGGCGAAATCATGTTCGAGAAGAAACAATTCGACGAGGCGATCAAGCAGTTTCAACGTGTCATGTACACTTATGGCGGGGAGCAGGCGACGGCCGACATCAAGGTTTGGCAATCCCAGGCAGGCTTCGAGGCGGCCCGCTGCTGGGAAGTACAGATCGCCGCCGCCGCCGACCCCGGTCGCAAAGCGCAATGCACGGCCGAGGCCAAGCGCCACTATACTTACGTGGTCGAAAAGCACCCGCAGTCGTCGTTCGCAACGGAAGCTAGGAAACGGCTCGAGGCGCTGGCTAAACTATAGGGTGGCGGCGAAGTAGCTCGAAACTTGTTTCGAGAGATTGAAGGTACGGGAGTCATCGATGCTGAAAAGTCGAACCTGGCAATGGTTAATGCTCGCGGCGCTCCTGGCAGCTCTGTTCGAAGCCGATCGTCTCTCGCGACGCGACAATGACCTACGAGCGCAGGACGGGGCCGCCGCGTCGCCGACGCCAGACCGCACCTCCACGCCCCCCGTCGCTCCCAGCACAAACTCGGAACAGAACGAAGGAATCGAGATCTTCCGCCTCGCGAACGAAGGCGGCATCTTCATGTATCCGATTTACGCCCTGTCGCTGTTGGCAGTCGGTGTGATCTTCGAACGGACGATTGCGCTGCGCAAAGATCGCGTTCTCCCCGGTTCCCTGATATCCGCTCTGGGGCAACTGGGAGACTCTCGGGAAGGCTTCGATCCGAAGCAGGCCTACAAGATCTGCCAGGCTTATCCTTCCGCAGCGGCCTCCGTGATTCGCGCCATGTTGTTGAAGGTAGGTCGACCGCATGCCGAGGTCGAATCCACGGTCCAATCGGTAAGCGAGCGCGAAGCGACCCGCCTGTACGGCAACGTGAGGTGGCTCACCCTCTGTTCCACGCTCGCGCCCCTGATCGGTTTGCTGGGGACGGTGCAGGGAATGATCGTTGCGTTCCATCGTACGACCATGATTCCCGTTGGCTCCAACAAGGCGGTCGAACTAGCGAACGGGATTTACACGGCCCTGGTGACGACGTTCGGCGGTTTGTGTGTCGCCATCCCGGCGGCGTTCGCGGCACATTACTTTGAAGGTCGGATCCAGACCATGTTCCTGGACATTGACAATCTGCTTTCCAGCCTTTTGCCGCAGATCGAAAGGTACGAAGGACGCGCGCGGTTCCGTCACCACGATGAGGGAGTGAACGAGTCCGAAACCGCCGCTGGCCCACCCGCCGCTGCCCCGCCCGCCGCTGCCCCGCCGTCCGCGGCCCCACCGGCGGTCGATCCGGGCGCGCCGCCTCCGGCGGCATCGGCGCGCGTTGCGGCACCGCCGGTTGCCTCGGAGACTCTGAACAGCGGCAGGTCGACCGTTTGAGGGCGCTACCATGGCAGTCCGAATCAAAAAGGGCGACGCGCTGAGCACGATCAATATGACCCCGGTCATCGACATGGTGTTCCTGCTCTTGATATTCTTCCTGGTAGCATCGAGGTTTGCGGAAGAGGAACGGCATCTGGCCGTGGTGCTGCCCTCGGCGAGCGAAGCCAAGCCGCTGGTTGCGGCGCCGACCGAACTGTTCGTGAACATCGATGCGGCCGGTGATTTTTTTGTCGATGGTCGGCGCGTCAATGAACAGGAATTGGAATCGCTCCTTCGCCAGTCCGTCGTCAACAATCCGTCCACGCAAAGTGTGATCATTCGAGCCGACAAGAAAGTAGCGTTGGAACGCGTGGTCGTCGTCATGAACCTGTGCAACCGCACGGGGGTGCATGGTTATTCCGTGGCGACTGCCGACGAATCGCCTTGAGGAGACCTTGGGTGCGTTTTCGGCGGTATCGTGACCGCGCTTCGAAGGGCCGTCACTCGGAGTTTCGGAGTGAAGTCGAGGAAGATGGGATGAACCGATCGCGAAATAGCGTACGCAAACTGCAGCCGGTGCACGCCACACCGTTGGACGAGCAGCTGTGGCTGGTGAACGTCGCGCTGGCGGTGCTGGCGGCTTTTGTGGTCGGGACGATTGTCGCCTATCTGGAATTCGATGAACCGATCTGGTATTTCAACGGCTGGGTGTGGCTGATCGGGACCATCGCATTTTTCCTCGCATTGGTACTAATCCTCCCACGGCTCGATCGGCGCACCATCCGTCGCACCGTCCAATTGGCGACGATTCTGAGTCTGCTTTTTCATCTCAGTCTGTTTGTCGGAGTGTTTGACTGGAAATTGCTCGGAATGACCACGCGGCAGCCGAAGCAGCGAGACGCCAAACGTGTTCAAGTGACTCTTCCGGACTACCATTCGCACCATTTCATTGCCCCATCGCAGCGTCCTCGCCAGGACTACGAAAAGCCTCTGGAAGTATCGACGCCTAATGTCGAACGGATCGAGACACCGACCCGTCAGGAAACCGAGACGCCTCCTCGACCTGTGGAACAGCAGGTTGAGGTCACCGAATCGAACAGGCCGCTGACCGCGGACATTTCCGAGCGCGCGGAAAGGAGTTCGGCGCAGCCGTCGGCTGGAATTGCTCCGTCACTCTTGAGTCGCCAAACGACGCAGGCACGAACAAGGTCCGGGCCCCCGGTGGATTTGCCTGCGGAGGAGGCGGCGGCACGCGCCCCCAGTTCGACGTCGGAGTCGATTGCGGCCCGCACGGAGTTGGCGTCGAGGTCGCCCACGACATCTCTGACGGAGCCGGCTGCCGCCGCCGCATCGGCGGTGGCGACGAATGCAGCCACGGTGACGGTACCGACTCCCGCACCGACGGCGGTTCGCCAGACAGAGTCGTCGCCACAGCCGGCGACGTCGCCGACGAGCGTTCAGAAAATAGCCCGCGCCGATGCCGCTCTCCCCCCAATGCGTACTGCCACAGCCGATTCGGCGAGCCTGTCGGCAGCGAGTGCAGAAACGCGGGCAGATCCGTTACGCCCCCAGGCGACCGCCGCGGAGAAACTGGCAACGAATTCGCCTGCCGCGCGCGCGACTTCAACCGAGGCGCCGGCCGCGACAATGAAGGTCGAATCGACTGTGCAGCGCAGCCCAGCGAACAGCGCTAAGCCAAGCGAGGATCTTCTCTCCCCGAAAGATTCCCTGACGGCCGCCACTCCTGCCCGTCAGCCGGCGACTGCGATAACGGCCGCAACCGGTGAGCGAGTTGCCGCGGCACAGGTTCCGTCACCGCCGACGGATTCGGCCAAGGGTCGCCCGTCTCCGTCGGCGGATGCGATCGCCCTGTCGGCCACGGAAATGGCGACACGGAGACAAACGACGGCCCAAAGCGAAACCAGTCGCGCCGCGGGGCCCATCACTCCCGTAGCGGCTCCGATGGTCGCGACCGCCAATCTCGCTTCCGCATCCCGCCAGGAGTCGAAGCAGGAAGTGCCGATGGTAACGCCGAGCGCCGGAATGGCCGGGCGAACGAACCTTTCCACAACCGCCAATCTGGTGACCAAAGTTGCCGACACAACCTCCAATCGAGGACCGCAGCCGACGGGCGAAGCGATACCGATTCCCGCCGCCACCGCAATGGCGCGACAGCCCAATGCCAGTGCTTCCGCCGTGAAACTTGAACCGTCGCCAGAATCGTCAACCAGTCCCGCTGCGACGCTCGTTCCAGCGACCGGGCCGCGCGTCGCTGTGGAAACCGCATCGAGGCTCGAAAACCCCACGGGGGAAATCGCCCGAGCTGCTCGCTCGACTCGGATCGCCGAGACGGCGGTGACTACACGCGTGCCCGAGAGTAATGTGCCGGCGGCAACGCCATCGGAATCGGCGAGCGGCGCGATGCAGGCCGGTCGCGTATCGATGTCGCGCTCGAATACCGGCTCTTCCGGCACCGGCCGCAGTGAAAATATGGACCAACTGGCACCGGGCGCACAGAGCCCCGCGCGTGTCGCTTCCGCGGCGGCCCGACGGCAAGAGAGCAGCCAGTCGACGTTGCCAGGCCCGGCGCTCGCACCCAGCACGGCAGCGGCCGTCCAGCGATCGCGCGCCGGCGCCGATCGGCCATCGTCACCATTTCAGGCCGAGGATGTCTCCACGCCTCAAGTGACCGGCGCCCAACAACCGATGCCGCTGACCGCCAGTTCCAGTGCATCCCGTATCGCCGCGAACTCGAATGCGCCGCAAGGCGCCGTATCGGCGTCTGCCGGTTCGGTCGAGGTCGATTCGGGGACGAATCGAATCGTTGCCGAAGAGGGGCAAGGGCGAGTCTCCGGCGGTGGAACTCCGGAACCGGGTGCGCTAAGCAATGCGACGACCAAGAGCAATCTTCCGACGCGTGCCAGCGGTCAGCCGTCGCTATCCGCAACGCAGACGGCGGATCTTCCGGCTGCTCCCGCCGGAAGCGAGACCGGATCGAGCGCCACGGCATTGGCCGCAGCAGCGACACCGCCGCGGACGGTGGCCGGCGGGGACAGGACCGTATCTGCCGGCGCAAATTCCGGGCAACTTGCTGACGTCAACGTCGGCGCGGGAACATCGCCGCAGCCGGCCGAATTAGTGCTGAGTCGTGCCGATACCGCGGCCGGAGGTGCCGGTGAAGGTCGTCGCGGCGGTGCCGACCGGTCGCGTGACCCGGCGGTTGAAACGGGAATGCGAATCGCAAGGAACGCAACCGGTGGCGGCCCGCAGACCGGACCGCAAGTCGCCAATACGGTGGTTGGGGCCGGAGCAACTTCGGATCGCAGTGGCTCGGCGGCCAATGGCTCGCCCGCGCTGAACCAGTCCGGAAATCAGGGTTCGCTGGATGCGGAAGCCAATATTGTCGTGCGGAGAAACGTCTCCGATTCCACTCCTTCGGGTTCGGTAAATGCGCCCCCGGCGGTCGAACTGAAGGGGCAGCCTGATTCGGTTGTCTCTGGCGTCAGCGCTGCGAACGGTTCGGAGCGCGCATCGTTGGACGAAGCGCGCGAGGCGGCTGTCGCCTCTTCCAACATGACTGGGGGAGTGCAGCGGGCGGGGGCCAATTCGAATTCCGCTCGCTCGGGACCGGCCGTCGGAACACGCGTCTCAACCCAGGTCGATGGGATGGGGCCGGGATCACCCTCGGAACCGGCCGGAACAAAATCTCCACCGTCGCTCGACGCCCAGAAGTTGTCCGACCAGCGGGGTCGATCGCCAAACTCACTGGCTTCGGGTGCAACATCAGCGAGTTCTGGATCGGCGACCGATCCGTCAGGCGGTCCAATCGGCGACGGGCAGTTGGAGACGGTTGCGCTGCCGAATCGTGAAGCCGGGGATCGTGCCGGTACGGAAGCCTCAAGAATTCCGGCGAATGGCCAGACGGGAAATGCGATTCCACGCGCCCGTACCGCGACGGCCAGCGCTGGCAGGGCGGCGGACGGTGTTGCAGCGGTGGGAATTCCCGATGCGTCCTCCGGATCGGGCACTGCCGTCGAAGGATCGGAGTTGAATGCTACGGGTGCTGCGCTGGGGCGTGCGGCAAGTGGCGGCGTCGTTGCCGATGTTACCGTTCCAGAAGGACCCGGCGGCATCGGTGACATCTTTGTGCCTCGCGCCGGACTCGATCGGAAGGTCGTCGATACGGCAGGCTCGGAGTTGCGCATGAACGATTCGCGTTTTGTTCAACGCGCGGGAGGAGGGGTTCCCAAGCTCAGCAGTTCCGCGGTCGTCAGCGCGGAGTCGTACCGAGGTCGCGTACGGGTCCGAAAGGCAGGGGAGCTCGGCGATGAATACGATGCCGCCATCGAAAGAGGGCTGGCCTACCTGGCCCGCCAGCAAAAGTCCGACGGAAGCTGGACGTTGTCGAACGGCTCGGAAACATCCTTGTTGCAGTCCGACACCGCAGCGACGGGATTGGTTGTGCTGGCATTCCAAGGCGCAAATTACAACCATCGCCAGGACAAGTACCAGGATCAGGTCCGCATGGCATTGGATTACCTCGTGCGGCGCCAAGCGTCGAACGGCGATCTGTTCGTGCCCGAAGACGAGGAATCCAACAAAAACGTCTGGCTCTACAGCCACAGCATCGCCGCCCTGGCGCTTTGCGAAGCCTATGGCATGACACAGGATCCGGCGCTGCGCGAGCCGGCCCAACGTGCCGTCGACTTTATCGCGGCGGCCCAAAACAAAGACCGTGGAGGCTGGAGATACGCGCCGACAGTGGGGACCGACCTTTCGGTTTCCGGATGGATGACCATGGCGCTCGAGAGTGGCAAACGGGCAGGTCTCGCCGTTCCCGATGAAAGTTACGCAAGAATCGCTCGACTGCTCGACCAGTCCCAGGCCAGTGCCCGTGAACGCCATCTCTATCGTTACAATCCTTGGGCCACGAATTCTCCAGAACAGCGACAGGGATTGGCCGCAAGCAAGTCGATGACCGCGGTCGGCCTGTTGATGCGTTTATACTCGGGCTGGAAGCCCAACCATCCCGATTTCGTCCGCGGCGCCGATTACCTGGCCCAGTTCCCTCCCCAGCTCGGGACAAACTCCGACCTCCAGCGCGATACCTACTACTGGTACTATGCCACTCAGGTCATGCTGCATCGCGGGGGAGCGATTTGGGATCAATGGCGCGAACATCTTTTTCCATTGCTGCGCGACTCCCAGGTGCTCGAAGGCGAATTCGCCGGCAGTTGGGACCCGCTGAAACCTCTGCCGGATCGATGGGCGCGTCACGCCGGTCGAATCTATGTAACGGCGATGAACCTCCTGTCTTTGGAAGTCAAGAACCGTAGTTTTTCACTGTACGAACAGTAAAAACTCTTGTGCGGCAAATGCGGGTTCATTGCCTGCTGCGCCTCGCGATATGGCGAGGAACGTGGGACATAATACTTGCCCCAGCAAAACTATCTTCGCCAAACTGCCGATACAGTTTCTAGCTGACACCTACCCCAGTTTCTCCAGATTGCCGTATCGCTTACGGCAATCCTTCAATCCGCTAATAGGGAGCCATCACCTGCAATGTTGGCAAATTCCACGGAAATTAACAACTTGGATCAACTTCGAAACTACGTCCACGAGAGAATTTGTGATCAATGTCAACTTCAATTGGGAGCATTTGAGATGACGGAGAGGATTCTTGTGCGGGGGGGCAATCCCTGTGGGATCTTCTTCTGCGTCCATGGTCCACGCTCGGTGAAGTTAACGGCGATCTGGGAGACCGAACGCAATACGATTTTGTTCTACGGTTCGGCCGGAGAACGAATTGCGCGCACGCAGCTCAAGGAAGTCCCCACATTGGCATTAAATGCCGCAGCCAATTAGGCTCGTTTTGAGCCCTGGCATACTGGTAGGGAAATCGGACTTGACGCGGGCGGAAAACTATACATAATTACACTACTACACAAATCAACACCTACACGGAGGTTATTCATATGCTCGTCTTGTCACGCAAGGAAAGTGAACGCATTCGCCTGGGGAACTCGATTGTAGTCACCGTGGTGCGAGTGTCGGGTGACAAGGTTCGATTAGGGATCGATGCCCCGCCTGATGTTCTGGTTCTCCGGGAAGAACTGGAGGTCCACGTTGTCACTGAAGGGCCGGGACTGATGGTGGAAGTGGCGGGCGAGGTAACAACTGCCACGGGCCAACCGGAATCGCTGACGGCTGAGAATTAAAATCAGATTCGTGTGCCCATTGACGAGCCGCCAGGGCTAATCCTTGGCGACTCGTTCTCTTCAAGGCGACCAGCGACCTTTCGCCGGTTAAGTTGACAGTCAATTCCGAGGTTGTTACCATTCAACGCATAGGCAGTCGTTTGTTTGTTGGTGACTGCTCCCACCCTTGTTTGGCACTTGATTAAAGTGTCCTGCCTTTTATTTTGTTCTTCGGTGAACGTGTCACTGGTTCTATACAAAACAGTCGGCTTGTCGCTGGAAACGGGACTTAGTTGGAGAGGAGTTTGACATGCTTTGTGAGGGACATCGTTTTGGCCGTCGAGGTTTCCTGACCGTCGGCGCCGTTGGCGGCTTGGGGCTGAACCTGGCGAATTTCTTCCAGATGCGCGAGGCGCTCGCCGACCAGAAGCACTACGACTTTATTGAAGCGAAGGCCCAGAGCGTAATTCACATCTTTTTGCCTGGTGGAATGGCCCATCAAGAGTCATTTGATCCGAAACCGTATTCGCCGATCGAGTACCGAGGCGAGATGCGGACGGTGAAAACCAATACGGGGGAAGAACTGAGCGAGACATTGCCGCGACTGGCGACCGTTGCCGACAAGATCGCAATTATTCGCTCGATGACCCACGGAGAGGCGGCGCATGAACGGGGAACGCACAACATGTTCACCGGTTACCGCCCCAGCCCGGCGCTGATTTTCCCCAGCATGGGAAGTGTGGTTAGTCACGAATATGGCCCGCGAAACAACCTGCCGCCGTACGTTTGCGTGCCATCGGTACCAAACGAGTTCGCCAGCAGTGGGTATCTCAGTTCGTCGTTCGCGCCCTTCAGTCTGGGGTCGGATCCTGCAGCGGGCGGCTTTCGCGTTCTGGATTTGAATCTGCCGTCGGGCGTGGATGAAAAGCGGTTTGCCCGCCGCCGCAGCGCTCTGGAAGCGGTTAACGAGTACTTCGCGCAGCGCGACAAGTCGGACAACGTCGGGGCGCTCAATACGTTCTACGATCGCGCGTACAACTTGATCAGTTCCCAGGCCGCGCGCGAGGCGTTTAATATTGATGCCGAACCTGCCAATGTTCGCGACGAGTATGGCCGAAACACGGCTGGACAGCGTCTGTTGATGGCGCGCCGGCTGGTTGCCGCGGGTGTGCGATTCGTCGCCTTGACCTATGGCGGCTGGGACATGCACAACCAGATTACCGCTGGAATGCGCGGCCAGATGCCGGAACTCGATCAAGCGCTGACGGCGTTGATCACCGACCTCGACCGTCAAGGCCTGTTGAAAACTACCATGATCATGGTGTCCAGCGAATTCGGTCGCACGCCCAAAATCAATGGTACGGCGGGACGCGACCATTGGCCCAAGGTTTTCAGCGTGATGCTCGCTGGCGGTGGCATCAAGGGCGGAATGATCTACGGGTCGTCTAACGCGACGGCGTCCGAGCCGGAAGAGGATCCGGTGGAGCCGGGCGACCTGGCCACGACCATCTACCATCAACTGGGAATCGTCGCCGACAAAGAACTGATGGCCCCGGGAAACCGACCGATCGAAATTATCGACGGTGGAAAGTTGATTCGCCCGCTGATTGCATAAAGAATAGATATTCGTCCCACAAGCAACGATGCGAACGTCCGTGGGAGGAACGCGGCCGGCATCGTGCGGCGAGGTGGCGACGCGTGACGAGCCAAACGCATCCGCCGTTACCCACGGCGTTGTCGTGAAACTCCACCATTTTCCCACGCTGCCGGCCCTGCCTGCGGGACTCCCACCTTCCGTTTTCTGATCACTTTCGACCCCACGAGGTTTCGAATGAACTTGCCGCGAAACAGGAAGCGATTCTGCCTGAGCGCAGGGATGCTGCGAATCGGCCTATGGATTGCCTGCTCGTTGTTGGTCGCCGGTCGATTGCAAGCGGTGGAGCCGGGTCTGGGATCGATTTCACCGTATGGGCTGCAGCGCGGCTCCGAAGTCGAGGTCAGCTTCGGCGGCGGGCGCCTGAGCGACGCACAGGAATTGTTGTTTTATTCGCCGGGTATCGCCGTCAAGAAGCTGGAGGCCGCGAATGATGGGTTGGTTAAAGCAACCTTGGCAGTCGCTGCCGATTGCCGCATGGGAATTCACGCGGTGCGCATCCGAACTGCGACGGGGATCAGCAATTTGATGACGTTCACCGTGGGACCATTCGCCGAAGTTGCAGAGGTCGAACCGAATTCGGAATTTGGGCAGCCCCAGGCGGTGCCGATGAATGTGACGATTTCCGGCGTGGTGCAGAACGAGGATGTCGATCATTTTGTGGTCGAAGCGAAGAAAGGCGAGCGAATCACGGCGGAACTCGAGGGTCTGCGACTAGGACGGACCTTTTTCGATCCCTATTTGGCAATCCTTAATTCGGCTCGTTTTGAACTGTCCCGCAGCGACGATAACGCACTGCTGAACCAGGATTGCCTCTGCTCGGTCATCGCGCCGGAAGACGGCAAGTACATCATTCAGGTGCGGGAGAGTGCCTACGGCGGCGATGGGAACTGCATCTATCGGCTGCATATCGGGAGTTACCCGCGCCCCACGGCAGTTTACCCGGCGGGAGGACGTGCTGGCGAAACCATGGCCGTGCGGTGGATCGGTGATGGCGGCGGCGACTTTACCTCCCAGGTCACGCTGCCCAACACGCTTGCCGCGGAAGTGGGACTGCATGCCCAGGATGATCGCGGGATTTCTCCTTCACCGAACAATGTCCGTGTTGCCGATTTGCAGAACCATCTGGAAGTCGAGCCGAATGATGCGGTGGCGCAGGCCAGCCCCAGTGGACCGGCACCGTTGGCGCTCAACGGGATTATCGAGCAACCGGGTGACGTTGATTACTTCAAGTTCTCCGCCAAAGCGGGGCAGCAGTATGACGTGCGCGTCTACGCCCGCGGTGTACTGCGATCGCCGCTCGACTCGGTCATGACCATCTACAATGCCCAGGGTGGCGGCATCGTCGGCAACGACGATGCGATTGGTCCGGATAGCTACGCGAGGTTCGCCGTTCCCGCCGACGGGGACTACTTGATATCCGTGAACGATCACCTGCGACAGGGTGGTCCCAGTTTCGTTTATCGCGTCGAGGTGACGCCGGTCGTGGCATCGCTGACGATGGGGTTGCCGGAGCGGTCGCAGTATGTGCCGCATACGATTGTCGTGCCCAAAGGCAACCGCACGGCGTTCCTCGTGACCGCCGGACGGACGAACTGGGGTGGGGATTTGCTGGTCGACTTGCAGGGACTGCCGGCCGGGCTGGCACTCGAGGCCCAGCCGATGCCGGCGAACCGATCCGATATTCCCGTGCTGATTTCGGCCGCGGCCGAAGCTTCCCCTGCGGGAGCACTGGTCGATCTGGTTGGCCGTTCCGCGGACGCAAATTTGAAGATTGAGGGTCATCTGAACCAGCGGACGATGCTCGTGCGCGGTCAGAACAACATCGATGTCTGGGGGCACAACGCGGACCGAATGGCGGTCGCACTAGCCGATGCGGTCCCGTTCAAGATTGACATCGTGCAACCCAAAGCGCCGATCGTTCGCAATGGTGCGATGGACCTGAAGATTGTTGCGACGCGGGCCCCGGAGTTCAAAACGCCGATTTCCGTGTTCCTGCTTTACAACCCGCCTGGAATCGGGTCGTCCGGTTCGGTTGCGATTCCGGAAGGACAAAACGAAGCGTTGATTCCGCTGTCGGCGAACGGGGGCGCGGAAATCAAGACCTGGAAAATCGTGGTGATGGGGCGGGCGGGTTTCGGCAACGGCACCGTCGAGGCTTCGACCCAACTTGCCGATCTGGTGATCGCCGACCAGTACCACAACCTGAGTTTCGGCAAGGCGGCATGCGAGCAGGGGCAGGATACGGAAATGGTCGTCAAAGTGGAGAAGAAACTCGATTTCGACGGCGAGGCCACGGCGGAACTGCTGGGATTACCGCCGGAAACTTCGACGGCGCCGCTGAAGTTCAACAAGGACACGGCGGAACTTGTGTTCAAGATCAAGGTTAACCCGGCCGCCAAGCCCGGAAAATACGCACAGCTTCTCTGCCGTACGACTTTTCAGATCGCGGGCGAACCGGTAATGATGACCGTGGGGACCGGCGAATTGCGCATCGATCAGCCGTTGCCTCCCAAGGTAGCCGCGCCGATGCCGCCGCCGATGCCGACCGCCGCGCCCATGCCCGAACAACCCAAGCCGCCGGAACAGAAGCGACTGACGCGGCTGGAACAACTTCGACTTGAACGTGAACAGCAGGGAAAAAAATGAGTCACCTGATTCGACGATTCTTTCGGGCTTCGTTTGCCCTCATGGTTTGCATGGTGGTCGCGTCGGCGTCGAATAGTAATGCCGCCGATCCACCGCTCACGGGGATCACCGTCTATCCGCCGCAGATCCATCTGCAATCCAAACAGGATTTCCAGCGGTACGTCGTCATCGCCAGTCGAGAGGACGGGGTGACGCGCGATGTCACCAAGGAGTCCGTCGCCCAAATCGCCGACGCGAACTTGGCGCGATTGGGCGGTACGACTGTTTATCCGACCGCCGACGGGACAACCGCATTGGTCGTCGACTTTCAGGGACTTAAGGCAACGGTACCCGTTAACGTCAAGGATGCGGCGGTGGAACGACCTGTGAGTTTCCACTTGGACGTAATGCCGGTCTTCGCGCGGTCTGGTTGCAATACTGGCAGCTGCCACGGCGCCGCACGGGGTAAGGACGGGTTTCGTTTGTCTCTGTTCGGCTTCGATCCCAAAGGTGATTATCTGCGACTGACCCGGGAACTTGGCCCGCGCCGAATCAATCTTGCATTGCCTGCCGAGAGTCTGCTCATCGAAAAGTCCGTCGGCATCGTGCCGCATACCGGCGGCAAACGATTTGCATTGGAGAGTGAATATGGCCGGACTTTGATGCGCTGGCTTGAAGCAGGCGCGCCGCAGGACCCCGGCGAGCCGCCCGTCGTTGCTCGACTGGAGATCTTCCCGCCAGCTGCCGTGCTGGAGGGTGCCGATTCGACGCAACAGTTTCTGGCGCGCGCGACCTATACCGACGGTACCGACCGCGATGTCACGAGCCTCGCGACATTCATGACCAGCAACGACAATTCGGCGCCGATGAACGCCGATGGGCTCGTCACCGCCGCCGCCAGGGGCGAAGCGTTTGTCATGGCCCGATTCGAGACCCACACCGTTGGCAGCCAGATCCTGGTGCTTCCCAAGGATCTGCAATATGCCGCACCTCCCATTCAAGGCAATTACGTCGATGAACTCGTCGGCGCCAAATTGAACAAAATCCGAGTGCAGCCCAGCGGGATCTGTTCGGACGAGCAGTTCCTGCGTCGCGCGACAATCGATATCGCCGGACAACTGCCAACCGAAGAGGAGTATCTGGCTTTCGTCGCCGATGCCGATCCGCTCAAGCGGGCCAAACTTGTCGACCGCCTGCTCGATCGCAAAGAGTTCTCGGAAATCTGGGCGATGAAATGGGCCGAACTTCTGATGGTCAAATCGAACAACGCTGTAAGCTACAAATCGATGTTCCTCTACTCGAATTGGCTCACCGACAAGATCGCCAGCAATGTCCCGCTCAACAAGATGATCCAGGAGTTGTTGGGGGCTTCCGGCGGTACGTTTCGCAACGCAGCGACGAACTACTACCAGATCGAACGGGACACGCTGAAGACCGCGGAGAATGTGGCGCAGGTCTTCATGGGCATTCGCACCCAATGCGCGCAGTGCCATAACCACCCGTTTGATCGCTGGACGATGGACGACTACTACAGTTTCGCCGCGTTCTTTGCTCAGATCGGCCGCAAGCAGGGGGAGGACTATCGCGAGACGATCGTCTTCAACAGCGGCAGCGGCGAAGTAAATCACCTGGTCGGCGGCCGTCCGATGCCGCCCAAGTTCCTGGGCGGCGCCAAGCCGGATCTGGCCGGGAACGATCGGCGCGTGGTGTTGGCCGAGTGGTTGACCTCGACCGACAACCCTTACTTCGCCCCCAGCGTCGCCAATCGAGTCTGGGCCCATTTCTTCGGTAAAGGAATCGTCGAACCGGTGGACGACGTCCGCGTCAGTAATCCCCCCAGCAACCCGGAATTGTTCAAGACCTTGGGCGACAAACTTGTCCAGTACAATTATGACTTCAAGCAGCTGGTGCGCGATATCTGCAACTCGCAGACTTATCAACGCAGCACGGAGCGCAATGACAGTAACAAGGATGATGAACGGAATTTTGCGCACGGCAACGTGCGGCGGATCCAGGCCGAAATGCTGCTGGACTGCATCAGTCAGGTGACCAGCACGAAAGACAAGTTCCGCGGACTGCCTTTAGGCGCGCGCGCGGTGCAGGTGGCCGATGGCGGTTCGAGCACCTACTTCCTTACGACATTCGGCCGCTCGGCGCGGGACACGGTCTGCGCCTGCGACGTCAAGATGGAGCCGACATTGTCGCAGGCCCTGCACTTGATTAACGGTGACACTCTGCAGACCAAAATCGGCCAGGGCGGACTGGTAAAACAGTGGCTGGATGCCGGCAAGTCCGTTCCCCAGATTGTCGAGTCGATCGTGATTCGCTCGCTCGGCCGACGGCCGACTCCCGTCGAAGTCGAGCGTCTGACGGCAATCGTCGCCGATGCAGAGAGCCCGCAGGCAGGATTAGAGGATGTTTTCTGGGCCGTACTGAACTCACGTGAATTCGTATTCAATCACTAACGCTGGAACAAGTCGCAGACCGAGCCGCTGCCATGAATTTTACATTCCGTTTTTCGAATTTGTTGTTCGCATCTGTTCTGCATGTGAGTGCGTTGACCGTCCCTGCAACCGCAGAGGACGCCAAGCCGGCCGGCGATCAACCGAAAGTCAATTACGAGGATCATGTTCGGCCGATTCTGCGCGAGCATTGCTTCAGCTGCCACAATCAGAATGGGGCCAAAGGGGGCCTGGCACTCGATAGTTATGGAAAGGCGATAGAAGGCGGGAGCGGTGGCCAGGTGGTACTGGCCGGAGATCCCGGCAGTTCGCGTTTGTGGGCTTTGGTCAGCCATCAGGAACAGCCGTTCATGCCTCCCATGCAGGACAAATTGCCGGAGGCCAAGCTGAACGTAATTCGCCAGTGGATTGAAGGAGGGGCTCTGGAGAACGCCGGCTCGAAGGCGAATATCAAAAAAAAGCCGGCGTTCGCAATGTCGGCCGCGGGCAAGTCGGGTAAGCCTGAAGGCCCCGCGGCCATGCCGGAGGGGATTTTTCGTCAGCCTACCGTGCTGACAGCGCGCGCCGCCGCGGTGACCGCAGTCGCGTCCAGTCCCTGGGCCCCGCTGGTTGCGGTGGCCGGGCAACACCAGATCGCACTCTATCACTCCGACACGACCCGACTGCTCGGCATTCTGCCTTTTCCGGAAGGCGTGCCGTACGTGCTGCGTTTCAGTCGGGATGGGACGTTATTGCTGGCCGGAGGCGGGCGCGGTGGTCATTCGGGAGCAGTGATCTTATACGACGTGAAGACCGGCCGTCGGCTGCAAAAAATTGGCGACGAACTGGATGTGGTTCTGTCGGCGGACATCAACAATGATCATACGCTGGTCGCTCTGGGGGGCCCGCAGCGCACGGTGCGGATCTTCTCCACGGAAACCGGGGAGATGCTGTACGAAATCAAGAAGCACACGGATTGGGTTTATGCCGTGCAGTTCAGCCCCGACGGCGTGCTCCTGGCGACGGCAGACCGCAGCGGAGGGTTATTTGTTTGGGAGGCGGCGACCGCTCGCGAGTACTTGAATCTGCGTGGCCATAACGGGGCAGTGTGCGATGTCAGTTGGCGACTCGACTCGAATGTGCTGGCGAGCGCTGGCGAGGACACGAACGTCCGATTGTGGGAAATGAACGACGGCAACCAGATCAAGAGTTGGGGAGCGCATGGCGGCGGCGTGATGTCAGTCGCGTTCACGCATGACGGACGGATTGCGACGGCCGGCAAGGATAATACCGCGAAGTGCTGGGATGGGAATGGAGCGGCGTTGAAGTCGTTTCCGGCGTTTGCTGAAGCCGCTTTGGAAGTGGCGTTCTCGCACGATGGCCAGCGTGTATTGGCTGGCGATTGGTCGGGCGCGGTGAAGCTCTGGAATTTCGCCGACGCTGCAGAAGTTGGTAATTTGCCCCCCAATCCGCCGTCGCTGGATCAGACCGTGCAGTCGCTTTCCGCCGCCACAACCGCTGCACAGGCGGTCGCCAATGCGGCGGATGAACAGCGCGCTGTCGCGGAAAAATCGGCTGCCGACGCGGCTGCCGCGTTGAAGGCCTCCGCCGACAATCTGGCGGCGGCGACCGCTGCGGTGCAGAAAGCGGACACCGAAAGTGGTGCCAGTGAAAAACGGTTGCAGGAGGCGATTGCAGCGATGGTCAAAGTCACCGAACAACAAACGGCTGCGCAAACCGGCCAACAAAAGTCGACGCAGGAGCGAAACGCGGCGGAACAGCTGTTGCAAGAAAAAGTGACCCAGGCAAAGGCGGCGGTCGAGAAAGTCGCAGCGGAAAAAGCGGTGCTGGAAAAAGTGACCGGTGAAAAAGCCGCGGCCGACAAACTGGTTGCCGACAAGACAGCGGCTGCCCAGACTGCCGCCGACAAAACGGCAGCGCAGGCCGAGGTTGCCGCCGCAACCAAGACGGCCATGGAAAAGGCGACCGCTTTGGAAACGGCCCAGGCGCAGGTCGCGGCCAGCACGGAACTCGCAGGCAAGAGCGAGACCGAACGCGTTGCCGCGGCGAAAGCTCTGGAGGAACGAACCGCCGCGCTGCAGCAGGCGAATCAAACACTCTTGGTTGCCACGCAAACCGTGCTGAAGGCGATGGCCGATCGTGCCGAGTCCGAGAAACTAATGGCGGCCGCGGTCGCCGCCAGGAAGGCGGCACAAGATGCCATGCGCAACGCTCAAGCCGACGTCGATGCCAAGACGGCCGCCAAGACCGCCGCCGACCAACAGGTTGCCTTGAAAACGACAGCCGCCGAGTCCGCGCGCGGACAGCTGCAAGCGGCGCAGGCCGCGGCTCAGGAAGCGGCCGCCGAATTGCAGCGATTCCAGCAGCGGCCGGCCAGCCTCGAGGCGGAAGCGGCCGCCGCGCGACAGAAGCTCCAGCAGCTTCAGCAAAGTCAATTGGCCGTTGCCGGCGACCATGAAGCGGCGGCAAAGGCGACGGTGGAAAAACAAAATCTCGCCAAAACACTTGCCGAAAAACTTGCCGCACTGCAGGCGGAGCTCCAGGCCGCCCAGGCCGCGCAGCAGCAGGCCGAGGCACTGCTCAACGCCCGAGCCAAGGCGGTGGAGGAGTCGCGAGCGGCGTCCGAAGCGGCCCAGGCGGAACTGGAACGAGCACTGGCCGAACAGGAGTCGTTCACCAAGGCCTATTCCCCCGCGAAGTAACGTCCGCTACGCTCGTGGCATGAACGAACCGTCCACACGCGAGTTGGCTCACAAGCAGATTCTTTTCGCTCGTGCCTACACCGAATCGTTGATCGCCGACATCGAAGACGGCGATTGGTTTCAAATGCCGGCCGGAATCAAGAGCCACGTCGCCTGGCAAGTTGGCCATCTGGCCATGGCGGAATATGGACTTTGCCTGTTCCGACAGCGGGGCCGTGCCGACGTAGACAGCTCGATGATGACCAGCGCCTTTCGGAAACAGTTCAGTCGCGGGAGTATTCCCGAACCCGATCCGCAACGGAATCCACCTCCCGGCGAAATTCGTGACGTGCTGGCACGGGTGCACGAACAGGCGATGCGCGAAATCGAGACATTCTCCGATTCGCAGCTGGCGGAATCGGTCGATATGCCCTATGCGGCGGTTCCAACGAAGCTGGGAGCGCTGTTGTTCTGCGCACACCACGAAATGCTCCACGCCGGCCAGATCGGAATGATCCGCCGCACTCTGAACAAACCGCCCATTCGCTAGCTGCCTGGCATCTCACCCGGTCACTTCACCAGGATGAGCTTTCCATTTCGTGTTCGGCAAAGCCGATACGTTTCGTCGCCGTGGATGATCCGCGCTTCATCGAATCCTGCCAGCAACGTTTCCGAATGCCATTGGCGTGGACGATCTTGCCCGGCAGGCCCGGTTGGCGGCGAGCCTGCATGGCCCTGTTCGACGGATTCGGTGCGAGGCGTTCGATCGTCGCTTTCCGGCTGCCGATCTTCAGAACTCACCGGTGGACTCTCCGCCGGCCCGCGTGCAGATCGATTGCCAGACAACTCGGTCCACCTGGTTGACAACGATGCGTACCGAACCATCCATTAACGCGACGTTCACGCCGTTGACGTGATAGCTGCGCGAGGTCACGGCGGAATAGACGAACAGACCCCGGCCTTCACGCTGCGACACGAAATCGACGTCGTATTTCGTGTTTCCTTGCTGAACAATGACCTTGGTGTTGGGCGTGAACAAACCTGTGAAACCGGTCTGATAGGCCTTGCCATCGACCCATTCCGTATGCCCGCTTTCGGTTGACAGATTGCCACCCCATGCCAGCAGCTCCGCCGGACTCTGTGGCATCGGCGCTCCATAGACTTGAGGATTACCCGAATCGCGAAGCACGGGGTTGAACGACTTGACTTCCGCCATGCAGATCGTGTTGCTCAGACCGTCGAGAATATCGCGAAACGCCACGCTTGCGGACGGGGAAAATGTACCATCGCTGCCCGTGCCGGTGCTGGGGTCGAGAGTCAGCCAGAGCCCCAGGTTGCTGCCATAATTAAGCATCCAATGGGCAGCCTGGCCGGCCGCATTGCCGCGACCGCGATCGTTCACTTCACTGGGACAGATGAATGTGGAAACGCGTGTGGCGGCCAAGGCAGGCTGGGCCGAATACGAGATCGTAAAATCGATTTTGCTCCCCAGATTCGACTTTTCGATGTAAGGAAGCAAGCGAGCGATCGCGGACCAGTTACTGGTGGGTGTGTTGGGGAAGTAGATGCCATTCGGCGGCAATCCAAACTGCACGTCGGCGTAGTTCTGGGCAGCCAGGGCGAGTTGTTTCAAGTTGTTCTGGCAGTGGATTCGCCGGGCGGTTTCGCGTGCGGCCTGCACTGCGGGCAGCAAAAGCGCCACCAAAATACCGATGATTGCGATCACAACCAGCAGTTCGACGAGGGTAAAACCGGTTCGACGGTTGTTCATTGCAGCCTCCAGGAAAGTGAAATAGCGGGAACCTTCTCAGGCCGGGCGTTGGCTGGCTGGCTGCTGGCTAGTCGCTCGTCCTGATATTGAGATCTAGTATCAATAAGAGTATGGTAGCGAATTTTGCGAAGCCGTCAAGTCCCTCGGAGGCAGGTCCCGAAAAGGAGCCAGGACGATTGGGGGGGCTCGCGACAACTGTTTGGCCGCGGAAGGGCCGTGTTGTAACCCGGGCTTCGCCAGCTTATATCAATGCGACGGGAAGTCTCCGTTTGGGATGATCGTGGGGTCGACGTGGAGTGACTGAACGATGTCGGAATTCGATTGGCGTGGGAAGAAGAAGTTGCTGTTGTGAGCAGCCGTAACCATCGTCGCCTGTCCCGCGTGTTTACCTTTCTGGCTCCAGGCCGAAGACGCAAAGCCGCTCCGCGACTACTGGGTATTTCTGGTCACGGGCAAAACGGCAGCCGGTGTTGCTTGCGAGGCAATCCAGCAGAAGCAGAAGGCCCACATCGATAATTTTACGCGCCTCGCCGGTTTGAAAAGATTGACGATCGCCGGCCCGATGGCCAACCCGCAAAAAAAGCCGCGCGGGATCGTCGTGGTACACGCCGTCGATGCCAGGGAGCTCGCCGAACATTTCGTTCCTGATCCGTATGTTTTCGGAAGGATTCATGAAAGTCGAAGCGAATGAAATTGTTCTCAGGCCGGGAGCGCTGGACTTGGTGGAGGCCGAAAGTAAATTGGAGGAACTGCGAATCGTCGTCTGGAACTGGGGTTCGTTGGAAAAGGAAGCGAGGGCGATCTCTGAAGCGGATCGGTTGTCCCATCGCAAGTACTGGAACGATTTGATCAAGGCGGAGCAGGCGGGAGTGGTTTGCGAAGTCGCCTTAGACTGCGCGTCGCTCGAAACAAGTTTCGCGCGACGTCGAGCCAGGCCCGGGGCTTTCCCGCCATTGCCGCCCCCGTAACGGCGGGGTACAATCGAGGGCAACTCCGGGTTTTGCTCTGCCTTGTCTAAGGAAAACATGACGACACGACGATTTATTCTGAATCCGCTTCGGACGGCGCAGCAGGGGCAGCAGATCAACGTTGGCAAGGAGACTCCCGAGTATCAGAAGATCGTGAATACGCTGACAATGAGCGCGGCCGACATGACATCGCTGGGCCTGGCGGCGGGCGATTCGGTGCGTGTCTGGACGGAGTATGGCGAAGCGATTTTTCAGTGCGAGGCGGGAAAGGTACCGGATGGACTGCTCTGCGTACCGTACGGGCCACCTACGTCACGTCTGATGGGTGGCGGCACCGATGGGACGGGGATGCCGATTTCCAAAGGTTGGGAAGTGGAATTAGAACCTGTGAAGGTGGCCGGTTAAGCGCCTGGCAGCTTGCGGTGCCAACCGGCTTCCTCGTGCCTGGCGTCAGCGCCAAGGGGATTGCTTTCGATGCATCGCGAAACAGAATCATCGGACATGAGCGGGGATCAAGGCCCGCATTTTCTTGATCCGGCGCCGGTCGGCGACCTGCCGGCAAACTCGGAAATACCAGCATGGGAAGAAGTGAGCGCGGGGCGGTTCATGCCGCGGCGCGTTCGCGGCAGCTTCCTGGGCCGTACCCTAGGGTGATCCTTTGTCGTACCGCCTTCCGGTACGGAAGGCCCAATGAACTCCGAAGCCAACGTCAAGGATTAGCCATGAACCTGACGGTAGTCAAGAATGCGACGTGCACGTTTTGCGGTTGCGTATGTGATGACATCGAATTGCATGCCAATTCGGAGCGCATTGTGGAGGCCAAGGCGGCCTGCATTCTCGGAAAGTCCTGGTTTCTCAACCACACGGCGGAGCGTGCCTATCCTTCCGCGCTGATTGATGGCCGCGAAGCGGAACTGGACGATGCGATCGCGGTTGCCGCCGAATATCTTGACAAGGCGCATTTGCCGCTGGTCTATGGACTGAGCAACGTCACCTGCGAGGCGCAGCGAGAAGCGGTTTCGCTGGCCGAGCGCTTAGGGGGTGTGGTCGACAGCCATACTTCGTTGTGACACGGCCCCACGGAAATCGCCGCCCAGTTGGGTGGCAAGGTAACGTGTACGTTGGGCGAAGTGCGAAACCGGGCCGATCTGGTGATTTACTGGGGCGGCAATCCGGCCGAGTGTCATCCTCGGCACTTTACCAAGTACGCGCTGATGCCCAAGGGCAAGCATCTGCCGCGCGGTCGCAAAGACCGCACGATGGTGCTGGTCGACATTCGAGAAACGAAGAGTGTCAAAGCGGCCGATATTTTCCTGCAGATTCGTCCGGGGCGGGACTTCGAGGTGCTGACGATTCTGCGCGCGATTGTGAAAGGCCAGTACGTCAATCCTGCGATGGTGGCCGAAACAGGGCTCACGATCGAACAACTTCGCGACCTGGTCGATCGCATGAAGCGGGCTCGTTTCGGCGTCATGTTCTTCGGGATGGGATTGTCGATGACGCGCGGCAAACATATGAACTCCTCGGCCATACTCACCTTGGCCGCCGAACTGAACGCCTACACAAAATTCGTGGCCATGCCGATGCGCGGGCACGGCAATGTGACGGGGGCGGATGTGATCATGCGTTGGACGACCGGGTATCCGTTCGGAATCAGCTTTGACCGCGGATATCCCAGGTTCAATCCTGGCGAGTTTTCCACGGTGGATCTGCTGGTGCGCGGCGACACGGACGCGGCGTTGATCCTCGGAGCCGATCCGGGGGCAACGATGCCGCAGCCCGCGATCGATCATCTGGCGAGGATTCCCACGATTGTGCTCGATCCCAAAGTCACGCACACCAGCCGCCTCGCGCGTGTGCATATCACGACGGCGGTAACCGGCATCAGTGCGCCCGGAACCGGTTATCGCATGGACGAAGTGCCGTTGCCGTTGCGGCCGGCGCTCAAGTCGCCGTACCCGACGGACGAGGAAGTTGTTCGCCGCATCCACGAGCTTGTCCGCGTCAAGCCGGACTGGCTGGTCCATCAACCGCGTACGACCCAACAGGTGTTTTAGCAGCAGTCCTGGGGATTTGCTCGGTTCCTGAATCGGAAAGTCGCACTGCAATCATGCTACGCATCACGGGTGGTCGAGTTTACGATCCGGCGAACGGTGTCGACGGGCAGATCCGCGACGTCTGTATCGCCGACGGTCGCATTGCCGCGGCGGTGGGCGACGGCGCACGTACACTGGACGCTTCGGGGATGGTGATTTTTCCGGGCGGCGTCGATGTGCACACGCATGTGGCCGGCGGGGCGATCAATTTCGCGCGGGCCATGACCCCGGAGGACCATCGCCGCACCGTTGCCTTTATCCGAACGCAAACGCAGCGGTCGGGCCTGGGAGGCATGGCCCCCACAACATTCGCCACCGGTTACCTCTACGCGGGAATGGGCTGGACCACCTTGAATGAGGCGGCGGTCCCGATTCTGTCCGCCAAGCATACGCACGAGGAGTTGCGCGACGTTCCGATCGTCGACAAGAGCTGCTGCGTGTTGATGGCCAATAACGAAATCGTGCTCGACCTGCTTGAAAACGGCGAACTGGAACGCGCCAAGCAGGTCGTGGCTTGGCAGATCTGGGCGTCCAAGGCGTACGGCGTGAAGGCGGTGAACCCGGGAGGGGTCGCGGCCTGGAAGTGGGGTAAGGACGCGAAGCAGTTGAGTGAAACGGTGGAAGGGTATCGAAAACTTACACCCGGAACGATCATTACCGGCCTGGCGCAGATCATTGACGAGCTGGGGCTGCCCCATCCGCTGCACCTGCATTGCAACAACCTGGGCGCTCCCGGAAATTACACAACGACGTTGGAATCGATGAAGAGCCTGGAAGGACACCGGGCTCATCTTGCCCATCTCCAGTACCATGCCTATGGCGGCGACGACTGGAATACGATGCGATCGGAGACCGAAGCGATCGCCGACTATTTCAACGCCCACTCGAATCTCACCGCCGACGCCGGCGCCGTACTGTTCGGCAACACGGTGACGATTACGGCCGACGGACCTTGGCAGCACCTGCTCTACAAACTTACCGGTCGCAAATGGGGCAACCTGGATGTGGAGAATGAAACGGGATGCGGTATCGTGCCGTATACGTATCGTCCCAGCAATATCGTGAATGCCGTGCAATGGGCCAGCGGCCTGGAACTGCTGCTGATGATCAAGGATCCCTGGCGCGTCTCCCTTTCGACCGACCATCCCAATGGTGCTTGTTTCTGGCGGTATCCCGAGATCCTGCAGTTGCTGATGTCGGCCGACTTTCGCCGCGATTGCATGGCGAAAATGTCCGAGGAGGCCAAAAGGCGGATCCGGCTCCCGGAACTCGACCGAGAGTATTCGCTTTTCGAGATCGCGATCATTACCTCGGCCGGTCCAGCCCGCGCCTTGGGCCTGTCCAACAAAGGCCACCTGGGGATCGGCGCCGATGCGGACATCGCGGTCTACAACCAGGATCAAGACATTTCACGGATGTTCAGCCACCCACGCTATGTCATCAAGCATGGCGAGATTGTGATTGAGGAGGGGGAGATTCGGGCCACTCCGCTCGGCCGTTCGTACGTTATCAAGCCGCAATACGAATCGACGATCGAGGAGTATTTACGACCGCTGTTCGAGGATTGCTATACGATGCAGTTCGAGAATTATCCGGTGGAACTGGAACGCGTCGAGCACGCTGAATTGCGAAACTGCATACCGGCCGAATAGGGGCCTGTCGACACGAGCATGCTGCAACTGACACTCAAACAGAATCCTCCGGTGCCGCTGGAGGCGGAACTGATTTCCCCGGACACCTTGGCCCGGATGTCGCTCGATGAAATCCGCGCCTTGCCACTGCAGCTTGGGAAACACCGACGCCGACTGGACGAGTTTTTCGACATCAGCGGTGCGCCGGGCCTGGAGTTGAAATTGATCGGCGACCTTTCGCGCGTGAAGTGGCTGGGGCGCGGCATGTCGCAAGGCCGGATCGAAATCGTCGGGAATGCCGGAATGCACCTCGGAGCCCGCATGAAAGGCGGTGAAATCGAGGTGCATGGCAACACGGGCGACTGGCTGGGTGCGGAAATGAGCCAGGGAACGATCCGCGTCCGTGGAGATGCAGGCGGGCAGGTGGGCGCGGCCTATCGAGGCAGCGTTTCGGGAATGAAGAACGGCACGATCATCATCGACGGAACTGCCGGGCTGGAAATCGGGATGCGGATGCGGCGCGGCCTGATTGTCGTCGGCAAACGCGTGAAAGATTTCGCCGGTCTGCAAATGAAGGGGGGGACAATACTCCTGCGCGCCGGCTCCGAAATCCGCGCGGGAGCCTGGATGGTTCGCGGAACGATTATCTCGCTGGCCCCGCTGCCGCTGCTGCCGACGTTTGCCACCAGTTGCTCGCACAACCCGTTATTCCTGCGGCTGCTCGCCCGCCAACTTGCCGACTGGGACATCGCGTTACCAGCGCTCGATGATCAGGGCACCTACGACTGCTACTCCGGCGATTCTTCCGTTCCGGGGAAAGGCGAACTATTGATCTGGCGCCCCCGCAACGGATCAACGGTTCAGTGAACCGGGCTCGCGCATATTCTCTTCCGCGGTGTCGCGGCTGATTTTCTGGGCGCGATATAGACGGCGAATCGATTCATCGAAGCCAATCATCCCGTCGTCCCGTCCGGTCTGAATGTAATTGTCGATCGACTCGATCTTGCCCATGCGAATCGCACTGGCAATCGGAAACGTGTTGAACAGCACTTCGAGCGTCAGGTGCCGCTGCACTTCGCCGCTGGCATCGGGCAACAACCGCTGGCTGACGACCGACCGCAGGCTCATCGCCAGCTGTGCGCGAATGTCCGACTGTGCCTCTTGGGGAAACAGATCCGCGAAACGCGTAATTGCCCCTTTCGCGTCGCGGGTGTGCAGAGTGCTGAAGACCAGGTGCCCCGTTTCGGCCGCACTCAATGCCATCTGGGCCGTTTCCTTGTCGCGGATCTCGCCGACCAGGATCACGTCAGGATCCTGCCGCAGACCATATTTCAGACCGTCAGCAAATGAATGGACGTCCCGTCCAACTTCCAGTTGGGTGACGATCGAATGGCTGGCCTTGGGAAACTCATATTCGACCGGCTCTTCCACGGTGATGATCCGATACCCGCCTTGCTGATTCAGCAGGTTGACAATCATGGCCAGGCTGGTGCTTTTTCCCGAGCCGGTTGCACCGGTCAGGATTACGAGCCCGTCTCGCAGCAAGGCCAGACGCTGCCCCAGAGCCGTGGGAAAATTGGCCCATTCGAATGTGGGAATCGCGTGCGGAATCACCCGCAGACAGGCTCCAATGTCGCGCCCGCAATGGAACAGGTTCACGCGAAAGCGGCTGCTCCAGGAATGGCCGGAATAGTCGAAGGAAAAATCGAGACTCTTCTGGCCCTCGAAGCGGACGATCGCGTCGGGCTCGCAGAGATTCGCCACCAGTTCCCGTGTGTCCTCGGAGCACAATTCGGCTTCCTCGAGTTCGCGCAGATTGCCTTGCAACCGCAATGCGGGACGATTTCCCACGATCAGGTGCAGGTCGGACGCTTGGGATTCGACGGCGAGTTGCAGCCAGCGTTGCAGCCTGACCGGGATCGTGCGGGCACCATGCCACTGGTTTTCCATGAACTGCGGCGCTTTCGCTCAAAGGGCTGTGATTCCAAGGCGTTCAATCAGCGATTGGGTTTCGCGCCGCAGAAACGAGAAATCAGGGATCACGTACAACAGGTCCTGCATTCGGGAGGGATCGTAGTCGGTTTCGATGACCTGGTCGGTCTGGAACGGCAGGCGCCGCACGTCGTTCGAAAGAGCAAACGGGATTTCACCGGTGGACGAGAGTATCCCCGCTCCGAAGATTCGCGTTTCGCCATCCTCCGCGATGAGTCCGAATTCGATGCTGAACCAGCTGAATCGTTTGAGTGCCAACAGATGATCGCCGCGCCGGGCCGCCGATGCCGCTTTTCCGATCATGGTCAGCAATTCGGCGTAATCGTGGTTCATCAGCGGAGGCACATGTCCGAGGCAGTCGTGGATCATGTCGGGTTCCGGAGTGAATTCGGGGTGCGATGGATGGCGGATAAACTGAGTAACCGGAAATCCGCGTTGGGCGATGTACTCATAGAAGGTTCGGTACGGCAACGGCCCTTCGGCCGGCACCAGGTGCATGTTGCTGTGCGTTCGCAATTGCTCGCTCAGCACTCGCAGTTGCGGGATTTCGTCGGCCGAAATTCCCAATTGCCGCTTGGCGGCCAGGTAGATTCGACTGGCATGGCGGACATGCAGCGCATCGAGCTTGGGGCTGACGTCGCGCCAGACCTGCAATTCATCGGGCTGGTACTCGATCCATGGTGGGCCCGATCCGTGCAGTCGAGCCGTCCGGCAGAGGACGAATAGTTCGTGCCGCCGTTGCACGTATCGGGGGTCGTTGATTCCAGGGTGCCCCGGTTCGAGTTCGAGCGATTCGACATCGGGAGGCGTGACCATTAATTGTGCGTCGATGATCGAGCCATACTCCGTGAGTCTTGGCGGTATGGCTTCGGGCGCCGCATGCAGCGGCATCGGAGGATCTTTCATGGCATGCCCTCTCGACCTGGAAATGTCAGAACCCCACCTCGCCGGATCTCGATCAATTCTACTGCTTGCTCCCCAGCCAGTCTGCGCGGGATTTTTTGATCGCCCCTACTGAACGGCCAATTCTGCCAGCGGTACGATGGCGCCTGAGCTGCGTCGACTTTTTCGTGTGTCAAGTTATGGACGATTAACTCGAGGACTACCTTATATGTCAACCTCCGATCGCAAGCATTGGAACCGCCGCGAGTTTACCGCAGCGACGATCGCAGCGGGGATGGCTGGGCAGGCAGGCGCCGTTCCGGCGGCTGTCAAAACCTCCGAGAGGCCTGCCGCTGCCCGCCGTGTTCGCACCGGGGTTATCGGCTGCGGCAGCGTTTCCAACGCCTACTTGCCGGTGCTGACACAGAGTCCTTTTGTGGAGGTCGTGAGCCTTTGTGACATTCGTCACGAGCGAGCTCGCAAGCAATCGGAAAAGTTCCGAATTGCCCACCACTATCCTAGCATCGAAGCGATGCTTGCCGGAGAGCCATTCGAATTCCTCGTCGACCTTACCGACATGCAGGAACACGAAAAAGTAAACCGCCGCGCACTCGAGGCCGGCAAGCATGTCTGGAGCGAGAAACCGATCGCCAATTCGCTGGCGGCAGGACAAGCGTTGCTGCGACTGGCAGCCGAGAATCGCCTGCGAATCTGGGGAGCCCCGATAACGCCGCTGAGTCCGCAGTTCGCGTTTATGGCAAGTGCAATCCAGCGCGGCACGCTGGGGCGAATTGCCGCCGCGCACGCCGACTACGGCCACGAAGGTCCCAATTGGTCGTCGTTCTTTTACGAAAAAGGCGGCGGTAGCATGCCCGATCTGGCGGTCTACAACTTGACCAGCCTGACCGGAATCCTGGGTCCGGTCCGCACGGTAACGGCCATGTTGAGCATCGTCACCCCTCATCGCGACATCCAGGAAAAAGGCCGCATCGAGGTCACCGAGGAAGATAACGCGATGCTGCTGCTCGACCATGGCAATGGGGTGATTTCCCATGTACAGTCCGGGTTCAACTACTTCAATCCGCATGGTCACGTCGGCAAAGAGGAGCAGCGCCACACGATCTCGATCGTAGGCAGCCGAGGCTACATGGGACTCATCGGCTACGACTGGGAACCGCAGGGAGTCGACCTGGCGACGCACGATCGTCCGCGTCTGGAGCGGCATGTGACCGACGCGAATGGCTACGTCTGGCAACAGGGCGCAGCGCTTGCCGCGGAAAGTCTCGTGACGGATCGAGAACTGCTGATCACCCCCGAGCATGCATTGCATGTCTTGGAAATCATCACCGCGGCCCGTGCGTCCTCGTCGAACGGTACGCATGTGAAACTGCAGTCCACGTTCCGCTGGCCCCTGGTCGGCCCTTGATCGGCCGCTGGTCAGCCCTTGTCCAACTCATCGGCAGCGCCCAGCGAACGGATATAGGCCAACAGATCGGCGGCCTCTTGAGCGGTCATGTCGCTGAACAGTTGATCGGGCATCAGCGACTTGCTGCTGCGTTGCAGGGTATCGATCTGCTGCCGCGGGATGCGTACCAGTTTCCGATCCGCAGTCTGCAGGACGACTGCTTCGCCGGACTGCGCGCGCAACAAGCCGACCCATGCAGCGCCGTCGACCGTAAGCAAAGAGTATGCAGCAAACGGTTCCTCCACTTTCAACGACGGTTGTAGAACGTGCGGTAACAAGTCGCGATCGGCCGGGTATTTTTTGTTGATTTCGCGGAGACTTGGTCCCAACGACTTTTCCCGGTCGGCCACATCGTGGCACGACCGACAGCGGCTATTGTCGCTATGGAAAATCAGTCGGCCTCGGTCCACGCTGCCTTGACGTACCAGAATCGTCGTCGGATCTGGAGACGGGCCCAGGGTGGGACGGCGTTCCGCTTCCGGGACAAAGGTCTCGAACAGCCCTCGAATATCGCTTGCTGACTCCGACCCGGCGCTAACTGCGGCCTTGACTCGCGCGGCGTCGACCTTTCCACGATGCAAACTCATAACCAATGCCAAAGCGCCTTCGGTGCTTTGGGTAAGCCGCCGAGCGGCTGACTCAAGCTGCGTCGGATTCGCGGCGTCGCGCTGCGAAAACAACGCCAGCGCGGCGGCATCAGCGCTCGACTCGGTCAATGGTGCCGATCGCACCGCAGCGTCTCCCATCGGCAGGGAGCGAATCCACTGTTCGATCAAGCTGACTCCGGAACTGTCGACCAGTCGCGAACCGATGTACGGCATGCGTCCGTACCCCAACTTGGAAATACGATACATCAACACACTGCGGTACGGATCGCCCGGCCGCACCAGCCGGGCTTCCGCCATGCCGAAGGTGCCGATTCCGGTTCCCTTGTTCGTGTTCAGCTGCTCAAACGGTAGATCTCGCCGCAAGAAAAATGAAACGATGGCGTTACCGCCGGGATGGTGACACATCGCGCAATTCACGTGCAGGTACGAACGGGCACGGGCATCGAGTGACTGCGATGTATCGCTGGGATCGATAAGTCGCATCGCGTCGTGGTTGGCGGAGTCGGGCACGCCGTCGAAAACGCCCATTGCCACAAATTCACGGACGGACTCGCCCGGCGGCATTTTTCGTGCGGCACCCTTTGCCAGCAGCTGGTTCGGTACAAAGCCGAGCAGATAACCGGGACCGGCGTTATGGCACAGCTTGCACTCGTTCACGGCGTTGATATGCCAAGTCCGATCGACGGGCCGCTGCGTGCCGGAAGGGTCTTGTGACGGCACCTGTCGTGACGTGCCGATGGCATCCACGAGCGAACCATCGCGATCGTCCTCGTCCCACAAGTAACTGTAAGGGTTCCAGGTGCCGTCGTCGAAGTGCAGGATCTGCGTCTCGATCCTCTTCCATTTATTTCCATCTCCGGCTGGCAACGAAAGGTGCTTGACCAGAACCGTCCCCTCGGGAAAGGGAGTAGCGGCAGGTTGTGTGAGCGTCGCGCCCGGCTCACCGACTTGTGAAGCTTTCGCCGCGGGATCGGGCAACGCGCCGGACGGAATCACGGCATTGCCTGGGATCGCCACCCAACGTTCGGCAGTTGCTCCGTCTTGCCATCGCGGTACACGTACCGTGTACGGAATGATGCCTGCAGCGGGCAGGCAATCGGCAACCGAACGAAACAATCCTGTCTCGCTCAGTCGACGAGGAAAGCCGGCGGAAAGATCGGGGCGAGTTGCAGGCAGCAGCTCATAGATTTGTCCGGTGACATCGTAGTCAAGAACAAAGAGCTCGCCTTCGGTCCCCTGCATGAAAGCGACAATCCGCAAGTCGGTATCAACCAGCGTCCGATGGGAATAGGACTCGTCCTGCTCGCGATGAACGGCCCAGAGCGTTCCGGTGATGTAATCTCCGTAGATGAACCAGCCGTCCAAATCCGCGAGCTTCGAGCCTCGGTAGACCGGGCCGCCAATAACGGAATTCGCTTCCGTGTGCGGATGATCCTTGACCGGAGGTTGAATCGGGGTGGGGCCGACTTTGACCTCCGTGCGTAATGCGGCTCTCCCTTCCATCACAGGCCAACCGCAGTTGGCACCGCGCTGCGCGCGATAAATCAGCTCCCAGGACTCCCAGCCGTTGTCGGCGACCATCACGTCCCCTGTGACATGGTCGATGCCGAACTTCCAGGGGTTTCGCAATCCGTAGGCCCAGATCTCCGGGCGCGCGCCGCGGACGGACCGCAGCGGATTGTCGTCCGGGATGACGTACGGCTGGTCCGGTGTGGAGGTCCGGACATCGATGCGCAGGATCGATCCAAGCAGATCGGAGACGTCTTGTCCGGTCGTCAGGCCATCGGGCGGGTTTGGACCCGACCCATCCCCCGTGGAGATGTAGAGCATTCCGTCGTTGCCGAATTCAAGGCATCCACCGTTGTGTCCACCCGCCGGCCAGGTAATGACGACTTGTTCGGAATCGGCATCGATGCTCGGGGGACTGAGGTTGCCAACGCGGAATCTCGATACGCGCGTCTGTCCCTTCTGTCCTGGATGGACGTAACAGAGGTACACGAATCGATTGTCGGTGAAATTGGGGTCGAATTCCGCGTCGAACAGCGAAATTGCCCCGCCCTTTGATCCAGGGAGAAATACGGCGCTCAGGTCGATCATCAGCTCGGCTCGCCCGACGTCGGGGCGTTTTTCCAGCGACAGAACGCGCCCCGCCATCTCGGTAACCAGGATCCGTTTTGTACCTGGAATTTCCTCGATGCTCGTCGGCTTCTGAAACTGCAGTCCTGGGAATGCCGCGACCGCTTTGTAGGGGGCCGGCGGCGTCGGCGTGCCTTTCATGCGAGACGACGTCCAGGCCGGTCGCCGTGAAGTTTCCGGTTCATTCGCCGTGGCGATTGTGCCGTCGCAGGTGATCCCGTGGTCGGGCATCGGCGCCAAACAAAGGATGAGACAGATAACCAAGGAGCGAATCGAGTTGATCAAGGATCGCGCGCCTAACATCGAATGGACTCCCCCCGACGAATCTTCCGTTGAGATCTCGACGAATGCCGCGGCGGGCCATGGTCACCGCGCGCGGTGACGGATTGTAATCGTCGGCGCGGCCAAATACCAGAATCGCATCTGCGACCGAGAGGCTGGCAGCCGTCGGCCTTGAATGACGACGGTACGACTGGATTATCCGGTACGATCGATCCCGATGTTGCCTTTTTTCACCTCGCTGGTTTCCTAATTGCCACATGTTGCCATTTCGCGTGCTACCTTTGAGGCAGGAAGACTCCGTGCGCCGCGGCCTCGCGC
Source organism: Planctomycetota bacterium (assembly GCA_016872775.1). Lineage (GTDB taxonomy): Bacteria > Planctomycetota > Planctomycetia > Pirellulales > Pirellulaceae > VGZA01. Next base: position 2,155 of record VGZA01000034.1, on the reverse strand, counting down.
CTTGGGAAAAGGCAGACGCCTGGGGGTTGTCCGGAGCGGGATGGCAAGGATGAAAATGGAGTTTACTTCGCGGTCGCTGATGCTGGGACTTGTGCTGCTCTGCTGCGGCACGATCGTCCCTGGCTGTGCACGATTGCGCTTGCCTGCCATCGATCCCAGCGGGGAGCGGATTTTCTTACCCGCTCCCGTGTCGACCACGATCGAGTCGTGCCTGCCGAAGCCAGCCTTCTCCGCGCCTCCCGAACCGCAGCCTTGTCCTGCGGTAACGGCGATTCCGGTCGATCCATTCCATCAATCGCGCGTGGTTCCCGTGGGCGGGAGCGGTCCGATCCCTGGCGGACGCAACCAATTGCGCGTCAACCCGGCCAGGTTGATCGCGACCGTGAACACCGAGGTCGTGCTGGTGGCGGGTTACTGCAGCTGCGACGGGTATTTTATCACCAAGCAGCCGATCGAATGGATCCTGCCCCACGACAGCGTCGGCCATTTCGTCGACGTTGGCAAGGCATCGCACGACTACCTCGCGGCGCTTCTGCATGAAAAACCCAGGAAGCTGAGCGCGAACTACGCGGTCGGAATGACGTCGACCAAAGAATTCCGCATCACGCGAGGAAGCCCATCGCCATTTGACGACGTTCGCGTCGCGAAGGGACAGGCTTGGATCAGCCTTACTTCCGCGACCGAAGGGACCAGCCATGTTTCCGTGATCGCGCCGAAGGCGGAGAACTGGGACCAGCGCCGCCAGACGGCCACCATCCACTGGATTGACGTGCAGTGGGCACTCCCGCCGCCCGCCGTTGGGCGGGCCGGCGAAGCGATGGTGCTTAGCTCGCAATTGACTCGCGCGACCAACGGTTCGCCGATCCGGGACTGGATCGTGCGGTATGAACTCCCCGAAGGGGCTCCTGCCACACTCGAGTCGGACGCGATCGTCGACCGAACCGATCGAGCGGTCGAGGTCAGTACCGACACGAACGGTCAGGCCAACGTCGTTGTCCGTCCACAATCCGAGATGCCCGGTTCCTATCCTTTGTCGATTCAGATCATTCGCCCGGCACTCGGAAGTGGCGACCTCCCTCGGACGGTCATCGGCAACAGTTCGACCTCAGTGACCTGGAGCGCGCCTGGACTGTCCGTCCGTGTCAGCGGGGGAGGTTCCTACCCGGTCGGCACGCACTTCCCTCTGCGCATCGAGGTGTCCAATGTCGGCGACATGCCGGCCCGTGGCATTGTCGTTACCGGCACGATTCCTCCGCATTGGCGGTTCCTGCAAAGCACTCCCAATGGCCGGGTGTTAGCCGACCGCGTCGAATGGGAGATCGGCGACCTGCCTGGTCTGACTTCCCGCGCTATCGATATTCAAGTCGAAGCGATTCGGTCAGGAGACGCCCGATTCGCCGTACGGGCTCAGAGTCTGGATGGACTGCTCGCGGAGGACGAACACGATCGGGTCCAGTTGTTCGAACCGGCATTGGCGATCGAGATTATCGGCCCCGACTCCGCCGAGATTGGCAGCGATGTTCAGTACCGAGTGGAGATTACCAATCGCAGTGACCAGCGCTTGACCAACGTGCGCGTCGTCGACCGATTTGATCCGGCTTTCTCTCATGTCAGCCAAGCTGGCCAGGCGATCGAGCGTTCGATACCGGTGATCGAGGCGGGCGACACCGTCCCCATCGAATTGACGTTTCGTCTGCGCGATAGTGGCAATCCTTGCCATACCGTCCAGGCCACGGCGGACGGCGGTCACACCGCTTCGGCTCGCGCATGCCTGCGCGCGGTTGTGCCGCCCGGCGGTCTGCCGGCTCGCAGCAAGGTCCAGGTTCGACTTAACGGCCCAACGCAGGCCAGGACCGGACAGACAATTCGATATCAGGTCGATGTGGAGAACGTCTCGCGAGAAACGTTGAACAATGTGCGACTGGTCGTTGACCTGGATCGGTCCTTGCAGCCGAAGGCCGTGACGGCCGGTCTGGAACCGGGAGTGTTTCCCCTTACCTGGGACTTGCGAACTGTTTATCCCGGCCAGCGCAAGGTTTACAACATCGATTGTTTGTGCCTGAACCCGAGTCAGGTATCAAGCTGTCGAGTGAGAGTGACGGCGAATCCGAATCTGAGCGTTGAGGATCGCGCGGAACTGGAGATCGTCGACGCC
>VGZA01000033.1 GCA_016872775.1 Planctomycetota bacterium | reverse complement strand
GCGCTCTGGGCAGGGCTCAACGGCAAGTCGGCCTCCTCCCTGTGCAGGACTCGAACCTGCGACCCGCCGGTTAACAGCCGAGCTCAAATCGCCGTTTGCGACTGCAAAAACTCCTTGGAAATGAGGAGTTCTCCAATATTGGGCGTTGGCGAGGTCGAGTTTGGCGATTGGTCGAGTGGCCGTGGCAGCCGGGTTGTAACGGATCAAATCTGACTAAACGCTGACCCGGGGGTTAACAGCATGCCCCACGACCACCGCCCTACTCCCATCTGTCGGACGAATGCGTTTTTTTCCGATTAGGCACTCGACGGGTTGGCACGGCGGGGTGCAAAAATATGGTCGCCTAGGCGTTTACCAACCCGTGGAACATTGTAGCACCATGAAAAACCTGTACCACCAACTGCTGCTCGTGATTGCCGGATCGACTCAGAAACAGCTGGCCTCGCAGATCCAGTACCTGCGGGCCGAGAATGCGATCCTGCGCGCCAAGCTGCCCCGTCGGCTCTCGCTGAACGCTCAGGAGAAGAATAAATTGGTGAAGTTCGCCGCCAAGCTCGGCAAGGCCTTCAACCATTTGGTGTTCATCGTGAACCCCGACACGCTGCGACGTTGGATTCGCCAGTCCAAAAGGCCCGGCGGAATCACTGCGACGCGGAAGGGACGGCCGCGCACCCAGCAGGAGATCCGCGCGCTCATTTTCAAGCTGGCTCGCGAAAACGATTGGGGTTACACCCGGATTCTCGGCGAATTACGCAAGCTCGGCATTCAGTCGGTATCGCGGAACACCGTCAAGAACATCTTGAAAGAAAACGGGCTCGAACCCGGGCCGAAGCGCGGTGAGGGAACGTGGGACGAATTCCTCAAGACACACGCCGCCACACTCTGGCAGTGCGATTTCTACTCGAAGAAAGTGTTGACCTTGAAGGGCTTTCGCGACTTGTTTCTGCTCGTCTTCCTGCACGTTGAGACGCGCCGGGTCTTCATTGCACCCTCGACGTTTCATCCCAACGAATCGTGGATGAAGCAGCAGGCCGAGGCGTTCCTGCGACACGTCGATGAAACGGGCTTGGGCGCAACGATCGTCATGCACGACCGTGATACGAAATTCACCGCGTCGTTCGATCAGGTGCTCGAAGGCGCTAAGTTGGAGGTGAAGCCGTCCGCCTATCGGTCGCCCAACACCAATGCCTTCGTGGAGCGGTTCATTCAGACATTACAACAGGAATGCCTGGACTATTTCGTTGTCTTTGGTCAACAACACCTGGACCACCTGGTTGCCGAAATGGTTGCCCACTACCACGAGGAGCGTCCCCATCAGGCGAAAGGAAATTCCCCGCTCTCGTCGACGCCGTCAAACGCTGAACAAACGGGGTGGGAAGAGACTTCGGCCGACGTGCTCTCCCTCTCCCGCATCGGATGCCATCAACGCCTTGGCGGATTACTCAAGCACTACTCTCGTAGGGTGGCGTAACGGCGGTCGGTGGGGTTCGTGGGTGGGCTATGTGGCGGGCGGAGTGGGTACCAGCGGTTCAAGCGGCGTGATCCATTCCGGAACGTGATACTTGGCGATGCCCTCCGACCGGCCGCGAGAGTTCGAAATGGGTTACGCTTCGGGTCTGGAAGGAACCGGATTGTTAACCCAAACGGCCTTGTCAAATCGAGAGCGCGAGAGTCTCGGCGGAACAAAGGATCGTCAACCCGGCCGCCTCAAAGTTCGGCGCTCTTCCGCCGCTCTGGCGGAGAACTCTCGTTGCCGCAAGTTGCTTGCAGATCTGCGGATAGCGAGCGGGTATCTAGCGAAGCCGCAGGCGAGAGTCTCGTGTAAACCGCTGGGTCGGCCCATTCCGCAAACCGAAAAAGCTCCTCCGGTAGGACTCGAACCTACGACCCGGCGGTTAACAGCCGCCTGCTCTACCAACTGAGCTACAGAGGATCAAACGAATAGGTAAATTTATTTGATCGGGTGGAATGTGGCAAGGCTGGAGTCAAATTGCGACTGGTTGGGGAGTGTTTTTCCGAGAGAATGGGGCAGTGTTTAAGGGTTATAGCGGGCGTGGGGTGGGAACGGGGCCAACAGGTGTTGCGATTGGCCTTCCGTGTTGTCGTTCTCTTCCGCTCTGCCGATATTTCTTGCCGCGTGAAGACGTTATCCTGGTGTGGTTCAATCCTGCAGTGGTTCTCGGTTGTCCCGGCCCGGCGAACCGTTGAAACGATCCCGGCCTACCTGAATCGTCGTTCGTTTCCGTCCGCCGCCGGGAAAATCGTTGGCGCCATCGCCGGTACGGCCCGACAAACAAAGGCCCAGCTTCATGGACTACCAACGCGCTTACCGACTGGCTCGCGAACAATTTGCCGAATGGAGTATCGATACTGAACGGGCCCTCGAAACGCTCGATCAGATTCCGCTGTCCCTGCATTGCTGGCAGGGTGACGACGTGGCCGGTTTCGAGGCCAGCGGCCAGCCGATTGGCGGCGGGCTTGCCGTCACCGGCAACTATCCGGGGCGCGCTCGCAATCCGGACGAACTCCGTCGCGACCTGCGGCTCGCGCTGCGTCTGATCCCCGGCCCCACGCGGTTGAACCTGCATGCCAGTTACGCGGAATCGACGGGACGGCTTCCGGAACGCGACGCGCTCGGCTTCGATCAGTTCCGTAACTGGGTCGATTGGGCGAACGAGCACGGGCTGGGGCTCGATTTCAACCCCACCTATTTCGCTCATCCGCTCGCCGCGGACGGCTGGACCCTTTCCCATCTCGATCCAGGCATTCGTCGGTTCTGGATTCACCATGGTATTGCCTGCCGTCGCATCGCGGCGGCGATCGGGGCGGCATGTGGTTCACCTTGCGTCAACAATCTGTGGATTCCGGACGGTTCGAAGGATCAGGTGATCGACCGCCGCGCGCCCCGCGAGCGGCTTGCCGAGTCGCTCGATCAGATCTTCGCCGAATCGTTGCCGGCGGAAAGTCTAATCGATGCCGTGGAATGCAAACTTTTCGGGCTGGGCTCCGAATCGTACGTTGTGGGCTCGCACGAATTTTACCTCGGTTACGCGCTCACGCGCCGCAAGTGGCTTTGCCTGGACGCCGGCCACTTCCATCCCACCGAATCGATCGCCGACAAGGTCTCTTCCGTGCTGCAGTTTGTGGACGGTCTGCTGCTGCATGTAAGTCGCGGCGTTCGCTGGGACAGCGATCATGTGGTCATCGCGACCGACGATCTGCGGGCGATCGCTTTGGAACTGGTGCGTAATTCGTACCTGGACCGCGTCCGGATCGGGCTGGACTACTTCGACGCCAGCATTAATCGGATCGCCGCCTGGGTGATCGGCGCCCGCGCCGCGCGCAAAGCATTGTTGTCGGCGTTGCTCGAGCCGACCGATCGGCTGAGGCGTTTCGAGTCCGATGGCGATTTCACCTCCCGTCTGGCGTTGCTCGAAGAAGCTCAATCGTTACCTGTCGGCGCGGTCTGGGACTACTACTGCGAGCGTGTTGGAGTGCCGGTCGGTCGTGCCTGGCTGGACGAGGTTCGGGAATACGAGCGCACGGAACTTCTCCCGCGGGTCGCGGTCGACCGCGCGCTTCCTGGTGATGCGGCCCGACTCGGATTCACTTTGTCGAAAAGCGGACCTCCATCGTGACCCCACCGCCCGTTCTGCGGATCGAGCGATTAGGGAAACGTTACGGCGCGACGCTCGCGCTGCGCGACGTGACGCTCGAGGTTGCCGTCGGGGAAATCCATGCGTTGTGTGGCGAGAACGGCGCCGGAAAATCAACGCTGATCAAGATCCTGGCGGGTGTGGTGCGGCCCGATAGCGGCTCGATCACCGTCGGTGGCAAGCCGCTTCGTTTTGGTGTTGTGGGCGAGTCGGAACGGGCCGGGATCGCGGTCATGCACCAGCAGCCGACGGTTTTCCCCGACCTCGATGCGGTCGACAATCTGTTTGTCGGTCACGAAAAGACGCGTGCCGGCGGATGGTGGCTAGATCGATCCGCGATGCGCCGTGAGGCGGAAGCGACGCTGGCTGCGCTTGGCGAGTCGTTTCCTGTCGACATCCCTGTGGGAAATCTGCCGTTGGCACAGCGCCAAATGACCGCGCTGGCTCGAGCGCTCCTGCAAAACTGCCGCTTGCTGATCCTGGACGAGCCGACCGCATCGCTTTCGGCGCGGGAGACCGCCGCGCTGCATGCGGCGATCGACAAACTGCGGCAGCGGGATGTGGCGGTGCTCTACGTCAGTCATCGATTGGATGAGCTTTTTTCGATTGCAACAAGCGTGACCGTGCTGCGCGACGGTGCTCATGTGCTGACCTCGCCGCTGGGGGCGATCGATCGAGCCGGCTTGATTCAAGCGATGGTAGGGCGCGGCGCGGCCGAACAGATTGTCGATAGGGCGCGGCAGGGCGACGTTGCTCCTTCGCATCCGACACCCGGCCGACCCATGCTATGCGTCGAGCGACTGGGTCGTGCGCCGACGTTTTACGACGTAACGTTTTCCGCGAGCCAAGGGGAAATCGTCGGAATGGCCGGACTGATCGGGGCAGGGCGCAGCGAGATTGCCCGGGCGATTTTCGGTATCGACCGGTACGATTCGGGCTCCGTGGTCGTCGATGGCAGGCGGCTGGGGGGCGGGTCGGTCCGCGAGGCGGTCCAGGCCGGGATGGCTCTGGTCCCGGAGGATCGGCATTGCGAAGGGCTGCTCGCTTCCCTGGCGATCGACGAAAATATTTCATTGGCCCAGCTGCCACGCCTATCGCGCTGGGGATTCGTTCGCCGGCGCGAGGAACGCGCCGTTGTCGGAGAGCAGATCGGTCAATTATCGATTAAGCTTGGCGCGCCAAGTGATCCCGTTCATACACTTTCCGGTGGCAACCAGCAGAAGGTTGTCTTGGGCCGATGGCTCTCGACCACGCCCCGCATCCTCTTACTCGATGAGCCGACGCGCGGAGTCGATGTGGGCGCGAAAGCGCAGATTCATCACTGGATTCGGCGGTTGGCCGGTCAAGGCATGGCGATCCTGTTGATCTCGTCGGACCTGCCCGAACTGCTGTCGCTCTGCGATCGCATCGTGGTGTTGCGGCAAGGCCGTGTGGCCGGCGAATTTCGTCGCGATGAGGCGACTGCGGCCCAGGTAATGGCGCGCGCATTGCCCGACAACCCGTTGCCGGGGATCGATCAAGGAATATTGCCGTGACCCGCCAAGACCGAGCCAACGATCCAGGCCGAGATTCCGGCGACGGTTCCGGCAACACCGCAGCCGGCGGCGCCGGCAGTTCCCGCGGCAGTTCCCCCGGCAGTTCCTCCGGCGGCACAAGCGGTTCGTGGTACTCGGTTCGTTCGACCTGGCGCTCGCCCGCAGGAGGGCGGGAACTTGGTCTGGCGCTTTTAATTCTGGCCATCGCGGGTGTCGTTGGGTTCCACGATCCTGTGTTTCTCACCGGAGTCGTCTGGCACGACATCCTGGTCCGTTGTGCGCCGGCGATCATTGTCTCCTGTGGCGTGATGATCGTTGTCGTTCTGGGTGACATTGATATTTCGGTCGGCTCGATCATGGCGTTGCTCGCCGCGCTGCTGGGCAGGACGCTCTCCAGCCACGAGCTGCAATGGTCGGTCTGGGCCGGGGTTCCTTTAGTACTGTTGAGCGGCGCGATGATTGGATGTGTGACGGGAATGCTGGTCACGTTGGGCCGCGTTCCGTCGATCATTGCCAGCCTTGGCATGATGACGCTGCTGCGCGGATTTGCGACGCTGGCCATGGGCGGTAAGAATATCGATGGCCTGCCGGAAGCGGTTGTTCACGCCTCGAAAACCGGCTGGTTCGGTATCCCGCTTGGCCCCTGGGCAGCACTGCTGGTCGTGCTTGCCACCTACATCCTGCTGACGCGCACCGCGCTTGGAGTTCGGATCTACGCGACGGGCAGCCACCCCGAGTCGGCCGGCAATGCCGGCTTGCCCGTTTACGGATTGCGCATCTTCGCGTTTTGTTACGCCGGGTTTCTCACGGCGGTGGCGACGGTCGTCGATGTGCCGCGCCTGCCAAAAATCGAGTCGGGCATTGGAAGCGAGTTGGAACTGTTCGTGATCACCAGCGTCGTTCTGAGCGGCGTGTCGATTTCCGGAGGACGCGGCCGGCTGAGCGGCGTCGTGCTGGCCGTCGTACTGCTGACGCTGGTCCGGCCCGTGCTGACCTTTCTGAGCGTCGGCGAAGCCGGCGAGAAATGGACCAAGGCGATCCACGGGCTGTTCATCCTGCTGGCGGTGGTCTCCGATCGATTTTCGGCGACGATGGACCGACGAAAGAAAAGCCGATGAGCGAGGGAACTCCCTGGCGGAGAATTGCTCGGTCCCACGAATTGATGCTGGCGGTGATTCTGGCTGGAATTCTCGCTTTCGCCGGCTGGCGGATGCCCCAGTTTCTGGCATGGGACGGGCAATTGAATCTCTCGCGCCAACTTTGGGAGACCGCACTGATTGCGATGGGAATGACATTGGTCGTCATTGCGGGAGGCATCGATTTGTCGGTGGGCGCGATCATGGGACTCTGCGCGATCGCGTTCGGAATCTGCCATCAGTCCAGCCAAAGCGTCGGGTTGGCGACTGTCGCGTGTATGCTGACCGGTATCGGCTGCGGTGCCTGCAACGGTGGCTTGATCGCAATCACCCGAGTCCACCCGCTGATCGTGACGCTGGCGACGATGGCCGCTTTTCGAGGAATGGCGGAAGGGATCAGCCAGGGGGCGTCGTATTCACGCTTTGGCGAGCATTTCGGGCGAGCGTTCGCCGGGCAGGGTCCGTTCGGTATCGCTGTCGGTGGATGGATCAATTTCGCTCTCGCCATCGTGCTCGCCACCGTCCTTTCTCGCACGCGCTGGGGTCGGTATCTGCGCGCCGTGGGCGGGAATGAACTGGCGGCCCGGTACGCGGGTGTGCCGGTCGAACGATTGAAGTTCACGCTGTACCTGGGGATGGGCCTGTTGTCGGCCTGCGCGACACTGATCTCTGTCGCTCGTTTCGACACCGCCAAGGCGGACGCCGGACGCGGTATGGAACTGGAAGTGATCACCGCCGTGGTTCTGGGAGGGACCAGTGTCTTTGGTGGCAGCGGTCGCATCGGCGGGACCGTCCTGGGGTTGCTGCTGATCCACGAGACGCGGCTGTTTGCCAGCCGATACTGGCGCATCGATGAACTGCGGCAAATCGTCGTCGGCTGCCTGCTGATCGGTGCCGTCGCCGCGTACCAGGCCTTGAAGAGAGAAGTTAGAAGAGAGAAGTGAGAAGCGAGAGTGCGGATTTTACTTGGCCAATGAAAAAACCTCCGCCAGTCTTCGACTGGCGGAGGTCTCTTCGGAATCGCTCATCGAGGAAAGCGACTTACTTGTCTTTGAAATCCAGGAACCACCAGCCGTCATCCCACTGCAGCATGACTTTACGCCATCCGAGCGGCACTTGCGGGTAGGGGTAGAACGGTCCGATGTACGGCCAGGCGGCTGGCGAGTATTGCTTGGGGTAGGTTACGCCGGCGTAGTTGGGATGCGAGGCGTAGCTGGGCCAGGCGTAGCCGGGCATGTTGGGTTGGTCGTAGCGGGCCGGAGCGATGCCGACATTGCCGCCCGGCGAGTGCATTGGCACGGGAGCGCCTTGCATGTGGGTAGCGCCTTGAGCGATTTGCGTCGGGGCGATTGCCAGCGGGACTTGTCGCATGGCGACGTGTTGCTGCACGGAGCCGGCGAGCGGCCGTGGTGAGACGCCGGGCACGCTGGGATCGGCATGATGCATCGGTTCGACGTGCGGAGCTTGCTGGACGCGAGCGCTGCGGCCGGCGACGCCGGTGCCTTCGGGCTGCGAATGAGCGGCCAGGCCGAAGCTCCCGTTCGCGATCTTCAGGTCGTTAACGACCTGGCTGACACCCGGCACGCGACGGACGGTTTCGATCACCAGCGAATGCTGCTGCTCGTTAGCCACATGCCCGGAAAGCCATACGGTTTCCGCGTCGCACTCGATAACAAAGTCAAAGCCGCGAAGCTTTCCAGCCTGCCGGGCTTTCTGGAGCCGGTCGGCAATGGTTCGGACGAGTGCGTCGGAGTCTTCGCTGGTTGCCGAAACGGCAGCGACAGGTTCCGATTCCTGCCGGGCAGCCGCCTTCGGCGTTGCCTTGCCGCCGGCCAGTTTGCTGGAGATGGACTTCAGCGATACGAGCATACCCCATTGGGATTCCTGTTTCGCATTCGCTGTCGTGTTACGCTTGGCGGACGGAGCCGGTGCAACCGCCTTCGGCGTTGCCTTGCCGCCGGCCAGTTTGCTGAAGTTGGACTTCATCGATTCGAGGATACCCGATCGGGATTCCTGTTTCGCATTCGCCGTCGTGTTACGCTTGGCGGACGGAGCCGGTGCAACCGAAATATCATTGACGACCTGCGTCACACCGGAGACGCGTTGAGCCACGTCGAGAACCAACGCTTGTTGTTCCTCGTTGGCAACGTGCCCTTTTATCCAGACCGTTCCTTCTTCGACGTCCAGATTGAGGTCGAAGCCTTTCAGCTTGCCGGCTTCCTTCTTCTCCTGCAACTTTTGCAGAATATCCTGGGCAATTGACTGATCGTCGGCCAGCGCCCAGTTCGGCGACAATGTCGCGAGGCTGACGAGTGCCATTCCAAATAGACGTCGCATGGGTCCTCTCCTGAGATGATTACCTTTATGTTCACAGCCCCAGTCGCAATCGTGTCACCCCGCTCTGGGTGCACGTAACGAACGGCGAACTGGATGGAAAAGGGTAGTGGTGGTCGATTCCCCGGCGGATCGTGTTTCGATCCAACCGATTCCGAATCGTCGGCGAGGTGGTTTGAGAGGAACTGCGAGGAGAGTAGGCGCGAGGTCGCGTCTATCGTGTCGCCTTCAGGCCCCCCTGAGCAACTCGATGATCCGACTATCTATCCGATATTACTTGTCGGTTTACGATGCTTCCGAAGGGTAGGATTTTTTCGACTTTGCCGATCTTCGGGCGAATGCGTCTAAGTCAATCGCTGACTTTGCTTTAGAGAGGGCCGGCTGCTGCAGGCAGAAAAAAAACGTGGCAACGTCGCCAGCGACCGATGTCAAACCAGGAAAGTTCAAGGAAGTCTAACGGCGCCTTCGCGGCTCAAGTCAAGAATCGAGCCGATCGCCATGATCGAGAACGTTGTTCCGTGCGAGAGCCAGTGCCCGCTTCCGGCCGCGACGGTCAACGCCGTCATGGCGGCGACGACCAGCATCGCGGCGAGCATGCAGAAGTGCGAGGCGCGTCGGGCGGCGCCTTCGGGACAAAGCCGAGCGAAGACGACGGAAAACACGCCGAGGCAAGGGATCACCGAACTGAACCAGATCGCGGCATTGCTAGCATCCATGCGCAGGCTCCGTCGTCGTTAGGCTTTCGCGAATGCCCGGCAAACCGTTCCCTGGTCGCATTGTCCGGCGGACAACTCCGGGCGCACTTGTAAGTTTTTCTTGTGCGATTCGCGTGCCATTACCAATTTTCTCAAGTTTCATCGAGGAAACTCCGAACGGCCGCGCCGATACCATCCTGGAAATTGTAATTTTTACAAACGTCGAGCAAAATTCGCGCTGCCACGTTCCGAAAAGTCGCAACTTGGCGCCTGGCTTGTGAAGCGGCGACGGTCAGGAAAAAAAACGAAGCAAAGCAGTCTGAACAGACTAAGCAGGTGAGGTAATCCGGGACGATAGTAGATCACACGACAAGAAGTCATGGGGGAGCGGGTTCGTCTCCAGATGCGAACGGATCGCGATCAAGGTGCGAAGGAATTGCGATCATCGAGCGGTACGAGGTTGGGCCGCGAAACGCGTGGGAGTTCGAATGATGGTAACGTCGGCTTGTCATTATTTGCTTTTCTCCGAGGCATCGGAAACCCGTCAGCCACTGCGCGGCGGGCGAGGATCGGGCGATTCGAAGCGGGGGCGCTGGCGGTTTGTGTTGGAGTCCCTGCAAGGTGAAACCGTGCTGGATGTCGAGGACGAAGAAGGCGCGGATCGGGAGCGCCTTGAGTTGCTGGCGGTCGTGCGGGGGTTGGAGGCGCTGGACGAGCCGTCGCGCGTGACGTTGATTTCGGCGGGACGGTATATCGTGCACGGCTTTCGGCACGGTTTACCGGAGTGGCGCGAGAACGACTGGATGTGGGAGCGGTTTGGCGAATGGGTTCCGGTCAGGAACCGGGATCTTTGGCTGCGGGTGGATCGGGCACTGCGGTTTCACACGGTGCATTGTCGCGCGTGGCATTTCGCCACGCCGCTCGACAACGACCGCCGCGACGCGACGGCGCCGCGCGGGTTTGACACAACCGTGGCGGGTACCGCGGAGCATTTCCGACCGCGCGTGGCAGTACGGGTAGCGGCACGGCGGGTGGCACGAGCGGCTCGAGCGGCGCGCACTGGTTGGGCATCCGGTGCGCGGAATGGCTGGGCCGCATGGCTGGCGGATGTGCGGAATTGGTTGCGGTTGCCAGGACCTTTCTTTACGCCCAATGCGTTCGGAAATTGACACCCCCGGTGGCAGATTTTGAATTGATCCCTGAGAAAAGAATTGATCCCTGAGAAAATAGGGGAAGGACAACGTGCGGATGCATGATGCATTAGGTAATATGGGCGCCTTGCTGGACGGCCGCATTGAGAACCCGTTTGCGTTGCTGGGGCCTCACGAGGTCGAACGAGCAGGTCGGAAGGCTTTGGTGGTACGCGCATTCCTGCCGGGGTCGCAGAAAGCCTGGTTGCTTGACCCCGCCCACCAGGTGGCTCGTCCCATGGAGCGGATCCATCCGGCCGGCATGTACGAGGCTGTGTTTCCGACGCGGCCGATCGGAGCGGCTTCCTACCAGTTACAAATGACGACCGCCGATTGTGACGTGATAACGATGCATGATCCGTACGCATTTCCTTCTTATTTCAGCGATTTCGATCTGCACTTGATTTCCGAAGGCACGCATCTGCGTGCCTATGGCCGGCTGGGCGCGCAGTTGCGTACGGTTGAGGGGGTCCAGGGGACGAATTTTGCCGTCTGGGCGCCAAATGCCGCAGGACTGAGTGTTGTTGGCGACTTCAATTGCTGGAACGGGCAACAGCATCCGTTGCGCAAGCATATTCCCAGCGGCATCTGGGAGCTGTTCGTGCCGGATGTCCGGCCGGGAATGAAATACAAATTCCGGATTCGCACGCATGCCGGTGAGACGTTCGACAAGAGTGATCCGTTCGGCTTTGCGGCCGAGTTACCTCCGTGCACTGCTTCGGTTGTCGCTGACCTCGATTCCTATACCTGGAACGATCAGTCCTGGATGGCGGACCGCTGGCGATCCAATGGGCTTGACGCGCCGATCTCGGTCTACGAAGTGCACCTCGGCAGCTGGCGGCGCGGTGAAGGCCGGCATCATGGCTGGATGAACTATCGGGAGCTCGCGCATCAGCTGGTGCAGTATTGCCAGGAGATGGGATACACGCACCTGGAACTGCTGCCGATCAGCGAGCACCCGTTCACGGGCAGCTGGGGATACCAGACTGTCGGTTACTATGCGGTGACCAGCCGCTACGGCAGCCCGGCGGACTTCATGTACTTTGTCGATTACTGCCACCAGCATGGGATCGGTGTGATTCTTGACTGGGTCCCCGCGCACTTTCCCCGCGATGGTCATGGCCTGCGCCGTTTTGACGGCACGGCGCTTTACGAGCACGAGGATCCGCGGCAGGGCGAACACCCGGATTGGGGAACGTTGATCTTCAATTATCAGCGTAACGAGGTTCGCAACTTTCTGATCGCCAATGCGCTGTTCTGGCTCGACAAGTACCACATTGACGGATTGCGTGTCGACGCGGTGGCGTCGATGCTGTACCTGGACTACAGCCGCAAGGACGGCGAATGGATCCCGAACGAATATGGCGGACGCGAGAACTTAGGCGCGATCTCCTTGATCAAGGAGTTCAACCGTCAGGCGCATGCCCACTTTCCGGGGATCCTCACCATCGCCGAGGAATCGACGGCATGGGGCGGCGTGTCGCATCCCACGGACACGGGCGGGTTGGGATTCAGTCTGAAATGGAATATGGGTTGGATGAACGACACGCTGCGCTACATGCGCCGCGACCCGATCCATCGCTGCCACCATCACGGCGAATTGACATTCAGCCTGATCTACGCCTTTACCGAGAACTTTTCCTTGCCGCTGTCCCACGACGAGGTGGTGCACGGCAAAGGCGCGCTGCTGGACCAGATGCCGGGTGACCTCTGGCAGAAATTCGCCAACCTGCGGCTGCTCTACGGCTACATGTGGACTCATCCCGGCAAGAAGCTGTTGTTCATGGGTGGCGAGTTCGGGCAATGGAACGAATGGAATCACGACGGCTCGTTGCAGTGGGAACTGCTGCAATGGGACACGCATCGCGGCCTGCAGCGGATGGTGGGCGATTTGAATCGTCTGTATCGGCGCGAGCCCTCCCTGCACCAGGTGGATTTCAGGTCCCAGGGCTTTGAGTGGATCGACTGTGGGAATGCGGGCGACAGCGTTCTGACCTATGTCCGCCGCGGCGCCGATCCTCGCGACTTCCTGGTCGTCGCGGCAAATTTTACACCGGTTCCGCGGTCCGATTTTCCGATCGGTGTGCCCGAGCAGTGCTGGTACCAGGAAGTGTTCAACAGCGATTCGCACTACTACGGCGGAACCAACCTGGGTAACTTCCCGGGCCGGCAGGCGAAGTCGGTCGGAGCAAATGGCCGGTCTTACTCGATTGCATTGAACCTTCCGCCGCTGGCGGTAGTGGTCCTGAAACCTCAGCGGACTTGATCGGTCCGATCGGGCGTTTGAGATCGCGCGGAAACGCAAAAACGCTTAGGAACTCTTCTTGCGAGAAGGCGACAGGGCGTGGCGGGCTTCCAGCCGCCGCTGAATCGGCGTGGCGGGGGCTTCCAGCCGCCGCTGAATCGCGGAACTACGGGAGTGAAAAATCGAACTTCGGCACCGAAGGAGGGTGAGCCGAGTTGGTTTTGGCCGAGCTGATTTTGACGGAACTCTTCTGATCGTCCTGATCCAGCAGTCCCGACAACGGTGAACTCTGGCGATCCGCCAACGTATTGCCCCTTTGCGGCGATAGTGTGGTCTGTCAGAATAGTCCCTTGGCAGGCGTTCGAGGACGAAAGGGGTACGATCGAATGAGAGTCAGCGTAGCATCGGTCCGGCTGGTTTGGCTGTTGACATTTTTTTCGACCTTGATCGCACCGATCGCATCGGCGAACGCCGTGGACGCGATTTATCCGATCGCGGTCGCCTGCCAGGCCGAGGGCCCGATCTATATTGCCGATTTGAATCTGCCAGGGATTCTCAAACTCGAAGGAAATGAGCTCTCGGTCCACTACCAGGCCAGCAAGCAGTTTCGTTCCCCGCTGAACCGGGTGCGTTGCCTGACGTTGGATCATCAGCAGCGGGTTTGGGCTGGCTGCACGGCAGCTCGCAATCTGTTCCAGGTGCCGTCCTCGGGCGAGCTGACGCCGATTTCGGAAGAGCTGATCGAAATGCCGATGAGTGTGGTCGCGACCGAAGCCGGCGACTTTTTTGTGGCCGATCTGGAGCTGCGTTGTATCTGGAAGGTTCGTCCGGGCGCGAAGCCGGAGAAGTTCGCCGATGTGCCGCCGCCGCGCGGGATCGCGCTCGACAAGTCCAATCGGCTCTGGGTCGTTTCGCAGGCGGGCGATCAGGTCATCCGCTTGTCGCCGGACGGCAAGAACAGGGAGTCGGTTGTCAAGGGAACACCCTTCACGTTTCCCCACCAGATTGCCGTCAACAGCAACGAGACCGCCTTTGTTACGGACGGTTACGACCGAACGGTCTGGAAAATCGACCTGGCCAAAGACCCGGTGAAGTATGCTCAAGGGCAACCGCTGGATAATCCAGTCGGGATCGCGTTGCGCGGTGATAATCTGTTGGTTGCCGACCCGCGTGCCAAGTCGCTGATTCAAGTCGACAGCAACGGCATGATGTTCAAAATACCTTTGACGCGGAATAAGTAAGTCGCCTATGCTCCCCTGGTCCGCGTGGCTACTGGTGGCCTATTGCATCCTGATTACGGTCGCGTCCTGGATCGGTGGCGAGGTTCCTTCGCGGCTACGTTTGAACCACCGCTCGATGCAGCTACTGATGAGTTTCGTGGCCGGGTTCATGCTCGGCGTTTCGTTATTGCAGATGTTGCCGCACGCGGCCGCGCATCTGCCGTCGATCGAATGGGCGGTGGGGGGGGTGCTGGCGGGACTGCTGGCGATGTTCTTCTTGATCCGGGTCTTTCACTTCCATCAGCACCACGGTCACGATGAGCCGCTGCCGGTGTCCGATGGATCCGATACCGGCTTGGAATTACCACCCGTGCTGCCTGAGGCGCATGCGGGCGGCAGTTGCGGCCACGATCACAGCCATAGCCATTCCCAAGCCCATTCCGAAGCGCGCCCTCGGAATCCCTCCCAGTTGGATATGCGCTGGACCGGATTGGCGCTCGGACTATCGATTCACACCTTGATCGACGGCATGGCGCTCGGTGCCAGCGTCGCGGTCGAGACGACGGAAAACGATGCTGCGCTAACCGGCCTGGCCGGGGTCGGGACGTTTCTGGCGATCATGCTGCACAAACCGCTCGACGCGATGTCGATCGCCACGCTGATGTCCGCGGCCGGGTGGTCCAGGCTGCGGCAGTGGCTGGTAAATTGCGGTTTTGCGTTGATGTGCCCTTTGGGAGCGCTGTTGTTTCTGATGGGCACGCGTCTGCACGTCGGTACGCAGCATGAGTTGCTGGGGCTGGCCCTGGCTTTCTCCGCAGGGGTATTCCTCTGTATCTCCCTGGGTGACTTGTTGCCCGAGGTCCATTTCCACCAGCACGATTGCTTGCCTTTGTCGGTAGCGTTGCTGCTGGGCGTCGGGTTGGCGGTCCTTTCGGGGTTCCTCGAGCCTGTGCATTAGGAGGACGACCATGTCCCATTCGCGGCGTTCGTTTCTGGGAATCGCTGTCGGAGGTGTCGCACTCTGCGGAGGCGCGCATTGTGCCGGAGCTGGCGACGAACCCCCGCGCGTCGTGGAGCCCCGGGCGACTTCGGGCGACGAAGCCGTGGAACCGGCATGGACAGAACGGCTGACGATTACCGTGGGCAATCGGGACGCCGATCTTTGTGGCAATTCCGAGCGGGCCATTCAAGCCGCCGTGGACTACGTGGCGCGTCTGGGGGGCGGAACCGTACGGCTGCTGCCTGGTACCTACAAGTTCCGCAATGCGGTCTACCTGCGTTCGCGCGTCCGGCTGCTCGGCAGCGGAGACGAATCGGTCTGCATCAAAGAGCCGTCCCGCAAGACCCGACTTGCGCTGGACTCCGATTGGTACGATCAGGAGGTCACGCTGCAAAACGCCGACGGTTTTCAAGTGGGCGATGGTGTCTGCCTGCGCACCAGGAATCCTCACAACGGCGGCCAGGATGTCGTGAAACGGACACTGGTTGCCAGGAGTGGCCACCGGTTCAAGCTGGATCGCGCGCTGCGGAACAACTTCTGGACCCAAGGAGAGAGCACCATCGCAACGCTGTTTCCGTTGTTGAGCGGCGACGAAATTGCCGACGTGGTCATCGAGAATCTGGTACTTGAGGGCAATCGGGACCAAAACGAAAATTTGGATGGCAACTACGCCGGTTGCATTTTTCTGCAGGATTGCAACCGAATCAAAATGCGATCGGTGACGGCCCGGAACTACAACGGCGATGGGTTCAGTTGGCAGATCTGCCATGATGTCGTCGTCGAGGACTGCCACAGCCATGGCCACGCCGGACTGGGACTGCACCCGGGGTCCGGCTCACAACGACCCGTGATGCGCAATAATCGGCTGCGCGACAATAACATCGGCATTTTCTTCTGCTGGGGAGTGAAGTATGGCCTGGCCGAAGGGAACTTGCTCGAAGGAAACAAATGCGGGATTTCTGTCGGCCACCGCGATACCGACAATCGGATCGCCCAGAACATCGTGCGGAACAGCACCGATGTCGGAATCTTGTTCCGGCCCGAGCGGGGCAAAGCGTTTGCTCCGCATCGCAACCGGGTGGAAGCGAATACACTGGAAAATAACGGGGCCCAGCAGTCGGGGATCGCGGTGGATATCCAGGGCGAGACAGAAGAGATCAGCGTGGTACGGAACACCATTCGGGACGACCGGCCCGCAGAGCAACGGATTGGGATTCGTGTGGGACCCGATACGCGCGGCATACAGATCGCCGAAAACTCAATCCGGGGAATGATGTTCGAAATCCAGGATCAGCGACCACGATGATGCGCGGGTTACTGGCCGCGCCGAGCCGCGAAGCCACCACGACGCAACGTCGCATCCGTTGCGGTCTCGGCAGGCCCACGAGTGTCGACTGCCCGTTGCGCTCGACCGCCGGCGCGCATCTTGCCCCAGCTTTCCTCTGCCCGTGTCTGGGGCATCTTGCCCCAGTCCACCGGAGGTAGCCGGACTACCGGCAACCTCCGGCTGCGCGGTAGAAAAACCCCTTCGGGGTAAATTGCGCGAGACGTTACCCAATTCACTGAAAAAATACTTCACAGCGTTGCCCTTCGTGGCAGGAAGAACGGGAGCACGAGGTACTCGCGTCACTTTCCAAGGTGATCGTCGATGCGGTCGCGGGAAGTCAATTGCAGATTCTGGCCCGTCCTCGCGGCGACGTCGGATGCGGGCTGATACGTGGACCGCAGTTCTTCCGCGGTGAGCGGATTTCCGTTGCCCCGGACGCCGCCCGCGATCACGATTCGTCCCGCTTGCGACAATGCGGCGAGATGCGCGATGTCGCCAACCTCGGGCAGAATTCGGGGAATCATGATTCCGAGTCGCTGACCCTGGTAGGGTTGATCGGTCACATAGCTGGCCAGCGAATCGATGGTGATCAGGCGGCCGATCCGGGCATCGAGTGCGGAAGCACAGAGTGCGGGAACGCCGGCGGGTCCGATGCCGACGACGGCGATCTCGCGCGTGGCGCCGGCATCGGATTCGACCAGCGAGTCGATCAGGCGGCGGATGTCGAGTGCCCATTGCCCGGCGAGCGGTCGGCCGATCCAGAGCGACCATTCGGCCGAGTTGTGATCGGGGGCTCGGCCGATCGCATCGGCTTTCCAGGTCCACGGGCCAGTGGCGCGCAGGTCGCAGGTGACAATCGACCATCCGGCGATCGCGAGTTTTTCCACGACCGGGTGCTGCCGGGCTTTTTCGGCGCCGTCGCAGTCGATAACAATTGCGGTCCTGGCGCGGGCCGTCGCATCGCCCTCGGCACCGTGGTGGCGTTCGGCCGCCGATCGCTCCACGGCCGCCAGGCGAATTCCCGGCTCCACGTTGAAGTCCCAGGCTCGAGAGGCTCCGTTCGGCGCTGGGCGAGAGGCGCTCTGCAGAGGCGTGGTCACTTGAGGATTGCCCAGCAGTCTTGCCAGCGAGGAACGACGCTGCTCGCGCTGCCGGTTTAGCTCGGCGTCGGACGCTGGAAAATTTCGCGAACCGAGGATCTGTCGCGCTTCCCTGGCAGCGAACTTGGGAATCGTCATCCAGTCGTCTGGCCGGGAATCGCCAGGGTAACATCGCAGCGTCTCGGGATCCTCGACCTTCATCAGCGGGTCCGGAATCGGCTGGTCACTGCCGCCTTCGCGCAGGTGGCGGTTCATCCAACCGTACATCGCTTCGCGCATCGCCTGGCTGTAATCGTGATGCCATTCAAACGTCGCGTGCCGTAACGCGTCCGGACGCTGGTAAAGATCGTAGATTGTTCGCGTGACGGCGAGCGACTTGGTCGCCTCGCCGATCGAGAACTGAAACGCATCTTTGCTGGCGTTGACGACCATCAGTCCGCGCGGCGCCGTCAATCCGAGGATTCCCCATTCTTCGGTGAAACGCAACACCCCCGGCACAACCTCACACATGCAGCAGGCCGCACCAAGATAGGAATCGTAGGTGCCGACCGAGCAGACCGGGACGACGCCAGCAAACCGGTCGTCCCAAGCACCGGCGTACATCGACTGATTTCCGCCTCCGCTGGCGCCGGTGATGCCGATCCGACTGCCGTCGACGTCGCTGCGCGCCTGCAGGAAATCGACCGCCCGCATGTTCTCGTACACCTGGAGTCCGGACAGCGGCAGACCAACCGGAAACAACGTCGCCGCGACCATCTCCCCATGGTATTCACCCAGTGCCTTACCCAATCCCCGCTCTCCGGCACCGAAAGCATCGACGGCCAGCACGACATATCCGAGTTTGGCCGGTCCGATACAGCGCTGCTGGGGCACGGGATCCTGCTTGGCCCCTTTCCAGTGGCCATGAACGGCAAGAATCGCCGGATGCTTTCCTGGGGTGTCCGGCACGTAACAGTTGGCGGTCATCCAGACGTCGGTGCGGGTTTGAAAGATCCACTTCTCGACCCGATATCCATCGCGTTGTAATTCGCCGAGCTTGCGGGCATTCAAGTCGCAGGGAGGGTTCGGAAACGGACCCCATGCTTGCTGCAATCCCGCGCGGATCTGGTCGCGGCGTTTCTCCCATTCTTCCCGGGACTGTGGCGCCCTGTCCTGCTCGCGCACCGCCGCCGCTTGCGCGCGAATGAAGTCGAGAAAGACCTGGCCTGGCGCAGGTTCTTCCGCTCGCGAACGCAGGTCGGGCAGGGCCGAGACAACGGCGAGTAGCGAGATCGCAATCGCGAGCAATCGACGAAGTCGGCATGGCGGGGCGATCGGACATACCAACAGGGAAGCGGCGCGCCGGTCCATAGGTTCGCGTCTCCGATGACGGCAGGAAATGAACGGGATGGCGAAGGGGTGTTCAATGGAACAGACGAAACCACGACCGTCAATGCGCCGGGAAAAATCCGGAACGTTGTTCATTCACCGTCGCCGAGGGCTGACGACAGCATTTTTCCCATGGCAAGTGCGGACTCTCTGGTGGTGATTCGACCCTCGAGCTGCGCGTCTCGAATCTGTTCGAGAATCTGCCGGAAACGAGGACCGGGTTGCAGCCCCGAGGCAACGAGGTCGTCGCCGTTGATCAGTGGCGGCGGGTTGAGTTGATGCTGCGGCCAGGCAAGTCGCTCTCGACAGTACTCGACGTCCCCCACCGGACCGGAAGGATCGCCGGAGAAACGAACCTGCGCGATCGTTGCCGTATAGTCCAGCAGTTCGGTGGCGAACGGTTTGACGAGCAGTCGCTGCAGTCGGGGCCAGGCCAGTCGGCGGGCTTCGAGGATCGATGGTTCGTACTTGAGCAACGCGACCGTTCGTTTCGTGATTTCAGCGGACAGGCGCCAACGTTGGCAGACTTGAGCGCCGACGCTTGGGCGCTGGTCGATTGGCGCGGCGTTTCGCACGAGTGTGGCGATGGCGGCCGGGAAGCTGGTGTCGCCGAGCTGTTCGAGGATTGCCAGCGTGGTGGCCCAGTTCCTGTCCGCATCTTCTTCCTCGATTACGGTGAGCTCCGGGATGACGATCTCGAGCAGATTCGACGCGCGCAGCAGTTCCACGCCGCGGCGGCGCGCGCCGTCGAGCAGCACCCTTTCCATTTCACCGGCGATTCGCTCGGCGCTGACAATCACCAGTTCGCCGGCGAGCTTCTGAATCGCCGCGAGCGTGCGAGGTTCAATTTGAAAGCCGAGCGTTGCCGCGAATCGAACGGCTCGCAACATCCGGAGTTTGTCCTCGTCAAACCGTCGGAAGGGATCCCCGATCGCACGGATCAAGCCCTGTTGCAGGTCGGCCTGTCCGCCGACAAAGTCCAGCACTTGATCGGTAAGTGGATCGAAGAACAATCCGTTGATCGTGAAATCACGACGTTGCGCGTCCTCGCGCGGGTCGCTGAACCGTACGGAGTCGGGATGGCGGCCGTCGGAATATTCGTTGTCGTGGCGGAATGTAGCGACTTCCACTTGCCGGATTCCGCGTGGGCCGAGCAAGGAAATCACGCCAAATGCGGCGCCGATCGCCAGCGTCCGTCCGTGGCCGAACAGGCCGCGAACGGTTTCCGGCGTAGCGTTGGTCGCCACGTCGTAATCTTTGGGAACGGTGCCCCGCAGCTGATCGCGGACGCACCCGCCCGCCCAGTACGCCAGATAGCCGGCGGACTGCAACCGTCGGACCACTTCGACGGCGAAGGCCCGATTGGAATCGCTTTGCGAAAAACTGGAGGATTGCATCGATCGACTATCGTAGCATCTAAGTTGCATTTCCGGGGAAGACGCGCCGGTTGTCAAATCGGTTCGGGCCGGGGAGAATCGAACGGCATGTCGGTGGAGTGGGATTGTGTCGTTGTTGGAGCGGGTGCGGCCGGCCTGATCGCCGCCGAGCGAGCCGCTGCGCGGGGATTGCGGACGCTGCTGCTCGAGAAAAACCGAAAGCCGGGCGTGAAAATCCTCATGTCCGGCGGCACGCGTTGTAACCTCACCCACGACGCTGACGCTCGGGGCATTGCGGCGGCGTTCGGTCCCCAGGGAAAGTTTCTGCGCTCGTCGCTGGCTCGACTGGGCCCGCGGCAGCTGATACAGCTTTTCCATGAAGAGGGCGTTCCGACCAAGGTCGAGCGGACCGGCAAGGTCTTTCCTTGCAGCGATACGGCCGTCGACGTGCAGCAGGCCTTGTTGCGTCGCTTGCATCGCGCTTCTGCAGTCATGGAGACCGGAGAGCCGCTGCAGCAAGTGGAGTTGTATCGCGGTGGGTTTCAGTTGCGGACGCCGACGCGAGTACTTACCACGCGTTCTCTGGTCGTGACGACCGGAGGCCTCTCGTATCCCGGCTGCGGTACGACCGGGGACGGATATGCCTGGGCTCGGCAATTCGGCCACACAGTTATCCCGACCGTGCCGGCGCTGGCGCCTCTTCGGTCGCCCAGTCCCTGGATCGCGGGATTGCAGGGCGTCACTCTGGAAGAAGTGCGGCTGCGGCTGCGAATTGACCGCAGCGAATCGGTTGCTGCCACCGCGGGCGAGCCGGCGACGGCGTCGGCCGGTATGGTCTTCACCCACTTCGGAATTTCGGGACCGGCGCCGATGAATGTGAGCCGTTACGTGTCGTATGCCGCGCCCGATGCGCGTGTGACCGTCGAGTGTGACCTGTTTCCACGGACGAGCCTGGAAAGCCTGGTGGAACGGCTGCGGGATGCCTGCCGCGCGGCGGGCAAGAAACAGCTGGCAAATATTCTTGGCGGGGTGACAGTGCAACGGATGGCCGACACGATCCTGGCGTTGGGCAGCTTCGATCCGAATCGGCGAGGCGCGGAAGTTTCGCGATCCGAATTGCAGCGGCTCGGTCAGTTGCTGAAGTGCCTTCCGATCGAGATCACGGAAACGTTGGGCTATCCTAAAGCGGAAGTGACGGCCGGTGGGGTTGCCCTGGACGAGGTCGACCCGAATACGTTGCAAAGCCGGCTGCAGCCTGGGCTGTACTTCGCGGGCGAGATCCTCGACCTGGACGGACCGATCGGCGGATACAATTTTCAAGCGGCATTCAGCACCGGTTGGGTCGCGGGGTCCCAGTTGCTGGCAAACCCGATTCCGTCCAGCTTGGGCAGTGGTCAATGATCCTGAACCGGTGCATACTTGTGCTTTGTAATAGCTAGGACTTGGGGTTGGCACTCAAGCGGGCTCAAGTCCCGCGGCCTGCGATTGCCGATGGAATCGACGAAACGAATCGATGCGCCGCGATTGTTTTTTGCCGCGGACGCCGAGGAACTGGCGAAGCGGGCGGCGTCGCGCGTTGTGGAAATCGCGCAGCGGGCAATCGCAGCCCGCTCCAGATTTGTGCTGGCTCTGGCGGGTGGCTCGACTCCGGAACTGCTCTACCGGATGCTGGTGGAACGCTATCGCGACGTGCTCGACTGGCGTCGCGTCGAGGTTTTCTTCGGCGACGAACGTCTGGTTGCACTCGATGACCCGCGCAGCAATTTTGCGATGGCTCAGCGTACGTTGCTGCGGCACGTCGCCATTCCAGAATCGCGCGTGCACGCGGTTCCGGTGACGTTGCCGCCGGAACAAGCGGCCGCGCAGTATGAGCAGTCGATGCTTGCGACGGTTCCGCCCGTCGTCGCTGGCGGACCGCCGGCCTTCGACCTGATACTGCTGGGCATCGGCAGCGACGGGCATGTCGCCTCGTTGTTTCCAGGCGCCCCGACCCTGGATGCGGTCCGGCAGTATGTGGCGGCGGCTGCGCCAGGGGTCTTGCCGCCGCCCGTCGATCGTATCACGGTCACGTTACCGGTCGTGAACGCCGCAGGCGCAGTGATCGTGCTGGTTGCCGGCGAGTCCAAAAGCGAAGTGGTGGCGCGGGCACTGCAGCGCTCGGAGGATCCTCACATGCTGCCGATTTGCGGAGTCCGTCCAATCGACGGGGATTACGAGTGGTTCCTGGATCAGGCCGCGGCGAAGCGGTTGTCAACAAACACTGAAAAGTAACTCGAGTCGAGCATCAACTGGCGACGGACGACCACCATGCTTCCTTCGATTGCCGAATTACGAACGGGATTTCAATCGGGGCAAGTGACGCCTCGCGATCTGATCGAGACCTGCCTGACGCGAATTGACCGATGGGAGGAATCGGTAAGGGCCTGGGTATCGCTGGACCGGGAGGGAGCGCGCAGCGCGGCGGACGAGGCGGGGCGCCGATTCCAGCGAGGCGAACCGCAAGGTCCTTTGGCGGGAATCCCCTTGGGAATCAAGGACATTATCGACCTGCGAGGGATCTGCACGCGCGCCGGCTCGCCGCTGCGCGATTCCCATCGTGCGACCGACGATGCTCCGATTGTCACTCGGCTACGGCAGGCCGGAGCGATTATCCTGGGAAAGACGGTGACGACGGAATTCGCCTGTTTCGATCCCCCCGTAACAAGCAATCCCTGGAATTTGTCACGAAGTCCCGGCGGGTCGAGCAGCGGCAGCGCCGCGGCCGTTGCCTTAGGAATGTGTGTCGCAGCGATCGGGACACAGACCGGCGGATCGATCGTCCGGCCGGCATCGTTTTGCGGCATCGCCGGCCTGAAGCCGACACACGGCCGCGTGGATATCACCGGCGTTGTCCCGGTCAGCGAACGGCTTGACCACGTCGGGCCGATGGGGCGCTCCGTGGCCGATCTGGCGGAGATATTCGCGGTGATTGCCCGACCGGCGGCGGCACCAACCCCTTCCCGGTCATGGCGAGGCGCGACGATTCGCGGGTACTTTGGCGCCCTGGCAAGTCGCGAGACGCGAACGGCGTGGGAATCGGCGATCGAGAAACTCGCCGCGCGCGGCGTCACGCTCGAAGAAATCGCTCTGCCCGCGGCAATGGATCAGGTCGCGGAGATGCACTTGCGGATCATGGCGGGCGACATGGCGAAGTTGCATCGAGCGTCGTTCACCGAGAACCCCAAGGCGTATGGGCCGCGCGTTTCCGAGTTGATCGAACGCGGATTGAACCTGTCGGCATCGGACTACGAGGAAGCCCTGCTGCATCAGAGTCGATTCCAGGCCGAAATCGATGCCTGGTTTCCCTCCGAGTCGATGCTGCTGTTGCCGTCGACGGTGACGACAGCGCCCGACAGGTCGAGCACCGGCAACCCACTGCTGAACGCGCCTTGGAGCTACACCGGGCTCCCGAGCGTGACGTTACCGATCGGGCTTGCCGACGAAGGTTTGCCTTGCGGGTTGCAGCTCGTTGGCGCACGGAACCACGATTTACCGTTGCTCGCCGCGGCGCAAGAGGCGGAGGGAGTTCTGCAGTTTTCAGAGCGTCCGCCGATGGCGGCGGACGAATCGACCTGACCGCCATCGCGCCACAGCAGGGTGGGCTCCGGATTACCGCAACCGAGCTACGGGTTTTCGGTCGGGATTCCCGACTCGCCGTCAAAGATTGTCCAGATGTACGTTGTCTTCTGCAGCCGCTCGACGTATTTCGTCAGTTCTTTGATCAAACGCTCGTTCTTGATTTTCTCGCGCAACGAATCCTGTACGCTCTCGAACGACTCGTGGCCGGACTTGGTCGTTTCGAGAACGCGTATGATGTGAAAACCTCGTTCATCCTCGATAATCTCGCTCAAGCGGTTCGGTGAAAGGGAAAAAATCGCCTGGTCGAGTTGTTTCGACGCCAGGCTGCCCTGGGATGTCCAATCGTGATATCCCCCTTTGTCGGCAAAGGAATCGTGGGAGTCCTTGCGGGCCACATTGGAGAGCGCGGCTCCGCCCAGGTACACGGCGTTGCCGAGTTCGGCGATCCGCTGCAGCGCCTCTTCCCGACTCTCGCAACGACTGAAGTGAATGGACAACTGCTCCCAGCGGGCCTTGGCGGTGATCGCGTACTCCTCCCGATGTTCACGATAGTGATCCAGCATCTGTTCGTGCGTGATTTCGGTGTTCGTCTTGGCGTTGCGCCGGCGCATCTCGTGCGCGATCTTGAATTCGGCGTACGATCGCAGTTCCCGCTCCAGGCTCGACCCGAGCCTGCGAAGGATTCCTTCCAGTTCGCCAAGCGACTCCGCATTCGCATGCGCCATCAGCAGCGAAAGACGGGTCAACGTGGCGTTTTCCTGCATTCTTCGCCCGATTTCATCCTTGGGCGTTTTCGCGACTTTCTCGCGCCATTCGTTCAGCTCCTGCTCGAACTTGACGTTGACGTTCTTCAAGATCTCGGGAACCTTGTTCTTCTCCGGGATCGTGCGGACGAAGTCGAGGTAGATCAGTTTGATCTGAATCTCCGACTGCAGTTGCGTGCGAAACAACCGTTCCCGCATGGCGGCGTAACTCTCGCGCTCCGCTTCCGCCAGCTCGGATTCGCTTCTTCCTTCCAGCATCACGGCGATCATCTGATTGACGATCGCCAGGATTTCTCCCGCCTGAATCGACTGGTTACCAACCACGGCCACAATTCGGGCGTTGTCGATCGGGGTGCCGTCGGAATCGAGAATCGTGGCGATGGCCGTCGGGATGGCCGGTTCGCGATGCGCCTGGTAGCTCACCTGTTGGGGTCGCGGCTGCGCGCTGGACGCAGCCGTTTGTGGGGCAAGATCGTTCGAGTCTTCGAATGGGGTCGACGATCGCTGCGGGTCGGCCAAGGCGTTTTCCCGCGCGGCGGCGGGAGCGGCGGCGGGAGCGGCGGCCCGCGGCGACACCGCCTGGGCGAATTGCGGACTCTGCCATGGCCAGCGAAGGGCACAACCTCCACCGACCATGTATACAACCGCGATTCCGAGCGCAATCCGACAGGAAAAGCTCACCCAAGATCCTCTTGCGATTAATGACAATGCCGGAAAACCGATTTCGTCGAGCGAAA
The DNA here is from genome assembly GCA_016872775.1 of Planctomycetota bacterium. GTDB lineage: Bacteria > Planctomycetota > Planctomycetia > Pirellulales > Pirellulaceae > VGZA01. Next base: position 42,733 of record VGZA01000033.1, on the reverse strand, counting down.
AAGCGGCGGGATTCTAGCGAGCTGCGTTCGTGGACCGCAACACCGATTTCACCAGGTTCAGGATCGATTCGGGATTTCGCGAGGCGGCGGGAACCGTGAGATAGGCGGAGTCGCCATCGACGACGCGCAATCGTCCTTTGGTAAGTTGCGCAAGCTGGTGAATTCTGGATGCATTGGAGTAATCGAAAACCAGGTATTCGTTTTCCAGTCGGATGGAAGCAATCTGCCAGATTGCGGCATCGATCCGCAGCGCGGCGATCTGCAGCATGCGTTGTACGGGGGGAGGCAGGGCCCCGAACCGGTCGCGCAATTCGTCGGCAATCTGTTGCAGTTCCTCGTCGCTGGCGATGCGGGCAATTCGTCGGTAGACGTCGATTTTGGTGCGCAGGTCGAAAACGTAGGCATCGGGCAGGAAGGCGCGGCCTGGCAGGTCGATATCGACATCGAGCACCAATCGGGGCGGGAGTTTTTTCAGCGAACGGACGGCATTCTCCAGCAATTGGCAATACAGTTCGTATCCGACAGCGGCGATATGACCGCTTTGCTGGGCACCGAGCAGGTTTCCGGCACCGCGGATTTCCAGGTCGCGCATCGACAGGGCGAAACCGGCCCCCATGTCGCTGAATTCCTCGATGGCTCGCAGTCGCCGCGAAGCGTTGGGAGTAATCGATTTTCCGCGCTCGAGCAGCAGGTAGCAGTACGCTCGATGTTTGTAGCGTCCCACACGACCGCGAAGCTGGTGCAGGTCGGCGAGTCCATACCGATCGGCTTCATCGATAAAGATCGTGTTGGCATTCGGAATGTCCAGGCCGCTTTCCACGATGGTGGTGGCGAGCAGCAGGTCGAAGCGGTGTTCGATGAAATCGACCATGACTTTTTCGAGTTGCTCTTCGTGCATCTGGCCGTGGCCGACGCGAATTTCGGCTTCTGGGACGAGGTTGCGCAGGCGGTTTGCGAGCAGATCGATGTCGTTGACGCGATTGTGCACGAAGTAGACCTGGCCTTCCCGCGCCAGTTCGCGCAGGATGGCCTGGCGAACGATCTCTTCCTGGAAACGGGTCACTTTGGTGTCGACGGCGACGCGTTCTTCGGGCGCGGTTTCCAGGTTGGCGATATCGCGGACTCCGACGAGCGACATATGCAGCGTGCGCGGGATCGGGGTGGCGGTCATCGTCAGCACGTCGACGGTCGAGCGCAACGACTTCAGTCGCTCTTTGACTTCGACGCCGAACCGTTGCTCTTCGTCGATGATGACCAGTCCCAGATTCGCGAACTGGATATCGGCCGAGGCCAGTCGATGGGTGCCGATCACGATATCGATCTGGCCGCTGGAAAGTTTTCGCAGTATTTCCCGCTCCTCTTGCGGCGTGCAGAAGCGGCTGAGCCGGGCGATATCAAAGGGAAACTCCGCCATGCGATCCCGAAAGGTCTTGTAATGCTGTTCGGCGAGGATCGTGGTGGGAACGAGCACGGCAACCTGATAGCCGTTGTCGACCGCCTTGAATGCGGCCCGCATGCAGACCTCGGTTTTGCCAAAGCCTACGTCGCCGCACAGCAGACGGTCCATCGGTCGGGGGCTCTGCATATCGTCTTTGATCGCCTTGATTGCGGTGAGCTGGTCGGGGGTCTCTGGGTACGGAAACGAAGCGTCAAATTCGCGCTGCCACACGCTGTCGGGTGAGAAGCAGATTCCTGGCCGCGAGGCACGGGCTGCCTGCATGTCGAGCAGCTCCGCGGCCATATCCAGGACGGCCGATTCGGCGGCATGTTTCTGTCGCGTCCAGGCCTGACCACCGATTTTCGCCAGTCGGGGGCGACTCTTGCTGCCTCCCACATATTTCTGGACCAGCCCGATTTTTGCCGCCGGGACGAAGACCTTGGTGCCGCCGTCGAACTCGATCTCCAGGTGCTCCAACGCGTAGTCCTTCTTTTCCAGCAGCTTCAGTCCGCGATAACGGCCGACTCCGTGGCTCAGATGGACGACCAGGTCACCGGGCTGCAGATCGAGAAAACTGTCGATGGCTTTGCTGAGATGCCGTTTGGCGGTTCGCCGGACTTCGGCGCGATGGAAGATCTCCTGGCTGGTCAAGAGCACCAGGTTCTCCGTCGGGCAGCGGAATCCGTTGCGCAGCAGGCCCTGCGCGTAAAGCAGCCGCCCCGACGCCGCCAGGCTCGAATCGGACAACAGTTCCCGCAACCGATGCAGTTCCGCTTCCGTGGCGGCGACGATGACGACATGATCGTCGCGCGCCGCCCGCTCCAACTCCTCCTTGATACGGGCCAGTTCTCCTTGAAAACGTTCGACCGATTCAAATGGCAGCGCGTCGTGCACCGTTTCCGGACTGCCCGGCGCGGACTGTGCCGATGCGATGCCGAACGGCTTCAGTCTTTTGAGGACCTCGGACACAGCGTGCAACGGTCCGGTCGACTGCATTCTTTCGAGATATTGCGAGGCGGCGGCGACGATCTGGTCCGGTTCCCACAACACGATGGTTGCGTTGGCCGGAAGGAACGACGTGAGATAATCGGTGTTGTCGTTCCAGGAGCGGACGACGGTCAATTCGATCGCGTCGAGTGCGGCCAGGCTGCGCTGCGTCGCGCCGTCGAACCGGCGAATCGACTCCAGCTGGTCGTCGAAAAACTCGATCCGCACCGGAACGTCCCAGTCCGGAGCGAAGACATCGAGAATTCCACCTCGCACGCTGAATTCCCCGGGGAGTTCGACGGCGGTTGTCGCGTGGAAGTGATTTTCGACAAGCCAGAAGCGCACGGCCTCCAGCGGCACATTATCGCCAACGCGAAACGTGCGCGTGCTGGCCGCAATCGTGGCGGGGGCGGGGACCGGCTGCATCAGACTCGGGATGCTCGTCAGCACGATTGGGGGTTGCGCGGAGTCCAGCGGCGGGTTCAACAGATGCTTCAGCACGCGAATGCGGGTCCCCAGCGCTTCTTCGCGAATCAGCCCCTGCGGTTGCAGGGACTCCAGTGCCGGAAAGACCCGGCAGGGCTGGGAGCTGAACAGTCCCAGATCCGATTCCAGATCGTCGATCTGACTGGGATGGGCGCCGATGATGATCAACGGTCCGGAGAGCGAACGGGCCAATGCCGCAGCGAGCAGCGCGCAGGATGACCCCCACGCGCCGTCGAAAGACGCCGGTTGTCTGCTGGCGAGCGCGGTAACTGCGGCGGCAAATTCTGGCCGGGCCGCAAGCGTCCGCGGTAGATCCTGAATTCTCGCCAGACCGGGAATCGCGTTGTTCTGCCCAGCCGTGGCCATGTCGCCCCGATTCTAGGGGAAACTGCCACTTTGACAACCTGCGGCCAAAATCCGGGTATTGCTCGCAGTGATATTTCGACATAACCAGCTATTCTTTATGGACTTGGGTGCGTAATTTCGCTCTTGGCACAGTGCTTGCATTAAAACCCGGTCTCCCGAAATTGACTGCCAATTTATTGCGGGAGCGGAATCATGAATCACCGGTCGACTGACAGCAAATAGGAGGAATCCTCTCGTGGCGAAACAAATGGTATTTGACGATGAGGCCAGGCAACCGCTACTCGCGGGTGTATCGAAACTTGCCCGGGCGGTGCGTAGTACCCTGGGACCCCGAGGACGCAATGCGGTGCTCGACAAGGGGTGGGGTTCTCCCAAAGTCACGAAGGACGGCGTGACGGTCGCTGAGGACATTGAACTGGATGACCCGTACGAGAATCTCGGCGCGCAGCTCGTCAAAGAGGCCGCCAGCAAGACCAATGACGTTGCCGGGGATGGCACGACAACGGCCACTGTACTGGCCGAGGCGATCTTTCGCGAAGGTCTGAAGATGATCGCGGCCGGCGCGGATCCGATGGCTTTGGCGCGCGGCATCGCCAAGGGGACCGAGGCGGTTTCCGAAGCGATCGGCAAGATGGCCGAGAAGATCAACGAAAAGGATCGCAAGGAAATCCAACAGGTCGCCGCGATCGCCGGCAACAACGACGAGACGATCGGGACGGTTCTGGCCGACGCGTTCATGAAAGTCGGCAAGGATGGTGTGATTACGGTCGAAGAAGGGCGCGGCCGTGAAACCGAAGTGGAGATCGTGGAAGGGATGCAGTTCGATCGCGGGTTCCTCTCGCCGCACTTCGTCACGAATCCCGACGAAGTGATCGTGGAGCTGGAAAACTGCCTTATCCTGCTGCACGAAGAAAAGATCTCTTCGAACAAGAAACTGATTCCCCTGTTGGAAGCGATCAGCAAAGCGAACAAGCCGCTGCTGATCATTGCCGAAGACGTCGAAGGCGAAGCCCTGGCGACGCTGGTCGTCAACAAGATGCGGGGCATCCTGCAGGTTTGTGCCGTCAAGGCGCCTGGATACGGTGACCGTCGCAAGGCGATCATGGGTGATCTGGCCGTCTTGACCAAGGCGCAGCCGATCTTCAAGGATCTGGGCATCGATCTGGAAAGCGTGAAACTCTCCGATCTGGGCAAGGCCAAGAAGATCCGGATCACTTCCGAGCACACCACGATCATCAGTGGCACTGGATCGAAAGAGGATATTGAAGGTCGTGCTCGCCAGATCCGCGAGGAAATCGGGCGAACGGACAGCGAATACGATCGCGAAAAGTTGCAGGAGCGGCTGGCGAAGCTGGCGGGCGGAGTGGCGCAGATCCGTTGCGGAGCGGCGACCGAAACCGAGATGAAGGAGCGCAAATGGCTGATCGAAGATGCCAAGAACGCCACGCAGGCGGCGCTCGAAGAGGGGATCGTTCCGGGCGGCGGCGTCGCGCTCTTGCGGGCGGAAAAGGTCCTGGAGAAACTCGACCTGACGGGCGATGAGAAACTCGGAGCCACAATCGTTCGGAATGTCCTCGATCAACCATTGCGGGCGATCGCTCGAAATGCCGGCAAGGACGGAGCGGTGGTCGTCAACCGCGTGCGGCAGCAGCGGGCCAAGAACGAAGGCTGGGATGCCGATCAGGACGAATACTGCGATCTGGTGAAGGCGGGAATCATCGACCCGGCGAAGGTCGTACGCACCGCGCTGCAGAATGCTTCCAGTGTCGCGTCGTTGTTGCTGACAACGTCCTCTTTGATCACCGAGATTCCCAAGGAAGAGTCGGAGGAGGGCGGCGGACACGATCATCATGACCACGGAATGGGCGGTGGCATGGGCGGCATGGGTGGGATGGGCGGCATGGGTGGCATGGGCGGCATGGGTGGCATGGAAGGCATGATGTAAGCGCTGTGGCACCGTAAAAACAAGACTGCAAATTTCAACCAACAAATACGGGAAAGGAATAGCGAATGGCCAAAGTAAAGATTCGACCTCTGGACGACCGGGTCGTGGTGGAGCCGATTGAGGCGGAAGAGCGAACGGCGGGCGGGATCGTTTTGCCGGACTCGGCGAAGGAGCGTCCGCAGCGTGGAACGGTGATCGCGATTGGGCCTGGCCGCTTGCTGGAGAACGGCAGGCGCGGCGAGTTATCGGTCCAGGTCGGCGATCAGGTGATTTACGGCAAGTATGGCGGAACGGACATCAAGGTTGACAATGATGATGTCAAGATCCTGCGTGAATCGGATATTCTGGCCAAGGTTGTCAAGTAAGCGCGGCGAGCGTTTGCGGGTCTATTAAATAAGGGAATCCAGAGCGTGGCTAAGCAACTACTTTTCGATGATCAGGCCCGTGCGCGGATGCTGCAGGGCGTCGACAAACTTGCCAGTGCGGTCGCGATTACGATGGGGCCGACTGGTCGCAACGTGATAATTGATAAGTCTTTTGGTGGCCCGACGGTCACCAAGGACGGGGTGACGGTTGCCAAGGAGATTGAATTGGAGGACCGTTTCGAGAACATGGGGGCCAAGCTGGTGGTGGAAGTCGCCCAGAAGACTTCCGATCTCGCCGGTGACGGCACGACCACGGCGACGGTCCTGGCGCGGGCGATCTTCCGCGAGGGAATCCGCAACATTGTTGCCGGCAGCAGTCCGATGGCGATTCGCCGCGGGATTGAGAAGGCGGTGCATGCCGCCGAAGCGAAGTTGATTTCGATGGCTCGGCCCGTGACCAGCAAGGACGAGGTTGCGAATGTCGGTGCGATCAGCGCCAACAACGATCCGACGATTGGCAAGTTGCTGGCGGACGCGCTGGAGCGGGTTGGCAAGGACGGCGTGATTACGGTCGAGGAAGGCAAAACCACGGAGACGCGCGTCGAGTACGTCGACGGGATGCAGTTCGACAAGGGGTTTGTTTCCCCCTATTTCATCAATCATCCGGCCGAAATGAACTGCCTGCTGGAGGACGCCTACATTCTGATCTTCGAGAAGAAGATCTCGAATCTGCGCGATATCGTGCCGATTCTGGAACGCGTCAGTCAGACCGGCCGGCCGCTGTTGATTATCGCCGAGGATGTCGATGCCGAGGCATTGACGTTGTTGGTGGTCAACAAGCTGCGTGGTGTTTTGAACGTCTGCGCCGTGAAGGCCCCCGGTTTTGGCGACCGCCGCAAGGCGATGCTGAGCGACATCGCGGTGCTGACCGGCGGAACGATGATCAGCGAGGATCTGGGAATCCAGTTGGAGAATCTGGGCGTCGAGCATCTTGGTCGGGCCAAGAAGATTACGGTCGACAAGAACAACACTACCATCGTCGAAGGCGCGGGTTCCCGGACGGAAATCGACAAGCGCGTCCAGCAGATCAAGAATCAGATCGGCCAGACGGAAAGCGAATACGACAAAGAAAAGTTCCAGGAGCGTCTGGCCAAACTGGCGGGCGGCGTGGCGGTGATTTCCGTGGGTGCCGAAACGGAAACCGACATGAAGCAGAAGAAGGCGCGGGTCGAGGATGCATTGCATGCCACGCGGGCGGCGGTCGAGGAAGGGATTCTGCCCGGCGGCGGCGTGGCATTGCTGCGTTGCGCCGAGGCGGTGCAGAAGGCTCGCGATTCGGCCAAGGGAGACGAGCGGATCGGCGCGGAGATCGTGCTGAACGCTTTGAGTGCTCCGTTGCGTCAGATTGTGGACAATGGCGGTCGTGACGGTTCTGTGGTTGCCGATGAGATCCAGGACAAGTCGGTCAACACCGGCTACGACGCGAACACCAACCAGTACGTCGACATGTTCAAGGCCGGGATCATTGACCCGGTAAAGGTGGTGCGGACGGCATTAAGCAATGCCGCCAGCATTGCAGCGCTGCTTTTGACGACGGAAGCTCTTGTGACCAACTTCGACAAGGACGATAAGAAGAGGCAGAAGGTGGAGGGCTCGGTGCGATAGAGCATCGGTCCAGGATCTCGCAATGTGAACTTTCATGGAACGGCCACTTCGCCCGGAGTGGCCGTTTTTCGGTATGTCCACAATGGCGAAAAAACGCGATTACTACGAAGTGCTCGGCGTGGCAAAAGATGCCTCGGCCAAGGATATCGCCGCTGCCTACCGCAAGCTGGCCATCAAGTACCATCCGGACAGCAATCCGGGTGACGAAGGCGCCGTCGAAAAATTCAAGGAGGCGGCCGAGGCTTACGAGATCCTGAACGAACCCGAGAAACGGGCGCGTTACGATCAATTCGGGCACCAGGGAGTCGAGGATCAGGCGCCGCACTTCACCGATGTCCATGACATCATGGACGCCTTTGGGGATTTGTTCGGCGGCGGAATGTTCGGCGACATTTTTGGCGGGCGCGGCCAGCGCCAGCGCAGGGCTCGTCGAGGTGCCGACATTCGCGTTGACGTCGCGATCGACCTCGAGGAAGCGGCTGCCGGCGTCACCAAAACAATTGAGTTTTCCCGCAGCGTCGTCTGCGGAAAATGTTCCGGAACGGGCAACAAGGCCGGCGCTTCACGCGACACCTGCCGGCGGTGCGGCGGACGTGGGCAAGTTGTGCAGTCGGCGGGAATTCTCCGGGTGCAGACGACCTGTCCGGCGTGCGGAGGTGGCGGCACGATCGTCACCGATCCCTGCGACGCTTGCCGTGGCCGCGGTTATGTTGGCGCGAAAGTCCGCCGCGATGTGCGGATCCCGGGCGGTGTGGATGACGGAACGCCTGTACGGATCACCGGCGAGGGCGAACCTAGTCCCGACGGCGGCCCGGCCGGCGACTGTTATCTGTTTATTTCCGTGCGCAAGCACCGGCTGTTTCTCCGGGACGGGCAGGACCTGATCGTGCAATTTCCGATCACTTACACCCAGGCCGCGCTGGGCGCAACGCTGGACGTCCCGACGTTGAGCGGCAAGGCATCCCTGGAAATTCCTCTGGGAACGCCCTCGGGACAGGTCTTTGAGATTCCTGGGCGAGGCTTGCCCGATCCGCATGGCCGGGGACGGGTCGGCAGCATGCGCGTTCATACCTATATCGAAGTCCCCAAAAAAATTGACGCGCGCCAACGCGAATTGCTCCGTGAACTGGCGGAGCTGGAACATGTTCATGTCTCCGCGGATCGCAAGAGTTTCCTTGAAAAAATCCGCGACTATTTCGTTTCCCATTCCGATGCCGCCGAGAGCCAGGAGAATGCCAATCCATGAGTGAAGACATGCGTGAAGAAGTGCCAGGCTGGCAGCCGGAGCCCGCGGCGGATGGAAATGTCGAACTCGCGGCCGATGTGGCCGTGAGGCAATTGCAGCAACAAGTGGCGGAAGCCAATGACCGCGCTTTACGCGCTCAGGCTGAACTGGAGAACTTCCGCAAACGGTCTCGCCGGGAAATGGAAGACGAACGGCGCTACGCGGCACTGGTGTTGGTCAGGGATGTGTTGAATGTCGCCGACAATCTCCAGCGCGCCATCACGGTAGCCGAGCAGTCGGCTCATTCTGATTCCCTCCTGGCCGGTGTCAAGATGGTTGCTGTGCAGCTGAATGCCTATCTCGAGCAGCACCATTGCGTCGCCATCCCGACCGTCGGAACCTTGTTTGATCCGAATCTGCACGAGGCGATCGCGCAAGAACCGAGCCGTGAGTTTCCGACGGGCACGGTGACGCGTGAAGCCCGCTCTGGTTACCGCTTGTATGATCGCGTCGTTCGGCCCGCGCAAGTCATGGTTTCGACAGGACCCGCCGTCGAGGCGACCGACGCGCCCCTGCCATCCACGCCCACCAGTTCCACCGGCTGATCTATCCGCGGAGTACCGATTCGATGCCAACCTACGATTATGTCTGCGATGCTTGCGGTCACGAACTGGAACTGTTTCAGTCGATCAGCGCCGAGCCGCTCAAGGCGTGCCCGAATTGCAAGAAGAAAAAACTGCGACGGCTGATCGGCACGGGAGCGGGCATTCTGTTCAAAGGTTCGGGCTTCTACCAGACCGACTACCGCAGTGAATCGTATAAGCAGAAGGCGGCCGCCGAATCGAAATCCGAATCAGGGGGCACCGCGGCCGGCAACAGCGACGCTAAACCGTCCTCCGGCGGCGATGCGAAACCCAGTGCGAAATCGTCGGCGGGCGACGCCAAGCCCAGTTCCTGAACCATGTCACTTCGGCATTGCCCCACGTGCGGGAAACGGTTCGCGCCTCCTCCGGACTGGCAGATGCCGTTCTGTAGCCCGCGCTGTCAGACGATCGATCTCGGACGATGGCTGGGGGAACAACATGCCCTGCCGATCATGCGATCGGAAGACGATCCAGAGGAGGAACAGGCCGCCGAGGGTCACGACGACCGGCGGCGCGGGGCAGGCGGGGAATAGCAACGCCCGACGTTCGCGCCGCCAAGCACCAACGCGCGCAACCGTTTTGCAACACTCCTGAACAAGCACCGGCGGATCGCGATTGCCTGGTGAATCATCACGATTCCCTGGGAACCATTTCTCGAATGGTCAACGACCCGGGCCGTGAATTGGCTACCCGCCCTCTTGCGGTGGACCGCAATTTCTGGATATACATACTATGGTGGTTCTTATTGCTCCATAGTAGTCAACTCAGATTTCCGGAAAGTTGGGGCCGTCCGCGGCCCTGTTCGCCTGCTCCTGCTCGCCTGCTCCTGTTCGTATCGCGAAGTTGTTCAACCTGCACCTTCCTCACGCCAAGGTTCGAGTTGGATTCTTTGTCATTGTTGACCTGCCATCCGTGCAGGCGAGGGAGGGAACAGCATGGGAAGGATATTGGTGAATTTGCGGGATCGGATGCGGTCGGCCCATCTATCGGTGGAGGCAAACGACTGGCAGGTGATCCTTGGCGCGCTGGCGGCGGATCCGGAGACGATCGACGAGCTTGAGCAGTCGATCATGCGGTTTCGTGATCCGGAGGACGAGCCGAATGCCTGGGGATGGGGGGTCGAGTTGCAGCCGGGAATGAATTGGGATGGGCCTGGCGAAAAGGTTCTGGTGGATCTTGCGGCCCGGTACATCGCGGTGGACGCGCGGTTGGTTTGTCCGGAGCGGTTCGACCGGGTGATGGAGAACGTGCGGGGCGCCGAAGTCGATCGTCGGGTAACGATCGACTACGAACTGGCCCGGGATTGGGAGATTGCCGGTTCCCTGAACGGCTGGCAGGAACGGACGCAGTCGCGCCGCGAGCAGCGCGCGGAGGGAACGGCTGAGGATTACCGAGCGGTGCTTTACGGCGAGGTCGTGGCGTTTCTTTTGCGGAACCTGAACGAGGGAAACTGGGAGGATCGCGAGCGGATCACGCGACTGCACGAAATGTGGCTGATGACGCCGCGCGAGGATTTGGGGGGGCGGACTCCGCGGGAGGTGATATTGTGGGATCTGGAGCGCATCGATAGGGACTTGGAGGCACGTTCGCGACAATGGTCGCGTCTGGGCCGATGTCCCGTGGGAGTTTCCAAGTCTTCCGCCGCTTATCGCTGCGGCGCGTGGGGGCGACATGAAGCGATCGTGTACTACGACATGATCCGCGTCGTTCTGGACCGGATGATCGACGATCGATCGCAGGGGGTCGATGCCACGGCACCGGCGCAGTTGCGCCTCTACGAGGAATTGCGACTGCGATGGATGGCGCAACCGCAGGAGGAATTCGGTGGGCGCACGCCGTTGGAGATTGTGGAGCATGAGCGGCAGCGGCTGCCGGTGGCTGCCGGTGAACAGGAGTCGTGTATCGACCCGGATTGTCCTTTGTGCCGGATGATGGCGGATCAGGCGACAGGGCCCGCATTCTGGTTCCTTGACGGCAGCCATATGGACTCGGACTTCGCTTTCTCGTTCTGCGCGTCGCGGGCGGAATGGCATGTTCAGTACGGCGACGAGCCGGACGATTCGGACAGCACGGAGGTACTGGCGATCGCCGGCACGACTCCCAGGTCATCGCGGATCTCGGAGGTCTGGAAAGGCAGTTTCATGAACGAGGAGCTGGTGGCAACGATGAGTGGTCAGCAGCGGTTGACGGTGGTTCTATTCGGGATCGGCGGCCATCTGGCGGAATTGGCCGAGGACCTGCGTGGCGACCGCGGGGCCGCCGAGACGATCCGATGCCTGCTGACGCGTTTCGACGGCCTGCGGATGGCGCTGCGCGACAAGGAAGGCTGGCTCGGACGCTCGCTGGTGCAGCAATGTTGCGACGAGCTTGGAGTATTGTCGGGCTTACGGCCGGCCTTGGCGAGCAAGTGCCAGGATCTGGAACGGAAGTTCCGCTGGCTGGGCGATCTGGCGGAGAGCATGGCGAGTTCGATCGATCTGACGTCGTGATCGGTGGGGGTCGGGCCGGGGGCATGGCAGCCCCCGGCAGCTTCCCACGACACCAGCGAATTGCTACGCTTGGGCCATGAAGATCATTCGTAAATTGCTGGTCGCAAATCGCAGCGAAATCGCGATTCGCGTCTGTCGCAGCGCTCATGAATTGGGCATCCGTACCGTCGCGATTTACACGCACGAGGATCGCTATGCGCTGCATCGTTTTAAGGCGGACGAAGCCTATCTGGTAGGGAATCCGGGTGAGCCGATTCGCGCCTATCTCAACGTCGAGGGGATTGTCGAACTGGCGGCCGAGCAGGGCGTTGACGCGATTCATCCAGGCTACGGCTTCATGTCGGAGAATCCCGAATTGGCTCGTGCCTGCGAGCGAGCTGGAATCGTGTTTGTCGGTCCCCAGGTCGCAGCGCTGGAGCAGCTCGGCGACAAGACGGCGGCGCGGGCGATCGCGGAGCGCGTGGGAGTGCCGGTGCTCGGTGGGAGCGGGTCGATCCAGGACTTGACGCAAGGGCGGGAGTTAGCTGAGCGGCTTGGCTACCCGGTGATTCTCAAGGCAGCAAAAGGGGGCGGTGGACGCGGGATGCGCGTGGTGCTGTCGCCTGCCGATTTCGACCTGGCTTTTTCCCAGGCGCAGCGCGAGTCGCTCACCGCATTCGGCAGTCCCGATCTGTTCCTGGAGCGTTACATCTCGCAGGCCAGCCACATCGAAGTACAACTCTTGGGAGACAAGCACGGAAATCTGGTTCATCTCTGGGAACGGGATTGTTCAATCCAGCGGCGGCATCAGAAGGTTGTCGAAATCGCCCCGGCGCCATTTCTCGATCCGACGGTGCGCGAGGCACTTTGCCAGGCGGCGATCGAGATTGGCCGTGGCGTCCAGTATCAGAATGCCGGTACGGTCGAGTTTCTGTTGGACCGGCAGTCGAACCAGTTCTACTTCATCGAAGTGAATCCGCGGATCCAGGTCGAGCATACGGTCACGGAGGAGGTGACCGGGATCGACATCGTCAAATCGCAGATTCTGATCGCCCAGGGCATGCCCCTTTCCGACCCGGAGATCGGTTTGCCGTCCCAGGATCGCATCCGCACGCATGGTTTCGCGATCCAGTGCCGCGTCACGACCGAGGATCCCGCGAACCACTTCATGCCGGACTACGGGCGTGTTTCGCACTACCGATCGGCAAGTGGCATGGGAATTCGGCTGGATGCCGGCAGCGCATTTTCCGGCGCCGTGGTGAATCCGTTTTACGATTCCCTGCTGGTCAAAGTCACCGCTCGCGGACGTCGATTTCTCGACGCCTCGCGACGCATGGAACGCTGCCTGCAGGAGTTCCGTGTGCGAGGTGTGAAGACGAACATTCCGTTCCTGATCCGGTTGATCACGCATCCGAAATTCCTGGAATCGCCTTGCATCACCCGCTTCATCGACGAGACGCCGGAGTTGTTTCAATTCCTGCCGCGGAAGGATCGTGCCACGCGGTTGCTGTCCTATCTGGGAGATCTGATCGTCAATGGCAACAGTCTGGTGAAGGATGCGCCGAGCTCGATTCGCCGTCTGCCGGCGCCGGTTCCCACGACCGATTGGCGCGAACGCATCCCGGCCGGCACCCGGCAGCGGCTGCTGGAATCGGGACCCGCGAAATTCGCGGCATGGGTACGCGATCAGCGGACGTTGCTGATCACCGACACCACCTTTCGCGATGCGCACCAATCGCTGCTGGCGACTCGCCTGCGGAGCTATGACCTGTTGCGTATCGCCGATGTATATGCCCGCCGTTGTTCCCAGCTGTTTTCCCTGGAAATGTGGGGCGGAGCGACTTTTGATACGGCCATGCGGTTCCTGAAGGAATGTCCCTGGAAGCGGCTGGCCGACCTTCGCGCGAAGGTCCCCAACATCCTGTTCCAGATGCTGCTGCGGGCGTCGAATGCCGTCGGCTACACCAACTATCCCGACAATGTCGTCGAGGAATTCGTCAAGGAGTCGGCCGAGGCCGGAATCGACCTGTTCCGGATCTTCGACGCCTTGAACTGGTTGCCCAATTTGCGCGTCGCGATGGATGCGGTGCTGCAGCACACCAACGCCATCTGCGAAGCGGCGATCTGCTACAGCGGCGATATTCTCAATCCGGCGCGGGCCAAGTACGACTTGAAATACTACGTCGAACTGGCCAAGGAATTGGAGCGGCGCGGCGCGCATATCCTGGCGATCAAAGATATGGCCGGCCTGTGCAAGCCGTACGCGGCGGAACTGCTGGTGAAGACCCTAAAGCAGGAAATCGGAATTCCGATCCACTTCCACACGCACGACACCGCGGGCATTCAGGCCGGAGCGATCTGCAAAGCGGCCGAACAGGGCGTCGACATCGTCGATCTGGCCATGGCGCCGATGTCGGGCGGCACCTCGCAGCCAAATCTCAATACTATGGTCGAGGCGATGCGGTTCACGCCGCGCGAAACCGGACTGGAAACCAAGGTCCTGGATCAGATCGCCGAGTACTGGCAGGCGGTGCGGCAATTCTATCTGCCGTTCGAAAGTGAAATGGTGCCGGCGACGGCGGACCTGTACGAACATGAAATGCCCGGCGGGCAATACACGAATCTGCACCAGCAAGCCAAGGCGCTGGGACTCGCCGACCGCTGGTCGGAAGTCTGCCACGTTTACGCCGAGGTCAACCAGATTTTCGGGGATATCGTCAAGGTTACACCGACGTCGAAAGCGGTAGGCGACATGGCGCTGTTCATGGTCGCCAACAACCTCTCGGCTCGCGACGTCCTGAATGGCGAACGGGAGTTCGCATTTCCGGAATCGGTGATCGACCTGATTGGCGGACGCATGGGACAGCCTCCCGGTGGGTTTCCACCCGCGGTCGTAAAACGTGTGATGCGCGATCGACCGGTGGTCCTGGAACGACCCGGTGAACGATTACCGCCGGTCGACTTCACGCGGGCCGCCGCCGAAATTAAGGAATTCCTGGGCCGCGAACCGTCCAAACGCGAAGTGCTGAGCTACCTGTTGTATGGCAAAGTTTTTCGCGAATTCGTAAACCACCAACGCAGCTACTCCGACACGAGCGGACTGCCGACCCCCGTTTTCTTTTACGGCCATCAGTCGGGCGAGGAAATCGCCGTCGATATCGAAACGGGCAAGACTCTGATCGTTCGATTTCTTACCGTCAGCGAGCCGCATCCCGACGGGCGACGAACCGTGTTCTTCGAACTCAACGGACAGCCACGCGACGTTTCGGTCGTCGACCATGCACTGGAACCCGCAACCCAACAAAGCCTGAAAGCCGATACCTCGGACCCCAAACAGGTGGGGGCTGGCATGCCGGGGATGGTCGTCACGGTCGCGGTGCTGCCGGGCGACAAAGTGAAAAAAGGGCAGAAACTGTTGAGCCTGGAAGCGATGAAAATGGAGGCGACGGTCAATTCCGACCACGACGGCACGATCGTCCAGGTCCTGGTCAAGTCGGGGACTCGGGTCGAAACGGGCGATCTGTTGATCGTTTTTGCCTGAAAAACCAGCGTAATCTCGACTGCCGCGAATCGCCATATCGGGGCGACTCCCGCCCACACTGCTCGCGACCGGATCAAAAAACAAAAGTCTTGAAGTTCCCGGAGGCGATAGGTATAAATGTGCATTGATGTGAAGCGGATGCGCGCCGTGTGCGTCTGTTTTCATCGGTTCGGTTTTGAATGCGAGGGCTGCGACAATGCTGGAAATTCGGTCGGGTCGGCAAAATACTAACTGCGAACGTTCTTCCCGTCGCGACTTTATCAAGGTCGGAACGCTAGGTTTAGGTGCCTGCAATCTGGCGGGATTGTTACGTAGCCGAGCGGAGGCGGCGTCCTCGGGCCGTGTTACTCGCGATACGTCGGTAATCTGGCTCTGGCTGGGTGGTGGCCCGACGCACGTCGAAACGTTCGATCCGAAAATGACAGCCCCGGCCGAATACCGCAGCGTGACGGGCGAGGTGAAGACCGTATTACCGGGTGTTACGCTGGGCGGCAATTTTGAACGCATGGCGCAGGTCGCCGATAAGATGGCATTCGTGCGTAGCTTTGCCCACACCAACAGCGGTCATGGCGGCGGCACGCATTACGTGATGACGGGATATGACCACCGTCTGGCCGACAACGGTGCGCCGCAGGATCGACCTGGGATCGGCTCGATCGTCGCGCGCGAACGCGGCACGAACCATCCTCAAACCGGCATCCCGACCTACGTGCGGATGGGCGGAATCTACGGTGACGGCCCCTCGTTCCTCGGAACCGCGTACGGACCGTTCGATCCGAGCGGTGAGGCGCGGCAGAACATGTCGCTGGTCGTCAATCGCGACCGGTTGGGAAACCGTCGCGATCTCCTGAAAGGCATCGACAATGTGCGCCGGACTGCCGATCGAAGCGGTCTTATCGATGGGTTGGACTCCTTCGAGAAGCAGGCTTTCGACATTATTCTCAGCCGGTCGCAGCAGGCATTTGATTTGAAATACGAGGATCCCCGTGTTGTCGACCGGTACGGCACCGGTCTGGGGCAACGGTTGCTGCAGGCCCGGCGCCTGTGCGAAGCGGGATGTGGTTTTGTGACGGTGGAATGGGGCGGTTGGGACATGCACGGAGGCATTAAGCCGGCGATGGATAGCCTGGGTCCGCAGGTTGATCGCTCGGTCGCGGCATTGGTCGAGGATCTTGATTTGCGTGGACTCAGCGATCGCGTTCTGCTCGTGATCAGCGGCGAATTCGGCAGGACGCCGAAGATCAACGGTGGAGCTGGCCGAGACCACTGGGCACCTTTGAGTACACTGGCGCTCGCTGGTGGCGGGCTCAAGATGGGCCAAGTGATCGGTGAATCGGCGGAGAAGGTCGATGTTCCCAAGTCGGCGCCGATCGGCCCTCAGGATTTGATGGCCACGGTATTTCAAGTGTTGGGGATCGACGGGCGAGTGCAGTACGTCAATCAGGCGGGAAGACCGGTGTACATGATTGAACAGGGACGCCCGATCGAGGAACTGGTTTAGCGCGATTCGCCTTGCGGTTCAGGCTGATTGAATGCGGTTGAAACGATCAGCACCCCGGCTGCTTTCGCATTTCAACTTCCAACGGTTGAAGGATAGGATCACTCGCTTCAGGCTGGGAGCATGCCCTCTGAGCCCTCTGTGGTTTTCTGCATCGCCGGACCAAAGTGTGTACCGGAGCAGAAATCCCCAGAACTCAACGAGGTCAACGCATGAGGCAAACCCTAGCCGTTGTTTTTTGTGCGACATGTTTCGCTCTATTCCGTGGATGTTCGAATAAGGATTCTGCGCCTACGAACGCTGATACAGGGCCTTCTGAATCGAATGCGGCCACCACGACTCTGCCACCATCCGAAGTGCTAACGAAGTTTTATCGATCTCTGGCAGATTCGAACAACTCTGATGCCATCAGCTGCACGACTGGTGATTCACTTTCACGAGAGTTCGTTGATTCTCAGGTTCGACTGAACAGAGCCTTCGAGCTACTAGGAACAAATTCCGTGGAGTGTTTCGGTGAAGATGGGAAGAAGTTGCAAGCGCCACCTCCAGCGCTTAAGGCGATGGAGAAAGTCGAACAGATGGCGGTCGTTGTTTCTGGCTCGACCAGACCGTGAGCCCCTTGATCCCATGAATTCTGACTCCGGTGGTCCACGTTAACGCCGAACTCTGTTCAAAGTGCCCAAATGCCAGACTTCGTACCTACTATTGATGAAGAGACACTCGAGCGATTAGTGAATCGCGAATTTGTTCCCGATATTGCAGACCGTGTGCGTTCGTTACTGGAGACTTACGGAACGGAGCCCCATCATATTGAACGAAACCGAGTGCGAGCAGCGATTCTAAAACTTGCGAATGGCGATTTAAGTTCAATCCAACAGCAAGTTTCGGTTGCTATCACGGATTTTCGTGACGTTGTAGGGGCGGCTGAATATCCGCGGCAGATGGAAATCGGCTTCGTAGGAATGAGTCGCGCGTCAGAAGAGCACCTGCAAGATCTGAAGAATCAAGATTGGAACGACTACTGTGATTGGCTGCACAAGCCATAACATTTTTTCGAACCATTCACGACTTCCACTTTTTTGGACTCCATGCCCTCTGTGGCTTTTTCCCGGAGCCGCGATTACGAGTCTGACTGTCGGTAGCTGAGGACAAATGGGTCGTCGGCCAACTCCCTTCCGAGCGATTGGAGGAGCGCGGTATATTGGAGTGGCGAGTGGTTGCAGTGGAGCGGCGTAACTGGTATCGACACGGCCTTGTGAACAGCGAAGGGATTCTGAATCGGACATCGGTGTACTATTACCCGTCGTATTTCGAAGGAGGTACTCGGGTCAAAAAATCGCACGCATGGATCAAGTGGGCTCGAAATGTGGTCGGCTGGCTCAAACGCCGCGCGACGGAAAAAGTGCCCGTTTATCGATGTAATGATTTCGTCCCGGCAACTCGGCTTGTGCGGGATGCCGTTGCGACCGGCTTGCGGGTCGTTTGAGAGAAATTTGCCGGGCGTCGATCATCGACAGTGCGGCCCCCCGTTCCCCGTTCCTCACTTGTAAAAGAACACTCGTTCGGCCGTTTTTCGCAACAGCCATTCACGGTCGGAGGTGGAGAGCGATGGAATTCCATCCCGAATCAGGTTGATCGACGCCCGATAGTTGTTCTCGCCTTGAATCTGGTAGGGGCTGTCACTGGCCCACATCAGTCGTTGCGGACCGAACGCATCCAGGAGCTGGCGGATCATCGGAAACAGTTCGGTATGCGGAGGCTTCTTCTGGCCCAGGGCATAGTAGGCCGAGATCTTGACCGTTGTATGTTTGTGTCGCGCCAACCGCGCCAGGTTCTTGATGTCCGCATCCCGCATCTGGCCGTCGACGCCGATCCGTGCAAAATGGTCGATAACGACGGGTGTCTCGGGGTTCGCGGCGCACATCGCATCGACCCGAGGCAAATCGCTGGCGTTGATCAAGCAGCACATCGCCTGGCGCGTTTCCACGGCCGCCTTCCACATCGCTTTCATTCCTGGGGTGTCGAGCCACGTCCCGGGATCTTTTTCGCGAATGAAGGGCGTGATGCGGAAACCGGTGACGCCCTGCGGCAGCAGCTTGCGCATCTTGTCTGCCGCATCGTCGCGGTGGTCGTCGACCATGCCGACGACCCGGAATCGGTTCGGGTGTCGTCGCACAGCATCGACCAGATAACTGTTATCGAACAGATGGTAGATCGAATGCTGGATCAGGACCACGCGGCCGACGCCTTCGGGTCGAGCGACCGCCATCAGTTCGTCGTCAGTGAAGCTGGGCGGATCGAGGTCTTTCTTGGTTTGGGCTCCGGCGAGCGGAAACCGGTCGGTATCCTGCGACCAGATGTGTGAATGGGCATCAATCCATGGCAATTCGGAATCGGCGGCGGTGCAGGGATTGGCAGTTAGAGGATTCAAGGCGACTCCTGCGGCAAGGGCTCCCGCTCCCGCGGCGAGAAACCGGCGTCGGCCGACGGGTTGTTCGTGCGCGGACGCAGCGGGATCGATTCTGGATTCGGACAGACACTCAGGCGTGGGCTCGTTGCGTCGCACGGCGCATTCTCCGTCAGTTGGGGGAATGTTACACTGTCGCCGGATTTTCCCTTGCGCGGCGCCCGTTCGCAAGTATGCGCCGGCTTGTTGACGGGCTGTTTTTTAGCGAACGCTTGCCTTGCCTCTGCCTGGAGGAGTAATGCCGATGCCATCCCGTCCCGAGCAATGCCGCGTGCGCCCGACACTGCTTCCTCTGCTGGCCGTGCTGCTGTTGCCTTCCCGAGGCCAGCCTGACGACGATTGGCAGGCACTGTTCAACGGTCGTGATCTGAGCGGATGGGTATCGTTGAATGTCGCGCCACGAACCTTTTCGGCGCGCGACGGCATGATTGTCTCCACGGGCAAGCCGACCGGCGTGCTGCGATCGGAAAAGCAATACGAAAATTTCGTGCTGGAAATGGAGTGGCGGCACATGCAGCCGCAGGGCAACGCCGGCTTGTTTATCTGGAGCCACGCGATGACGGCCCCTGGGACTCCCTTCTGCCGCGCGATTGAGGTCCAGGTCCTGGACGGACTGAATTCCGACACCTATACCAGCCACGGCGACGTGTTTGCGATTCACGGAGCAGTGATGACCCCCGATCGGCCGCATCCGCGCGGCGCCATGCGCTGCCTGCCGAGCGAATCGAGGTGCAAGCCGTCACCGGAATGGAACCACTACCGCGTGGAATGTAATAACGGAGTGATCAAGCTGGCGGTGAACGGCAAAGTGGTTTCGGGAGGAACGATGTGCAACCCGCGCAAAGGGTACCTCTGTATTGAATCCGAGGGATCGGAAGCTCACTTTCGCAACCTTCGCATTCGTGAACTGCCAACGTCGAATCCCGCACCCGAAAACGTGGCGCCGTTGGCGCAGCCTTGGCGCAATCTCTACAGCGGCGTCGACCTCAGCAACTGGCAATCTGATCCCAGCAACCGAAAACACTGGCTGGTCAAAGATTGGATCCTGGAAGGCAGCGGCATGGACGATCCGTTCGCGATGCGGCTCCCCACCAAGGAGCAATTCGGGAACTTTGAGTTGATCTGCGATTGGAGATTGACGCAGCCGCCGACGAAACGAACCGTGCCGGCGATTCTCACCGATGGCGCGGACGGTCCCGACGTGACGATCGAGGATGCCGGACAGGGCGCCCTGCAGCTGCGCGGCCATCCCCTGGCTGAGATCGCCCTTTGGAGCAACAACTGCGGTTCGGGCGCACTCAACAATCTGCGCCGTATAACTACGGACGACAAGGCGATGCGGGCCTCCGCAGTCCCGCGCATCCGTGCCGACAATCCACCTGGCCAGTGGAACCGTTTTCGAATCACGTTGCGCGGCGAAATCATCAGCGTGCGACTGAACGATCAGCTTGTCATCGATCGGGCACGCATCCCGGACTTACCGGCTCGCGGCCCGATCGAACTGATCAAACTTGGCACCCCGGTTCAGTTCGCCAATCTGCTGCTGCTTGAACTGCCGTAGTGCGACAGCGGGCACTGCCGCCGCTGACTGTTGCAAGGGCGACATCCGCCCCGCAGACACAACGATAACTGAACGTCGTCGAGGCCTGTTGCCCGGCGGATGATCGATTGCCGGTCGCTGCTGCGGGAACGGACGCGGCATGGTCCGCCCTAAGGAGCCTGGAAGCCGGGGCGCCAGGAGAACGGCTGGGGGGAGTCGGGCCTGGAGTCGAACTTCATGGTATCGAGGATCGCATCTGGCTGGCTTGGAGTCAGCAAGCGATCTCGGTTATGCTGGAGTGGACTTCCTACGCCGTTCACGGGCCGCTTTATGAAGCTTGATATGCCGTACATTCGTATTCCAATCGGTTGCCTGTTGCTTTTGGCGTGTCCGCCGCCGGCAGCGGGCTTACGTGTCGCGGAAGCAACGGACTTTTCGTCCGAGGTTCGCCCGATCTTGGAAAAACACTGTTTTGAATGTCACGGAAATCGGAAACAGGAATCCGGGTTGCGCCTCGATTTGCCCCAGGGAATCCGCGCAGGGGGCGACAGCGGTCCCGCGTTGGTCCCAGGCAAGGCGTCAGAGAGCCTGTTACTGAAACGGGTGACGGGCACGGTTGGCCAGGACCGCATGCCGCCCGAGGGCCCGGGTCTGACGGCGGCCGAGATCGACACGTTACGGGCCTGGATCGCGGCGGGAGGTGATCTGCCCGCCGACGCGCCGCAAACCGCGGCGCCAGGCAAGCACTGGTCTTACCAGCCGATCCCGATCGTCGTCCCCCCCGTGCCCGATCAAAAAGCAGCCGCGCGCGGCCCGATCGATTTCTTTATCGTGGACCGGCTGGAAGCCGTCGGCAGACAACAGCAACGGACGCTGGCGATGTCTCCCGAGGCGCCGCGCGCCACGCTGCTGCGACGATTGAATCTCGACCTTCGCGGTCTGCCCCCGGAACTCGATGCTTCCGCCGATTGGACGTCGACCGCCGAACCCGACGAGTGGGAACGGGAAGTCGATCGCCAGTTGGCCTCGCTGGCATTCGGGGAGAAATGGGGCCGCTGGTGGCTCGACCAGGCGCGCTACGCCGATTCCAACGGCTATACCCGGGACTTCGGTCGCGAAATCTGGCCCTATCGGGAATGGGTGATCAAGGCACTCAACGCCGATCATGGGTTCGATCGGTTCACGGTGGAACAACTCGCGGGAGACCTGCTGCCCCAACCCACGCAGGACCAGTTCGTCGCGACCGGATTTCACCGCAATACGCTGGTGAACGAAGAGGGCGGCACCGATCAGGAACAGTTCCGCGTCGAGGCGGTCGCCGATCGAGTCGCCACAACCGGCTCGGTATGGCTCGGACTGACCTTAGGTTGTGCCCGTTGCCACAATCACAAATACGATCCGATTTCCCAGCGCGAGTTCTACCAGTTTTTTGCCTTCCTGAACAACTGCGATGAACCGTCTCTGGAAGTGCCAACGCAATCGAATCACGAGCGCGGCGATCTGGCGCGTCGCGACGAGATTCGGCGGCAGATCGCCGAGCTGGACAGCCGCATGGAACAGCAACGCGAGGCGTTGGAAACGGCGCAGCGGGCCTGGGAAACGACGGTCACGCCGGAACAGCGCGCACGGCTCCCAGGCCCCGTGCAAGTCGCCTACGACATGCCGTTCGAGAAACGCGATGCGACGAACAAGAAATTGATCGAGGACTATTATCGCGTATCGCCGCAAGGCCGCGAAAAATTCCCGGAACTCGACCAGATCGCCCGGTTGCGCGATTCGGAACCGAAAATTCCCACGACGCTGATTCTCCGCGAACGGCCGACGCCGCGCGATACCTTCCTGCACAAGCGAGGTGACTTTCTCAATCCGGGCGTGCAGGTATTCCCCCAGACCCCCGCGACGCTGCACCCACTGCTAACGACGCATCGACTTCTGGAAAGCGCGGACCCGCCCCGACCCCCAAGCGGCGGCGAGGCGAGCGGCGAGGCGAGCGGCGAGGCGAGCGGCGAGGCGAGCGGCGAGGCGAGCGGCCCAACACGCCGCCAGGTCGCTCCCGACCGCCTGCAGCTGGCGCGCTGGCTCGTCGATGCCGAAAATCCGCTGACCCCGCGCGTGATCGCGAATCGAGTCTGGTTGCCGTTCTATGGCCGCGGACTGGTCGAGACCGACGACGATTTCGGTACGCAGGGACTGCCAGCCACGCATCCGGAACTGTTGAACTGGTTGGCGCGGAGCCTGCTTGGGCACGGCGGCAACTCCCCCTGGTCGATCAAACGCTTCCAGCGGAACATCGTGTTAAGCGCAGTCTACCGGCAGTCGTCAACGCGTCGCGTCGAGCTGGCGGAAGTCGATCCGCGCAACGACCTGCTGGCGCGGCAGACGCGTTTGCGCGTTGATGCCGAAATCGTGCGCGACTTGGCGCTGGCCGTCAGCGGACTGCTCACGCAGCGCCTCGGCGGACCGAGCGTCATGCCGCCCCAGCCGGAAGGCGTTTACGCCTTCACGCAGGATCCGAAACCGTGGAAGGCCGCAACCGGCGGCGACCGCTATCGTCGCGGCGTTTACACCTTCTTCTGGCGCTCGCTGCCCTACCCCATGCTCAGCACGTTCGACGCGCCGAACGCCAACGTTACCTGCACGCGCCGCCTGCGTTCCAACACGCCGCTGCAGTCGCTGACGCTCGCTAATGACCTCGCATTTTTCGAATGCGCGCAGCAACTGGCCCGTCAGATCGTCGGTGCCGCATCCGCTTCCCGCGAGGAACGCGCGGGCTTGTTGTTCCGGTCGTGCCTGGGCCGTGAGCCGACTTCGGCGGAACGCGTGCGGCTGGACAGTTTGATCGAACAACAGGTCGCCGACGTGGCAACCGACCTGCAGGGCTGGACCGCGGTCTGCCGCGTACTGCTGAACCTCGACGAATTCATCACGCGGGAGTAACCATGGAACCTGTCCCCAGCGAGATCACGCGCACACGCCGCCATTTCTTCCATGACTGCCGCATTGGACTCGGCGCATTAGCGCTGACCGAACTGTTGCGAGGCCGGGGTCAATCGGCCAGTTCGTCGGACCGTTCACGCACCACCGATCCCCTGGCTCCGTTACCGACGCATTTTCCCGCGCGCGCCAAGCGCGTCATATTCATGTTCATGGCAGGCGGGCCCAGTCAGCACGAACTATTCGATTTTAAGCCCCACCTGCGCGAACTGCATGGCCAGGTGATCCCCACGTCGTTTGTGGAAAACAAACGGTTCGCCTTTATCAAGAAAGACGCCACGCTGCTTGGCACGAAACGGAATTTCGCCAGGTACGGCGAATCGGGCGCGGAGATTTCCGAGTGCCTGCCACACCTGGCGAAAATCGTCGATGAAATCACGCTCATCAAGAGCATGAAAACCGACGTGTTCAACCATGGACCGGCTAAATTCTTCATGAATACGGGCTCGCCGATGTTCGGCAGGCCCAGCTTCGGTTCCTGGCTGACCTACGGTATCGGCAGCGAAGCCGAAGACTTGCCGGGGTTCGTGGTGTTACAGTCCGGGCCGCGCGGACCTCGAGGCGGCGCGCCGAACTGGGGCAGCGGATTTCTGCCGACGACCTATCAAGGAGTTCCGTTCCGCGGTGTGGGCGATCCGATCCTGAACCTGCGCAACCCGGATGGTATCGACGACCTCCGCCAACGCCAGTTTGTCGACGCCGTGAACGATTTCAATCGCCTGCGACTCGATGCCACCGGCGACCCCGAAATCGCCACGCGCATCTCCGCATACGAAATGGCGTTCCGCATGCAGGCCAGCGCTCCGCGACTGATGGACCTGTCGGACGAATCGGCGGAAACGCTGGCGCTCTACGGCGCGGAACCGGGCCAGCCGTCGTTCGCGAACAACTGCCTGCTGGCAAGAAGACTTGTGCAACGCGGCGTTCGCTTCGTGCAACTGTACCACACCGACTGGGACCACCACGGCAACAAAGGCACGGAACTGGGAGAATCGCTCGACGCGATCTGCAAACAGGTCGATCAACCCGCGGCCGCACTGGTGCGGGACCTGAAACGACTCGGAATGCTCGACGATACGCTCGTGCTGTGGGGCGGTGAATTTGGCCGCACGCCCCAGGGCGAACCGCGAGACCTGATCGGCCGGGACCACCATATCGAAGCCTTTACAATGTGGGGCGCCGGAGGAGGACTGAAGCCCGGACTGGTGCTCGGCCGTACCGACGACATCGGCTACTACTCCGTAGAGGATCCGGTGCACGTCCACGACCTGCACGCCACCTTGCTGCACCTGCTTGGCCTCGATCACCTGCGACTGACGTTCCGCTTTCAGGGCCGCGAGTTCCGCTTGACCGATGTGGCCGGAAAGGTCGTGAATAAGCTGCTGTCCTGAGCCCTCGCGAAACGCCGCGCCCGGCACGATAGCGACATCCCCCCGCGGCGCACACCCCGCGCGATTTCCGCCCCTGGTTCGCCGAACCAGGAATCCGAGCCGCCCGATTCCGCAACGGTACCGAATCCCGCGGAAACAAACGCCGCCAATCCCCTCAACTGAGGGTTTGTAACTAATTTGCGAGGTGGATATAGTTGGGATCGCGCCGGCGGGTTCGTTCGCCCGCCTGGCACCGGACCGTCCCGCAGGCCAAGGCATCAGGAACCGCGTATGAATCGTCTGGCAAACTGCCCCAGCGAACAGGAGTTGGTGGAGCTTGTGCGCGACAGTCTGGAGGACGACCGCGCGGCCGTCTGCCAGGAGCATTTAGCCCTCTGCCGGAACTGCCGCGAAGCGGTCGACTGGATCCGACAGCATCCGCCGCGGGATGAACCGCAGGAGAGTGAACTGGCGACACGTCTGGCCTCGGAGCTTGACGCGGCGAGGGAAGCGCCCCATAGTTCGGCCGATGTCGAAGCGTCTTCGAGACGATCGGTATCCGAGGACCTCTGCGACGTCTCCTACAATCGGCGCGAACTCGGTTTCAGCGACAAAGCATACAGCGACCCTGATTTTGACGACCTGAGTTTCGATCCGGATTCCTCGATCATTCCCACGCGCGTACCTTCAGGCATGGAGCGCCGTGCCGAACCGCATGCCGACGAATTTGGGGGTGGGCGGCGGTTGGGAAAGTACGAATTGCTTTCGCGGATCGGTGCGGGGGCATTTGGCACCGTGTATAATGCATACGACGAGCAGCTGCGGCGGATGGTCGCGCTGAAAATATTGAAGCGATCGGTGGCCGAGAACAGCACGGCCCGTCGGCGGTTTATCCGCGAAGCGCGCGCCGCCGCCGCGATCAACCATCCCAATGTGGTCACGATCTACGCCGTGGAAGAAATCGGCGGTTTGCCGCTGCTGGTGATGGAGTTTGTCTCCGGCCGCACCTTGCGCGAACGAATCAAACTCACGCCACGCTTGAAGCCGGTCGAAATCCTGCGGATCGCGGCGCAGATTGCCAGCGGACTGGCCGCCGCGCATGCACAGGGCGTCGTGCATCGCGACGTGAAACCGAGCAACGTCCTGTTGGAAAACGGCGTTGAGCGAGTCAAGCTTTCGGACTTCGGCTTGGCGATGTGCGCGGTAGACAACGTCGAATTGACTTCCAACAACCTGGCGGTAGGAACACCCGCGTACATGTCGCCGGAACAGGCGCGAGGTGAAACGGTCGATTCCCGCGCTGACCTGTTCGGCCTCGGATGCGTGATCTACGCGATGGTGACCGGCGACTCTCCATTCCTCGCGCGGACCAGCCTGGAGACAGGTCGCCGCGTGGTCGAATGGGATCCGCCGCGACTCGACGCCGTCAACAACCGTGTCCCGGCGTTTCTCGCCGAATTGGTCGAGCGCCTGCTGCGCAAGGAACCGGCGGAACGCTACGCCAGCGCGGAACAAGTGGCGTCGGAGTTGCAGGATCACCTGGCCCGTTTGAACAGTACGACGCAGGTCGATGCGGGGCCCTCGGTCGCGACATCACCGCCCGCTTTCGACGCCGCGATGGAACCGACACCACGTCGCCAGCGCGCCGTCCTTGGAGCCACCGCCGTGCTGCTGTTGCTGGCGGCAATCCCAGCTCTGTTTCTGGCATCGCCGCTGGGCCGCCGCTCGCTCGATCCTCATGCCGCCCAGGCTTCCGACGATTCGAACGAGTCGGACCGAAAGCCGACGGACAATCGCAGCGACGCTTCCCCGCCGCCCGAGCCCGGTGGACGGCCAGCAAGTTCAATCGCCACGCGGCCGCAATATCCGTCCACTGATCCGGCCGCTTTTGAGTTCGACATTGCCGTGTGGCGCAAAGGGGATGCGAAGCGGCAAGGACGATCGATTCGTGAGCGAGGCATCTTGCCGATCCGCAGCCTGGATGGCATCCGCATCGAGGCCCGTTTCCCGGTATCGACATCGGTCTGGCTGATCTGGGTCGATGCGCGAGGCGAAGCCTTCCCCGTTTATCCCTGGCAGCCAGGAAATTGGGACACCTATCCGGAGCATGCGCAACCGGTGCAATCCCTGTCGTTACCCGAACAGGTTGATACCGCCTGGCCGAATTCCGGTGTTGCCGGCATGGAGACCCTGGTCCTGCTCGCGGGACCGCTCACGGCGCCGGAACCGATCGACTTCCGACAGTTATTCGATGGCCTTCCGCGGTTCACCGACGACGATCAACGACAGTTCTTTGAATTCGACGAATTGGGCAACGTTCGTTCGGAAGTGGACCGCGCTCCGAAGTTCGACCAGGGTCGGCCCCTGGACGATCCGGTACAAAAGACCAAGGAGTTTGTCCGCCAACAGCTCGCGCCCCACTTTCGCCAGGTGCGGTTGCTTCGTTTCGCCAACGCGGGAGATTCACCGGGGGAATGAAAGGGGTCGTCATGCCGCACCGGGCCACCGGACACTTTGCGTCCAGCGGCACAAGCCCGCAGGCGCGGCGGGGACGCGCCCCTGCCGACTTCCCGGAGCACGCCTTAGAACGGCGCTTCCCCATCTTCGGGGGATGACTCAGCGAACGCGTTGTTCGCATCGGCGATCGACGGGCCTGGCGCGTCGCCAATCCGATTGAACCCGATCGCCTCGGCGCTGAGAAAATACTTGATTTCGCTCTGGGGATCTTTCTGCCACTTGCGACCGCCGAGCCGGTATTGGATCTCGATGTCATCACCGACGTGCAGGTCGTCAACCGCATCGCAGCCGTCGTTCGTGAATTCCAGCGGGATATAGTTCGGAAACCGCCCGTTCTGTTGCTCCAATACCACGACACGTTTGCGGAACCCCCGCTGCCCGAACGACTTGGTCGGCTCAATCACATGCACAACACCCCGCACCTTCGACTCGTTCATCACGATCCCTCCCAATGATCCCCTGGTATAAGCCCCTGGTAAGCCATCCGGCTCCGAACTGTTGGTCCCTCTCTGCAATCGTACCGTTGTTGCCTGCGAAGTAAATCGGGGGCTTTCTTGGGAACCGGCAAAAGTCGACTGGCTCCGATTGTTGCCGCGCCGCTACAATCCTGGGTGGGGCCTGCGCCCCGATGCGTTTTGCCGCCCCACGACTCGGCCACGAATCCGGCAGCGTTCGCTAATCCGTTCCAGGCATCCGGTTTTTAAGAGTCAAGTATGA
Source organism: Planctomycetota bacterium (assembly GCA_016872775.1). Taxonomy (GTDB): domain Bacteria; phylum Planctomycetota; class Planctomycetia; order Pirellulales; family Pirellulaceae; genus VGZA01. The sequence continues at coordinate 14,500 of VGZA01000033.1, read as the reverse complement.
ATTTTTCGTTGAACTCGTCCCTGCTGGAGACGTTGGGCGATTTTCAGGCCCACTATCGTCTTTTCCGCAAAGCACTGGGACATCTTTCCGAATTTGTTGATACGCTTGGCGGTCCCAGGGCGGTCGGCGTGGAAATCTTCCTGGCGATCGTCCTGCCGATCTTGTTGGGCTCGTGGATGCTCGGCCCGATCAGTCGTCGAGCCGGCCGGCTAAAGGGTGCCTTGCGATACCAACTCAACGACTTCTTCTGGCTTGTTGTGCAGTTTCAGCTGGTGCTGGGATATTCCGTACGATTTGTCGGCGTTGAGCAGCGATTCATGTTTGTTCTGGTCTTGGTCGGCACATCCTGCGGGGTGATTGCGCTGTGGTCCGGCGCCGTGCGATTCATGTCGCGCGCCAGGGTGACCGAGGTTCGGCGTCGAGCCACGTTTGTGATGTTGATTCTGCCGACGACCGTCGTCTACCTGATGGTCACGACATTCATTCTCCTGGTCGCGGCCGATTCCTGCTTTGGCCTGTTCGACGATCTATATCGCCATCGGCTCGAAGACATGTTGTTAATCATGTCGATGACGCGCGCACAGCTGATCGCTGGTGTGCTTTTGATTCCACCGACGGCGTGGGTACTACGCCGCGCGGCCAACTGGGTCGTGTCGGAAACCGGAATTGCCGCATCGACACCGGCGATCCATGCGATCCCGGCGCAGTGACTTGATGCAGCGGTTATGACTCCGCGGCGATTCGGGGAATTGCGTTGCCGCGGCGAGTGCGGAATGACTTGCGATGCACGATTCGACGACTATTGTTCGCTCTCGTCGCCGTCATCCTCATCCGAGTCGGAACCGGTGAGGCGTGGAGTCGTGGGCAGCGTCGCCTGTTCCTGATTCGATTCACTCGGAGTGTCCTGGGGATCCTTGGGCGCGGTGTTGGCTTTCGTCGCGGCTCGGATCATTTCCTGCAGCTCCTCGCGCATCTTGCTCGATTGCTCCTTCACCTGGCTCGCAACCTGCTCGCTGGCTTTGCTCAATTCCGTTTGCAGATTCTTGGTCAGACTTTCCTGAACCGCCGACAGACGCGTTTCCGTGGCCTGCGTCAGCTTCCTGGTTTCGGTCGCCAGTTGCTCGTTGAGTTTCACCAGCGATTCCTGCATCTGCTTTTCGGCCGATTGACGCAGTTTAACGACCTCTTCCTGCACCTTCTTTTCGGCTTCCTCGCGCAGCAGCTTCAGTTGAGCATCGTTGGCGTCCTTCAACCGCTTTGTCTGGGCGGTCACCTGGTCGCTGGTGCGTTGCCGCAACGTGGCGATTTCCTGCTGCACCTGGTTTTCGAGTTTTGTCGATTCCGCGGCGAATCGGGCTTGGGAATCGCCTTGCAGCTTTTCCTCGACCGCCTTGGTTTTGTCCGCGAGTTCCGCGGACAATTCGGAGCTGAGCTCCGAACTCAATTCGGCTTTCCGTCGTTCCCAGACGCGCCGGAAAGGACCGGCGCTTGCCGACTCGGAAACCATCAGGCTGAGGGTCACAGCCAGGATCAGGCCTAGGTACGATGTTTGCTGCATGATGTTCTCCTTCATTCGCGACTTGTAGTGATTCGCTGTAGTTATCCAGGCGTTCTTGTTCGGTCGCGCCCTCGGTGCATCGGCGTGCAATTATTCGCGGGTGCTGCCGCGGTCCGGGCGAGTTCGTTCGCAGCATCGCTCCCTGCAAATCGCCAGGCGGGTTAAAACGCTGAACGGGGGCTATCGGGGGTGGTTCGGAGCTGTTACTTCCAAGATAAATCGAGGTCACGACTTACGCAACTGCGAAGGACGACCGTGCGGGGATAACGCGAGCGTACAACGGCGGGGCGGCCGACTAAACAGCACGAAAATGGCTGGCCGCTGCCCGGAAATCGGCGGCATGCTTTTTCAGAAAATCAGGCAAATCCCCGCGACGCAAGTCGTCCAAAGAACGGAACCGGATGTAGACCAGATCCTCGTTCGGCGACGACCCGTCCACCTGCTGCTCGCAGCCGAATCCGGTAATCGCACCCAGCGGCACCTGGTTCTTGCGACTCCGCAGCATCAGTGTCAAGGCAGTGGGGTTCTTCGTATAGACGATCGCCCAGCTCGGCAGGTCCCGCTCGATGTTGCACTTGTAGAATGTCCGATTACCCCAGACAAACTCGGCATGGGGCGCGACCTGCTGCAGCAATGCGTGCAGTTTTTCCAACAGGTGATCGTCCCATTCCACGGTCCGACCGTCGGGAAACCCTTTGCGCATGAAATGCCACTTGATGCCGAGCGCCTGCCAAGGCAGATGGTGGCCGCGCATCGCGGCTTGCCGCTCGGCCACTTTGCAGTATCCGTGCACCGATTCTTCCAGGAACGACCAGAATTCGGGCGTATCGATTTCCTCGAAAGTGTGCGCCCGGATTTCCGCTTCCTGCCAGGGACCTCCGATCGATTTATATTTCACGCGCGGTTCGTTGCCGTAAATCGGCAGTTCGTGGAGTTCATTCAGGGTCTTAAGCTTGACGCGTTCCTGCAGTTCCTGCTGCTTGAAGGTGCCGCGGGCGACGCGGAATTTCATTTTCAGCAGCCAGGCTTCACCGGTGATCGCATGAAAGAACCAGCCGTCGAGGTCCTTGCGGCGGATTTCGACAACGGAGCGTTCGGTCCAGTCCGTGGGCGCGAACTGCCCCAGTTGCTGGATACGATCGACCACCTCCGCCAGGATCCGACCGTCCCATTTGCATGGTTCGCCTTTACGACCGACGCGATCCCGCGTATGCCACCCGCGCCCGTCCAACTCCCAGGGCATTTTCGCGTCCTTGCCAAGCTCCTTGATTTCCATGTCGCCGGGTTGCGTTTCCAGCAGTGGTTTGTACGGTTCGCGCGGCAGATAGGGTCCGGCCTTCAACGGTTCCGCCAGCGCTTCGCCGGTATGGGAGCGGATCGGTTCATCGCCTGTTCGCGCCGCTTTGCGCGCGGCTTTCGCTTGTTTGACAACCTGTTCGGGGGTACCTTGGGCAACGATCTGGCCGCCACCCGCACCCGCCTCCGGGCCAAGATCGACGATCCAGTCGCACTGTTTGATGACATCGAGGTTATGTTCGATGACGACGACGGTGTTCCCCAGGTCGACCAGCCGCTGCAGGACCTCCAGCAGCTTGGCAATGTCGCTGAAATGCAGGCCGGTTGTCGGTTCGTCGAGCAGGTACAACGTGCGGCCCGTGTCGGGGCGGGACAATTCCGCGGCCAGCTTCACGCGCTGGGCCTCGCCGCCGGAGAGTGTCGGCGCTGCCTGGCCGAGCGTCAGGTAATCCAGTCCCACATCGCATAAGGTCGTCAGCTTGCGGCGGATCGCGGGGATGTTCTGGAACAATTCCCGTGCCTCGCCGCAGGTCATCTCGAGCACGTCGCTGATCGACTTTCCGTGGAAAGCGACCTGCAGCACCTCGGCGTGGTATCGTTTTCCGCGGCAAGCGTCGCATTCGACCCAGATGTCGGGGAGAAAGTGCATCTCGATCCGCTTCTGGCCGTTGCCTTCGCAGGCCTCGCATCGACCGCCTGGCACATTGAAGCTGAATCGCCGGGGTGAATAGCCTCGCAGCTTGGCCTCCGGCAGCTGCGCGAAAAGTTCCCGAATGTCGTCGAAGACTCCCGTATAGGTTGCCGGATTCGAGCTGGGTGAATTCCCCAGCGGCTGCTGGTCGACCTGGATCACCTTGTTGATGTACTCCAGCCCGCGTATTTCCGTATGCAATCCCGGGTTCCGCGCGGCGCGATGCAGCCTGCGCGCGATCGCCGCGTACAGGACATCCTCGATCAGCGAACTCTTGCCGCTGCCGCTCGGCCCGGTGACAGCGGTTAAGGTGGCAAGCGGGATTCTCACATCGATGTTGCGGAGGTTGTTGTGGCGCGCTCCCAGAATCTCCACCCAGTTGTGGCGCCGCGAATCGGCGGAGCCGATCCGCCGGTTCGACGGAATCGGCAGGCTCTTGCGACCGGAAAGATACGGCCCGGTCACCGACTCCAGTTCGAGTTTCACCTGGTCGGGTGGCCCATGCGCGACGATTCGCCCGCCGTGCTTGCCCGCACCGGGACCGAAGTCACAGAGCGCGTCGCACTGTTCAATCACCTCGCGATCGTGTTCGACGACGAGCAGCGTATTCCCCAGGTCGCGCAGCTTATGCAGCGCCGCCAGCAGCCGGCGGTTGTCGCGGGGATGTAAACCGATCGTCGGCTCGTCGAGCACATACAGCACGCCGCACAACCCGCTCCCCAGTTGGCTGGCCAGCCGAATCCGTTGCGCTTCGCCGTTGGACAACGTCGCAGCAGGTCGGGAGAGTGACAGATATTCGAGGCCCACGTCGAGCAGGAACTGCAGGCGGCCGGTGATTTCCCGCAGCAGTTCACCCGCGATCCGTCGATCGCGCACATTCAAGTTCCAGCGTGCGATCTCGGCGCGCAACGCCGCCAGCGGCATGCGGCAGATCTCGTCCAGCGTGCGATCCCGGAATCGGGCCGCTGCCGCATCGGGGCGCAGCCGGCTGCCGCCGCAATTCGAACATTCCACCTCCCCGACGAACGATTCCAGTCGCATCCGCAGCGAAGGGTTGATCCGGGAAGCCTCTTCCAGCGCCGGGTACAGTCCCTTGAACTGGAATTGAAAGTCTCCTGCCGGAGGCGAGACGCTGAACCAGATGTCGGCGGTCCCGTGCAGAAGCCAGCGCCGTTGCCGGGCGTTCAATTCCTGAAACGGTACGTTGGTCGGGATCCCGCTGCCCTCGGAAAATGCCTGCAGCATCGCCGCTCCGATCGGGCGGGACAGGTTCGGCCAGAGGTCGAGCGCTCCCTGATCCAGGGTCAATTTCGGGTCGCGTACCAGCGCCGCGAGGTTTGCCCCGACCTGCACCCCCAGGCCATTGCAGGCCGGACACCAGCCCAGCGGCGAATTGAACGAGAAGCTGTGCGGCGTCAGCGGTTCGTAGCTTTTGCCGCAACGGTCGCACGCCAGGTGCTGGCTGTGGACCGCGGTTTCCCAGCGCGATTCCGGCAGCTTTTCATCGACCAGCGCCAGATGCAACACTCCTTTGCCGAGTGCGAGCGTATTTTCAATGCTGTCCGCAAGACGACGACGCTGGTTGGGTTGCACCACAATCCGGTCCACGACCACTTCCACCCGGTGCTGTCGTCGACGATCGATCGCCGGCAACGCGTCCAGGGAATAGGTCTGGCCGTCGATCCGCACGCGGACGTAACCGGAACTTCGCAACTCGTCCCACAACGACGCGTATTCCTGGCCGACGACGACCGTCGACGGCGCCATCAGGTAGAGTCGCGTGCCCTCCGGATAGCGCAGCACTTTGTCGATGATCTCGTCGGCGGTCTGCGTGCCGATCGGCTGATCACAATCGGGGCAGTGCGAAACTCCCAGGCGGGCAAAGAGGATTCGCAGGTAATCGTAGATTTCGGTGACCGTACCGACGGTGGATCGAGGCGTGTGGCCGAGGTTCTTCTGTTCGATGGCGATGGCGGGCGACAGGCCTTCGATATGTTCGAGCTGCGGCTTCTGCATCTGGGCCACGAACTGCCGCGCGTAGGAACTCAAACTCTCCACATAGCGTCGCTGTCCTTCGGCGTAAATGGTGTCCATCGCCAGGGAACTCTTCCCCGAACCGCTGGGGCCGCAGAAAACGGTCATGCGGTCGCGCGGAATGGTAACGTCGATCCCCTGGAGATTATGTTGCCGCGCACCGCGCACGGAGATCTCCGTCGCCAGAAATCCGGGCGCGGGACCGGGCGCGGCTTGCGCGGCGGCGGGCGCTGCCTTTGTTCTTTTCCTGCCGCGTCCAACGCCCGCTCCACGATTACCCGCCGACGTGGAGTCGCTCGTAACGCCCACGCTGTCGGCGAACGTTCGGGGCTGCAGGTGCCGGGTTAACGACTGCCCGGTGTGCGATCGCGGCACCTGCATGATCTGCTCCGGTGTGCCCACCGCGACCACTTCGCCGCCTCCCGAACCTCCCTCCGGCCCCAGGTCAATGATCCAATCCGCCGTCTTGATCACATCCAGATTGTGTTCGACCACCAACACGGTATTGCCGGCGTCGACGAAACCGTGCAGGACCTTTAGCAGCAACTGAATGTCGGCGAAATGCAGGCCCGTGGTCGGTTCATCGAGCAGATAAAGTGTCTTCCCGGTACTGCGCTTCGTCAGTTCCCTCGCCAGTTTGATCCGCTGCGCTTCGCCACCCGACAATGTCGGCGATGGTTGGCCGATCTTGATATAGTCGAGCCCCACATCGTGCAGCGTCTGTAATTTTTGCCGGACCTGCGGCACATTTTCGAACAGCTCCAGCGCCTGCTGCACGTCCATCTCCAGAATGTCGGTGATCGACTTTTCTTTAAATTTGACCTGCAGCGTCTCCCGGTTGAATCGTCGACCCTCGCAAACCGGGCAGGTAACCCAGACGTCGGCAAGAAAGTCCATCTCCAATCGGTTCGAGCCGTTACCCTCGCATGCTTCACACCTGCCGCCTTCGACGTTGAAACTGAATCGCCCCGGTTTGAATCCGCGCTGCTTCGCTTCCGGCAACTGCGTGAACATGTCGCGGATGGCGTCGAACACTTTGATGTAGGTGCCTGGATTGCTGCGCGGCGTGCGTCCGATCGGCGACTGATCGATGGCGATCAGCTTGTCGAGATGCTGCAGGCCCAGCATCTCGCGAAACTCACCCGGTTCGCCCTCGCCACCGTTCAGGTCGCGCCGCAGGGCTTCGACCAGGATGTCGTTGACCAGCGAGCTTTTCCCCGAGCCGGAGACACCAGTGACGCAGACGAAAGCGCCAAGCGGGATTTCGATATCGACATTGCGCAGGTTGTTGTGGCGGGCGCCAAGCACGCGCAGCCAGCGGTCCGAGGGGCTCCTCCTCTCGACCGGAATCTCGATGCGCAGGGCGCCGCTGAGATACTTGCCGGTGACGCTGCGCGGCTCGCCGGCAATCGCGATCGCGGGCCCGCTGGCGACGATCTCGCCGCCGCGCACGCCAGGCCCCGGTCCGAAATCGATCAGGTGGTCCGCGGCCCGCATCGTCTCCTCGTCATGCTCGACCACCACCACGGTGTTCCCCATGTCGCGGAGCATCCGCAGCGTGTGGAGCAAGCGGTCGTTGTCGCGAGGATGCAACCCGATCGACGGCTCGTCGAGAATGTAAAGGACTCCGACCAGCCCCGAACCGATCTGGCTGGCCAGCCGGATCCGTTGCGACTCGCCGCCCGACAAGGTCGGCGCGGTGCGCGCCAGCGTCAGGTAATCGAGCCCGACGTTCAGCAGGAATCCCAACCGCGCGCGGATCTCCTTGAGGACCTCGGAGGCGATCAGCGTGCGCGTGGAATCAAGCTCAAGCTGCTGAAAGAACTCGCACGCCTCGGCAACCGACAATTCACAGATTTCCGGCAGCGTAAGGTACGAGCGATTTTCGGCTTGAAAACGAACCGCGGCGGTGCGGATGCGAACGGCCGCCGCCTGCGCATTCAACCGTAAACCATGGCAGGCGGGACACGGTCCGGTCGTCATGTACGATTCCAACTGGCGGATCTGCGGCGGACTCTTGCTGGTCCGATGGCGTTCGCGCAGGTCGGGAATAATGCCGTCGAATTTTCCTCCGTACTTGATCGGGGAAGAGCCGCCACGCCAGGTAAACGTGATATGCTCGCTGCCCGTCCCCCACAGCCACCAGTTGCGCTGCGCCGCGGTCAGGTCACTCCAGGGCGTATCGAGCAGATAGTTCGCCGGCAACTGCGACTTGCGTTCCATCGTGTCGGCAACGCCCTGATAAATGTGCCGCCGCCAGCGCCCAAGATCCTTCCAGGGACCGATCGTCAGCACGCAGCCGTCGCGGAATGACTTGCCGGGTTCCGTGATCAGCCTGGCGGGATCGAACGAGAACAGCGTACCCAGCCCGTCGCATGTGCCGCACATTCCCTGCGGGCTGTTGAAACTGAACAGCTGCGGCGACGGCGGCTCGAAACTCTTCTGGCAATGCGTGCAGGCATAGGAAATCGAGTAGACAATGTCGCCGGATCGCGTGGCGGACGAGGCCGTCCGACGGCGGCGCCCCGAGCGAGCCCGTTCCCGATCGGGAACGCCGGGATCGCCGACGCCCGACTTCCGTCCCTCCAGACCCGATTCCAGCTCGTCGTCCAGTGTGGAGCCAATCGCATCGGCGCCAACACGCGTCGGGCCGTCGGCGGCTCCCGGCGCGCTCTGCGCACTCGGCGCGTCCGACTCGCAACTGATAATCAAATTGCCGTTGCCGATGCGCAAGGCAAGATCCACCGAGTCCGCCAGGCGGCCGCGGATTTCCCCTTTGGCCACCAGCCGATCGACGACCAGCTCGATGTCGTGACGCATCTGGCGATCGAGCCCCAGGTCGTCGCGCAGGGAGACCACCTGACCGTCCACGCGGGCTCGGACAAATCCTTGTTTCAACAGATCGCTGAACAGGTCTCGATGCTCGCCTTTCTGACCGCGGATCAACGGCGCCAGGACCGAGAACGACGTACCGGAGGGAAGCTGCAGGATGGAGACCAGGATCTGTTCGCGCGTCTGGGCGGTGATTTCCCGACGGCATTCAGGACAGTGGCCAGTGCCGACGCGGGCCATCAGAACCCGAAGATAATCGTAGATTTCGGTGATCGTGCCGACGGTCGAGCGTGGATTATTGCCGCTCGACTTCTGCGAGATCGAAATCGAGGGGCTCAGGCCGGCAATCAGATCGGCGTCGGGTTTGGGCAACTGGCCAAGGAACTGTCGAGCAAAGGTCGAGAGGCTCTCGATGTAGCGGCGCTGGCCTTCCGCGTAGAGCGTATCGAATGCCAGGGAACTCTTGCCGGAACCACTGACGCCGGTCAGGCAGATCAGCTTATTGCGCGGCAGCACAAGGTCCACGTTCCGCAGATTGTGTTCGCGCGCTCCTTTTATGATAACATCCGACGCAGGCATGATCTGGTGGTGATATCAGGAGCCGTTGTCGGCTACAAGCCCCACAGGCTTTGTAACGCGGCAAGAGACCGGTTGCCGGAAAGTCGCCGCCGGATGCGGCGACCGAATGCCCCGTGTTCGCGGGCCGAAAGCAGGTTAGAATTCGCTCATGAAAATCACCAAATTGATCTGTCAGATCCTGCGAATTCCCCACGTCGAACATAAAACCGCTAGCAGTCAGGACTCGGTCCTGGTGCGCGTGCAGACCGATAACGGGCTGGAGGGAATCGGCGAAGCCGATTCGTCGCCAGAAATGGTCAAGGCGGCGATCGATGCGCCGTTCAGCCACAACATCGCCTGCGGGCTGCGGCAGCTGCTGGTCGGCGAGAATCCGTTGGAGACCGATCGGCTCTGGCAGAAGATGTACCGCGCCACCATGTACTGCGGAAGACGCTCGGTGATGATCACGGCGATGGCCGCAATCGACATGGCACTCTGGGATCTCAAGGGAAAACACTTTGGCGAACCGATCCACCGGCTGCTGGGTGGGAGCTTTCATTCCCGGATCAAAGCCTACGCCTCCATTCTCTTCGGTGCCGATGGAGCGCGGACGCGGGCGATCGCCGAAAAATGGCGCGCGAACGGATACCAGGCCGTCAAATTCGGCTGGGAGCCGATGGGACAAAACGAGAACCTCGACGTGGAACTCGTCGCCGCCGCGCGCCAGGGATTGGGCGACGAAGCGACGCTGCTGATCGACGCCGGCTGCGTCTGGGACGCTCGGACCGCGCTGCAGCGCGCCAATCGATTCGCCGATTATCGGATCGGCTGGCTTGAAGAACCGCTGCAACCGGATGACGTCGAGGGGTATCGCTGGCTGCGGGATCGTTCGCCAGTCCCGATCGCCGCGGGGGAAGAAGAATGCGGCCGGCAAGCGTTCGCCGATCTGATCAATCGTCGCGCTCTCGACGTCTACCAGGTCGACCTGTCACGCAACGGGTTCACCGAATCGGCTTACATCCGGCAGCGCGTCGAGGAAATCGGCGCGCGGCTTTGCAACCATTGCTACACAAGCCCGGTGACCGTGGCAGCCAGCTTGCATTGGCTGACGACCTGCCGCGACGCGTTTCTGTTCGAGGACTGCGTCGAGGACTCGCCGCTGCGGAATGAACTGACCACGGAAAAAGTTCAGGCGAAGGACGGCTGGATCACGGTTCCCGATCGGCCGGGATTGGGAGTCTCGCTGGACGAGGAGTTCGTGCGCCGATTCCTGATCGTCAGCTCCGAGTGAACCGCCTTTACAACCTCGGATCAACAGGCTCGCTCTCCAAGGCCAGCACGCCGAAGACGCATTCGTGAACCCGTCGCAGTGGTTCGCGACGGACAAATCGCACCGCTCCGGGTGCTTATGCAGCAGATAGCCGAGTTCGGTCGCCGGTTGATGCGTGGTGCTAATGGTCAGGAGCATGGTCATGTCCTTCTTGATGACGAATCGGCATCAAGACGAACTCGCACGAGCAGGTCGTTTAATGCTGCTGCGGCTGTTGGACTTTCTGGCAATTGGCTGCTCTCAAACGCAGACTGCAACATTCCTCGCAAGCGTTCGTATTCTTGCTGATGGAACGCCAGATCAACCTGATCCAATCGTCCCTTTTCAGGGCCACCAGTCTTTCGGGCAATCAGTTCGGAGATGTAAGGCAACTTTGCCGTTTCGTTGAGTCGAACGAGATTCGCTTCGACCTCACCCGTCCGCATCAGATGGATACCGGTCAGCAGCACTCGATACACGTAAAGCAACGGCTTCCCATGAGGCGGATCGGCTTTCAGGAACAGTTTCCACTGCGTCTCCGCAAACCCGAAATAATGATGGGCATGGTGCTTTGTGATGCACGCTGGGGCAATCGCCTTCAGTTCCTCGTGTTCCGGCGTCTTGAACACGATCAACGGCGACAGCAATTGTTCCAGCACATAGCCGTTCTTCTTGAGCATCAATCCGAAGAACTTTTTGACATCATGGGTTACCAGGTCGATCTCCAGACCGTCGTCGATGCCGGACTTCTCGACAGTCTCCTCTCCCATCTCCAGACCGATGACTTCTCGCAAAGGTAGCCGATGGATACCCCGCAGGTCGAAATCGGAATCCGGTGACGGAAAGCCGTAAAGGTGAGCGCCGCTGATCGTGGCAAACAACAGAGGATACGGGTGCTCGGTCACTTGCCGGTGCAACCGTGGGTCGATGTTCATGGTAGTTCCTCCGACAACGCCGCTCGTCGGGCTTTGATGAGCAAGCCGTTTGCGATCTCGTAGTCCGGGCGTTCCGACAGCTTCGATTCCAGCAACGCCCGGTCAAATTCACTGTGCAGGCTCTGTCGCCAGCGTTCCGTTTCTTGCCACGGCAGCTCGCCACGTTTGATTGCAACAACTGGTCTCGATGTTCTTCCACCCGCACCGGAACAAAACCATTCCGCAGGACACTGATGCCGGAAATGAGCAGCCGGATGAGGTGCATGACATGTTTCCATTTCAACTGTCCCTGATTACGAAGATCGGCTTGTATCTTCTTGAATTGCGACATCACGTAGCCGTTGTACGTCTGATAGACCAGCCGAGACAGGAAGATTGAACGCATTTGTAGCAGTTCGTCGGCCAACGGCGTGGTCTTTTCTACGCCGTCAGGAAACCGTACCCGGTAGGAATGTTCGAGGTCGCCTGGCGAACGAACGACGTACCGACCGAACCCCGTGGATGCAGCGTCCGACCTCCCGCCCCAAGGACATCACGCAAAACGACAACTTGCGTCCCTTCCGAGAAAATCAAATGCGGGTTCTGGTGGACTCGTTCTTTCATGTTCTTCGAATGAATGAAGGCTGGGAAATGCTCTCATAGTAGCACAAAAGGCCCATCTCGCCGGTGCAGTTCGGACCACACGTGCGTCGTTCGGTTTCAGAAGAGGCGAAGTTGCCCTGAACGGGCTCGGGCAGGTCGGAACTGCGTGAAGTCATGCGGCGGAAGAAGGCGATCCAAATTGAACTTCTTGGCAAAGATTTGAAACAAGCCCCGAACTTGCTCTGCAATTGGACCCGTGCCAACCATTCTCTTTCCCCAGTCAGAACCGTTCAACTTCCCACTTCGAGTTGTTCGGATGAGTCCCGCGATTTTTTGGGCCTTCAGCGGTTGTGTTCGGTTGAGCCACTCAAGAAACACGGGTTCGACCGTCAAAGGAAGTCGGGGCAAGATGTACGATGCCCCCAGTGCTCCCGCTGCCTTTGCGGCTTCCAGAATGGCGGGAATCTCGGAGTCATTCAGGCCGGGAATAATCGGGGCCACCATGACGCGCGTCGGAATCCCTGCCTGAGCAAGTATTTCGACCGCACGCAAGCGGGCGGACGGAATGCTCGTGCGCGGCGCCAAATTTCGGGCAAGCTCGGAATCGAGGGTCGTGACCGAGACATTCAGATGGACGAGCCGACGCGACGCCATCTCCTTCAGCAGGTCGAGATCCCGCAATACCAGAGCGTTTTTGGTAACGATTCCCACCGGCAAGCCGCATTCCAGCGCCACCTCCAGGCACTGTCGGGTCAGGCGGAACTCCCGTTCCGCCGGTTGATAGCAGTCGGTCACTCCCGAAAAGACCACCTCCTCCGGCTACCAGGCATCGTTCGCGAGAAACTCCCGAAATAAGCGGGCCGCATCGTGTTTGACAACGATCCGGGTTTCGAAGTCCAGTCCGGCGTTCCATCCGAGATATTCGTGACTGTTTCGAGCATAGCAGTACGAACAGCCATGCGCGTCAGTCTTTCGAGTGGGCGTTCGCGCCCTGTTTCTTCTCTTGCCCGCAGTGCCAGCCCTGCCGGTTTCACTTTGGTGGAGTTGCTGGTCGTGATCGCCATTATCGGAATCCTGGTTGCGTTGTTGCTTCCCGCCGTCCAGGCCGCGCGCGAAGCGGCGCGGCGCACCCAATGCGTCAACAATCTCAAACAGATCGCTCTCGCCGCGCATAACTTCCACGACGTGCGACAGGTGTTGCCTCCGGGTTATCTCGGTTCTTCCTCCGCGGCAGCGCCGGTGAATAACGCGCAATGGGTCGGTGTGCTGCCGTATCTCTTCCCCTTAAGGACTTTTTCCTGGCACAGACCAGAATCTCAATTCTGGTCTGTCCGTCGACGAATCCGTACGTGAGCACGGGCGAGACGTCGGTTTATTTGCACACCTATCGCATTATTTGCACACCTATCGCACACAGACCACAGTCGGCAACAGCGGCACGTTTGAAATGGCCCTTTTTACCGGCCAGAGTCCGCTGGGCCGAACAAGTTACCTCGGGGGTTCCGGCGCGTTGGGGTTCATTCCCACGGACTCGTCCGTGCCCGGGAACCTTGCCTGGCTGTATTATGAGGGGATCTTCACGAACCGATCCAAGAACAACTTTGCGGCGATCCTGGAGGGCACGGCCAACACCTTGTGGCCTTTGGCGAAACGGTTGGCGGCCGTCTGGCAAACAGCCGTCAGATCGAATTCTCCCATTCTTGGATGGGTGGAGGGGAACTTCCGACCGGCTGGGGGTTCGTGTTGCCGAATATAAGGCCCGGTCGGGGTGCTATTTTCAGTTCAGTTCCGAGCATCCCAACGTGGTCAATTTCGCCAAGGCGGATGGTTCGGTCAGCGTGATTTCCTACCAGGTCACGCCCCCCCCTCGCTGTGGGCATTTTCCGGGCTGCGCGATGGCGTTTCCGTGAGCGATGAGGCGATCCAGCAGTGAGGCGGACGGAGGTTTTTTGGTCGCCGTATAAAAATATTAAGCCTCGACAAAAAATTGGCTTGATCGCCGTTTCCAATGGGTTACAATCACCCGATAGCAGTCTGCCGGGGTGGCGTTGTGGATCCATAACGCTCAGTAGATCGCCGGTGTAAGAATCGTCATATTTGTTTCCTTTATCATCGGAGTATTGACATGACCAAACTTTGTTGGGGACGGCGTGAGCGCCGTACTGGCTTTACGCTGGTGGAATTGCTGGTGGTGATCGCCATCATAGGAATCTTGGTTGCCTTGTTGTTGCCTGCCGTGCAGGCAGCCCGTGAAGCGGCTCGGCGCACGCAGTGCACAAACAATCTAAAGCAAATTGTTCTGGCGTCGCACTCGTTTCACGACAACAAGCTCGTGTTGCCGGCCGGGTATCTCGGCACGCGATCGAACGCGACCTGGAACGACACCATGACCTACCAGACACAATATGTCGGCGCGCTGCCCCAATTGATGCCGTTCATAGAAATGCGGTCGATTCGCGATCAGATGATTTCGAATCTCGATCCGGATTTCCCGAACCCGTCGCAATACTATCGCGACGTTGACCCGACAACGATCGGCTACACGATGGCGACGACATTCCGATGGTGGGGGATCGTGGACAGCCAAAACGTTAGAGTGGACTTCAATCTGGCGCAGACCAAGATCAACTCGTTCCTGTGCCCGTCAACTCAACCGTACAGCAGCCAGAGCGGCACGTTCGCTGCGATGCACACCTGGAATTTCA
>VGZA01000032.1 GCA_016872775.1 Planctomycetota bacterium | reverse complement strand
GTGCTGGTGCACCGGGAGCGCCTGGCGGATTCGGCGGTGCTGGTGCACCGGGAGCGCCTGGCGGATTCGGCGGTGCTGGTGCACCGGGAGCGCCTGGCGGATTCGGCGGTGCTGGTGCACCGGGAGCGCCTGGCGGATTCGGCGGTGCTGGTGCACCGGGAGCACCTGGCGGGTTCGGTGGCGCTGGTGGTTTCGGCGGAGCTCCCGGGGGATTTAATTCGCCCGGCGGTGGTACTTCCAATGTGGCCACCAATCCCAAACAACTGATGCCCGGCGTCACGATGATTGGCACCGAAGACAAATTGATGCCGCTGGTCGAAAGCGCTCGGAAAGAGGGCGTGGATTTCCTCATCGTGTTCAACGTCGACGTTCGTCTTGCGAACGGGATCATCCAGAACAACACCAAGGTCGAGTTGATTGATGTTGCCACTGGGAAACAACTGAAGGATGTGCCGGCCACGCAACAGTTATTGAACACCCGGGTGGCCAAGGAGATGGATGAGAAGCGGAATAATCCGGTCCAAAACGAAGTGAGGAGGCTGTTCAAAGCGATCGACGACAAAGTGCAGCTGACCGAACTGCCGTCGACGGCAACCCCGGAAAAACTCGAGCCGTTCGTCGATAAACTGCTGGAAGCAAAGCATGCCAATGCCATTCCAGTCATGGCGCAGCTCCGGTACTACTATCACAAGAAGCTGATCAACGGAGACCGTTACGTTTCCGGTTGCGCGAAACTGATCGGCGACGAAAAAGCGAAGATCGTTGCGGAAGGTAATCAAGAAAAAATGCTGACCGCGTTGGCTACCTTCCTGCCCAAAGAGCGGCCGCCCAGCAAGTGATGGGGGCCGTTGGATGGGCCTCCTGGCCCGTCCAGAAGTGCGAATCGACTTCGAAAAAAAGAGCTCGCATTGGCGTTCCGGCGTGAGAGACGGGTCCGGAGACCCGTCCTACCTTGCGCGATTGAATCGCGATCCGAACGCGAACTTGGGCTCACTTGCGGTGTGGATGATTCGTTCGTTGGCGCAACTGATCGTAGAACAGCACCGCGGCGGTCGCGGACACATTCAGGCTGTCTGCGGCTCCCAGCATCGGCAGTTTGATCGACGTAACTTCTGGTTGGCTCCAGGTATCGTTGAGTCCTTCCGCTTCGCTGCCTAGGACGAGTGCCGAGCGGTCGCGCCACTTCACCTGGTCGTAGGGAAGTGTCGCGTTAACCCGCGCCGCGTAAATCGCGAATCGGTGTTTCCGTAGCCAGGCGGTCGCCTCGGCGGTCGACGCGGCAAAACAGGGTATCGTAAAAATCGTCCCCAGGCTGGCCCGAATCGTATTGGGGTTGAACAGGTCGGTCGGGCTTTCGGCGACGACGATTGCGTTGACGCCCGCTCCGTCGGCGCAGCGAAGGATGGCGCCGATGTTGCCGGGCTTCTCGATCCCCGCCAGGACGGCCACCAGGCATTGGGGCGGCGGAACATAATCGTCGAGCGATGCGGTGAGGGTGTGGGCGACGGCAACAATCCCATCCTGTTTTTCCCCGTAGGCCAGTTTGGCGAAAGGCCTGGCGCTGACGGGGACGATGCGGATGCGGCGTTCTTCGAATTGCTTGATGAGTCGCCGGACCTGCGGGCTCTGATCGGCACCGTCACGCAGGAAGACCTCGTCGAACGATACCGAGGCATGAACGGCTCGTTCAATTTCCCGGATCCCGTCGATGAGGAACCTCGCTTGTGAATCACGGCCCTTGCGCTCCCGCAGTTGGGCGGCCAGATTCAATCGCGGATTTTGCAAACTGGTGATCCGTTGTTCCACGGCGGTCCGAAACTAACCGGCGACCCGCAATCGGGGACGCGAGTTATCCTCCAGAACTTCGACACACGCCTGGCAGACATCGTCCACGAAAACGGCCAACATGGCCGCATTGGATCCGCTCCGGCGCTGGCGGCTTGTGCCCTGCTGATAATACGCTTGTACGGCGCGGTGTCCATGCCCGTACGGTCCCGAAAGAGCGGGTTGCGTCGGCCCATGGATCGCAACGCAGGGGGTACCGACGGCGGCGGCGAGGTGCATCGGTCCGGTGTCGGAGCCGACGAAGAGTGTGGAACGTCGGAGCAGCGAAGCGAGTTCCGGCAGGCGGGTCGAGCGAGCGGCAAACGCGTGCCCTTGCGAGTTCATGGCGATCGAATCGGCCCACGCCTGTTCGCGTGCCCCCGCCCAGACCACGAGGGATGGCAGGCCGAACCGGTGTCCAAGAAACGCCGCCACCGCGGCGTAACGTTCGACGGGCCACAGTCTGGAATCCCAGCCTGCTCCCGGATTGATCACTGCAAAACGGTCGAAACCATCCGCATCGAGCCAGTCGCGAATGGAGGCTTCCGCCTCCGCATCGCGAGCAACGTCAAACCGAACCGCCGGTTCAAGAATCCCCAGCGGTTGCAGCAGTTCCAGCTGCCGATCGACGAGATGCTCCCGCTTGGGAACCATCCGGTGATTGTTCAGGAAAGTGCTCAATTCCCTGCCTTGCGGCGCGGCGAAGCCGATGCGCTGCCGGGCACTGGACAGCCAGGAGGCAATCGCGCTCTTGGCGAGGCTTTGCGGATCGATCGCGACGGTGCATCCGAAGCGGCGCAATCGACGGCGCACGTTCATGATTTCTCGCGGCGACTTGAGCCAACCCTTGGGAGCAACGATCAACTCGTCGATTGCCGCGTGATTGCGCAACAGCGTTGCCGCACCGGGTTCCGTAACCCAGGCGATCTTCGCATCGGGCAACTGGTCTCGAATCGCGCAAGCGACCGGCAAGGTGAGGATGCAGTCGCCAATGGCGCTCAAGCGAGTAATCACGACCCGCGGGTTGCCGGAGCAAAACATGCCGATCTGCTTTCCAAGGGAGGGAGGATCACGATTTTGGTGAGGTGGAAACGGGAGGCGGATCACGGCCAGCGCCCGTGGAACCCTTGGTACCGCCAACGCCCGTAGCGGAACCCGGTCCTGCGTTGCCAGCTGCCGCAGCGGGAGCCGCGGCGCCACTGCCGGCTTGGGTGCCAGACGACTCCGCCGGCAGTTGTTCGTTCGCGGACTGATAGAATCCTGCCGGCTTGACGTTTACGTCCTTTGGGACCGGACGAGTGAAGTGCATTTCTTCCGCGTAGCCACGCATTGGGTCCAAGTCACTGGCCAATGCGGCCGGCTCGTCGTCCGCGATCCGGATCGCGGGTACCTGGAGTTTCGTGCCGGCGAACAGCGAGCCGCGATAGATGGTTCCTTGCTGGAACGGTCCGACGCCGAGCACCCAGGTGTCGTTGGCGTTGCTTGTTGCTTGCGAGATCCCGGCTTGCCAGACCGGCTCGCGCGTACGACGGTTGTAAGCGAACACGCCAATCTTCGCGGCGCCGACTTGCACGATCTTTCGGGCGACTGAGAGTTCCGGGATGGCGGGAATCGGCGTTCCGTTGGTCACCAGCGACGCGGCACCGGACAGCCCGTTGTTCGCTGGCAGGCCATAAACCACTTCGTTATTATCGACGCCGACCGCGCCCAATCGCGCCTCCACGACAAAGTCGGCATCTTCAATCTTGTCGACCAGCCGCAGATCGGCCGCCACCATCTGTTGCCGCAAAGAACTGATGACGTACTCGGCATTCACGTACCCCAAGCCTTTCAAGTTGCCGATGAACGCCGGGTCTTTGGTATTGACCACGAACTTGGTATCGAAGAATACCTGTTGCCCCGCCAGGTCTTTGAATTCAATGCGAGCGACAGCCCGATCAAGCGCGTCGGACATCAGAAGCTGTTCCGTCGCGGTGCGGCTCTTCGTTGCCCCGCAACCGGCGGCCGCCAGCAGAAGAATCGCTGCTGCAATCAGTGGGCAAATTCGAGATGGAGTCACAATGCGGATCCCTTGCTGCGAGTCGGAAATCGGGCGGAGTATATCGAACAGCAGGAATTAACCCAATGCGAATTGCGGGACTGCTAGCATCGTCACGCAAGGAGTCGCGTATGGAGTCCGACCCGCAAGGCTGGCATAATCAGGGCATAGGCGAATTCACCAGCAACCGTATCCAAAGCCCCGTAACCCGTAACCGCCATGCCCGACTTGATCGCACAAGGCAATGAGTCGCACCACCGCTGGCGTCGCAGGCTGAGCCTCGAGCACACGGTGGTGATTGGCCGGCAGGAACTGGAATGGGCTGCGCCCTGGGACGACAAGATCTCTCGGCGGCATGTGCGCATCGCCTGGCGGGAGGGGCAGTGGTTTGTGGAGCGGCTACCCGAAGGACGCAACCCGGTGTTCTTCCGCGGTCATCCTGTCGACCTGTTTGCGTTGCGACCGGGCGAGCATTTTGTGATCGGCGCGACGACGTTTTCGCTGGTCGATGAACCGGTCGCGCTGTCGCTCAGCGAACCGCCCCCCGTGGCTCAACAGTTGTTTGATACGGAGAGCTTGCGCCAGCGCGCCTTCGACAACCCCGATCGGCGGATTGAGGTGTTGAGTCGACTGCCGGAGTTGATCAGCGGCGCCGCGAGCGACAATGAACTATGTGTGAGACTGGTGAATCTGCTCCTGGTTGGCGTCCCGGGTGCGTCGGCCGCAGCGGTACTGGAACGTGCGCCGCCGGGCGAAGGTGGGCCGCACGTCAAGCTGCTGCACTGGGACCAGCGCACGATCGGCCGGACCGGGTTCGCTCCCAGTGCTCGACTGATCGAAGAGGCACTTTCGCGACGGCAGTCGGTCCTGCACATCTGGGGCGGGGGCCCGCGGGAGGCGGAGCAGGAATTCACCATGTCGGAGGATGCCGACTGGGCTTGCTGTACGCCGGTTCCGGGCGAGTCCGATTCTCGTTGGGCGATTTACCTTGCCGGCCGCTTTTCCAAGTTGCCGCGCAGCGCCGCGATCGAACTGCGCGATGACGTCAAGTTTACGGAAATCCTGGCGACGACGCTGAGCAATCTGCGTCGCTCCCAGCAACTGGTGCGACGGCAGTCGAGTCTCAGCCAGTTCTTTTCACCCGTGGTGCTGGAGGCACTGTCGGCTCAAGACCCTGACCTGGTGCTCGCACCTCGCGAGGCCGACGTGTCCGTGCTGTTTTGCGATTTGCGAGGATTCGCGCTGGCGTCCCAACGATCGGCCGACGACTTGCTCGGCCTGCTGCAACGGGTCAGTCGCGCGCTGGGAGTCATGACACGACAGATCCTCGAACGGGGCGGGGTCGTGGGGGACTTCCACGGCGACTCGGCGATGGGGTTCTGGGGTTGGCCGATCGCGCAACCGGACGCGGTGGAGCGAGCCTGTCTGGCGGCACTGGCGATCCGCGCTGAGTTCGCGGCGGCCAACGAGGTCGCTGGACATCCCTTGGCCGATTTCCGGATCGGAATCGGTATCGCCAGCGGCCGCTCCGTCGCCGGTAAGATCGGATCGATCGACCAGGTGAAAGTCACAGTATTCGGACCGGTCGTCAATCTGGCGTCCCGACTGGAAACAATGACCAAACATTTGCGAGCACCGATCCTGCTCGACGAGCCAACCGCGACCTGCCTGCGGCAGTCCACCTCCGCCGATGTCGCGCGCGTCCGACGTGTGGCTCTGGTGCGCCCCTACGGTATGGACAAAGCCGTCGATGTCAGCGAATTGCTGCCGCCAGAAAACGACTATCCTCAACTGAACGCCACACATATCGCCTCGTACGAAGCGGCCGTCGAGGCACTGCTGGCCCGGGATTGGCAACGCGCATTTCAATTATTGCACCACGTACCTCCCGAGGATCGCGTCAAAGACTTCCTGACTGTCTTTATCGCTCAACATAACCGCACCCCGCCGACAGATTGGGACGGCGTAATCCCGATGACGACGAAATAGGAAGGGTTACGGGGGGAATGTTGTGTGGCGCGGGTGAGGGTACTCTCGAGCCCGTACTGCCCAATTGAATCGTATATCGGATCATGTCCCCGTTCCCCGTAACCCGCGCCCGAACCTTGAAAATCGGTTACGCTAACGGGACTGTGTCCCGCCCAAATCAACCTGGAGAACAGTGGATGGTCTCAGGCTCCGTGTCGAATCATGAAAATGTCCCGCCGCAACGGTTGGCTCGGCTGCCGCAAATTTCCCGATATCGGATGCGGAAGGCGCTCACGAATGCCCGGGTCTGGCTGCAAAGCCTGGGCGTGCTGTTCGCGGTCGGAGCAAGTTGGGCGGCGGGTCACCTGTCCGCGGAGGAAAGACCGCGGCTAATCGTCGTGATGGCGGTGGACCAGCTGAGTTACGAATTCCTGATTCGCTTTCGCGACCGGTTCCAGGCCGGCGGCTTTTTCCATCTGGCGGAACGGCAGGCGGCCTGGTTCACGGAGTGCCATCATCGCCACGGTTATACGGTGACCGGCCCCGGTCACTCCGTCATCATGACCGGTACCTACCCGTACCGCAACGGGATTATTGACAATGAATGGTTCGATCAGCGTTTGCGGAGCAAGCGTTATTGTGTCGAGGATCCGTCGATGCCGATCGTCGGCGCACCGTACACGAAGTCGGAATATGTGGGCGTGTCCCCCGCCAACCTGCTGGTACCGACGGTCGGCGACGCATGGCGGGATGCAACCGAAGGAAAAGGCAAGGTACTCGGCGTCACCTTAAAGGACCGGGCCGCGGTATTGATGTCGGGGATACGTCCCAGCGGTGTCTACTGGTTCGATGTGAACACCGGCAAATGGGTCACGAGCCGCTACTATCGCAGCGAATTGCCGCGGTACATGAAAGAGATCAACGCCGGGGACTTCGTCACCGGTTATGCCGGCAAAGTGTGGACTCCGCTTTATGATGCAGACGCTTACCACCCGCAGCATCCTGACGAAAGTCCCTTCGAAGGCGAGACCGACGGTGTCAGCCGAGCATTTCCCCATCGGTTGCCGACGGAGTTGACTGCGAAATTCTACAAGCAATTGCTGATCAGTCCTTTTGGCAACGAGTTGACCATGCGCGTGGTGCAGCTGGCGATCGAAGCGGAAGAACTGGGAATGGACGACGTCCCCGACATCCTGAACGTCGGCTTATCCTCCAACGACTATGTCGGCCATAACTACGGACCGTATAGTCTGGAAGTGGAGGACATGACCTATCGCACTGACAAGCTGTTGAGCGAGTTCGTGCAGTACCTCGACAATCGCATCGGAACGGGGCGCTGGACGATGTTTCTCACGGCCGATCACGGGGTGACGCCGATTCCCGAATATGTCGTGACGCAGGGCCTGCCGGGTAAACGCAAACCGTTGGGGGACCTGGCGGCGTTTGTGGAACGACTTGAAGCGCGCCTGGCGACCCGCTTCGGCCCGCCACGCACCCCCCAGCATTTCGTCGCGTTCATGGATGCGCACCAATTATTCCTCGATCGTCGCTCCTTCGAAAACCTCGACGCGTATATCGCGGCTCGAGCCGTCGTCCGCGATTTTTTCCTGCAATCGGATAGCGTGGCGTTCGTCGCCACGCGGGACGAACTGATCGCGGGACGCGCCAAGGCGCAACTGGCCGACGAATACCAGCCGTTTCTTGCTCGGGATTCCCAGATCCTGAAACTGCTGCAACGTTCGTTCAATGCCGACCGCAGCGGTGACGTCATCTATGCGTACAAGCCCTACCAGATTCAGTCGACGCATCCGGCGAGCCACGGCAGTCCCTGGACCATGGATTCGCACGTCCCGTTGATCGTACTGGGCTGCGGCATCAAGCCGGCAAAGTGCGACCGCCCCACAAGTCCCGCAGCCGTCGCGTCGACCGTCGCAAAATTGCTCGGCATCGATCCGCCCTCCGCCAACGAAGAGCAGCCGCTGCAAGAAGCGCTCGCCTGGTGAAGGTGGGGATCGGGGGGAATCCTGTGTGCCACGGGTGAGGGCCGTCCCGAGCCCGTGCTGCCCAAGTGAATCGTATATCAGATCAGGTTGTCAGGTTGTGGCTGGAAGCCCCAACCACGATTTGATCGACGGACGATTGCAAGAGCTCGACCTATCCCACGATGAATGATTCGGCCCGGTATCACACATTCCGTTCAACTCGGCCGCTTGGGCACGGGCTCGGGACGGCCCTCACCCGTGGCACACAGGATTCCCCCCGTAACCCGTAACCTCATTCCGCTGCCGGCCACTTTTCGACTTCGCGTAGAATTTCCTCGCGTGAGCAGGCAGGTCGCAAGGCTGTTCGAATTCGGAAGCGATAGTCCTTCCCGATTTCTGGTTCCGGTATGAGGAACTGAAAGTCCCAGGCTGGATTCGTGGTCTGCAGGTCGGCATTGACTCCGCCGCCGCTGGGCGAGTGGGTGAAGCGGATCCCGCTGGCGCGGTCGAACATCACCAGCCAGATCAGATCATCGAAGTTGCCGTAGAAGAATGGGCGATCGAATCGGAAGCGAGAGAGGTTCTTGAACAGGGCTTCTCGGCCGCCTTCGGGAAACGACATCACGAAGTCGTCGTCGCGGTGCCGCACGGTGCTCTGGTCGTTATGGAATTGCGTGCAGAATTGCGTCCAGAGCGGAGGCTTCTGGCCTTCAAGTCCTCCCTGAAAATAGATCGACTTATCGGAGGGCGCGTTGATGTAGCTGGCCCAGAACAATGTCAGGTAACCGCGTGGGAAGAGCGGTTGGTGGGCGCGGCAGCGGAATTCCATATCGAGGTAATATGGCGGCGTGATCTTGAACCGTGTCCAACTTTCGACCTGATAGGTGGGCGTTGGCGGCTGGTGCAATTCTACTTCGGAGCGATCGATCGGACGCAATGTCATCGGCGCATTCCGCGGCTCGAAAAACGTCTTGGAGTCGTCGAGATGCTCGCCAGTGACAATGTGCTCCAGGTTCAGACCGGCGACCGCGGGTACAAAAAGGTTGCGGGTGCTGGAAGCATGCCGCAGGCTCCAGACTCCGTTGTATCCCGTCCGATGTTCTCCGGACGCCGAATTGTCACCCACGATTGCGGTGAGTTCACCACCGCGCAGCTCGATCGATGCGGGTGGATCTTCGATCGCCGCGAGGGTCTCCGGACGCAATGGGGCTGCGCCGGCGACTGACGCCGCAGCCAGGGAACGGTACAGGAATTGTCGGCGATCGATCTCGGAGGTTTCCGACTTCACGGTCATGTTCCTCTCCTGTTGGGTGCTTCGGTGCCGGTCAATAGTCGCCAGTGATACTGCAGTTTCTTCTCCGAGATCGGCGACTCGGTGCCCAGCGACTGGGCGAACAACGAGACCCGATATTCTTCCAGCAGCCAGCGGAACGTTTCGAGTGCCGGCTCGAATCGCCCTTGGGCCTGGTCGGCCGCATCGCGTTCTTTATAGCGATTCCACCAGATCTGGAAACGTTCGTGCGCGCGCCGATCACGCTCGACGCTGCCGTCGCGCAGCCGCTCCATTCGCTGGCGAATTCCGCGCAAGTACCTGGGGTAATGTGCCCACCAGCGCCACGGAACGTCGACCAGGAACCCGTCGAAGATCAAGTGATCGAGCTGTTCGCAAAGATCGTCGACGACAGGAGGCAGAGCCTGAACGCGTGGCGTCTGGAGTGACTCGCAAATCTGTTCGTACTCGCGCATCAGCGGAGTCAGCACACGGGCGATTTCATGGATCGTCAGATCGCTGGCGTCGCGTCCCTGTTCCAGGCACTTCTGGAATTCTTCGGCGCGGCGCGGCATGGTCTGCTCATTCAAGTATGCCTGGTCGATCAGCCGTTCAATCAGGTGGCTTCGCAGCCCGTCGGCTGGGGCGATCGTGGCCAGTTGACGGGTCCAGTGGGGCCAGAGCGGAAGCCACTCCACCAGCGGCTCGAGGCTGGCCGATTCTTTCAGCGCCAGCAGCCGGCGAATGGCTCGCCGAGTCAGGTAGTCGGCGAGTTCGGCGTCATCGAGCAGCGTCAGCATGACATCTGGTCCTTGGTCGACCAGGCACGGAAAGGCTGGCATGCGGATTCCGCCGCGTCGGATCTCCAGCCTTGGTGGCAGCTCGCCGAAATCCCAGGTCGAAATTCCGATCCGTCGCCAGCCTGGCTCGTCGACTTCGTGATTGACGCGTGCGGTGATGCCGAGCAGTTGCCGCAGGGCATCGGCGTCGGTGCCGCGCGCGAGCGTCATCCCCTGGTCGTTGACCACGCGAATCTTCATTCGCAGGTGGTAGGGAATCCGATCCAGTGGGAATTCCTGCGGATCGACCGGCGCATTGCCGATGCGCGAGGTGGCCGCGGCCAGCGCGGGCAGGAACGATCCGGAGCGGTACTCGAGCAGCGGCATGATCCGTCGGGCCGCTTCCTGCGCCGGCGGCAATTCGCGGCGTTGGGATTTCGGCAACAGACGCAGCAAGGCCTCGACCTTTTCCGGAAGCATGCCTGGCACGAGCCAATCGAGTTGATCGTTGCGGAGCTTCGCCAGTGCGCGTACCGGAACGACGATCGTGACACCGTCGTCCTCCGAACCGGGCTCGAATCGGTACTCCAGCGGCAGCGTGAGGTCATCGATCGGGAACTCGTCGGGAAATTCCGCCGCGTCGGCGTCGTGGAGCGATTGGGGATTCTCCAGCAGATCGGCGGCGGTCATCAGCAGCTGTCGCGGGTCGTGTTGTTCCGTTTTGCGTTGCCAGTAGTGCAGCGCGGCGGCGTCGACAACGTGGACCGGAAGCCTCGCCTGGTAGAAGTCCGCGCAGGCCTGCTGACTGACGAGCCCCGACCGGGTCCGGGATTTGGCGGCGCGCCGATTCAGGTCGGCGATCAGCTCCTGATTGCGGCGCAGGAACGCCGCGCGCATGTCGAGATCGCCCTCGACCAGTCCATTCCAGATCAACAGCTCCCGGGCGGTCCGCGGATCGATCGGGGCGCAACGAACCCGGCGACGTTTGACGATCGGCAGTCCGAACAGGGTGACGCGTTCCAGCAGCAGTCCCGCGCCATCGGCGCGGCTCCAGAACGGGTCGCGGTGGTTTTTTTCGATCAGGTGTCGAGCCAGCGGCTCGATCCAGGCCGGGTCGATGCGCGCGACGGTCCGGGCATATCGTCGCGAGGTCTCGACCAGTTCGGCGGCCACGATCCATTTCGGACGCTGTTGGAAGACGCCGGAGCCGGGCCAGATCGCCAGCTTGATCCCCTGCGCGCCGGTATATTCGAATTCGTCGGACTTCAGCGCGACTCCCGACAGCAGCCCCGACAGGATGGCGCGGTGGATCGCGGCATAGCGGGCCGGATCGCGCGGATGGCTGTGGTTTTCGCTTTGCTCCGCGGACAGGTCGATCGGCTGCGAGACGCAGGCGGATGGCCGCGTCGCGCCAAGCCGGCGACCGCGCCGCTGCGAAGATTCCTCGACCAGTTCGCACAACTGGCGATGAATGTCGCTCCACTCCCGCAACCGCTGGAACGACAGAAAGGCCTCCTGGCAGCGCCGGCGCGTCTGCCGCTCCCCGTGCGATTCGCGCAGCTCCCGATAAAAATGCCACAGCTTTAGATAGCCGAGAAAGTCGGAGTTCGCATCGAGAAAACCGCGATGCGCTTCGTCCGCCTGGGCCTGGCGATCGACCGGTCGTTCGCGTGGATCCTGGACTTCCAGCGCGGAGGCGATGATCAGGATCTCCGGCAGGCAACGCTCGTCCGCGCCCGCCACGATCATTCGGGCCACACGCGGGTCGACGGGCAGCTGCGCCAAGCGCTGTCCGAGTGGAGTCAGTTCGTGTTGCGCGGTCAGGGCGCCGATCTCAAACAGTGTCTCGTAACCATCGCGGACCATGTCCGCATGCGGCGGGTCAAGAAAAGGGAAATGTTCGACCGAACCGAGACGCAAAGACGTCGTTCGCAGGATGACGGACGCCAGATTCGTTCGTCGAATCTCGGGGACCGTGTATTGTTCTCGTGAAAAGTAGTCGTCCTGGGAATAGAGACGCACGCAGACGCCCGGCCCGATCCGCCCACAGCGCCCGGCGCGTTGGTCGGCCGAGGCGCGCGAAACACGCTCAATCGGTAATCGTTGCAGCCGGCTGCGCGAGGAGTAGCGGCTGATGCGCGCCGTTCCGGTATCGATGACGTACCGGATTCCTGGCACCGTCAACGACGACTCGGCGACATTCGTCGCCAGGACTATCCGCCGCCCCTCGTGCGGCTCAAAGATCCTCTGCTGCTCCTTGCCCGACAACCGCGCGTAGAGGGGCAGCACCTCGGCGGGCCGACCATCGCCGGGAAACTCGATGCCCCGCACCGCGCGGGCCGTTTCCAGAATCAGGTACTCCGTGGGCAGAAACACAAGCAAGTCGCCCTTCGGCAGGTGGCGGAACTCCTCCAGCGCGTCGACCACCTGCCGCGGAATATCCGATTCGCCGTCCCGACCAGCGGCGGACATCGGCTCGTGGTACCGAATCTCGACCGGCCAGGTCCGCCCGGATACCTCGACGATCGGTGCCCCGTACCCATCGCGGCGGAAGTGCTGGCTGAATCTCTCCGCGTCGATCGTCGCGGAGGTGATGATCAACTTCAGGTCCGGGCGGTACGGTAACAGGTCGCGGAGAAATCCGAGCAGGAAGTCGATATTCAGGGACCGTTCGTGGGCCTCGTCGATGATCAGCGTATCGTACTGCTCGAGCCGCCGGTCGGTTTGCGTCTCGGCCAGCAGGATTCCGTCGGTCATCAGCTTGATGTACGACTCCGGGCGAACCGATTCCTGGAAACGGATCTTAAATCCGACAGCCGAACCGAGCGGAGTACCGAGTTCCTGGGCGATACGGGCGGCGACCGAGCGCGCGGCAATCCGACGGGGTTGCGTGTGGCCGATCCATGCCTCTACGCCACGTCCCAGTTCAAGACAGATTTTGGGAAGTTGCGTCGACTTACCGGAGCCGGTCTCTCCGCAGACGATCACGACCGGATTCTCGAAGATCGCATCGGCAAGTTCGTCGTGATGCTGCGTCACCGGCAGCGAAGCGTCATACTGCAGGCGAGGCCGGTGCAGTTCGCGGTGCCGACGAATCTCGACGGAACGCTGAATGTCGCGCTGCAGCTGCCCCAACAACTCCTCGTGAGGCTGCCTTGCGCGGCGAACCTTCTGCCATTGGCGCAGCCGCTGACGCAATCGGTGGCGATCGCGGAGCATCGCCGCGTCAATCTGGGCCTCGAGTTCCGTTGCAGTGCGATCCATTGCATTCCGTCGCCGCATGACGGCGGTGGCGTGGCGATGCACCATATTGTGCACTACGAACGACAAACAGGAAACGGGCATCGTCCGCGAATCGGTAGTGCAAAAAGGTCGCCGATCGCCGCGCCACCACCCCTGGTTACCCTGCCGTTGACGCTGGTGCCCTGCGAACAGCCGTTTGAATTTGTGATCGATCCGGCGCAGAATCGCCGCATCCTGGACGCGATGCCGCCGTTTGGCGGAACAAACTACATGACGCGACTGAAACCGGCGGCCACGCTGCTGGCGGTCTCCGCCACCCCGATCCCCCAAGGCCGGCATCATGCCGGTCTTCGCTTGCGAATCGTACGGGAAAGGTCGTACGTTCGCATTCGCGCCGGACACAACGGTTGACTGGGGACGGTTTTTTGAATCGCAATGGGGAGAGGGCGGTGATAACCGCTACTTTCGGCGGTTCTGGCGCAAGCCGCGGGGGCCAGGTTCTGCACTCGGCGTCCGAACTGCGGCAGTTCCTGCGAAGCCTGCCCGCGACGCGCGGCGATATTGTCGTGACCCGCACTCCGTTCTGGGACCGCGCACCAATCTGGTTGATGATCCTGGTCTGTCTCAGCCTGGAATGGGTGATGCGGCGCATCGGCTGAGTTTTTTCGCAGAGGAATTTGCTCTCGCAGAGGAATTGGTTATCGCAAAGGCGCAGAGACGCAAAGAAGAAAGGTCGATTGTTTCGAATGAAAATCCGTAATCGGAATCGGATTTTACTCACTTTCTTTGCGATTTTGCGTGACACCTGACGGCATGTCTGACGGACGCGCCTTTGTGTGATACTAGACCGCCTGCTAGCAATGGCTAGGCAGTCCCGATTCCGATCGGTGCGCCGTTTGGAGGACTGATAATTTGAGCAGAGTTTAACGATTATCCGGTCTTTGACCGATATACGGGTACACCGAACAGAAAGGACCGTTCGATGCACCGTTTCAACCGCCGGCATGCCGCTTGGGGATTGTACGTGATCTTGGCGATCTGCGGGCCGAGCATGGCGCAGGAAAGGACCCTGCCGGTGCCGCCACGGGCCGGCGATCCCGAATTGCGGAACTTTCCGTTCGGCTTCGTGCCGAAACACCTGAAGGTTGCTCGGCGCGGCGACTACGTCACGGGAACTCAGCGAAATGCGACGGTCGGCGAGATTGACGAGGGTATCGCGAGGGTCGGATACCAGGACGAAACCGATTCACCGATCGTCGCGGACGACACCGAGCAACTGCCCGACCAGCTCTGGGATGATTCCGAAACCGGTCTCTTTTACGAAGACGGCTGCGACGATTGTGGCGCCGCCTTTTGCGGGCCGCAGTGGTGGTGTTCCGCCGAGTATCTGTTGTGGTGGAAGCGGGGAATGGGGACGCCGGCGCTGGCGACGATCACACCTAATGGCGGGATTCTCCCCGCGGCGACGATCGTGTTCGGGAACGAGGACCTGAATGATGGCTCGAGTTCGGGAGGCCGATTTACGATCGGTCGTCGATTTGGATTCGATCCGAGTTTCGGGGTCGATTTCAGCTACGCGTTCCTGGGCAACGATTCCACTACGTTTCAAGGCGACGCGCTCAATTTTCCGCTACTGGCACGGCCCTTCACCAACCTGAACCAGGCGGTCCTCGCACCCGATGCGCGGCTGATCAACAGTGCCGGCGTTGTCCGAGGCACGCTCGATATCCTCGCCAGCACCGAATTCCAAACTTACGAAATCCTCTTCCGGCACACGTCGTATCAAAGCTGCATGGCGCGCTGGGATTGGCTGATTGGCTATCGCGATGCCCAGCTTCGCGACCGGTTGCGGATTGTGGAATCGACCACGGCGCTGGCGGCGCCGAATCAGGGAACGACCACTTCGCTGGTCGACCAGTTTCATACCACGAATACGTTTCGCGGAGTTGAACTGGGCGTGATGGGGCAAGGGATCATTTCGCCGTGCTGGTCGTGGGACTGGACTGCGCGGGTGGGACTGGGGAATGTCGAAACGCGAGCGGCGATTGAAGGTCGCACCGTCACGACACCGGCGGGCGGCGCCGCGGCGGCGGCGAATGGAGGATTGTTGGCGCAGGCCAGCAACAGCGGACTGTTCACACAGGACCGCTTCGGCACGGTCACTGAATTCGGGTTGACTCTGCGCCGGGAACTTCCCTGCGGTTGGTCCGGATCGATTGGATACTCGATGGTGTACATGACCAACGTCTGGCGCGCGGGCGAACAGACCGACACTTCGATCAATACGTCGCAGATTCCGCCCGGCGTGTTGAATGGCGCGGCGCGCCCCGAATTCCCCGGCATCACCTCCGACTTTTGGGCCCAAGGACTGCGATTCGGTCTATCGCGGGATTTCTGATCGGCTCTCGCAAAGACACATTGGCTCTCGCAAAGGCGCCAAGATCGCAAAAATCAAATAACCGCGGAAGGCAAAGAGCGGCTCCAGGCCAATCCAAAGTGGAAAGTCACACCGCTCCCCTGAGTTCATCCTCCATTCTTCACTCTTCATTCCTATTTCACTCTTCACCCTTCACTGTTCCAACTTCGATCCGGTCGGCGCCATGCCAGCCGTAGCCGGCCGGATTCCATCCGACGGTGCCATCCAGGGGCTGCGTGTTGCCCAGAGTGTCGACGGCCCGGCAGATCAGTTGGTGGGGTCCCTGGGGCAGTGTGATCGCCAATTGCCAATGCTGCCATGCATAGCGCGACGCGCGCTGCAGTTCGGCACGGCGCCAGGTTCCGCCGCCGTCCCACGAGAGTTCCACGGCGTCGAGCAGTGACGTTCCGTCGTTCCAGGCAACGCCACGGACTTCGAATCGGCCGTTGTCGGATACCGCCTGTTGTTCCGGAGCGAAAACTACGCTCTTGATCCGCATCCGCCAGTTGGCGTCGCTGTTCTGAAACCCGTAATCGAATTCGGAACCGGGCGTGAGCGGCTCGCGCGGCGTCCGGTACCTCTTTACCTGGTGATGATTAACGGTCTCTTGTGCTTCGAGCCGCAGGCGTGTCAGCCATTTGACATGCATCGTGCCGTAATAGCCGGGCGTCACAAGTCGCAGCGGTCCGCCATGGACAGCGGGGAGGGGCTTGCCGTTGAGTTCCAGGGCCACGATGGAGCGCGCCAGGGAATCGGCAAGCGGCAGGCTATGTTCGAAGTCCGCCGCATCGGCTTTGCCGGGCAGGTCGGCGCCTTCGGCGGTGATAAACCCGGCCAAGGCATGGGGCCGCACATCGAATTTGTCAAATATCGTGCGCAAGGCGACTCCCTTGAATCGCACATTTCCCATGGCTCCATGTTGCCAGGCCGCTCCCTTGACGGCAGCGGCGGCCGCAAACAGCGCACGCCCGTTCCCAGAACATTGCAGCACCATTTCATGTTCCGTTTGCGGCAGGTCGCGCAACGCGTCGATCGCGATTGTCTTGGGGAATTCCAACAAGCCGCTGATCTCCAGCTTCCAGGGACCGGGCTGCGGCGCTTCCAGTGTTGCTGACCAGTCGGGCTGCTGATTGTTGCGCACGAACAGTTTCTCCGCGGGTGTGACGCGATCCTCGCGCAGCACGGCGAGCGGCGTTTCGAACTCGAAACCTGATGGCGATGCGTTGTGCACCAGCAGGCGGCGGTCCTTTCCTGGGACGAGTTTATCCGCGGATGCGGCCGAGGGTGCCAGAAATCGCCCCTCGGCACGGTGCCAGCCGAGCGCCAGACCCGCGCCCGAAAGTAGAGTGGATGCCAGCGCGTGGCGTCGTGTAACGCCCCGCGATCGGACCGGCTGCAGTGGTTCGGAGATGAGCATACGACATTTCTCCCGCGGAATTACTCAGTAGGAAACGCGACGATCGCATCCCAGGCTTCCTGGGCGGTTTCGGCATACGATATCAGATCGAGATCGGCGTCGGCGATGACGCCTTCGTCCGCTAGGAATTGAAAGTCGACCGCTTTGTTCCAATAAGCGCGGCCGAAGAGGATGATCGGGATTTTCTGGAGTTTGCCGGTCTGGCGCAGCGTGAGCGCATCGAACAGTTCGTCCAGCGTTCCGAAACCGCCGGGAAACACCACCAACGCCTTGGCCCGCAGCAGGAAGTGCATTTTTCGCAGCGCGAAATAGTGGAACTGGAAGCACAATTCGGGAGTGATATACGAGTTGGGGACCTGCTCGTGGGGCAGCGTAATATTCAAACCGATCGATTTGGCGTTCACATCGAACGCGCCGCGATTTGCCGCTTCCATGATCCCCGGCCCGCCACCCGTGACGATGACGTATTCGCGATGGGAGGTCTTCTCGCTGTGCTTGGAAGCGATATGTGCAAATTCACGGGCGTGATCGTAAAAGCCGGCTTTCGCGAGCAGTCGCCGCGCTCGATCCAGCTTGCGCCGGGAGGCCGGACAATCCGGCTTTTCCTTCACCAGCTTTTCCGCGACGGCGACCCGCTGTTGGGCTGCTTCACGCTCGACTACCTGCGTTCCGCCAAAGCAGACAATCGTCGATTCGATGCGGTACTCGACGAGTGCCATTTCCGGCTTGAGCAGTTCGAGTTGCATTCGCACGGGACGCAATTCCGATCGCGCGAGAAAGTCGATGTCGCGCTCGGCCAACGTGTAACTGGAGGAATTCAGAATCTGTTGCAGTTGAACGGACTGATTTTCGTTCATCGGGAATACTCCAGAGGAGAAGATACGGACGACGCTCGCTGACAGTGCGCAGCGGCGTCGAAAACATGCAGCGACGTTTGGGGCTGCCGTGGGGATTCAAGATACCCACGCACCGGTACGCGGCCAAGGATTGCGGCCAAAGTACCGGCAAATACCCAGGCCAGGACCGGCAGCGACGAACGGCTGCGCCAGTGGTATTCGATTCGCGCGAACGCCAGACCGCCCGCGACGACAAACGTCACGATCAGCATCGATTGCCAGCCGACAGCCAAAGCGACCGCGACCAGGACGACCATCCAGCCCCGCAGCCCGATCGACCGCACTGCCGTCCGATGCGAGAGCCAGGCCAGTGTACCGCCGAGGGCGCTTGCTCCGAGGAGTGCCAGCGGATCGTCTCCACCGGCAACCCGTGGAAATATCGCAAGCGTCAGGACGCGTACCAGGAGCAGCGGCGCGAAAAGTCGCAGCGGAATTCGCTGCCGATCGCTCTCGATGATTACGGCCGCTAGCAGTGTCGTCAGCAGCCAGGAATGCAGTGCGAACAGGCACCAGCGTTCCGCAGCCTGAACCACCGACGGCCCCTCGGCCAGCGCGACCCAGATGTCGGCGTGTCCCGCAACGATCTCCACGGCGAACAGAATCGCAAACAGCGACGCGACGGCCGCTTCCACCAGCGGATAGCGAGCGGAGATCGCGGCCCCGCAATCGCGGCATCTTCCGCGCAGCACCAGCCAGCTCAGAATCGGCACATTGTCGAAGCCGCGAATCGGGTGCAGACAACGCGGACAACGCGAAGCGGGCCGTACAATGCTTAGCCCGGCAGGCACGCGATAAATCACCACGTTAAGAAAACTGCCGATGCAGGCGCCGATCGCGGTCACCCAAAGTCCCAGCAGCCACGGCGCCCACGGTCCGGTCGGCTGGAACACCTGTCCCAGCAACAACCCGCCTCCGCCAGCAATCGATGCGATCAAAGCCATTTCGACAGCGGGCCTCCTCGAGCCGCAAGTGCATCGACGCGGCGGCTGATTTGCGGATCCTCCTCCAGCACCGACGCGTGGTGAGGCTTGATCCGCGCGTCGATTACGATCGAGCCTCGACACCCCCAGTGCTTGTGATTCGTGAATGCCTCGATCCCGTCAATGTCCCTGGCCGGGTCGCTGCGCGTGAAACAGACCCAGACAAAATTCGCCAGTGTGCGGGCGGTGAACTCACTGTCGTCGACCAGCACGATCCAGGGAAACTGGTTGATCGGATCCGCGGCGGAGAACGATGAGACGAACGAATGCAGACCGGGATCGGTATCGCTCGCGGCAACCTTGGGACCGCTTACCGCCAATACCCCGGGGAGGCAGACCCGTGGTTCGCGAAAGCCCTCGGGTAACTCGCCGCGGAATTCCACGCCCAATTTGCGCCGGGCGGGCCCCACTGCCGCGATCACCAGTTTGGAACCGGCGTTGAGCTGCTCGCCGGAGTAGTCGAGCGTGTCGATCGTCGTGCAGGTCTGGAAATGCAGGTCGCGCTGCCAGTCGACCCTGCGCAACACGTGCTGCAGGAACCCGGAGACGTCGTGCACGTTCAACGTCGGATCATCGGCCTGATTGACGATCAACAGATATTTGGCCAATGACATTTGACCTTGGCCCAGGATCGCATTCGCCTGTGTCAAAAGTTCCTGGGGCCGTTCAAGCTGCTGGTACGGTGTATACCGTTCGCTGCCGATTGCCAGCAGCAGCGGGTGGACGCCTGCTTCGTCGACGGCATGGACGGCACTTACTCCCGGAAGCACTTGCGGGATCACGGGGCCGGTCAATTCGTGAATCAAAGCGCCGAATGTCGTGTCTTCCTGGGGCGGCCGACCCACGACCGTAAACGGCCAGATCGCCCCTTCGCGATGCCAGACCCGTTCCACCCGCAGCACGGGGAAGTCGTGGGCCAGGCTGTAGTAGCCCAGATGGTCGCCGAAGGGACCTTCGGGCAACTTGCGATCAGGATCGACCACACCTGAAATGCAGAAGTCGGCCTCCGCGTAAATCGGCAGTGGCTGATCGGCAACGACCATCGGGATCCGGTGGCCGGCGAGCAGCCCGGCGAATGTGAGTTCGGACATGCGCTCCGGCAACGGCATGACCGCGGCGACGGTCATCGCCGGCGACCCGCCGACCAGAATGTTGACGCGAAAGGGCACGCCGCGGCGCAAAGCTGCCGTGTGATGCACTCCGATGCCACGGTGGATCTGGTAGTGCAAACCGACTTCCTGGTTCGGCGCGTATTGTCCGCCCGAAATCTGAACGCGGTACATGCCCAGATTCGACTTCATCAGACCGGGCTGTTCGGCGTGCTCGGTATAGACCAGCGGCAGCGTGACAAACGCGCCTCCGTCGCCCGGCCAGCTGCGGAGCTGCGGCAGTTCGCCGACCGAACACTGCCGCGCCAGGATCGGTCCCTGGGTAACGCGCTTGGGCAGCGTTCGCCAGGCATGGAACGGGAGCTTCCAGTGGGCGAGTGGATTTTTCAACAGCGAGTTCGGATCGGCGGCCGCACGCATCAACTGGCGAACCGTCGGCAGCGTATCGCGGAAGATATACTCGGCGCGCTCCAACGTCCCGAACAAGTTACCGAGCATCGGGAACGCGCAGCCTCGCACCCGTTCGAACAGGACCGCCGGCCCGCCCGATCGCACGACGCGGCGCTGAATCTCCGCGATCTCCAGGTCCGGATCGACTTCCTCGGTCAATCGCACCAGTCTTCCCGCGCGATCCAGGTCGTGCACGCATTCCCGCAGCGACTTGTATCCCACGCGAAATCCCCTCTCCGTCATCGTTATCGTTGCCGCTAGAATAACGACTCTCCCCTGATACGAATATCCGGCGAGCGATCGCGGGAGTAACAGTACTCGCGGGCAATTCCTGGAAAAATTCGATGAAAGTCACCCGATCGGTCCATGATCTCGAGACCTTATCCGCCGACGTGCTGGTCGTCGGACATTACGCGGACAGTGGCCTGACTCCAGCGGCGGCGGCGGTGGACCGCGCCAGTTCGGGGGTTATTCAGCGATTGCGCGCGTCGGGCGAGGCGGCCGGCAAACCGCTGGAAGTGACGCTGTTGCATGAATTGCCAGGGGTGAACGTGCGACTGGTCGCGTTGTTCGGATTGGGAGAATCGACCAAACTGGACGCCGGAACCGTCTTCCGATCGGCGGCCGCCGCCGCGAAACAGATTGCCGCGAAGGCTCGGGAACGGGTCGCTTTTTTTTCCGATCCGCAATGGACGGGAGCACTGACGGAATCGGCCTTGGCGGGAGCGATCGTCGGCTGCCAGGGGCAGGACCTGTACCGCAGCCAGAAAAACCGGTTCCCGTTCGGCGAGTTGCTGTTCACCACGGCCGATCCGGTCGCGTTCGCCATCGGCAGGATCCTCGGCGAGAGCACCAACCTGACGCGGCGGCTGGTGAACGAACCGCCCAGCGAGATCTACCCGGATTCGTTCGCGCAGGTGGCGGCCTCCACTGCGAAAAACGCGCAACTCGAGTGCGAAATCTGGGATGAGTCACGTCTCAACGCCGAACGGTGCGGCGCGCTGCTCGCCGTGGCGCGTGGCTCGGCGCGCCCGCCCCGGCTGGTGATACTTGAACATCGCGGCGGCGGACCACAGGCCCCGACATTGGCGCTTGTCGGCAAGGGCGTGACGTTCGATTCGGGAGGCTTGTCGATCAAGCCGACCGACGGCATGAAGACCATGAAGTGCGACATGGCCGGCGCCGCGACCGTGCTGGGTGCCATGCGCGCGATCGGACTTTTGAACCTGCCGATCAATGTGCAGGGTTACTGCGGTCTGGTGGAGAACATGATCAGTGGGGACGCCTACAAATTGGGGGACGTTCTGCGGGCCCGCAATGGCAAAACGATCGAAGTGCTGAATACCGACGCCGAAG
Organism: Planctomycetota bacterium; assembly: GCA_016872775.1. Classification (GTDB taxonomy): domain Bacteria; phylum Planctomycetota; class Planctomycetia; order Pirellulales; family Pirellulaceae; genus VGZA01. The sequence goes on along the minus strand of VGZA01000032.1, from coordinate 47,140 downwards.
GGCGACTGGTCCTCGCCGATGTGCTCGACGTGGCTGTCGAACGCGGCGCGTCCCGGATCATCGACCTGGCGACTCTGACCGGCGCCTGCGTCGTCGCGCTCGGTAACGACGTGGCGGGAGCGATGACCAACGATGAACCGTGGTGCCAGTTGATCCTCGGCGCCGCCAGAGCCTGCGGTGAACCGATCTGGCAACTGCCGATGTTCAAGGAATACGGCGAGCAGATCAAAAGCGAGGTCGCCGACATTAAGAATGTCGGCGACGGCCGATGGGGTGGCGCCATCACCGCCGCGAAATTCCTGGAGGAGTTTGTCGGCGGGCGACCTTGGACCCATCTCGATATCGCCGGCCCCGCCTTTCTCGAATCGCCCAAGCCATGGCTCGATGCCGGCGCGACGGGGGCCTTCGTGCGGACGCTGGTCGACGTTGCGAAACGCTTTGGGGAATGACCCAATGCCGCCACTCCCCGTCGAGCGCGGATTCTGCGCATAATGACGGGCCGTTCAACTGCCAGGAGTTCGACCGCGGAGGCCGATGCAATGGAACGACGACAGACGGTATCGCTTCGCTACAGCTTGCTTCCAGCCGCCCTCGGGTTGGCGCTCGTCGCGCTGTCCGGCGTCTTAGCGGGAGAACTCGCGGTCGTCGACGAACCTGCCCGGATCCGCATCTCGACCGATCGGCTGCAGGCGGCGATCTCCAAACAAGGCTATGTGACCGGCGTCGCCGCAGGCTCCCTGGTCGACAAACAATCCGGTTTCCGCGACGCCGGCTACGGCCTCGATATTGTCGACTGGATCATGGAGCCAGGCAGCGACGAAGCCTACCGCGATCAACTCCCGCAGGAGATGGTCTACCAGTTCGGTAACCCCTATCACGGCAAACGGCCCAAGCGGTCGATCGAAGGACCGCAGATCTGTACCCAGGCCAAACAACTGACGCCCGAGGTTATCCGAGGCAACGACTTTGTGGCGGTGAAACAATCGTTCCAATACCGCACCGCCGCGCCGGGAAAAAAGACAGGTTCCACCTGGACGCAATCGATCGTCTTCCCCGCGGGCAAACGCTATTTCATTTCGATGGATCGTATCGATGCGGTGAACGACAGCGAGGCAATGTTCCTCCGCATCGATATGCCGGGGCATATCAAGCATCGCCAGGGAGATACTTTCAGCGAGATTTATCTCAGCTACCACGGTCGAATTCCGTCCTCGGAGTTTCTGACCGATTTTGCTCCCGACGAAAAATTCAACTACCGGCGCGACCGCTGGGAGTCCAAGTCCCAACCGTTGCCGGAACGCATGATCCGCGCGTACCGGCTGCGCGACCCCGAAACCGGCAGGGAGGGGCCTTGGCTGGCCGGCATGACACTCGATCCGTCGATCGTCAGCGAAGGCTGGTGCCATCAACGCGGGTACGTCTGCCTGATCGAAGAGTTCGGCGAACGACCGATCCGGGCGGGTGAGTCGTTTTCGGCCGCATTCATCGTCGGCTACTTTGATTCGCTGGAAGAGATGCATCAAGTTTACGACCAGCATCGCGGGGCCAAAGCGCTCCAGGTCAACGAGCAAGGGTGGATGCTGAAGCGCTGAGCGCGGAAAGGACCCGTTCATGAAACTCGCGAAGATCCGTTATCGCAGTGGTGAAACCGGTGTTGCCGTGGTGGGGGAGTCCAGCCTGACTCCGCTGCGTTTGAACGCCAATTTTCCGACGCTGGCCTCGCTGCTGGAGTCCGACGATCCGGCGGGGATCGCCTGGGGGTTGGCTCAACAGTCGACACTGGGGGCGGACGAGGTGGAAATTCTGGCTCCGATCGACTCCCAGGAGGTCTGGGCGGCGGGTGTCACCTATAAACGCAGCCGGACGGCGCGGATGGAGGAATCCGAGGCGGCCGCATCCTGTTACGATCGCGTCTATGTTTCGCCGCGGCCCGAACTCTTCATGAAAGCGACTCCGCATCGCGTCTCCGGACCGGGTCAGCCCGTGCGGATCCGCGCCGACGCGACCTGGAATGTCCCCGAACCGGAACTCACCCTGGTGATGAACTCGAAGTTGCGGCTGGTCGGATTCACGATTGGCAATGATATGAGTTCGCGCGACATCGAGGGCGACAATCCGCTCTACCTGCCTCAGGCCAAGGTCTACAACCAGTGTTGCGGACTCGGCCCGGTGATTACGCTCGCCGAGTTCATGCCGCCGCGCGAGAAAATCGGTATCCGGCTGGAAATCAATCGCGCGGGAAGCCGGGTCTTCAGCGGCAGTACCGGTGTCGATCAGATGGCGCGTGGTTTTGAGGATCTGCTGGGATGGCTGACACGGGACAACTCGTTTCCCAACGGCGCGTTTTTGTTGACCGGAACGGGGGTCGTGCCGGACAGCAACTTTACCTTGAGTGCGGGTGACGAGGTCACCATTTCGATCGATGGAATCGGGACACTGCGGAACACGGTTGTGCAGGGGTAGCCAGGGTTGAATCCAAGGGGGTTCGGGCCACCGGTCGCAGGCAGTTTTATGGCAGGAAGGGCAGGGGAGTACGATGGCCGTTCATCAGGTGTTGATTGGCGGGGAATGGCGTGAATCGAAATCGACGGGCACGTTCCGCGCGGAAAACCCACGGACAAAGGAACCATCGGCGGACGAGTTTCCGATCAGCAGCTGGTCGGAGTGCGACGAGGTCTTGAAGCAGGCGGCCGCGGCAGCGGTGGAATTGCGTCGTCTGCCCGCCGAAGTGTTGGCGCGATTCCTGGAGCGATACGCGGAACGGATCGAAGGCTGCAAGCAGGAACTGGTGGAGATTGCCCATACGGAGACCGCGCTTCCCAAGGCGCCGCGGCTGGCCGACGTGGAATTGCCGCGGACGACCGGCCAGTTGCGCCAGGCCGCGGCCGCGGCGCGTTCCGCGTCGTGGAGTCTGCCGACCATCGACACGGCCGCCGGCATCCGCAGCATGCTGGGGCCGCTGGGGCCGATCTGCGTCTTCGGGCCGAATAACTTTCCGTTTGCGTTCGGCAGTATTTCCGGCGGAGATTTTGCCGCCGCGATCGCGGCCGGCAACCCGGTCATTGCCAAGGCGAATTCGTCGCACCCCGGAACCACGCGCCGATTCGCGCAGGAGGCGAACCAAGCTGCGGGAGAATGCGAATTGCCCTCGGGGACGGTGCAGCTGATCTACCGTACCAGTCACGAGGATGGAGAGCGGCTGGTAGGCGACCCGCGCGTCGGTGGCACGGGATATACCGGGAGCCGCCACGCCGGCCTGCGACTGAAAGAGGCCGCCGATCGAGCGGGAAAACCGATCTATCTGGAACTCTCCAGCGTCAACCCCGTCGTGATCCTGCCCGGCGCATTAAGCGAACGGGGCGAGGAACTTGCGCAACAATTTAGTTCCAGTTGCCTTATGGGCACCGGACAATTCTGTACGAATCCCGGCCTGGTATTGCTGCTGGCCGGCACGGAAACGACAACATTCGTGGAACGCATCTCGGCTCAATTCGAGTCGGCTCCCGTCGGGACGCTGCTCTCGAAGTCGGTCGAACAGAATCTGACGCGTGGCGTGCGCGGATTGATCGACGCCGGCGCGGAGGTGCTGGTCGGCAATTCGGCCGGAGGCGGGCAAGGTTACTCGTTCGCCAATACGCTGCTCTCCGCCTCGGCCCGGCAGTTCCTGCGGCATAACGTTGAATTGCAGGCGGAGGCGTTCGGCAACGCCGCGCTAATCGTGATCGCCGAAAATGTCGACGAATTGACCGCCGTCATCGATCATCTGGAGGGTAACCTCACCGGTTGCGTCTATAGCGCCACGCAAGGCACCGATGATGCGATTTACGAGAAAGTTGCGTTTCACCTCCGGCCCAAAGTCGGCCGATTGCTGAACGACAAAATGCCGACCGGTGTCGCCGTCAGTGCGGCGATGAACCACGGCGGCCCGTTTCCAGCGACCGGCCACCCCGGCTTCACCGCGGTCGGTATCCCCGCGTCGTTGCGCCGATTTGCGATGCTGCAGTGCTACGACGGCGTCCGCTCCCACCGCCTGCCACCGGTCCTGCGCGACAAGAATCCCAACGGAACCATCTGGCGATTCATCGACGGCGCCTGGTCAAAAGCCGACGTCGGGTGAGAGGGGGAACGGGTTACGGGGGCTTACGGGTTACGGGTGAGGGTCCCAGCCACGGCAGATCTCGACACTTGACTCATCCTACCTACGTTACACACACATTAAACTGTCACCTTGGCACGGGCTCGGGAGTACCCTCACCCGTGGCACACAACATCCCTCCGTCCCACGTCCTCCGCCCCGTCCTCCGTAGCCCGTAACCCATCCCCCCCCAAAAAAGGACCAACATGAAGCGTACGATCGAAGGTGTCTTGCCGATCGCCCACACACCTTTCACGGACGACGATCGGATCGATGAAGGGAGTTTTCAACGGCAGATTGACTGGGCCTATGCGCAGGGGGCTCAGGGGTTCTGTACCGGGATGGTCTCGGAGTTGTTGCGATTGACGGCGGACGAGCGGCGAGAGTTGACGCACAAGCTGGTTCAATGGTCGGCGGGGCGCGGGGTCGTAGTGATCAGTGTCGGCGCGGAGTCGATTCCGCAGGCGTTGGTTTACGCGCGGGAAGCCGAATTGGCCGGCGCGGATGCGGTGATGGCGATTCCACCGATTTCGACGGCGTTGCCGGACGCCGAATTACGTTATTACTATCAGACGCTCGCCGAGACGATCTCGCTGCCGGTCATCGTGCAGGATGCTTCGGCTTACGTCGGCCGTCCGATACCGCTGGCGCTGCAGATCGAATTGCTGCAGCAGTATGGCGAGGAGAAGATTCTGTTCAAACCGGAGGCATCGCCGATCGGTCCGAATCTGACGCGATTGCGCGACGCGACCGGGGGGCGCGCACGGGTCTATGAGGGTTCGGGCGGCATTCTGTTGATCGACAGTTTCCGGCGCGGCATTCGCGGAACGATGCCGGGCATGGAGTTTCTGGACGCCATCATTCCGCTTTGGAAGGCGTTGCAGCGCGGCGACGACGAGACAGCTTACCGAATCTACTTTCCGGTTTGTGCCCTGGTTGCCCTGCAACTGCAGGCCGGACTGGACGGCTTTCTGGCCATCGAAAAGTACCTGCTCAAACAACGCGGGCTGTTCCAGACCGATCGCCGCCGCCGCCCCAACTCCTGGACGCTCGACGAGGAAACCCGACTGGAAGTCGACCGGCTGTTTCAGCGCATGCAGCAAGCGTTGCGGTAAACGGGGAACCGGTTACGGGGAACGGCGGGTCCCTGGGGAGTGATCGGCGCTGTAGCGCGTTGATGGCGCGACGGTTTTACCGCGTCACTGTGTTGGTTGCGACGGAGATGCAGATTTCGGCTGTTGATCGAAGTAAGCCAAGACGGCCGTCATGATTCGAGGCGCTTGCCGCAATAGCGAGCAGCCGAGCACATGAAGTAGAGTATGCCTCCGGTTGCGAACAGGTCGCTGCGAAAGTCGATCCGGTCGTAGTCCTCGCGCGCCTGTTCCGGCGCCATGTAGGCGATGGTGCCGACCAGCGATTCCAGACTGCGGCTGGCGAGCGGCGCGGCCAGCCCGAAATCGATGATGTGCGGCTGACGTCGCTCATCGATCTGAATGTTGGCCGGTTTGTGGTCGCGATGCAGCATCCCGCGCGCATGGATCGCACAAAGGCCCTCCACGCACTGCCGCACCAGACGCACACTATCCTGCAACGACTCCGCAGCGGCAACGTCGTTGTCGCTGGCTTTCTCGTTCCGAAAGGCTTCGGCCATGGACAAGCCTGCCCTTGCTGCTGCGGTGCGGAAGAATGCGGAAACTCAAGGACACTGTTGCCAGTTGTAACGCGCGATCACGACACCCCGCAAGGGAAGGGTGAAGCGTGAAGGGTGGAGGGTGAAGGGAGAAGGGAGAAAATGGCGAAGACCGGTGAGGGGCCGTGTGCCACGGGTGAGGGCCGTCCCGAGCCCGTGCCGACGGCACGGGACGGTGAAGCCGGCTTGAGTTTGCCACGGGTGAGCCTGCCTTAGCTTTCCTGACCCGACCCTTCACCCTTTACTCTTCTCACTTTATCATGCCGCTATGAAAAAACTGACTTGGTTTGTGGTGACATCAATTGTCTGCGTTGCGGTCTGGCTCGGCGCGGTGCGTGGGTATTCCGACGAGCCGCTGGAATGGATCTGGACATCGCCCGATCGCGCGGCGCAGCCGACCGCTTGTCTGCGCACCGCCGTCGATGTGCGCGATGGCCTGCGGAGAGCGACGGCGATTGTCGTTGTCGATTACGCGCATTGGGCGTTGCATTTGAACGGACGACGACTCGCCGAACGGCAGCCGTTTGATCGTCCGCTCTCGATCGACATAACGGACCATTTAAAGGTGGGAGAGAACGAACTGACGATCGATGCGCAAGCGAAGGGCCCGGCCGCGCTTGCCGCACGTATCGACCTGATCTACGCGGACGGTTCGCGCCAGTCGATCCCCAGCAACAGCCGCTGGCGGGCCGCACCGTTGCCGGTCGGGGCGTTGCAGCCGGGCGTCGAGCCGCGTCTAGCGCGCATCGATCCAGGGCGCTGGCACGAAGCGGCTTGCCTGGGCGCCGTGGACGGCTATCGCTGGGGATTCGAACCGGACAACGTGGCGATCGAGTCGGGCGACGACTATACCCAGTGGAAACGGGCCTTGGCGGGCGCGGCGGCGACCGATCCGCACACATTCCAGGTCGTTCCGGGATTTACCGTCGATCTTGTTTACTCTGCGGCCAAGGGCGACGACTCCTGGATCAGCCTGGCCCGCGATCCGCGCGGTCGCTGGATCGTCGGCCAGGAGAAACAGGGCCTGCTGCGATTGACGTTGCCCGAGGAGGGACAAACGGCGGTCAAAGTCGAACGGATCAATGACAAACTCCGCGAATGCCGAGGAATCGTCTTTGCGAAGGGCGACCTGTACGCGATGTCCAACGTCGACAACAGCCTGTTTCGCCTGCGCGATACGGACGGCGACGACCAGTTTGAAACGGTGGAAAAGCTATTTGAGTTTGCTGGCGACGCCGGGCATGGCCGGAATCAATTGACTCTGGGCCCCGACGGCAACGTGTGGGGCATCTGCGGTGATTCGGTGTTTGAACCTGCGTCCGCTGCCAAGTTGCCGCCCGCTCTGCGTCGCCCTTCGCGCGCGGAAGCAACCCGCAGTGGCTTCGTTGTGCGTTTCCTCGCCGACGGCACCGCCGCGGAAGTCGTGACACGAGGGTTGCGAAATCCGTATGGCCTGGCGTTCAATGCGCACGGTGAACTGTTCACCTATGACGCCGACGCGGAATACGATATGGGATCGGCCTGGTACCGACCGACCCGCGTCAATCACTTGCTGCCAGGCGCCGATTACGGCTGGAGGCTGGTGACGACGGAATGGCCGCCCTATTTTCCCGATCGCGCCGACACACCGCAGCCAACTCTGGATATTGGCAAAGGCTCGCCGACCGCCGTCGAGTTTGGAGCGGGAGACCATTTTCCGCCGCGGTATCGCCAGGCATTGTATGTGCTCGATTGGGCGTACGGCCGGATCGTAGCGGTCCATATGACGCCGCGCGGTTCCAGCTATCAGGCCGCGGCGGAGACATTCTTGCGCGGCGCGCCGCTGAATGTCACCGATCTGGAATTCGGCTTGGATGGAGCAATGTACTTTGTGACAGGCGGGCGCGGAACGCAGTCGGGATTGTATCGCGTGCGGTACTCCGGCCCGCGAGCCGCCAACGCGGCTGCGGACACGCCGATTGTCGCAGTCGCTGCGGACGCGTCGCCGCAGGACCGAGCCGTCGACGACCATTCCCGGCGCGCTCGTGAGCAACGTCGCGCCTTGGAATCGAGGCTGTCCGGCTCGGTGGCCGGCGCCGACACCGGCGCCGACAAGGACGACGTCGACAGGATCTGGCCGTTCTTGGGTGAGGACGATCCGTGGTTGAGGCACGCGGCGCGCGTCGCCCTGGAAAAAGTACCTGTCGAACGATGGCGCGAGCGAGCTTTGCGGGAAACCGATGTCGATCGGGCGCTCGCGGCCCGAATCGCACTGGCACGCTGCGAAGGCGAGGCGATCTGGGGACCGTTTTCGCTCGACAAGGCCCACCCGCGACAGCAATTGGAGATGCTCTACCTCGCCGAACGGGCGATCGCGGGCGAGTCCTCCGCCAAAGAACTGCACGAGGCGATTGTCGCGGAACTGCTGGCCGCCTACCCGGTCGCGGATCGCGATGTCAACATTGAATTCAGTCGAGTCTTGTCGCCACATGCCGACGCGACGTTCACGCGCAAGACGCTCAAATTGCTTGACCGATCGGTGACGCAAAGTGAGCGGATGCACTATCTGTTCGTGTTGCGCGGTGCGCCGGCCGGCTGGTCGGAAGAGTCGCAGCGCGACTATTTCGAGCAGCTGCGAGGGATGGACGACTACCTGGGCGGCGAAGGAATGCCGACGTTCCGAAAGCTGATTCGGCAACAAGCTCTGGAGTCCCGACCAGCCGACGATCGCCCACGGCTGGAAGCGCTGCTTGCACGGCGAACCGCGCCGTGGCAAACCGATTTACCGCCGGGCCGGACCGAGATTGTGAAACGATGGACCATCGACGAATTATCGGCAGCCTGGACGGAGTCCGCGGCTAAGGCCGATATCGACAATGGCAGGCGGGTCTTTGGACTTGCCCGCTGCGTCGTTTGCCACCGCTGCGGTGGGCCGGGAGGAGTCAGCGGACCCGATCTGACATCGGTGGCCCGACGATTTTCCTCGCGGGACTTGCTGGCGTCGATCGTCGAACCGTCCCGGGCAATCGATGAGAAATACCTGGCGGACACGTTCGAGTTAAATGATGGCCGGGTGCTCACCGGTCGCGTCGCGCCAGGCGACTATCGGGAACCGGACCTGATCATCGTTCCCAATCTGCTCGACCCGGACCAAACCGTCCGTTTTTCGAAATCGGCCATCGTGCGCCGCGCGGCGTCGCCCGTGAGCCCCATGCCGACCGGACTGTTGGATACCCTGACGTCCAAGGAAATCGCCGATCTGGTCGCATTTGTTCTGTCCGCCGGTTCGCGGTCGGAATGATCGGGAAGCGGTGTGCGTAGCTCGAAACTTGTTTCGAGTTGCTTCTGGAAACGAGTTTGAAGATTTGCTCTCGAAACAAGTTTCGAGCTACTTGTGGAGTCAGAATGAATCGAGAATTGCTGGACCGTCTGTTTCGCCCAACCAGTGTTGCCGTGATTGGTGCTTCCACGGAGCCGCGGAAGCTAGGGCATCGCATCGTGCGGAGTCTTGTCGAGGCTGGCTTCGTGGGTTCGATATATCCGGTGCATCCGCTCGGCGGCACGATTCCGCGAAACCGCGTTTCGCGTCGCCTGCGAAAAGCCGATCATTGCGATCAAAGCGGGTCGTGATAGCGCGGGACGGCGGGCCGCCGGCTGCTCGCCGGTTTTCGACAACAGCCGCCGATCGATCTTGAGGTACTCGAACAATTGCTGCTGCGCGTGTCGCGGCTTGTCGCGGAACTGCCGGAAATTCGCGAGTTGGATTTGAATCCGGTTGTCGTTGCTCCAGGCAGTTCAGGGTGCGTGGTTTTGGAAGCCCGCGTCCGCGTGGACGTGACTGGGAGGTAGAGCGAATCTTGTTTCCTCTACCCAAGCGAACGAAACAAGTTTCGCTCTACCGGACAAAACGCTTTGCAACGGCGGTAGGATCGGTTCTAATGGTGGCGCCAGAGTCGGAACCTCTGGAGCATGGCAGCAGGCTGTGAGTCAGGGAGTTTGACCAGCAGTCTTGCCAAGAGAACAGAGAATATGGGTCCCAGCTCCCGCTTCCATGGGCGACGCGCGACCGGTCGCCGAATGCCAGAAAACCGATCGGGTCGGCGACGGCTGCGTCTGGAGACGCTTGAGCCGCGGACCCTGTTGGCTTCGGACGCGGTGTTTCGCGGGCAGGTATTTTATGACCTCGACCGGGATCAGCTGCGGAGTGCCACGGAGCAGGGCTTGCCGGGCTGGCTGGTTTACCTGGACATCGACCAGAACGGATCCCGTTCATCGCAGGAGCCGGCCGTACTGTCGGATGCCACCGGTAATTACGAGATCCGAGGCGATTTCAGCGGCGTGTTCGTCGTTCGTATTGAGCCCCGCGCGGGTTGGCGGACGACAACGCCGCCCCAAGCCAGCTACCGCGTAGGTGTGACCGTCGGACAGATTCGTGAGGATCTCGATTTTGGACAAGTGATTGACGATCCGGCTCTGCTGTCAACGGTCGGCGGCGTCGTCTGGAACGACACGGATCGGGACACCGCATTCGACCTCGACGAAACGCGCGTGCAAGGCTGGCAGGTATTCTTGGATCAAAACGATAACGGTCGTATCGACATCGGTGAAAACTGGACATTTACTCTGTCGGACGGTTCCTACCGATTCGCCTCGCTGCCGCCAGTGACTTACGTCGTGCGGCAAGTCACGCCTCCGGGCTGGAACGCTACCTATCCGGTGACGGGCTCGCATCGGGTGGCGCTGGTCGAAGGGCAGCAGTCACTGGGTAACGACTTTGGTGTCGTGCTCGACGCGTCCGGATCGGTACAGGGTCGGAAGTGGACGGACGCGAACGGCAATGGACAATTCGATCTTGGCGAAATCGGCCAAGCGGGAATCACGTTGTTCCTCGACGACAATTTGAACGGCGTGTGGGACGAGCGCGAACTGGCAACCGAAACCGACGCAGATGGGTTCTACTCGTTTGTGGGTGTCGCGCCGGGGGAGCATATCGTCGCGGAGCGGATTCCACCGTTCTGGCGGCAGAATTGGCCTGGAACGCAGATCGGTTTCCAGCCCGGGGCATTGGAGTCGATTCCGGTGCTGATGCCAGGTGGAGAAGGCTGTTTGTTCGTGGGCGACTGGTGGGGGCATTTTCGCCAGTCGGTTGCGCGATTCGACGCCGACAGCGGGAGTCTATCGATTGCCGCTAACTCCGGAGTGGGGCGATTATCGTCGGCAACCCGGATCGATCTTGGCGGCAAGGTCGATTTTCTGCTGCCTGCGGATATTGATTCCGATCACGACGTGGACATGATCACGATCGCGAATCGGGTTGACACCGATCGCCGGGTGCCCGTGACCCTGATTGATACCTGGCGGAATCTGGGCGCCGGGCATTTCCAGTCGCTCGCCCAGTTGCAACTCGACGGCGCCGTCGATCAGGCCACGCTGCTCGACGCCCATGGCGACTCCGGCACCGATCTGCTGTTGATGCAGCGTTCCAGCACGCTCGCACTGGAGCTGGTACCGTTGCTGCTCGTCGGTCAACCCGATGGCAGTTTTGAGCGGCAGGATCTGGCGATCTTACGCAATGCCGACCGGGGAAGTCTGATTGTGTCGGACTTGAACAGCGACCAATATCCCGACCTGGTGTCGCTGAACGCGCTGCAAAACGAACTCCTCGTGCAATTCAATCTTGGAGGCGGATTGTTTTCCAATGGTGTCAGCTACGGCGTCGGATTTCGACCGGGCTACATTTCGGCGGGCGATCTGGATGACGATGGTGATCTCGACCTGATGGTTTCCAACGAGTTCAGCAACGATCTGTCGATCCTGCTTAATTCGGGCGGCGGACAGTTCGATACGGAACAACGGCGAGGTCCGGTGCGGATGCCGCGCGCCTCGGCGCTGATCGACTTGGATGCGGATCACGATCTCGATATTGCGGTTGTCAGTGCGTTGGGAAATTCGATCGTGACGCTGTTCAACAACGGCACCGGGAACTTTGTGCTGGGTGGCCAGGTGACCCTGCCGGCCCAGCCCAGCGATCTGGTCATGGGAGATTGGGATCGCGACGGCGATATCGACCTCGCGGCGGCGCTGCGAGGGCAGGGGACGATCGCGATTCTTGCGAATGACGGAGCCGGATCGCTGACGCTCGGCGACCGGATTGCGCTACCGCCGCGCTTCGAACAGCTCGCGACTGGCTATCTGAACAGCGATAACTGGCTCGATCTACTCGTGTCCCACACCGGAAACGATGGTAGCTCGCTGCTCTCCGCGCTGTATGGCGCAGGGGACCGGTCCTTCGCGACGCCGGTGCTGGTACCGCCCGAATTGCCGGTGGGAGTCGAGTCGGCCGATTTTTTACCGGGACAGGGTGACGACCTGCTCGCATACAGCGAATATTCCGACACGCTTTCGCTGTGGCGCAACGATGGGCAAGGGATTTTCCAGCAGGAGCGGCGGATGGATCTGAACGGCCATCCCGAGAGCGTGACGGTGGCCGATCTCAACCGTGACGGACTACCCGACCTGCTGGTGAAACTGTTCGGCAACGATGCGATCGATGTCTATCTCAATTCTGGAACAGGGACATTTTCGCCCGGTGCTTCGCTGACGCTCGAACACCCCGTTGCGGAAATTCTGGTCCGAGATCTCGACGAAGACCAGATTGCCGACCTGTTGCTTTCCAGCGCGGTGGACCAGATCGTGAGTATCCTGCGTGGGCGCGGAGACGGCACCTTCGAACCGGAGCATACCGTCAACGCGAACAGTAGCGGGTCGATGGCGATTGGCGATCTGGACGGTGATGGTCATGACGACCTGATCATGAGCCTGCTGGATGACTCGCTGGGGCTCGTTCGCAATCGCGTAGCGCCCGCGCAGCGGCATCGTATCGATGTACCCGAAAACGGGACGAGTGCCGGCCACGATTTCGGTAACCAGCGGCTGCGCTGGACCAACCCCGTTGACCCGCTGGATGTGGACGGCAACGGTTTGCTCGCGCCGCTCGATGCCCTGCTGGTGATCAACTACATCAATCGTTTTGGCAGTGGTCGGATTCCGGAGAGTCTTGCGCTGCGTGCACCCTACTACGATGCCGCGGGTGGCGACGACATTGCGCCACTGGACGCGCTGGTGATAATCAACGCCTTGAATCATCTGGTGCGACCGGGCGGGGAAGGGGAACCGGCCGACGATTCACGAACGCCGTTGACTTGGGTGGCGGCTCACGAGCCCCGGTCGATCGCCGGCAAACCGCCGAAAGTGTCCGCCGCGCACGACGATTTTTCACTGCGTTCCCCCTCGCCCGCTTCGCGGCAGCAGACGCCCGGTTTGCCCCAGACCCTGTCCGTGGTTGTCTCGCCGTTGCCGGCACCGCTTGAATTCGGAAGTAATGTCGGGCCGCGAACTTCACGAACGTTCGAAGACCTGATCACGGAATTGGCAAGGGATATCGACCGGCTCCGCAGGCGTCCGCCTGGTAGGTATGCTATCGATTCACGGGAAATATTCTGAAAGCGAGGCACGGTATGTCCACGACAGTCATGCAACCGGTTCGCCGCCCCACGATTCGACAGACCGAGTGTTTTATCGATGGGCAATGGACTTCGTCGCAAAGCGGCAAGACCTTCGAAACGATCCATCCGGCCACCGAGGAAACGATTGCTCAGGTTGCTGAAGGCGATCAGGCGGACGTCGAGTTGGCGGTTCGCGCGGCGCGAAAAGCATTGGAATCCGGGCCGTGGAGCCGCATGGACGCGCGCGATCGGGGCCGCCTGATGATGAAGCTGGCCGACCTGATCGAGCACGAAGCGGACGAACTGGCGGCCCTCGAAACTCTGGACAATGGAAAACCGATTCGTGACGCGCGCAATGCCGACGTTCCGTTGACGATCGATTGCCTGCGATATTACGCTGGATTTGCGGACAAGATCCACGGTCAGACGATTCCGATTCGCGGGAACTACTTCTGTTACACGCGGCGCGAACCGGTGGGGGTCGTCGGCCAGATCATCCCCTGGAACTTCCCGATGCTGATGGTCGCCTGGAAGTGGGGGCCGGCGCTCGCGGCCGGATGCACCGTCGTGATGAAACCGGCCGAGCAGACGCCGCTGACCTGCCTGCGACTCGCGCGGCTCGCCCAAAAAGCCGGTATCCCCGACGGTGTGATCAATGTGGTGCCCGGATTCGGGCCGACCGCCGGAGCCGCGATCGTCAAGCATCCCGGCGTCGACAAAGTGGCCTTTACGGGCGAATACCTGACTGCCCAGACGATCATGAAGGATGCCGCACCGACATTGAAACGATTGACCTTCGAATTGGGCGGAAAGAGCCCGAACATTATCACTGCGGACGCCGATCTGGACGCCGCGGCCGCCGGCGCCCACTTTGGACTCTACTTCAACCAGGGCCAATGCTGCTGCGCGGGTAGTCGCGTCTTCGTGGAGGAATCGGTGCATGCCCGATTCATCGAGAAGCTGGCAAGCATGAACAAGACCCGCCGCGTCGGCGACCCGTTTAATCCGGAGACCGAACAGGGACCACAGGTCGATCGAGCCCAATTCGACAAGATCATGAAATATATCGAACTCGGTAAACAGGCCGGCGCGACCTGTGTTACCGGCGGAACCCGCGTCGGCGAACGGGGCTACTTCGTGGCGCCCACCCTGTTCGATAATGTCTCCGACGAAATGCCGATCGCTCAGGACGAGATCTTCGGACCGGTCATGTCGGTGCTCAAATTCAAAGACCTCGATGAACTTGTCGCGCGCGCGAACAATACAATCTTCGGGCTCGCCGCTGCCGTCTGGACCCGCGATGTTTCCAAAGCCCATTACCTCGCCAAACGACTCCGCGCTGGCACCGTTTGGATCAACTGCTACGACGTCTTCGACGCCGCCGCGCCGTTCGGCGGTTTCAAAATGTCGGGAATGGGCCGCGAATTGGGCGAAGAAGGCCTGCGCCCGTACCTGGAGAACAAGACGGTAACCGTGGCGCTCGGGTAACGGGGGAATGGGTTCTGGGGTTTTGTTGTGTGCCACGGGTGAGGGTAGTCCCGAGCCCGTGCTCAGGCGGCAGAGATGTTCCCCGCTGCCGGAGTGGACGATCGCCGGCCCGCCGACCAGCAGCGTCTTGCCGCCGTCCTCACGGGCCCGACGCAACTGGTTGGCGATCTGACGGATTGCGACCCCTTTCGGCTTTTCCGTGGAGACGGGACTGTTCATGAACTCGAACGAGTCATGAGCGGTCACCCGCTGTTCGGGAAACACGCGTACGCCGGCGTGACCTACGACGATCGGCTGCCCCTTGCGCACCTCCAGCATCGGAATACAGGTCGCCGTCCCGCGCTGGGGGTCGATCGCGATGCCACAGTCCATCTCCTGGTTTTCCACGTCGGTCCAGACCCCCTGGTGGCGCACCTGCGTCCGCTGAGTGGTCGTGCTGTAAAACCCTTCGGGAAAGGCCCGTTCAATATCGGCTTCGACGAGCCGACAATCGCTGTCGGCCTCATCCAGAGCTTGGTCGCCGGAGAATGACAACTTGGTTAGAGACACGGGCAGGACAAACAGCGATGAGATTGGACTGAGCCGCCGTGAGCGCCAGATCATGGATGTGATCTATGCGATGGGAGAGGCCACGGCGCTCGAGGTACATGCGGCGCTGCCGGATGCGCCGAGTCGCACCGCGGTCCGAACGATTCTGAGGATTCTCGAGGAAAAAGGTCATCTGTCGCACCGCCAGGACGGGATTCGATTTGTCTATCGGCCGTGTCGAGCCCGAGAGTCGGCGGGACCTTCGGCGCTACAGCGCGTGCTGCGCGTTTTCTTTGATGGGTCGATCGAAAAAGCGGTCGCCGCGCATCTGCACGATCCTGACGCCGCGTTAACTAGCGAGGAGCTCAATCGGCTCGCATCGTTGATTCGCAAGGCGCGAAAGGCGCGGGAAGATATGTGATGATTCCCTGCTCTCGGCCGACTCGTCCACGCGTGTTTATGGTGATCGGACTCTGGGCTCAGCTGAAGATCGCCGTCACCGGGCTTGCCTTGACCAGCTCGCGCGGCTGGTTGAGGTGATTGTAGACAATGGTCATCGGATCGATTCCGACTGCGTGATAGATGCTGGCCAGCAGTTCAATCGGATGGACCGGATTTTCGGTCGGCGCCGAACCGGTCTGGTCCGACTTTCCATAGACGAATCCGCGTCGGGCTCCCGCGCCCGCAACCAGCGCGGTGTAACAATAGGGCCAATGGTCGCGACCGTCGTCGGTGTTGGAATTGCCGGAAGTGCTGACGCCACGCTGTGGACTGCGTCCAAACTCGCCGATCGCCACTACCAGCGTGTCCTCAAGCATTCCTCGTTCGTCCAGGTCCGAAATCAAACCCGACAGTCCCGCATCCAGCATCGGACCCGACTGCTTTTTCATGCGGTCGGTGAGTCCAACGTGCACGTCCCAGGAATGGTTGTCGGAGTTGGCGATCTTCGGCCAGATGACTTCAACGACACGTGTTCCGGCCTCGATCAGCCGACGAGCCAACAGGCAGCTCTGGCCAAACGTGTTGCGGCCGTACCGCTCCCGCATCGATTCGGACTCCTTGGTCAAATCGAAAGCATCACGAGCGCGGCCGGACACCACCAGGTCAATCGCCGTCTCATAGTACTTGCCCAATTCATATTTCTTCACCGCGGCGTCAACTTCGGGCATGCCATTGCTGATCAGTTCCCGCAAGCGCGCACGACGTTCAAGCCTCGTTTCCGGAACTTCGGGACGCAACCGCAAGTCGTCGATGCGGATCTTGGACATCTTGTCCATCTCCATGTCGTCGCCGGGCGGAAAGAGATAGTACGGATCGAATTGACGACCCAAAAATCCAGCGGTGCCGGACTTGTTCACCACGTTGCTCTCTTGCAGCGGCCGAGGCAACATCACGAACGGCAGCATCGGAACTTCGGGTGGCTTGAGCCGAATAATGTTCGAACCGAAATTCGGAAAGTCCTTCGGCGACGGCGGTTCAAGCTGCCCCGAGGGACTCACCTTGTCGGCCGTGTATCCGGTATGAATCTGGTAGATCGCGGCGGTGTGGTTGAACAAACCGACCGGCGTGTAACTCATCGAACGTATCAACGTGGCCTTGTCGATGACCTTGGCAAGCTTCGGCAGGATCTCGGTGAATTCCACTCCAGGAACCGCCGTCGAGATCTTCTGGTACGGACTCCGCACGTTATCGGGCACATTGTCTTTGGGATCCCAGAGGTCCAAGTGACTTGGGCCTCCTTGTAAATAGACCAGAATGACACTCTTCGCCCGATTCCAACCCGGACCGCCCGCATTCGATTCGCTTGAAGCCGACGCTTTCAACTGCAGGAGCTGACCGAGAGACACGCCCAGGAACGCCGAGCCACCCACACGCAATAGATCGCGTCGCGTCATGCCGAGATGGGAATCACAAAGGTCCTTACCGGGTTGGCCTGGGATCACGAGCATTACCGCACCTCTTGTTGAAGTCAGATCCGATCTGGTTCGAAGTATAGTTGAAGCGGAATTCGCTTGTCAAACCTCTGCAATCGGGCCTGATTCCATCATCGGCGACGCGGAACAGTGGTCCTGAACTGCTTTTTGAACAATGACTTGTGGCGTGGCTGGGGTGTCGCTCGTGGCTGGGGCTTCTAGCCCCACCTGGCCAGGGGCAAGATGCCCCTGCAACGGACAGGGATGACCCTGCAACGTTGGTGATTTCTGGCTTGCGGGGACGGTGCCTTTTTTGGTACAAGCCCCTGCCCGTCGTCGGGCTGCGTTCGCGGACCCGATGCGATTTCGCTTTGCCGAAGGAGTGTTGCCGATGCGCCGTCGCCATTTTCTTTGCATGGTCGCCGTGTGGGGTGCCTGGTCCCGGCGGGCAATGATCCGCGCAGAAGACGAGCCGTCCGGATCGGCTACGCCGCAACCGGGCGGCAAGGTCGCTGATCTTGAACAGACGCTCAAGAGCGGCCTGCGTGCCCGACGGCAACTGGAGTTCGATTTCATTCATCAGGTGGTGCTGAAGGTGAAATCGAAGGAACTGCCGGCCGACCTGGTCCAAAGCACATTCCAATGGGCGCGCAAACGGGGCGCTCGCTATCCCTACCCCTACTTCGAACGCGGCATGCGCGAGCGGGCTCAACGCCTAGGCGTTACGCTGTAATTGGTATCTCAGCGGGTGCCCCAGTAACCGCCGAGCGCATGGTCGAATTGCACTTCGCGACCCGGCTGTGATCCGTCGACCACTCCGTCGCGGAAAACCTCGCGGCCCATCACCCAGGTCCGCACCGGCCAACCCTGCAGCGTCACGCCATCCCAGGGACTCCAGCCGCACTTGGTCAGTTGTTCGGCGTCGCGAATCGTGGCGGTCCGTTCCAGATCGACCAGTACCAGGTCGGCGTCGTAGCCGACTTCGATCCGTCCCTTACCCAGCATGTCCCAGACCCGTGCGGGAGCGTCGCACATCCAGCTTACGACCTGTTCCAGCGTGCAATGGCCGAGCGCCACCTGATTCAGCATCAGCGCCAGCAAATTTTCCACCGCCGGCAAGCCGGACGGAGATTGCGGGTAGGGTGCCGCCTTTTCCAGCAGCGTATGCGGCGCGTGGTCCGTCGCGATCACCTGGATCTTCCCCTCCAGCAACCCGCGCCACAGTTGCTGGTTGTCCTCGCGGGTCTTGATCGACGGATTCATCTGGATGCGCGTGCCCAGTCGAGCGTAATCGTCCACCGAGAAGAACAGATGGTGTGGACAGACCTCGGCGGTAATCAGGTTGCGGTGATCGGCGAACAATGCAATCTCTGCGCCCGTGGAAACGTGCAGCACGTGGAAGCGATGGTGGTGCCGATGGGCCAGGTCCAGCGCCCTGCGCGTGGCTCGAATCGCCGCGGCATGGTCCCGGATTTTCGAATGCACCGCGACGTCGCTGATGCCGGCGTAGCGCCGAGCGTTTTCCCGGACCGTCGTTTCGTCCTCGCAATGAGCGGTAATCGGCAACGACGTCTCCGCGAAAATCCGCTCCAGATCGTCCTGGCCGTCGACGAGCAGATCGCCGGTACTCGAGCCGATGAAGATCTTGATCCCGGGCGTGCGTTGCGCGGCGCTCAATTCGGCGATATTCGACGCACCGTTGCTGGAAGCCGTGGCCCCCATATAGAACCCGTAATTCACAATCGATCGGCTGGCGGCGATCGCTAACTTTTGTTCCAGCAGTTCCCGTGTGATCGTGGCGGGCTTGGTATTCGGCATCTCTAGAAAAGTCGTGACGCCCCCTTTGGCGCAGGCTCGGCTTGCGCAGGCCAGATCCTCCTTATGCGTCAGGCCCGGTTCGCGGAAATGAACCTGGTCGTCCACCACGCCGGGAATCAGAAATAGCCCGGACGCGTCCACGGTCTGATCGCTGGTGGACTGAATGGCCGGATCAATCGACGCGATTTTCTCGCCATCGATCAGCAAGTCCGCGCGCATACGGCCGGTAGGCAGAATCAGCGTGGCATTCTTGATCCGCGTTTTCACGGAATAACATCCTTGTTCAATCGGTGCCCAACCGTGTCGCTATTCCACAACGCGACGCAGCAGCACACAACGATCGACATTGTGGTTCTCGCCCGGTTCAAAGGCAACCGGGATCGACCGATCGATCACGAAGAACGCTCGGTGACGCCGCACGTCCCCGTTTTCCGATCCGACCTCGCGCCCCAAGCGGAATCCGTCCGGATTAATCGTGCTGACGTTGGTCGGCTCCAACTCGAAATACCCGACGGTAATCCAGACCGCGAAGACGTTGGAATGGCCCGAGAGCAGGTTGTTGACCTTGGTATGGGCCTGGAAACGGAAATACGGATTGCGACGGGTGTCGGCATACGGGTCGGTGGCAGTGTTGTCGAACAATGGCGTCGATCCCGCTATGCCGCGACGCAACAGGGTTGCGTCGATCGGGCCCTGATGCGTTCCCTGCCCATCGCGCCGCATGTGCGAAGGACCATTGCCGATCGCGGGCATCATATCGGCACTGGCTTCCGGCCGCAGTGGATTCGAGAACATGGTCGGGAAGTCAGGGTTGTACAATGCTTCATTGGCGGGCGCGGGGTCGGCGAATCCCTGCCGCGACAAACGGATGTTGTTGATCGCAGCGGTCAGGCTGCCAGGATTGAGTCCCGCGGGATCGATCGAGTCACCCAGGATCGCGGCCAGTACGGGACTGTTCCCGCCGTCGATCGCCGCCGTATTGAAATTGATGCGGCCTGGGTCGCGGAACCGCGACAGCCGGTTATAGGGCGGTCGGAACGTCGCGGCGAGCGGATCGTAAGGCGCCCCGCCAAATCCGGGATACTCGCCCGCGTCCGAGTAATCGCCGTCGTTGTTGAGGTCCAGTCCCGGGAAATACCATTTCTCAGTTCCCACATAGGGCGAACGGACGTTGACGTAATCGAAAATGCGGAACAGCTTGGCCGGTGCGTTAGCACCGGTACCCGTGGAATGGAAGAAATTCAGCAGGTGGGACGGTTTGGGATTGCCCGGATCGGCAAATAGATATTGCTGCGTATACGGATCCTCTGTTACCAAAACCGTCGCATCCGGAATGCGCGTCAGCAATCGCGACGAACGGGTCCACGGCACCAGCATCAGCTCGGCGGGCGAATTGAATGGCCGGTTGTTCCAGGTCAACCAGGGGAAGGCAAGACGATTGTTCGTGGAATTGTGGCGCGCGTCGGGAGCACCACGATAGTTCAGGTTGGGCGCCGCCGCCAGGGTCATGTACGGCCAGTAGTTGTTGTTCAAGTAACCGAGCGAATTCCGCAGTCCGAACCTGTAGACGTGGTCGGAGACAAGGTTCTGCACGCCCGCGTCGGTACTCGGAACCGGTCCCGGGGCAGCGAACGATGGCGGTTCGTTGCGATACAACTGCCGCGAAAACGACGGTTCGCCACCCACCGGTACCAGGGGATTGTTATCGACCGCATACGGGTACGGGTTCTGGCTTTCGCTGTCGCCTCGCTGCAAAGAATGGAATCGTGTTTCACCATTCGTTTCGCCGAGGCTCACCCCGTTGAATACGGTGAGATTCACGTACATCGAATCGATCGTACGGTAGGGATTGGCGACGGCGTCATAGTTCAGGGTAGGATCGGCGAGTCGCTGCAGGTGCACGATTCGAAACGAACCGATCGTCTGATTGATGCGGAGTTCGTTGTTCTCCCGATTCCAGTCGAATGGCTCGTCGTAGACTGGATCGTATGCACCCTCCCCGTTCGCGCCGTTGATGTTGAAGTTGTTATTCGTATAGCCATTCGTCGGTTCGGAAACGCTCAGACCCAGGGGCGAATCGACGACGACGGCGATGGCCGGCATCCGATCGCCCGGAGCATTGTTCGTCGGTCGAATCGGTTCCGGTTTGACGCTCAGACCCGGCGGCACGTTGCCGGGCGCGGGAATCATGTCCGATGTCGATACTTGATCGACGTTGGCGCTGGTATTCGGCGTCAGAATGATCCGTCGTGTGTTCGCCGGTCCCGCACCGTCGATGTTCTGGTTCGCGAGCAAACGGCCGATCGTCGTGACATACGAATTAGGATTGCCGACAATTTCCCCTGGCGGTCCGATCACCGCGTAGCGGCCGGGCAGGAGTGGAGCGATCGGGATGTTGTTGCTGGTGAAATACTGTGTGCCCGACCCGATCTGGAGACCTGGGTCGGCGAAATAAACGGTGCGTTCGATGTCCGCCGGCGCGATGGGAGTCGCGATCGCCGGATCGGGACTGTCCAGATCCCCGGAGAGATTGTTACCACTCACGACCACTAATCGCCAGATTGGAGTTCCGTTGCCATTGACCCGACGATTCAAAAAGATGCCGGTTTCGCCATTCACGGTGGAGTACAGTTCGGCGGGCATCTTGGTATCGGCGGTCCAGGGATTGTATAACTCGACGAAGAACGATCCGTGCGGTCGCAGTCGCTGATCAAAGTGTGGATCCGGGTTGTTCGCGGCGTTTGTCGTATTGTGTCCCGGACCGGAAAGGTCCTCGGTCCGCCGATCGTGGAATGCCAGAGTCTCTGAAAGCATTAACTCGGGCCGCTCGCAGCCCCACACGAGTCCACGGAACGGTTGATTGTCATCGGGCTGCGCGGAGTTGCCATCCGCCTGCCCAATCAATCCATTCACTTGCCAGCCGTCCTGGAAAGGATTGATGTCGAATTCGAACGGCGTCATGATCGCATCCGAATCGCGGAAGTCGACCACGTTCACCGCCCACTGCGCCAAGCCGTATGCAGTTTCCAGGGGCGTGTCGTCGCCAGGGTTGCCATTGAAGTCGATTTCCACGCCATCTTCTTTCATCAACATCGCCAGGCAGTACAGGTGCCGGGCCATGATCTGACGGCTGATCGTCGGATCGCCGATCACCGGATCGTCGTTCAACCGGTTGGAGGTGCCGCGCCCGGAATAGGGCGGAAAGCTCGCGTTCCAGATTCCCTCGATCAGGCCGCCTTCGAGTGGTTCGTCGATCACCCCGTTTCCGTTGTCGTCGATGCCGTTTCCGATCGGCCGATTGATGTCAAACATCTCACCGTGCAGCACTTCCATCGGCACCAATTTGGCAAGTTCGCCCAGCAGGTTCGCCTGCGTGACTCCGCCCGCCAACAAACGGCGGACATAAAGCTCCAGAAAATGCACGTCGGAGTGGCCCGAAAACGGGCTTATGGAGAACAGGCCCTGGCGCATCGAATTGTTGTTGATCTTCAGATCGGGATAGGGGGAATTGATTACCGGAATGTGCGAGCTTTCCGAAGTGATCAGGTGGCGGTTCTGCGCGGCACCGCCGCCGTAGTTCAGCGTGAACGGCGCGACGTTCAACAGACGACTCGATAAGTCCACGGCGCCAGCGTCATGGTAGCGCAAGATCCGTTCCAGGTCGGCCACGGTGTACGGCTGATCCCCACCCGCGATGGCCAGACTCGGGTCCGCGCGATTGAACTCGTACGGATCGTCCACCGTCTCCCCAGTACCCATGCCGCCCAGGAATTGCGGTTGCCCATAATGGTCCAGCGCGATTCCTCCCCGCCCCCAGACGTCCGGCGGACTGGCATAGGAACTGGTCAATTGCAGCGAGAGGAAATAGTTGTCCACCAGCTCAAATGCCTTGAATCGGCTGAGCGGATCGTTGCCGACGGCACCAGGGCGCAGGTCGAGTCCGTAGCGCGAATTGAGCAGGGCATCAAATTCGGTTTGAAACAGCCGCGAGAGATTCACTTCCGCTGGGCCGTAACCTAATCCGCGCGGCAAGGGATTGAATCCGGCACCCTGGCCGGCCGACGTGGCGATCGGATACTGGGTGGTCCAATTCGTGGAGTTGTGCACGAAACTGGAATGGGCATTGATGTCCAGTCGCCCGTCCAGATCCTCGATCTTCACGGCAACCATGGTCTTGAAGCGCCGGCCGTCTTTGCCCGTTGTCGGCGGAAATCCCAGATCGACCCAGACACTGTCCTTCACCCCGTCACCATCGGTATCGACGTCGGGCGTAAAATTCCACTCCAGATTCCCGTTGTTCAACGTGCGGCCGCGCATGAAGGCGATGTTGCTCTGAGCGAAACCGGGATTCAGTTCATTCAGCGGGCGCAGCATGATCATCCGTTTGATGCGAACGATCGTGTCACGAATTCCAATCGAAACGCCCATCGCCGCCCCCGGCGTTTCCGGGAAACCATCTCCGTCGCTGTCGACCGGTCGGAGATCAACATCCGGCCCGTTGCGGTCGTTGCTGAGCCCATAGGGAAACCAGAATACCAATGCCTGGTCCGCCGGCGACGCGATGCTGCTCAACACCGATCCCTGCAACTGCCTGAACCAGAAGTTGACCAGATCCGGACGGTGAAACGACGGGTAAATTCGATTCACTGGGTATGTTGGAGTACTATTACTTGGTATCAAAATAGGATTCGAAATGGGTACGCTAGCCAAGAACATGTTGTTGTAATCCGGCGAGTCGTACGATTCGTTGGCTCCTCCGAACAGGGGCGGAATCGCCTGCTGCAGATGAGCCGAATAATTCGGCGCCAGTACCACGGGAATCGCCAGGTCATCGGATCCGGCAAAGCCGGCTTCGGCTAGCTCATCGACGATCATGTTGTTGTTGTCGTCGATACCGGCGTTGCCCCAGCCCCCGTCAGGGCCCGGATCAAATGTCATTTGATCGATGTTGCCTGTCGCGGCGGAGAAACCAGCGCCGCTTCCGTTGAACGCACCGCCATTCACCAGGAACAGATCGCCCGCAGCGGGCGTCACGATGCCCCCAACATCGGATTCAAACGCCTCGATGCGAAATTCCCCTTGTGCCGTCTGCACACCCATGTTGTTGAACTGCGGCGGGTTGTACGCGACGATTCGCGTGCTCAGCCCTTTCGCACTTCCCGATAGCATCGTCAGGACGCGACCGTTATAAGACCCGGCCAGTCGTCGGAACAAGCGATTGTTGTAAGCGGTAGCGCCGGTCGAGTTGCGGCTGGTATCCCAGCCGTCGAAGAAAATCCGGACGAACTGGCCCTGGACCGCTATCACGACCGGATTCGGATTCGCGCCCGTCGCCTGCGCCACGCGACCTCGCGCTCCCGGACCATATAGATCCGAAAGCAGCGCATGGCCTTGCAGGGAGGATCGGAACTTGGTGTCTCGCAGCAGCACGTAAAGCGCTTTTTCGACTTCCGTCTCGGGTGGGCCTTGATGCGCATCGACCTTGGCCATCGTCCGCGCTGTTGAACGATATTGGCCGGCCACCAGCGCGAACGTCACGGCGATCAGTACAAACAGCACCAGCAGGCTGATCACGACCAGCAACACCACGCCGCGATTTGGTTTTCGTCGTCGAGCCATTTCCGTTACTCCCGTTCGCTAGAGGATGTCCCGGCGCAGCGCGAATGCGCACCCGCCGACAGTCCGCGAACCTTCAATATCCCCACAAGGACGATGTATCGAGCCGGATCGTCCGCTCGTATACCGCCACGACATCATTGACAAGAAAAGCGTAGGTAATGAGAACCGGATCGAAATTCCAGTCTGGTCCCTGCAATGTCACATCGGCCTTCACTACATTGGTTACTCCGTCCGTCGCCGAAACGCGATACCATTTGAACAGCGGTTCGAATCCCGACCCGAAATCGTGGTACCGCGCCAGCATCAACCAGTCGCCTTGACGCAACGACATCGGCAAACTGCTCGTCAGCTCTACCTCGCCGCCGCCGACCCCCGCGCCGGTAGCCCCGGAGACGAACGCCATCTGTTCCTCAATGCCAAAAAACGTGCGCGCCCGGCAGACCACGATCGACAGCGTGTACAGGTCCTGTTGGTCGGCCAGCATCGTGGTCCGCGGCGCGATCGTGGCGAACCATGACAGCCGACCTTCCGATTCGCGCACCACATCGCGACCGGTGTTCGGCTCCCTGGCGAAAATCTGCTTGGGGAGAATCAACGGATCACGATCGGTTTCCAACGACAGATCGTCCGAGTAGCGGAAGATCTTGTCGGCCTGCGATAACAGCATCGGTCCGCCACCTGCACTGTTGCGCAAAGTAACCCGCTTCATCCGCGGTTCGTCCGCCTGGCTCACCGCAATCGCCGGGAAAAATGTGTAGCGGTTCGACGACAAGGTGGGGATGGTGATGTTGTTATTTGCAATCTGGCGAGCGTAAAACAGTGGATCGATGCAGAACGCCTTTTTGTGCCGGGCCAATCGCACCGAAGACGCGCCGACGTCAATGCCCTGGTAGCCTGGGTCGGGCTGGGTCAACGTGTCGCCCGTTTCCAACGGGATCCGCTGATTCAACGAGGTCGGGCCCATCGGACCCGGTTGACGGTCGTCGACAAACGCCTCGTACGACGGATTCACCCCGAATACCAGGTCGCAGGTCATCGTGTTGGTATTGTTGATCTGTTGCACCACGATCGGCGGTACCGTGTTGTCGGCCGAGTACCAGGCGTCCGGCTGCGCGAAACCACGCAGTTGGAACTCGCGAAGCATGTTCTGGCCGACACGGGTCGCGTTGTCGTACGTGATTCCGTCCCGCGCCGCCTTGCCCGCCACCGGCAGCAGCACCGCGACTCCCAACAATCCGATCGCGATGACCGCGATCGAAATCAATACCTCCATCAGGCTGAGCCCCGCGCGATACGCGGAACGAATGCCGACCAAATTCTCCGCGATCATCACCCACCTCCCTTGGACTGGGACGAACGAACCAATTGCCGCGAATTGGCCAAAAGGTCGCCGAGGTTGACGATCGGAATCGGCAGATTGAAGTCCGCGTTGTTCTCCGTTGCCACTCCTCCCGTGCGATTACCGAACGAAACCCAATAACAGGTGGTATCGCCGATGTTGGTCGTCGCCAGTGATTGCAGCAGCGGAGGAAGTGCCGGCGGAGGAATCGGGTCGCCCGAATCCGGCAAGTTGACACCGGTCGTCAGATCGTTGTGTCCCACCAGCAGGTGCACCGTCCCCTCGACACTTAAGAACGGTCTGTCCGTTCCCAGATAGACCCGGTCGACGCTGCCGGTCGGCGTCACCGTAACGACCACGGGCTGCGTGGTCGGCGTCAACGAAGCGCTGCCCAGCGCCGGATAGGCGTCAAACTGTTTTCCCGTCGCGGAGATTCCCGAAAATCCCAAGTCGATCGCGGTCCCATTCGGCATCTGCAGCGAGGACCGCGCCGACTTCATCGGGCGGCGATAGATCTGGTAACTCAAGCCGATCGCTACGTCGTCCCCGTTGCCCATTCCCGCCTCGCGGATATTACCGATCACGTTGTCGCCGTCATCGTCGACATTCGCTACGCCCCATTCTCCGTCTTGACCTTTGTGCCAGCCGCCCTCGGGAGGCTGCCCTTTCGGGAACGGTTCCAGGAGCGGAACCATCGCCGGATAGTTCGGGTAGGGGAGCGGGTAGGGGCCCGGTTCCGGCGGAATCGAGATTGCGAAAACGTCGTCCGAGGGATTGTTGGCCATTCCGGATTCGATCCGCGTGCAGGCGTAAAACGCCCCCTGATTCTCGAACCGAATCAAAAAGCTCTCGCCAACCTTGATCAGACTGTAGGTATCGACCAGCATGGTGTTGGCCGCGTGTTGCGTCGCGTTGTACGCAAAGTCCAACTGCCACTTCAGCAGAAAATTTTCGTTCGGTTTGCGGAGGTTGTTCGCCAGCGTCGGATTGAATCGCACCAGCGCCCGCGCGCCGGAAACGTCTCCCGCGTACGGCGCCGGGACGTCGGCCATGTAGATATCCAGGCAGCGATTCGGGATGTTCGGATCCCGCTCGAACCAGATCGCCACGTGCCGGCCATGCTCGGCGGCCCGCGCCTTCGCCGCCGCGAACAAGGCATTTAACTGCCGGGATGCTTCGCGCAGTTTGCGGTCCTTGAACGCCGGCTTGATCAGTGGAATCGCCGCGGCTATCAAGAGCGCGATAATACCCAACACCACCAGCATCTCAATGACGGTGAACGCGCTCGCCGCGCGGTTGCCATTCGCCGACCGTCGGCTCCCGGTTTGTCGACTCCCGGTCTCCATTACTTCACCTCAATCAAATGATTCGTAATGTTGTCCAGGTAGCCCAGGATGCCATCGCCATTCACATCCAGTTCCTGGCCCATCAGGTAGCCGGAACCGGTGTCGAAGTAATAGGGATCGTTGGGATAAACTTTCGCGCCAAGTGTGCAGTAGGGGGGGGTCGTGGCAGTTTGCAGCGCCGTCAACAGCGGCGTCTGCTTGTAATGGAACGCCGACCCCTGGTCGACCATGTCGACCAGGCCGTCTCTCCCCGCGGAATAAATCAGCGGAACCAGCCGATAGGTGCCGGGCAAAAGTCCCGCTTTCACTGGCTGTGGCACCTGTGGCGGTGGGGGATTCCAACGCACATCCGTTTTCAGCGGATCAAACGGATCCGGGTTGGTCTCCGGGTTGGCCAACTGCATCGGCGATTCGAAACCAGGCGCCCAGCGAAAAAAGCCGATCGGCCTTCCCCAGCCATCGAGGAATTCCGGCATGCCGTCCAGGTCGACGTCCCCGATTTCCGAAGATGCAAAAAAATCGATCGGGTCGCCGCCCTCTTCGTGGATCGACGAGACAATCAAGTACAGGCATTCGGCGCCTTGATGCGCCTCCGACCAACTGACCGTCGCGGCCGTCGCCCGCTTACGGTAACTCAAGTGCAGCGACGGAGGGGCGAGCCTGACGTTCACGAACTGGGTGCCGTTTGCGGCGTAGATGTTGGGATAGTACATGCGCAATTCGGTTGGACCCGCCGAATTCGGCCCGACATCCGCGACATCGGTAATCCGGTCGGGCAGTTCCAACCGCATCAGGTCGCGCATCGCCAGCACGCGTACGCGTGCCACTTCGCGGGGATCGGGCAGCCGCGACAGCGCGGCCATCGCCGGAATCTGCAGCGAACGCGACTCGTAAGCGGCGTACCGTTCCATGATGATCTCGTGCAGGCGCGTGATTTCGGCGCGGGTTCGAGCCCCTTTGGCTTCCTCGAGCGCGCCGAACATCGCGAATAGGATCGCGCTCGCGATCAGCGCGATCATGGCGATCACCACCAGCAACTCCAGCAACGAGAAGCCAGGTCGCTCGCGTTTTTTCATTGCGCCATGCATTCCGCGTACTCCAAAGTTCCGTCTCGGTCGCCACTACGTGGTGCGCCCAAGGGGTGTCGAATGGCTGTCAAGGTCGATTGCCGCCGACCGTGCGGCCGTTCGAGAAATTCGTGATATTGTCCTCTTCCACCACCGGCGTGTAGTTCTCGCCGAACGGAAACAATTTTGGCAGGACCAGCGTCGCGACGTTGGGGTTGATCGTCTCGTCGCCGAAGTACTGGTCGAGTCCCGCCGAGATAATCTGGAACTTTTCCGGTTGTGCCCATTGCAGCACGTTGGCCTGGTTCATCGGATCGACCTTGGTCGCGTACGGGCGCGCCCGGCCGAAGGAACCGAGGTAATTGGGCTGCGGGTAGGTGGCATTGAGCGACTTGCGGGGGTAACCGTAATCCAAGCTCAACCCCTGGACCCGATACGAGCGGTTGCTGAAGTAGACGTAGGGCGCGAACGGCGAATTGGGCGGGTAGTATTCCGGCCAGCCGTCCCCATCTAGATCCTTCAAGCGGGTCTCGATGAATGTAAAGTAGCTCTTGGTTGTTCCCGTAGAGTTGTCCCGCGCCGTCCCGTCGAACCAGGGCAACGGCTGCTGGGGATTGTTCCGGACCAACGACAACCAGAAGACCAGGGCCTCGGCCGGGTCGAGCGTGGAGGGCTTGAATAGTTTCGCGGTGCCCAGGTGCAGATCGCGCCAGGCGGTGAGGTCCTGCGAGCAGCGCGGAAAACACTTGCCGACATGGGCCCGCAGTTCGTTTTCGAACACGGTGGTCTCCGGGTACCCGGTGAAATCGGGTGGGTAGACGCCGCCATTCTCGGTCTTGTACTGCTCGATCGCGCTTTGCAACTGGGTCAGTTCCGTGACGATCTGCGAGACTTTCGCTTTGTTGATTCCGCTCATGACCGCCGGGACGGTGAACGCCACAATGATCACAATGATCACGATCACAATCAGCAATTCGACCAAGGTAAAACCTTGCCGTGCCGCGAGTCTGGTTTTCATGAGCGAAACTCCTTTTTGACAATTCAGTATTTCAGCTCGGCTTTCAGCGCAACCCTTCAGCGCAACTCTTCAGCTCCGCGCTTGCAGGTCGGGCGGTTCCGGCGGCGGCACGCGCAGCCTCCGGCGAACAGCACCGGGTCGCCCCGGCCAACCCGGTCACCCCGACAATTTCTGGATGAGTTCCACAAGCGGCAGGAACAACGAAATCACGATAAAACCGACCGCACCGCCGAGGAAAATGATCATCATCGGCTCCAGCAGCTTTACCAAGCCGTCGGTCAATGTCGAAACTTCCTCGTCGTAGTAGTCGGCGACTTTGTAGAGCATCGTGTCCAACTCACCGGTCTCCTCGCCCACGTCGACCATGTTCACCACCAGGTCGTCGACGACGCGTGTGTTAAAGCGAGTGAGATAGAACAGGGCACCCAGCGCGCCGCCCGCGCCGGCCAGGTACAGGCCCCAGGTCAGCATGTCGGGTCCGGGCAGAAACATCACGGTGGACAGCGGTACGGCCGGAGTGGCGAACCAGAAAAAGGCGGCCACGGGATGGAACGGCGGCCGCGAATACTGGCGCATCGGTTTGGCGATCGTTTCACCCTCGCGGATCGCGTCGGTCACCTTCTGGAAAATCAACTCGAACATCGCGTTGCCCGAGGTTTCGCGCGTGATCGTCAGTCCCTCCAGAATCGGCACGCCGCTGGAAACCAGCGTCCCCAGGGTACGCGTGGTACGCGCCAGAATGTTCTTCTCGATCAGGTTGCCGATGACCGGGATCTTGAGAATGTAGAGATCCCAGCCCATTCGCCCATGTTTGAATTTACGAACCAGCATGATGAACAGGATCACGCTGATCGGGAACAGGAAAAATGCCCACCAGTACTGGAACAAGTAGTTCGAGATGGCGATCAGAATCAGCGTCGGCGGCGGCAGTTTCAATTCGAAATCGCGGAACAGTTTTTCGAACACCGGCACGATTTTCATCATGATGAAGGTCAAGATGCCGATCGCCACCAGGATCACGACGATCGGATAGATCATCGCGCCGCGGATCTTGCGTTTCAGCGATTGGGATCGTTCCATGAACTCGGCCAGACGCCGCAGAATCACTTCCAGCGCGCCGCCCGCTTCGCCGGCCTTGATCATGTTGATGTACAGTCGGCTGAAGACCCGCGGCGACTTGGCCATCGCTTCCGAAAGCGTCGCTCCCGACTCGATTTCATCGCAGACATCCATCAACGCGTTTTTCAACCGCCCGGGCTTCGACTGGCCTTCCAGGATTTTCAGGCTTCGCAGCACCGGCAGGCCGGCGTCCTGAAGGATCGACAGCTGCCGTGTGAAGGTGCACATCGCTTTGCCGCTGGCGCCGCCGATTCCGAACGGCCGCTTGCGCTTGCCGCCCTTGCTGCCGACCGCCGACGCGGCCTTGACCGCCGAAATCCGCGTGATGAAAAAGCCCATCTGGCGTATGGTGGTCTGCGCCTCTTCCTCCGTGGCCGCCTCGATCTGGTCGCGAATTTCCTGACCCGTCGCGTCCATCGCCTCGAATTGATACATCGGCATCGTCGTTCCCCTTCAGATTACCGCCGTCGTCATTGAATTGTTCTTGGTTCCGATACTTGCTTCGCCAGCGCACCGCCGTTCAGGCTTCCTGGATCGTTTCCCGCACAACTTCCTCCAGCGTGGTGACGCCGTCGGCGGCGAACGCCATCCCGGTCTGCCGCAACCCGACCATCCCATAACGCTGCGCCGCCTGGCGCAGTTCGTCGATGGAGGCATTCCGCATGATCATTTCGTTCAATTCCTCGTTCATCACCATCAGCTCGAATAATCCCACGCGGCCCTTGTATCCGGTGTTGTTGCAAACGTCGCAGCCGCGTCCGCGATAGAATTTCTGCTCCGTTACATCGTGCGGGAACAGGCCCAGTTCCGCCAGCATCTCCTCGGAGGGCATCGAGATCTCGCGGCACTGGCTGCAGATGCGACGCACCAGCCGTTGCGCCAAGATCGCCTCCAGTGTGGCCGTGATCAGAAACGTGGGCACTCCCATGTCTTTCAACCGCGTCACCGTGCTCGGCGCGTCGTTGGTGTGCAGCGTGCTGAATACCGTATGGCCGGTCAATGATGCCTGCACCGCGATCTGCGCCGTCTCCAGATCGCGGATCTCGCCTACCAGAATCACATCGGGGTCCTGGCGAAGGATGGCGCGCAGGCAGGCCGCGAACGTCACGCCGATATCGGAATCGATCGGAATCTGAACGATGCCGTCAATGTCGTATTCGACCGGATCCTCGGTCGTAATCAGCTTGTCTTCCAGGCAGTTGAGTTCGCTCAACGCCGAATAGAGCGTCGTGGTCTTGCCGGATCCGGTCGGACCCGTGACGAGGATAATTCCGTTGGGCCGGCCGATCACCTCGCGGAACGCCTTGAGCGTCGGCGGGTCCATGCCGACCTTGTTCAGATTGAGCGACACCACCGAGCGGTCCAGCACCCGCATGACGACGCTCTCGCCAAACAGCGTCGGCAGCACCGAGACGCGAAGATCGACCGGGTGGCCGCCGACCGTCAGTTCGATCCGGCCATCCTGCGGCAGTCGGCGTTCGGCGATGTCCAGGTTCGCCATCACCTTGATACGAGTGGTGATCGCGAAGGCGAGATGGCGAGGCGGTGGAACCATTTCGTACAACACGCCGTCCGACTTGATCCGAATGCGGAACTCGTCCTCGAAAGGCTCGAAGTGAACATCGCTGGCATGGTCCTTGATCGCCAGCAGCAACACCATGTTCAGCAGTTTTCGCACCGGAGCGCTGTCGGCCAGCGCTTCGACGCTGGTCAGGTCGATCGGACCGTCCGTCGCAATGGCCTCCGCCGCTTTTTTCAACTCGACGTCGTTTTCCAGGTCGCGGATGATCGTCTCGACGCTTTCCGTCTCCGAGGCGTAATAGCGGTCAAGCGCTTTTTTCACCTCGGATTCGGCCGCGACCACCACGCGGATTTCCTTGCCGAGAAATGTGCGGAGCTCGTCCTGAATCGAGATGTTCTGCGGCTCGTTGGTCGCGACCGTCAGCACGTCGTCCTCCAGCTTGATCGGGATGACGCGATACATCTGCGCCATCGCTTCGGTGATCTCCTTGAGCAACAGCCGGTTGATATTCGTGTCGCCCAGGTTGATGACCTGCATCCCCATCTGTTCGGCCAGGGCCGTGGCGATCTGCTCGTCCGTGATCAGGCCCATTTCCTCGGCGATCTTGCCGAGCTTCTCGCCGGGATGAGCCGACTGCTCCTCCAACAGCAATTCGAGTTGGTCATCGCTGATGTAGCCGAGGTCGACCAGTACCTGTCCGAATCTGCGAAGAGCCATAAAACCTGCCGCTGAAAATGCTGGAGACTGTCAAGTTTGGTTGGGTTTGTTGCGACGCGCGTCCAACTCCATTTCCAACGCGTCCCGTTTCAATGCCCGCCGCCCGATTGCGCGCCGCTGTGGTCGAATTCTCCCGCGGGCACCTCATCGGCGATGCCCCGCCTGGCATTCACGATCCGTTTCGCCAGATCGTCGGGGGAATGGGCCTTGCCGAGGCAGTCTTCGACCGTGCACTTTTCCTCGCGCCATAATTTGAACAGCGCATCGTCCATTAAATTCATCCCGAACTTGGCCCCGGTCTGAATCGCCGAGGTGATTCGAAACGTCTTGTTCTCGCGAATCAGGTTCGCGATCCCCGGCGTCACCACCAGGATCTCATACGCCGCCACGCGACCACCGCCGATTTTCGGCAACAGTGTCTGCGCGACGACGCTGATCAAGGAACTGGCCAACTGAGTGCGAATCTGGTCCTGAAGGTTGCCGGGAAAAGCATCGATAATTCGGTTTACGGTTCCCTGGGCACTGTTGGTATGCAACGTGCCAAATACGATATGCCCCGTTTCGGCCGCCGTAATCGCCGCCTCGATCGTCGCCAGGTCACGCATTTCGCCGACCAGAATCACGTCCGGATCCTGCCGCAACGCGCGCCGAATCGCCTCGGAAAAGCTCGGCACATCGACGCCAATCTCCCGCTGGTTGATCGTCGATTTCTTGTGATAGTGGAAAAACTCGATCGGATCCTCGATCGTAATAATGTGGTGATCCACATTTTCGTTGATGAAATTGATCAGACTGGCCAGCGTTGTGCTTTTGCCCGATCCGGTCGGCCCCGTCACCAGAAACAGGCCGCGGGGGCGCAACGCCAGTTTCGTGCAGACCTCCGGCAACCCCAACTGCTCGGGAGTCAACATGCTGTTGGGAATCTGCCGCAACACCATCGAAATAAAGCTGCGCTGCTTGAAGACCGACACGCGGAAACGGGCCTGGTCGCCAAACGCAAAGCCGAAGTCGGTGCTGCCGTTCTGCTGCAACTCCTCCTGGCAACGATTCGGCGTGATGCTCTTCATCAGCGCCACCGAATCGTCCGCCTCCAGTACTTTGGTTTCCAGTTTCCGCATTCGACCGTGCAGTCGGAACACCGGAGGCTGACCCACGACGATGTGAATATCGCTGGCGCCCTGCTTTACGCAGGCTTGCAGTAGTTTGTCGATCAGAATCTGTGCCATCGCAATCGCCTCGCTAGCGAGCCCGCACGTTGTCCGTCATCGGCCGATGCAGGCTCTGGTCTGGTCCGCCAATAACCAACCGCACGATTATTCGAGCGGCTGGCTGAAACGCCAAAGGAGCGGCGAGAATCCGAGCGGAACCGGATTCATGGAAACACGGAATCAGGCTTTGAACTCGTCCCCCTCCATGCGCTTCGCGCTGCGGTAGACCTCTTCCAAAGTCGTAATCCCGCGTACGACTTTGTCGAGCCCATCGATGTAGAGCGTCCGCATCCCTTGCGAGATCCCCAGCATGCGCAGTTCGTAGGCCGACGCGTTCTTGAAAATCAACTCGCGCAACTTGCTGGTGATCAACAGAAGTTCAAAAATGCCAAGGCGCCCGCGAAAACCTTTCTTGTTGCAATAGTTGCATCCCTTGCCGCGCACGAAGTTCGCCGTCTTGGCAATCTCCAACGGAATCCCCGCATCGTTCAGGACCGCTTCCGACAACGGATTCGGAACCTTGCATCGCGTACAAATGACCCGCACCAACCGCTGGGCAAGGATCGCGATTACGCTGCTTGCGACCAGATATCCTGGAACACCCATGTCTACCATGCGTGTTACAGCGCTGGGCGAATCGTTTGTATGTAGTGTACTAAATACTAAGTGTCCAGTCAGACTTGCCTGAATACCCATCGATGCGGTCTCAGTATCCCGCATCTCGCCGACAAGAATGACGTTGGGTGCTTGCCGCAACATCGAACGGATAATTCGAGCGAAATCGAGCCCGATACCATGCTTCACCTCGACCTGGTTGACCCCCGGCAAGTAATACTCGACCGGGTCCTCCGCCGTAATAATCTTGCGGTCCGGTCGGTTCAATGCGTTCAATGCCGCATACAGGGTTGTCGTCTTGCCGGAGCCGGTCGGGCCGGTCACCAGCACGATCCCGTTCGGCCGGCGGATCAGGTTCTGGAAATTGGTGAAGTCGCGTTCGCCGAGACCTAATTGCCGGATGCCGACTTTGATATTGTCTTTGTCCAGCAGCCGCATCACCGACGACTGACCGTGATTGGTCGGGATGATGCTCACGCGCAGGTCAAGTTCCTTATCGCCGGCGGTGACTTTGATCCGGCCGTCCTGCGGCCGGCGACGCTCGGCGATGTCCATTTTTGCCAGGATCTTTATGCGCGATATGATGGCACCCAGCAGTCGGCGGGGAGGGCTGTCCCGTTCCACGAGCACCCCATCGATGCGATAACGAATCCGTACCCGGTCCTCGAACGGCTCCACATGGATATCCGATGCCCGCAACGCCACCGCCTCGGTAATCATCAATTGCACGAGCTTGACGATCGGTGCGCTGTTTTCATCGACCACTTCGGCGCTGGTCGAGTGGTCTTCGGACGTCTGGGTAAAGTCGATCGCCGTATCGGTGAATTCTTGCAGCATCGAGTCAGCCGATTCGCCTTCGATCTGCCCGTAGTAGCGGTTGATTGCCTCCATGATCGACTCGCGCGGCGCCAGCGCGATATCGACCTTGCGGTTGAGAATAAACCGCAACTTTTCCGTCGTATCCAGATCGTTGGGGTCGCTCACGATGACCCGCAGCGCGCCGTCGTCCTCGGACATCGGCAGGATCGAGTTTTCACGGGCCACCGACTCGGGGACCAACTCGATCACCGATTCCGGAATCTGGACTTCACGCAGGTCGATATATTCCAGGCTGAACGCCTCGGCCATCGCGCGCATCACCTCGTCCCAGCTGGCGTAACCCAACTTCACGATCGTCTCGTGCAGCTTGGCGTTCGATTCCTGGGCGACTTGTTTCGCTTCGCGCAGCTGATCGGGGCTGATTATGCCACGCCGGATGAGAATCTCCGTGAAGTCACGAGTACGGGCCATCGATGACGATCTCCTTGTAAAACCTGCCGGTTGGGCTCGCAACCGTCGAGCCAATCCAAGGCCGAAAGCGAATGGTCCGCGAATGCGGGTTCGATCTTTGTCCATGGACCGTGCCGCTATCCCGCTTGATTTTCGCGGGATTTCACGCACAGTGGTCTTTATCACATATTGACTTATGACGAACGACCTTGTCAATTATCTTCCCCCCCGCAGGGCCGCAAATATGTACGAACCGCTGTATTTTGATGACCTGCACGTCGGTGACTCGTGGGTGAGTCGCAGTAGAACGGTGACCGAAGCCGACATCGTCAATTTCGCCTGTCACACCGGCGACATGGACCCGTTGCATATTGATCGCGAGTTCGCCAAAAACACCCCGTTCAAGCGGCCGATCGCCCACGGTTTGTTGGGCATCAGTTGGGTCGCCGGCCTGGCAAGCATGTATCCCGCGGTTAACACGCTGGCGTTCCTGTCCGTCGCCCACTGGGAGTTTCAGCGCCCGATTCACGTCGGCGACACCCTGCACGTGGTCAACACGATCAAGGTGCTGGCGGCCAAAGGAAAACGCCGCGGTCAGGTGACCTGGCACCGGCAGTTAGTGAACCAGGCGAAAGAAGTCGTGCAGTCGGGGATTTTTGAAACGCTGGTCGCCTGCCGGATATCGCCCGCGCCTGCTGCGCGGACCAACGCGCCCGCCGCAGCCAAAACGGCGGCTGAAACCAGCCGTAATCCCGGCCCGGCGCGACGACGCGAGCGGTCCGGATCCTCGAAAAACGGTGCCGAACCCGGCTGAAGCGGCGCCGCGGCTACTGCGTGAAGCCGGTTCCCAATACCATCAGGCGGTTCTTCGGCCGGTCGGTTTTCGTCAATTCCTGGCCTTTTCGCGGTGGCGAGCGGAACGACTGTATCTGCAGCAAGTCCCGGCGACGTAACGGGTTCGACGGATCCTGGACGACCACCAGGTCGCCGTGAGCCTGCTTGAGTCCGGTTTTTACGACCGCCGGAATTCCCTGCTGGGTGGCGTGCCTCACGACCTTCAACTGGGGAAAACGCCGCGCAAGTTCGTCTGCCGATTCGGCCGTAAGATCGGTCGAACCATCGTCGACGATCAGCACTTCGAATCGGTTGGTCAGGTCGGGAAGGACTTCAAGCACGTCCGCGACACTGCGAGCCAACGTCCCTTCGGCATTGTGTACCGGAAGTACCACGCTGATCGATTGTTCCACGGGGATGCCCTTTCAAGCTGGATAGCGCCAGACCTTCTCTCACACATCGGAAGCTTAGCTTGCGATATCCAATCCGTTTTTCACAGTTCGCTCGGGAACATCCAGATCGCCAAAAGCCACGCGTCGCCGAATCGCTATCCGCCGACTGGAAGTCGGGTTATGCTCATGCTTTGGCTTGTGCCAAACGTTTGCCTGCCGTTCTTTACCTTTTGCAGTTCGACCCCTGGACACCAAGATGAACTCGCCGACGATTGAACCTGGTCCCATCGATGAACCGGCCTTTGGTTCGGCCGATGGCCTGCTTCCCGCCATTGCCCAGGACGCCGATTCCGGCCGCGTTCTGATGCTGGCGTATATGAATCGCGAGTCGTTCGCCGAAACGGTACGCACCGGCAAAGCGGTCTACTACAGCCGCAGCCGGCAGCGGCTGTGGGTCAAAGGCGAGGAAAGCGGTCATTTTCAGCAGGTTGTCGAAATTCGCATCGACTGCGACGCCGACGCCATCCTGCTCAAGGTCCGGCAGACCGGTGCCGCCTGCCACGAAGGTTATGCCAGCTGTTTCTTTCGCGCGTTGCGCGACGGCCGGTTCGAAACCACCGAACAACGACTCGCCGATCCCGCGACAATCTATAACGCGCCGCCCCGGGCCTGATCGGACGCGGGCGGCTGAGGTGAGCCCCCGGCGGCACGGCGAAAAATCCCTTCGGGCCCAAGGAGGCTAAGTGCAACGCATGAAAATCGAATACGACAATCCAACGACGCTTTGTCCGACGTTTGGCTGGACCCATCTGGCCTGTGTGACCCGTGGCAAGACGATTTACATCTCCGGACAGGTCAGCATCAACGAACGCGGCGAAGTTGTCGGGAAGGGGGACCTGAAAACTCAGGTCGATCAGGCATTTCGCAACGTCAAGTTGGCTTTGGACGCGGCGGGGGCGACATTTCGCGACGTCGTGAAGACGAACCTGTATGTTGTCGGATTACAGCCCGAACATGTTCCGATCATTCGCGAAGTTCGCAGTCGATATGTTTCGGCCGACCATCCGCCCGTCAGTACGCTCGTCGGCGTTTCCGCGCTCGTCGGACCGGACTGGCTGATTGAAATCGAAGCGGTCGCTGTCGTTCCTGAGTGATCACCGTAAACACGTTGGAGATTAGCGGTACCCGATCGGCCCGCTGACTGCGGAGCCAGAAACCCGAACGCCCGAGGGACGAACTGGTGGATCGGAACCGGTTGACGGGGCAGCGGCCCTTCGATTCACCCGGTCATATTCGAGAATAATCTGCGAGGGACGTTCCGGCTGCGGAGGTCGGGCGATGGAACTGCGCACCGTCTTGGTTGCAGGCGGGGCGTCGGGATCGGCCGACGCTCTTGAATCTTGTGCGATCTCATACTCCCGCGCCCGATCGCGTTGCCGAGCGTACCAGCTTCCTTCGGCCATGGCCACCCGCACCATTGGCGAGGCACTATTCGATGACGATTCCCGTGCAGCCTCCGCGCTTCGTGTCGTTCCTCGCGGAACGCTCGCCGAATCCGGCGACGGTTCATTCTGGGCTAGCAGCGACTGCAGCGCGGCGCGTGGCCGTGGTGAAAGCACCAGCAACGCTTCCTGTTCGTTGCTGCCTCGCCGCACCCACTCCACCCAGGTCAACTGCAATTCCGAAAGACTCTGCATTCCATAGAACTCTTCCGTGGACGCGGTCCAATTGTTCGACCGCATTCCCTCGCCGACATATTGGATGAACTTCCGCTTGCCGCCCAGCGCGATCAGGAATCGAGCGACCGAATAGCCTTGCGCATAAAGCGGCAACATGTCGCGCGGATAGTCCTTCATCCGGAACATCTCGTTGAAAGGAATGCCGCGTTCGGTCGTCAGGAACTGCACCAGCAGTTGTTCGTGCTTGGAGCGTTCCGCGAGATGCTCGACGGTGGTGCAAGCCCCTTCGTCGGCCCAGCGAGGCAACTGGCGACCGAAATGTGTCGCGAATATGGTATGCGTGACTTCGTGCGGCAATACACTGTCGAGGATGCGCTCGGGAGTTCCGCGCACCACCATGCTCCAGTGCCGCGGCTGGCTGCCATCCGACACGAGGTCAAACGTTGTCTGGCCGCTGGCGCCCATGTTCGGACCGGTCTGCACGACGATCGGACACGGATCGCGCCAATCCGGGAGTTCGCGACCCAGCCATTCCAGCGACAGATCACGCCGATAGCGTTCGGCCGCTTCGGCAACAAGTTTTGCAAATTCGACGGTCGGCGCATTGACCAGAAAATTCCGCGTGCGATGTCCCGCTCCGTTGACCGCCGTACCGTGCATCGCCAGAACGATGGCAATAGCCATCCCAATTCTTCGAGCATCCATGCTCTGGGTCACTCCATGCAACTGATTTGCCCGGGCCGACTCCCACAGCCTCGGTCACCCGCGACCTCCTTGTCGCGCGCGTGCCCTGAATTCCGCCGATCCCTCCCAGGCCAGCCGAATCCGGGCCAACTCGACTCAAGGTTGTAACCGGCCGTCCAGGAAACACCTAGATCAATTCGGAAGGCCACCGCATCGCCCATTTTGCCTAAATTCCGCAACCAGTGTGTGCCACGGGTGAGGGCCGTCCCGAGCCCGTCTGCTTAAGAGCTGCGGTACCGAGTTGAGTGCCACCCGATGAATGGTCCAGCTATCTATACCGAGATCAACGTCCGTGATCGATCCAATCACGTCGGATGTTCTCCAATAGCGGCTGGTTGGCGGGCGGGAATGTCCGTTGCAACAATTCGGACGTCGAAACCCATCTCCAGGGTTCCGCGACGGGTGCGGGAGGGATGGTTGCGGGTCGG
Source organism: Planctomycetota bacterium (assembly GCA_016872775.1). GTDB lineage: Bacteria > Planctomycetota > Planctomycetia > Pirellulales > Pirellulaceae > VGZA01. The sequence continues at coordinate 7,168 of VGZA01000032.1, read as the reverse complement.
CAGGAATAAAAGTGCAGCCGCAGGTGCGCGTGCGGGTACTGCTGTTCATGGACCAGCAGCAAGCGGACAACTTCGACGATCAGGCCGGTCTCTTCCTGGCATTCGCGTTCCGCCGCCGCGGCGGGTGGTTCGCCCCGTTCGATCTTGCCGCCGGGAAACTCGGAAAAGCCTTCCAGCGGCGCTCCGGCAGGCCGCACTCCCACGAGGTAGTTTCCATCCCATTCGACGACGGCGATCGCGATCTCACGCACTTCGTTTCGGAGTGGATTGTCGCTTGTCATGATCGCAGTCCATCGATCGCTGGAAGCTGCGCAGCGGCCGTCAAAGTGCGCGTCGATCGCGACCGGTTGGCTGGCCTTTCAGGTCGAGCCGGCCGACTTGAGTCGATCGAGCAGGCGGCCGGGCGATCCCATGGCGTTGTAGCCGCCATCGACGTGCAGGATTTCGGCGGTGATGCCGGCCGAAAGATCGGACAGCAGCCAGGCTCCGATCCGGCCGACTTCGTCATGGGTGACATTGCGTCCCAGCGGGGACATGTACTCGTACAGTCCTTGCATTTCACCCACGCCCGCCGCCTGGCCCGCCAGAGTTTTCAACGGGCCCGCGCTGAGCGCGTTGACACGGATCCCTTGCGGGCCGAGGTCGTACGCGAGGTACCGCACGATGGCATCCAGCGCGGCCTTACAGATTCCCATCACGTTGTATCCAGGCACGCAGCGTTCGCCGCCAAAATAGGTCATCGTTGCGATTGCGGCGTTGGGGTTCAGTATTGTTCGCGCGGCGTTGGCAACGGCGATCAAACTGTAGGCGCTGATTTCCATCGCCAGTTTGAAGCCGTCGCGGCTGGTCTCGATCGTGTCGCGTTTGAGATCGTCGAGCGTCGCGAAGGCGACGGAGTGCAGCAGGAAATCGATCTTGCCGAACTCGTCGGCGGTGCGACGCATGATCGCGGCAATATTCTCGTCGTTGTTCACATCCAGCGGTTCCAGGAACTTCGCCTGCGCGGGATAGAGATCGGTGCATTGGGACACACGGCGCCGGTTCTTTCGCTTCTCGTCGTCCGGTTTGTCGGGCAGGTGCGTGAAACCGGCGACGCCGCCCTGGTCCATGATCACTTTGGCGATCGCCCAAGCGATCGAACGGTCGTTGGCGACCCCGATGATCAGCCCCTTTTTCCCTTCGAAAAACCCCATGCTCGACCTTTCGTAACTCGTGAGTCCCTTACCTTGGCTGGCCGTGGCAGCGTTTCGTGACTTTAACAAATTCCGCATCGCCCGCCCACCCGTTTGTCAGCCGGGGTCCCATCCCCTAAATTGAGCCGATGAATTCCAGCTCTTCCCAAGCGAAGTTTGGCCTTGCGGGTGGTAATTCTGCCGGTTGCGAAACCGTGTTGAGGCTGCTGGGCGAATGGTGGCTGCAGGTTTCCGGTGAGGTCCCTGGTGATTTCCTGGAATTTGCCGCGGCATCGATTCGCGGCGCGCTACCGCTGTCGCAGGTGGCGGTGGTGCGGGCGCGCGAGGGAAGCTGGGAGACGTTGGCTTCGGTAGGGGCAGGGCGAGCGCTGCCCTGGGAACTGCTGGCGGATGCGCTCGATCGGGGCGTGCCGTGCGAACGGGACGGCTGGTGGGCCTCGGTGGCAGGGGAAGCCGATCCCAATGCGACGTCGGCGACGTTGCTGGTGATGGCGGCCCAGATGTCGGTACCGCCGACCTCGGTAACGCAAACCGCGGTAACGCAGTTCGGGGCATCGCTGAGCGCGGGAGTATTGGAAGAGCTCGCGCGTTGGCTGGGCCGGTTCTATCGGCAGCGCGGCGAACTCGACTGGCTCCGCAAGAGGATCGCGCGGCAGGAGTCGATTCTTCGGATCGCGGCGACCTGGAGCGCGACGCTCGATCTGAACGAGTTGCTGGTGCAGATGGCGGAGGCATCGACGCGGCTGATGCAGGCGGAACGGGCGAGCATTTTCCTTTGGGACCGGCCGCTGCGTACTCTGATTGCGCGCCCCGCACTTGGCGTCCAGGGCGGCGAGCTGCGGATCCCCGACCACCAGGGAATTGTGGGGGAGGTGGTGCGTTCCGGCACCACGCGAGTCGTGGACGCTGCTTCTTCCGCCGGGATTGACCGTAGCGTCGACAAGCGGCTCCGGTTCCATACCCGCAACCTGCTCTGCGGGCCGCTGCGTGCCCGCGCCGGGGAAGTCCTGGGTGCCTTCGAAATGATCAACAAGCGTGGCGGCGAGTTCACCGCCGAAGATGTGGAGTGCCTCGAAGAGCTCGCTCGGCATGCGTCGACCGCCATCGAAAACTCACGGCAGCATGGTCAGTTGCTTCAGTCGCGCAATACCTGGGCCGACCAGGCGAATCGAGGCGTGCGGCAGATCGGCGAGTGTCCCGAGATGCAGCGTGTCCGTGCGACGATCGAACGGGTTGGCCCCACCGATCTTGCGGTTCTGGTCCTGGGCGAGAACGGGACCGGGAAAGAGGTGGTGGCGCAGCTGGTGCACGCGCTCAGCGAGCGGCACAGCCATCCGTTTGTGGCGATCAATTGCGCGGCGTTGCCCGAGACGCTGCTCGAAAGCGAGTTATTCGGGCACGAAAAGGGGGCGTTCACCGATGCGCGCGAGATGCGGGTCGGAAAGTTCGAGCAGGCGGCGGGGGGCACACTGTTTCTCGATGAGATCGGCGACCTCAGTCCCAGCGGCCAGGCCAAACTCCTGCGCGTGCTGGAAGACAAGACCGTTACGCGACTGGGCGGACAACAGCCAATCCATGTCGATACCCGTGTAATCGCCGCGACCAATCAGCGGCTGCACGAGCTGGTTCGCGAGCGTCGATTCCGAGAGGACCTCTATTACCGCTTGCATGTGGTGGCAATCGAACTGCCGCCGCTGCGGGAGCGAGGCGACGATGTCCTGCTGCTGGCCGAGCACTTTCTGGCGGAATTTTCCGGGAAAGCGCGGCGGCGCCCGCCGGGCATTGCCGCGGATGCCCGGCGTTTGTTGCGCGAGCACCGCTGGCCAGGGAACGTCCGCGAACTGCGGAACCTGATGGAGCGGATTGCGTTCCTCTCGCCCGGCGATTCGGTCCAGGCCGCCGACGTGTCGTTCACCGTCGCTCCCGAACGTGGCCCCGACCAGGATGCGCGGTGGCAGTTGCCGATGGCGGAGGCAACCCATGACTTCCAGGTCGAGTACATCCAGCGGCAGATCCGAGCGGCCGGGAACCACATGTCGCTGGCCGCCGAACGGATGGGCCTGCATCGCGGCAACCTGTACCGCAAAATGAAACAGCTCGGCATGCCCGTCGATCAAGACCGGCCGGAATGAGGCGGTACATCCCCCGTTGCCAATTCCTCGCAGCGCGTTACCATATTTTCTACGCCAAATCAGCCTCCTTAGCTCAATTGGTCAGAGCATCTGACTCTTAATCAGAGGGTTCTTGGTTCGAGTCCAAGAGGGGGCACTGAACTAACTTGCACCAAATCGCAAGCAGTCGAAAAGCCCGGCAGAACCGGGCTTTTTTCGTCGGTGGTGGTCGTCGGTTGCGACATCTCACGGCTTGATGCGCGTCCCGACTGCGCCGCTTTTTGCGCCGCTTTCTGAAAGTCCTCTTCGGTGACCTGCCAGTAGTGTTTCTGGGCGACTATCGTGGAATGTCCCAGCCAAGCCGCAGCTACACATAGGCAGGGTGCTCCGCCGCCAATTCCGTCGCCCTGCTGGCCCGCAAATTCTGAAAGTGTTTCGGCCAGGGTTCAAACCCGGCGCACCGAATAATGCGTTGAAACTGAGTACGCAAGTTGGCATTCGCATGGCGATAATGAGTGATCACGAATTCAGTTCCCGGCTCGGCGGAATCCCAAGCGTTTTCCAGGTACGGACGAAGTTCGGGGAAAATCGGGATCGTCCGAGAGTCCCCTCCTGCATGGTGTTCGGTCTTGGGGCTCGAAATGCGGATGCGATCCCGTCCCCAGTTCACATCGCACCACTTCAGCGCCAAATGTTCCGATGGGCATCGCAATCCGCTAAACCGCGAAAGAACAACGATGAGTCGCCATTGTGAGTCTGGGCAGGCATCCAGTAGCTTCGCGGTATCGTCGCGACTCACAAAGTGGTCGCGCGCACGATTCGCCTGAACTCCGCAGCCCTTCATGTCCGCAACGGGTTCTCGCGGATCAATCGCTTGCGGACGGCAGCGCGGAATAACTGTTTGGCCCGTCCACATTATCGGCGCACGGTGTTTTCGCCGAGCCGACGTGACAATTCGCGACGGAATTCGTCGACCCCTCCGGGTGTGATCTCTGACAACGGCATTTGCTGTCCGAAGAATCCGATCAGGTTCCGCTTGGCGTCGTTCAGGTGACGAATTGTCAGCGGTTTCAAGTCGGTGCGCCCATCGATATAGGTCGTCAAAAACTCTCCCAGCGTCGATTCCGACGTGGCTTCGTGGTCGGGAATCAATCCCACGCGGGCCAGTTTCTTGGCCAACCAAGGTTCCAAGTCGGCAACCCATTCGGCCAACTCAGTCGGCATAGCCCGCTTGAGTATCTTCGCTTCCAATAACTTTTCGACCTTGTTCTTTACTTCCCGCGCGAATTCCAGCGACTTCTTGCCCAGCCGGATCGTGGGCCGCTTGCCGTCCAGGGCAACAAAAAGAATCCGCCGCGTGCCGTTCTTATGTTTGGCGATGCTGGCCATAGTTCTACCTGTCTTTGGTTCAGAGTGCACTTTCCGGCGTGTCGTCATCACTCTCGCCGAGAAAAAACGTTGTTAGTGCGTCGCCAAGAGTTTCCAGGTGCGTCAGCGGGAACTTGCTCGCTACATAGTTGGTCAATTCGTTGTCGAGTTCGTCGATGGCTTCTTCTGTTGGGTCGCCAAACTCAACCTGCGATTCATTGAAGCTCATATCCAGTTGAAACGAAAACTCGAGTTCGCCCGGCGCGCCGTCGGCGAGTTCGGTGAACTCCGCTTCGATCAGTTTTAGTTCAGAAACGCTGTAGTCATGCGCCAAATGTTCTTGCAGCTCTTCCAGCAGTTGCGACGCATCGCCGGAAACTTTCAATCGCAGCCACACGGTCAAACTGAAGTGATACCATTTGGCCATGCTTATTTGCCTTTCTGTTCGGGCTTTCGGCCCAGGTGAATTGTCAATTGCAAACACTCGCCTAAGGCGTTCAAGGCTTCCATCGAAAGCCCCCGCTGGCCCAGGTAGAACTTGCTCAATGTCGCTTCGCTGATGCCGGTTTCCTGGGCGATGCGATACCGCGTCATGCCGGAATCGTCGATTGCCTGCCGCAACTGATCAGTCAGCCTTTTGCTTTTGGTTCGTTTCGCCATATCCAGATTATCGCCGGTACTATCCGTTTTGTCTAGTAGTTGTTCTTCGATTCGCTCGCCTGCGAATGCGTTCCGCCGCTTCCGCCAGTCGCCGGGCAGCCGTGGGCGGGTCGCACTTCATGCAACGCCACCGGCCAGCAGCGTGACGCAACCAAGGCCGGATCGCGATCATGCTGTTTCGAAGATGGACGATTGAAGGGGTCGGGAGTACCCTCACCCGTGGCACACACGACCGGTGGTGGCACACGCAATCCGGAAGGCACGCGCTCGGGAGTACCCTCACGATATGCTGCGCCCGTTCGGTTTACGACAACAGGCCTTCGATTGGCGGGGCGTGGTAGATTTTGTGGGGCCGCCCGTCGAGGTCGTGCCAGGTCGCGTCGCGAGGAATGCCGAGCGCCTGGAACATCGTGGCGGCCAGGTTTTCGGGTGTCTGCATGTCGACGGCCGGATCGGCACCGATGCTGTCCGAGGCACCGATCACGCGACCTCCGGCCACGCCTCCGCCCGCCAATAACAGCGAGTTGACGCGACCCCAATGGTCACGTCCCGCATCCTTGTTGATCTTTGGTGTCCTGCCGAATTCACCGGTGACGATCACAAGTGTCTCGTCGAGCCGACCGCTTTCCGCCAGATCGTCCAGTAGCGCGGAGACCGACCGATCGAGCGGTGGCAGCAGGTTGTCTTTCAGGTTGGGGAAATTGCGGCGATGGGTGTCCCAGGTGGAGTTCTTACCAAGATTCACCTGGACCAGATTGACGCCGCCCTCGCTAAGCCGCTTGGCCATGAGAACCGCAAGCCCGAACTTGTTCTTGCCGTAACGGTCGAGCGTCCGTTCATCGGCGTTCTCGACGTCGAAAGCGCTGCGGATGCGCGCGTCGGTCAATACCGACAACGCCTGACGTCGCATGTTCGCGAAGCGGTCGGTGACCCGTTCGAGTTCCTGCTGCTCGTGCTGGATGCCCGCCAGCAGGCCGACGCGGCCGTTCAGTCGAATCTCACCGCCTTCAGGCAGGACCAGGCGTGGCGTGTCAAAGATACGGGGTGAGCCATGTTCGAACGGCGTACCCTCGAACCGAAAGCAGTCCGGGCAGGCGCCATTGCCCAGTGCGCACGGGGCGGCGACATGAAGATGCCAGGCGTCCCAGTTGTTTCCGAGCCGGCCGGCATACTGCCCCGGCCGAACCTTGCCTTCCTCGTTGACGCTCGGCTGCGGCAACACCACGGCCGGCGGCAACGCGGTCCGCCGTTCGCGTAATGCGTATGTGACCGTGGCCGGAATCGACGGCCACTCGTTGGCGTTAGGAACCTTGTCGAGCGTGAAGCCGGGAGGCAGGTCGAGTCGCCCTGTCAACAGCATGTGGCAGGCCTGTTCGTGGCCGTCGCTGTTGGTCCGCATCGACCGTACCAGAGCGTAGCGGTCGGCCCGTTGCGCCAAGAGCGGCAAATGTTCGCAGATCTGGATGCCGGGCACGGTGGTGGAGATCGGGTTAAACTCGCCGCGTACTTCCGCCGGCGCGTCCGGTTTCGGGTCAAGACTGTCGTGGTGCGCTAAGCCGCCCGTCAAAAAGATGAAGATTACGGACTTGGCGCGCGGCGTCGCCCCATCTGCCGCCAACGCCTGACGGAGGACCATCGGGCCGAGTCCGATGCCGAGGGCCCCCGCTTGTAGCGCGGTGCGCCGTGTGACTTCTCGCATCTGCGGACGATAGTCTTCCGGCGTATTCATACGATGTCCTCCGGTTGGGTTACGGGTTACAGGTTACATGGAACGCGTAACGGGGAACAGGGAACAGGGAACAGGGAACGGGGAACGGGGAACGGGGAACGGGGAAC
>VGZA01000031.1 GCA_016872775.1 Planctomycetota bacterium | reverse complement strand
AACCGGGAGTGTTTCCCCTTACCTGGGACTTGCGAACTGTTTATCCCGGCCAACGCAAGGTTTACAACATCGATTGTTTGTGCCTGAACCCGAGTCAGGTATCAAGCTGTCGAGTGAGAGTGACGGCGAATCCGAATCTGAGCGTTGAGGATCGCGCGGAACTGGAGATCGTCGACGCCGAGAGTGGCGCTGCGGCTGGTGGCGCTGCTGCAGACGACGATCCGGATCCCGGGCGCGACAACCCGCGCGACACCGGCGGCGACGATCCGCAGCGAAACGGCGCAGCGGCAACCGCGGACGGCCTCGCGTTGACGCTGGGACTCAACGGAAATCCGATCCAGTTCGGTGAGACCTCGAACCTGGTCATCGAAATCACAAATCGGCGCGACGTGGAAGATCGGGATCTGGTACTGGCGATTCGCTTCCCCGCCGGAATCAAACCGGAGTCGGTCATTGGATTCCGCAATGAGGATCGTTATCCGCCGGTTACGGACCCTCAAACGCTGGTGTTTCCCACCATCGATACGCTGGGCCCCGCTTCCGATCGACGCTCCGCGACTCGACGCATCACCGTCACCTGTTCCGCCAGCGATTCCGGAAATTTCACGATCGAAGTACAAGCGCGCAGCCGACAAAACCCCGTCGGCATTTCCAAAAGCACCGAACTCACCGTCCTGCGTCCTTGAAACCTGTACCAGGTTTCGGCGGAGCGGCGAAGCGGGGAGGATTTGTGAGCTCACTCGATCGGGCGAAATCCAACATGCTGCGGTTCGCCATTTTGCGGCACGATCTGGATGATGGCTCGTTCCATTTCGATTGGATGTTTGAATCCCAACCTGGATCGCCGCTGCGAACCTGGAGCGTACCGGAACTTGCGGATCCGGGCATGGAATTTCGCGGTCCCTGTCGTCGACTCGACGACCATCGTGCCGTCTACCTTGACTACCAGGGGCCGCTGACAGGCCAGCGCGGCGCCGTAACTCGAATCGACCAGGGGGAGTTTCGCTTGCTGGTCGATCTCCCCGACTATTGGCATGCCGCGCTCACGGGCACTCGAATTCGCGGCACCGTCGAATTTGTAGCACAGAACCAGGTGTGGCGGATGGCCTTTGTCCCCGATTGAGCCGTGCCGGGGGCTTCCAGCCGTGGTGGGGTCTTCCAGTTGGGGCTGATAAAAAGTCGGACAATGCCGTCAGTTTGAACGAACCGTGATGAAAATAGCCTTGCGCGTAAATAGCCGAGTGCCCAGGGCGTCCCGTTGTCGCGAAAAGACCGGTAGCATTGCGCCACGTTTTTCCGGGCCCCCTCGGCCCTTCTCCCCCGGACATACCGGTGGAGAAGGGAGGACTGTTACTTGCGCACAGCGGGGCCCCGCAAATCAGCTTCGACCCGAAAACCGAACTCCAAAACCCGTCTCCCACCCGCAAGCTGTCTAACAATTGCGAAGCGCGGCCAATTGGCGAGCCAATCAAGGTAATTGGGGAAATCTGGGAAGACTTGGCTGATTGTACCTGCTGGGAAAATTCTCAAGATTATTCCGATTTGTCAAAGTTAACGTTGCCTGCGGTCGATACCTAGGCAACCGATTGTTCTCGGTAGAACGTGCGCCTTTCGCGCGTTTCACTGCGCAGTCGTCAAGGGGGGCCTTGATGGACACGTAACGGGCCAGCCGCAGGCTGGAAACCAGTTGGTTCCCCTTTGATGAACGCACCTGCGTTCGAAATGAGCCAGGTAAGGGACGATCGATGATCCAGAAAACCAAGCCGTACGTGGTGGTGTTGCTGGTGATGGCTTCCGTCTTTTCCGGATGCCACCCGATGCAGCCGTTCTACTTCCATGATGACGGAGATCTCTCGCATTACCTTGATAGTGCGACACAGGTGGAGCACCCCGACTACGACCAGCCGCGGCTCGCGGAGGTTGAACAGGCAATGCACCCGTTTGTCGTCAGCAATCCTGACGTGCAGGAGATGTGGGATCTGACCCTGGAAGAGTGCGTTGGTATCGCGTTGCAGAACAGTAAAGTGATTCGCAACGCCGGTTCAATTCAGGGGAACTTCGGGTTCTCCGACGCCTTGATCGGGCGCGTCACGACGTTGTCGACAATATTTGATCCTTCGATTACCGAATCACAGACCTCGGGGCAGACGCGTTTGGTCGGCGCTTCGGGCAACGTCCAGGCGCCGAGCGGCGGGATCGATCGGTCCACGAATCCCACCGGGGTCGAGGATGCGCTGTCCGACTTTGACGCGCAGCCGTTTGTGAGCGGCACCTACAACAAAACCGATCGTCCACAAAACTTCGCCGGTGCATTCGCGGCCTTCCAGCCCTCGTTCTTCCAGCAGAACGACAGCGACTTCACCGCGGCGATCAGCAAGAAGTCCGCGTTTGGTAACGTCACGACGTTTCGCAGCAGAACCGATTTCAACTGGAACAACCAGTCGTTGGCCACGCGTCCGATTCCGGGAGACTGGATTTCCTCACTGGAGATCGAAGGAATCGTTCCATTGGGTCGCGGCAGCGGCGTCCAGATTAATCGGCTTCCCATTATGTTGGCCCGTATCAACACCGATATCAGCATCGCCGATTTTGAAGCGGCCGTTCGCAACCTGTTGTTGGACGTTGAAACGGCCTATTGGGATCTGCACTTTTCTTTCCGCAATCTGGAGGCGGCCCGGATCGGCCGGGATACGACTCGAGGGACGTGGAATATCATTCACGAGAAGAACCTCGCCGGTGCCCAGGGGGGCGAGGCGCAAGCAGAGGCTCAGGCCCGCGGCCAGTTTTTTCAGTTCCGTGCTTCGGCCGAATCGGCGCTGCGCGATCTTTACAGCACCGAGAACCGCTTGCGGTGGTTGATGGGGTTGGCATCCACGGACGGCCGGTTGATTCGACCCAAGGATGCTCCGACGGTCGCTCGCGTCGATTTTCAATGGCACGATATTCATGCGGAGGCTTTGTTCAAGAGCGCCGAATTGCGGCAACAGAAGTGGCGCATCAAGCAGCGTGAATTGGAGTTGGTATCGGCGCGCAATCAATTGTTGCCACAGATCAACGCCACCTGGTTGTATCGCTGGCTGGGCCGCGGTGATGAGTTAATGAATGCCAGCCGGAACGGCCTTAATTTTCCTACGCCTGGGTCGACGGCCTTCGACGAATTGTTTGAAGGCGACTATCAGGAGGCCAGCTTTGGACTGACCTTCTTGCCGCCTCGACTGGGCGCCAGGCGGGAATTGGCTGGCATCCGCAACGCCCAACTGCAGTTGGCTCGAGCCAAGGCCCAATTGGAAGAGATGGAATTGAATCAATCCCATCTGATGGCGACAGCGATTCGCAATCTGGACGCCGATTACAACCTTGCCCAGTCGAACCTTGGCTACCTGATCGCGGCGGAAGATGAATTCAAGGCGAACGAAGCGAAAGAGGAGTTTGGCGCCGCGACGGCCGATCTGGTTCTCGATGCTCAGCGCCGCCGGGCACAGGCCCAGGTCGCCTACTACCAGTCTCTGGTGAATTACAACAAGTCGTTGGCCAACGTTCATTATCGCAAAGGGACGCTGCTCGATCATAACGGCATCCAACTGGCGGAGGGACCTTGGCCGGCGAAGGCATACTGGGATGCCGTGGGTCAGGCTCGGCAGCGTGACGCCAGCTACTACTTGAATTATGGCTATACTCGTCCAAGCGTCGTCAGTCGCGGGCCGGGCGAGGAAATGGGAAGCGGCGTGGGCGTCGAATCGCATGCCGAGGGCATGGAGAACATTCAACGTCCGCAGTCGGGCGTGCCATCGCCGGCCGGCCGACCTCGCCAGGACCTTCCCGGGCCAGACGAAGGCCAACGGGCTCCGGACCACGGCGCCCAGGAAGGCCCGCAGGCGCGGCACAACTCTGGACAACCGTCGAACCGGTTGAGGACGAACGGGAAATCGCCTGTCGTACAGGCATCGGCGACGCAACCCGCGGACGAGCAGTACGACTGGGGAGACCTGGGCCTGGGTGCTTCGGCCCCACCGGAGGCGGCTAACGCGCAGCCCAACGCCCTTCGCGCCGGTCGTTGACAAGCGACCTGGTGTCGGTCGCGCGTTAACAAACGCAACCCGCGCGGTTATACTGCGGACTCCTGCCTTTTGGCCGCAGAAAACGTAACCTCCTGGGCCCCACCGCTACCTGGCAATGAACGATCGCACGGCCTTTGGCCATTCTCCATCGCAACGCGGACTTTTGCAATTGCACGCCGCCGCTCCGCGGTGCCGGCACGCGGCAACGTTCGTCGCTTGGATCGCATCCTTCGTTGCCTGCGTACCGGGCGGTTGCATTCAAGCGCAAGACGCCGCTAAGGACACCGACCGGGAGGCCAATCGGGATGCGGATACGAAAGTGGCCGAAGACCTGGCCGCTGCCCGGGCCGACCAGTTTCGACTTGCGATTTCGCCTTTCCTCAATAAATACTGCGCGCGCTGCCACGACGAATCGGTCACGAAGTCCGGCGTGCGCATCGACCGATTGGGCCCCGATCCCGACGAGCCGCAGTTGCGCGTCTGGAAAGGCGTGTTGCGGCAGCTCGAGGAAGGTTCCATGCCTCCCGCGGACGAAGCGCAGCCGGACCCAAGCGAACGGGAACAGGCAGTACATTGGATCGAGAATACGCTCGATCATGCCCGCAGAAAGGATCGAAGCCGCAACGGTGCGGCGCGGCGGCTGACCGTCGCTCAATATCGCAACACCCTGCGTGACCTCCTCGCACTGGACGAGGACCTCACCGATTCGCTGCCCCCCGACGCCCTTTCGCGCGACGGATTCACCAATAACTCGCAATCGATGATCTTGTCGCCGCTCCAGGCGGAATCGTATTTTCAGATTGTGGAGCAGGCGATCGATCGCAGTCTCGTCGATCCCGCGTCGCGACCTCACATTCAGTGTTTTCGCATGGAGCTTGGCACGGCGATCAATCCGACGCCCTGCCCTGAAGCATTGGTGCTCGGTGCCAACAGCGATCTGCTGAATAATGCTGACTTTGTCGTGACGGAACCTCGTCCCGCCAAGCCATTTGATTTCGAGTCCGTTCGCATGCGGACCGCCTACGATTTCATTGAAGGTTATGCGGGCAACGACACCGTACGCGGTTGGAGGAAGTACGACAGCATCTATCATGTGGTCTTTGCCTGCATGCGCGGTACGCCAGGTTACCCCAAGGGCGAGGCATTCCGTGTCTTGCCGAACGGTTTGGCGTTGCGTCCGGCGATCCCCAGCCCGGAGATTTTTGGCCAGTCGAACACGTATGGCCCGATGGCAAATTTCAAGATCTCGCTGAGGCAACTTCCCGGCGAAGGAGATTTTCAAGTGCGAGTGCGGGCCGCGCGATACGATGATGGCCTGCTGTTGGAGCCGGGGGCCTCGACCACTAGCAGTCCCGATGCGATCGTCGTGGCCCGCGACGATCCGGCCGGTTTTTCCAATACCACGTTCGAAATTCCGGCCGACGGAATTTATCAGGTGGACATGCATTTTGCCCCGGGGAATGCGCCGGGTTTGCTGGCGTTTCGCCTGGGGGGGCGGGTCTTTGCTGGTCAGCCCGCGGCGAAGCCGCTTGCGGAAGGTGGAACCCCTTCCGCCGATCCACTTCTTGCCGCGGCGTTTCTTCTGGTGCGGCTTGGAAAAGGCGAACAGCCGCTGCAGTTTCTGCAGGGAGAGCAGGCGAGAATTCGTCGTTTCGTTTTCCAGCGGCTCGATCCAGCCAGTTCCCTGGCCCGCCGATTCGAGGCATTCGAACGTCGCGTTCCTTCGCTGGGCGCCTATCTCGGCCTGCGTCGCGATTGTGGCAGCACGATGACGCGAATTGGCACGCCCCAGCGCGTCAACGGGTCGGACTTGCGGGAATATGTCTTTCAAGGCTCGATCCGCGATTTTCCCGGTCCCGACGTCGAGCCGGACAACGTGAACTACCTCGCCGGAATCCACGAAATTGGAATCCGCAGCGAGTATACCGACGGGCGCGACATGCCGCGGCTGATGATCCGCTCGGTCGAGTTTGAAGGGCCGTACTTCCGGGAGTGGCCACCGGAATCACACCGGCGCATCTTTCTTGAATCGCCCCACGCCGCCGAACCCACGACCTACGCCAGAGAGATCCTGGAGTCGTTCGCCACGCGCGCCTTCCGCCGGCCGGTCACCGCCCACGAGTTGGACCGGCTACTCGCCGTTCAATCGCAATCGCTGGCAGAGCAGGGCGACTTTCAGCGCAGCATCAAGGACGCGCTGCTGGTCGTCCTGACCTCGCCTCAATTCCTGTTCCTGATCGAAGATAGCGTGACTCCGCAGCCCGAAGAACTCAGCCCGTTCGAACTGGCATCCAAGCTGTCGTACTTCCTCTGGAACAGTATGCCCGACGACGAGCTCTTGAAACAGGCTGGTAGCGGAACGTTATCCGGGCAACTCGACACACAAATCGATCGGATGATGCGCGACGCGAGATTTGAACAGGGCATGCGCGAGTTCGTAACGCAATGGCTGAGCCTGGACAAGCTGAATGTCCTGGCGGTGGACATCCAGAAGTTTCCGAAGTTGACCCGGGACGTGAAAACGCAGCTCCTTGAAGAACCTGTGAAGTTCGTAAGCTATTTGTTGCGGCACAACCGGCCGCTGCGGCAACTGATTGACGCCGACTTCACGCTGGCCAACGAGGTGGTAGCCGGCTACTACAATCTGGGCGACCACTGTGAGAGCGGCTTCGATTTCGTGCCGCTCACACACCAAGGGCCGGGACTCGGCGGGATCCTTGCGCAGGCCGGCGTCCTGGCCGGATTGTCCGACGGCCGACATTCGAACCCGATCAAACGGGGCGCATGGTTTGCCCGCAAGATCATCGCCGAGCCGCCCGCCGATCCACCTCCCAACGTTCCTCAATTGCGTGATGATCCCGGTGGGATGCTCAGCTTGCGCGAAAAACTCGAGTTGCACCGCAATCAACCCGGCTGCGCGAAGTGCCATTCCGGGATCGATCCCTGGGGATTGCCGTTCGAAGACTTTGACGCGGGAGGCCTGCTTCGCAATCCGGGAGTGCCCCCGATACCGTCAACGTTGCCGGACGGAACCGTCGTGAATGGTTGGAACGAATTACGCGACTACCTGATTGGCAAGCGGCAGGACCGAATCGCATTCAGTTTTCTCAAGCACCTTGCCACCTACGCCGTCGGACGCGAGCTGAGCTTCCATGAACTGGAGTTGCTGGAAAGCGCAATCGCGGAATTGCGGGCCAGCGATTATCGAGCCGCGGATCTGTTGCGATTCATTGTGCACAGCGACATCTTTCTGAAGAAGTGAGGTCTTGCCAGCGAACCAAGGGTTGTGCAGCTGGCCAGTCGAGATCCATCGGGTGAAAAGCTGGTGGATAGGTGCCCACCTGCTCAATTCGTGCGTGGTTCGACCACCATCGTTTGCCGACCAATCCCAGGCTCGCGCGGGCCTGTCTTTCGAACTGTCCCACACCCGTTTTCCGTCGCTACTGACCGCTGCTCCTATAGAAATCCTGGCGTGAAGCAGCGCCTCTCGCAAATCCACTCGAAACTCCGCTACAATGGTGAACCCCGGTGAATCGCGTTCGATCGGCCCGTCTCGACCGGCAACGACTTGCCCATCCCAACATGGACAACACGATGACTTATTCCACCCGCTTTCTCGTCGCCCTGACTATCGCCGCGTTAGCCGTCCCACTCAAGATACTCGATCCGACCCGCGTGGCGCGGGCCGCGGACGACGCGGTTGCGGAGCAGACCAGCAAGAAGGATGGCGCCGGGGAGTGGATTCAGCTTTTCAATGGAAAAAACCTCGACGGCTGGACGCCTAAACTCAAAGGACACCCAGCCGGCGAGAATTGGGGTAACACGTTCCGCGTCGAAAATGGATTGCTCAAGGTGGCCTACGATCAGTACTCCAACTTCGATGGCAAGTTCGGACACCTCTTCTACAAAGAGACTTTCTCCCATTACATCCTCCGCGTCGAATATCGATTCGTCGGCAACCAGTGCGCCGGGGGACCAGGTTGGGCCGTGCGCAATAGCGGCGCTATGCTGCATGGCCAAACCCCCGAATCGATGGACCTGAACCAGGATTTTCCCGCTTCGATCGAAGCCCAATTCCTCGGCGGCACCGGGCAAGGGGACCGACCGACCGCCAACCTCTGCACGCCAGGCACCCATGTCGTGATGGATGGAAAACTCATCACCCGACATTGCACGAACTCGAAGTCCGACACCTACCACGGGGATCAATGGGTAGAGGTCGAGTTGGAGGTTCGAGGCAATGATCTGATTCGGCATATCATCAACGGCAAAGTGGTCCTCGAATACAACCAGCCCCAACTCGATGAAAACGACCCATCCGCTAAGAAGTTACTGGAAAGTCAACCCAAACAACTCGACCGTGGTACGATCTCGCTCCAATCGGAAAGTCACCCCATCGAATTCCGCAAAGTCGAGCTCAAACGACTCGCCCCGTAAATCGGCGAAACAACTCGTCCCATGATCCGGGCCTGCCGATTTTTCAAGTGACTGAACGGGTTGCGGCAGGGTATTCAGACGTTCGAGCCGTCGCTGGGGCGCGCAGGTCGCCGCTTTCTACACGGTTTGCAGAAAGGTCGTCCGATCGGACGCCATTCCTCTTCTAGCCTCGGTTATCGCGACCGGACAGATCCGCCGCTCGCGGCGGGAAACCCGATTCAGAACAGGAGTTTTCAGCAGCGGCCGGCTGCGGTCGTTTACGACGATCATGGATAGCTAGCGCCAGCAGTGCGGCCGAAAGCGGGTAACCTCCGTGCAAGATGCGGCATCAACGTGCCCACGGATGCCGCTGGTGAGCGGCGACATCTTCGGCTTCCGTGACCGGGAAGAACTTGTCCCCCTGCTTCAAATAGAGCACGCGCCAAGCTCGGTCGGAGAGAGTTCGATCTTTCGCGTCGGCCATCAACCGATTCAGCACAGACTCGCCCGCGGGACCGAACTCCAGCAGGCCATTCCCCAGCAGCCGCCAGCCCCAGTCGCGGTCCGTGCGCTGAGAACCGTCGCCGTACTGCCGGAAAAACAGAACCAGTTCCTCCAGCGCGGCGGCGCGCGCCGGGTCATCGGCCGGCAAGCGGGAGGTCATGGTCGCGAAGGACGAGGCGGCCCGCACCTGCACGGCATGTGACTTGTCTTCATGCATTACGGTGCGGATGGTTTGCGTCACAGCCCTGGTTGCTCCGAAACTGCTGCGCAAGTTGACCACGCCCCATTCGCGAGCCGCATCACTTTCGTCGTATAAAACGATATGACTCAATAACCGCTCGACGTCGGGGCTCGCCGGCGCGCCGATCAACGTGAAATAGTACAGTGTCAATTCGCGCGAGAGAAGATTGTCGCTCGACAGTTGCCGCACGAGGGTCTCCGTCACCACGGCACGGTTTGCATCGACCGCCACGAACTTCTTCAACGCGTCGGCCACGGCGCGATCCTGGAGCTGAAACATGCCTTCGTTCCGGAAAGCCGCTGACAAGAGAGCCTCAATCCCCGCAGGGTCCCCAACGTCCCCCAGCGCCACCGCCGCGAGGCACTTGACGGTAATCCCCGGATCCTCCAACGCGGCAATCAGATGGTTGGTCAACCCTTGCACTTTATGCCTGGCGATCGTGCGCAGCGCCGTGCGGCGGACGTAGAGATCAGGATCTTTCAACGCCATGGTCAATTGCGCCGCGGTCAGCGGCTGTTTTCCTTTAAGCGCCAGCGTGACCACCCGTCGGCGCGCGTACACGTCGTCTCCATACAGACCGGTGACCGGCTCCGGGTCGAGCTTTTCGTCCGGGTAGTCGATCCAATGGTCGCTTGCGTAGCCGCTCTCGATTTCGCGCCCCAGAAACATGACCCTTGGCAACTTCGCCGGAAGGTCGCCGCGGCTGCGATGCACCGACAATCGCACGGACGACTTCCTGTCGCGAACCTGGTGCATCAGCCGCTCGATCACATCCTCTGCGGCGGGCGTGTAGATGCAGATTTCATCGACCACGTCTCCTTTCAGCCATTCCTCGATCGACCAGCGGAAGTTCCCGGCTGTCGGCACGCCGCCGTCAATGTTCCACAAAATTGGCTTTTCCGGCTGTTGGCCATGTACACAGACTGCAACTTGCTTGCCGTGAGCCGCAAGTTGTTTCTTCAGCAATCGCAGAAACTCGGTCAGATGCCTTCCGCGAATCCGCCGCCACGCTTCCTTGTCAAAAGCCTCTTTGCGGATGTCGACGCCGTACTTTTCCTGGAATTCCGCCACGATCGGAGCGTTGTAGCCGAACTCGTCTTCGTAGCGCATGGAGAAGTTCTCGGCATACGTCAAAAATGAGATCCCGTCGTAATCGCCGTCAACGACATACTTCGTCAAATAGTCGGCCATTTTCCGACGTGCTTCGGGATAAGCGAATTCAATCGGACCGCCCTGCCGCCAGGTACCCCACCGATTGACCGGCGCCCACTCGGGATGTTCGACACGAAGCTTGTCTTCCACCGCGTACGGAAACCCGGAATAGCCGGCGTCCGCCTGGGAGCCGCTGTCGAACAGCCCGTAGGTGAGGTATATCTTCATGCCCCGCTTGTGAGCCTCGTCGACTGCGATGCGATTGGTGCCGACTTTGCGATACTGCAGGTCACGCCACCAGTCCCAGATCTTGGCGAACAGTCGGTTTTCGGGACGGATGACGAATTCTTCGCCCCAGATTTCATCCTGCCCGCCGCGCCACCAGATACGTTCAATTTGCCACTGAACCTGCAGAGTCTCCATCAGCGTAGCGATCGAAGCCCGCGAATCCATCGGCGGGAACTCGAGCAAGTCCTGGGCATCGCCGACGGTAAAGTAGACTGTGCGTGGATTGCCATCCGCCGGACCGCCGCCGAGGCCCCATGGACAGATTCCGAGCAGCAAAGACACGAAAACCGTCAGGCGATAAAAAGATAGGCTCATCGTTTGGGTCGCTACTTCACTCTACGGACTCTTGAATGAAAATTGTCGCCAACCTGAATCGTACCATCATTCGTGATGAAGAAACGATTCCATTCCAATCTTTCAGGCTGCGCGCGGCGTTGCTCTGGACTCAATTTTGAGGCAAACTGTATCTCGAAGATCAAAGGAGGTGACTCGAAAATGCCGCTCGATTCAAAATCGTTGCTGAAGTCGACCATCGGCCTGATTCTGGTTGTGGCGGTTGGCTGCAGCCTGTCCGCGCCACCTGACGCAGTACCGACCAGCGTCGCCGAATCCCGTACCAAGACAGCCCCTGAGGAGACTCCCATGGACGATGCGACCGGTTCGGAACCGTCCGACAATCGCGAGTATAACCAGCTCACTTCCAAGGAAGCCGCAGTGATCTTGCATAAAGGGACGGAGCGTGCCTTTACCGGCGAGTACACCGACCTGCACGATGCCGGCACATTCGTTTGCCGCCGCTGCAACGCGCCGCTCTATCGATCCGAGGACAAGTTCGAGAGCCATTGCGGCTGGCCGAGCTTTGACGATGAGATCTCGGGAGCGGTTCGGCACGTGCCCGATATCGACGGACTCCGCACTGAAATCGTCTGCAAGAATTGCGGCGGCCACCTCGGCCATGTCTTTCGGGGCGAAGGGTTTACCAGGAAAAACACCCGCCACTGTGTGAATTCGATCTCGATGAAGTTCTACGCGACCGGCGCCGAAATTCCGCCCATCATTGTCAAGAATTCGAACTGATCCGTCGACGATTTCGATGCCAACGACCTATCTGATCACGGGCGGAGCCGGCAATTTGGCTTGTCGCCTGACGCACGCATTGGCGGGGCGATCGGCGCGAATCGTGCTGTTCGACGCGGCGGAGCGACCGGTTGCTCCGGTCGCGGCCGGGTGCGAGTTTCTACGCGGCGACTTGAGGCAACCGGATGAAGTACAACGCCTCTTCCGCCAATTGGACTGCGACCGCGAAGGGGCCGCCGGCGATCTGGTGCTGGTGCACATGGCGTCGCTGCTCTCGGGGTCGTCCGAGTTAAACCGAACGGTGGCCTGGCGGATCAACACCGACGCCACGTTCGATCTGCTGGAGGCGTCCCTGCGATACGGCGTGCGCCAGTTTTTCTTTCCCAGTTCCGTCGCTGCGTTCGGCGGTCGATTGCCGTCGCTGATTGGCGACGACCAGCCTCAATGGCCGACCAGCTTGTATGGCGTCTGCAAAGCGACTGTCGAACGGCTGGGCGTTTACTTTCACGAACGGCACGGCCTCGATTTTCGCTGCCTGCGCCTGCCGGTTGTCGTATCGCCCTACGCGCCGGCCGGAGCGGCCAGCGCTTATGCCTCGCGAGCGTTCATCGAAGCGGTGACGAAGGGACGTTTCGTGTTTCGCGTCGCACCGGAAACCCAACCATCGCTCATCTACCTGCCAGACGTAGTGCAGGCCATTTTGAGCTTGCTCGACGCCCCTGCCGACCGCTTGTCGCGACGGGTCTACAACATCCAGGCGCTGTCACCGACGGCACGCGAACTTGCCGCCGCGATCGTTCACCGACTGCCTCGCGCCGAACTGCGTTTCGATCCAGACCTGGATACGACGCGGCTCATATCGAGCTGGCCGATCGCCTTCGACGACTCCGCTGCGCGAACGGATTGGGGCTGGCGGCCGCATTTTGATCTGGAGTCGATGGCAGACGATCTGGTCCGAAAAATTCAAGCCAATGAGTCGATTTGTTGACGCGGAGACCGCGTCACTCCTGACTCGTGAACGAAATCAGGGCCTTCATAGAGTTGGCGCGCTGCAGGGCGCCCGGGTCGGGGCAGTTGCCCCAGCTCATACTGCCTTTTGCCTTTCGACCGACGCGTATTCGCCGGTTTCCAGCCAGTTCGTCATTCCGTCCAGCACCTGCGTCAACGGCGGCTGCACCTGCAGCGCATCGAGATCGATGTCGGGGTCGAGGTAGCGGTTGAAGAGAACCAGCCCGTCTGCGCCGGCGTCCTGCATCCGCCGCCCGTACCGCGACTAGCCGCCGTCGGATGTGCCGTTGCGGCTGCTGATTATTGGTATTGAGACGACCCGTTTAGCAATCTCGATCTGCTTCAGGTACTCATCTGTTCCCGTAGGGTAGTCACCGATTTCGGGAAAGTACGACAACGACTCCGCGAACGATTCCGCCTGGAACTCGTAAAGACTGTGGATCTGTGACTCTTCGTGTTCGATCTGCTCCTCGAACAGCGACGGCAAGACCGCTGCTGCCGCTCCGGCCTCTTCGAGCTGGCGCAGCGTCTGCAGTTTTCCGTGAGCGGGCAGGCTGAGACGACAATCGGATTTTTCAATTTCAGGTCCAGGTGAGTCGTCGATGTCCTTCTGCGCCAAAGCAAACAGATGTTCTTGCCTGGGTTGGATTGCTCCGTGCGAGCATCGCGAACCGGGCCTCTTTGCTTGCGAGTTCTCTGAAAGGGACGCTCGGCTTGCGGCTGTCGAGTTGGAACGGGCGGCCGCCCTCGTGGGCAGCCGCGTTACGCGTGGACGTGACACCCCAGGGAACCATCACCGACTTGAACTCCTGATGGTCCCCAGTTGCAGACGGGAACGGGCCGCGGAGATCCCTCCCCAATGGCCACACGGGACCGTGCGATCAGGCGGTCGGGCGAAAGTTGGACCGGGATGAGCTTGAGGTACTTTGGTCGAGGAGTCTACAATTGCGGGCTGGCGATCTTCCCGCAGCGTACCCGCTGCGATTCGTCGCTTCCGGGAACATTTTTCTGAAGTAGTAGACTCGAGTCGAGCAACGACGGGCGGAGCCGAATCGACGGCCTCGTCCCCAAATGCCGACTGGAATGGGGACGTTGGCATGGCGACGCTCAGACAGTTGACACGACGATCAGTTCTCCAAGGAGTCGCCGGCGCGACGCTGGTACTGCCCGCCCTGGAAGCGATGGGACTCAACCCTTCGCAGCGTTCGCCCCGCCGATTCTGCGCCCTCTACACGGCCAATGGCATGTCGCTGCCAAAGGCCGCCCATGAGATACCGGAGTGGAGCTGGTTTCCCACGAAGGAGGGACCCCAGTTCGAGTTCGGGCTTTCGACCCGGCCGCTGGTACCGTTTCGAAATCAATTGAGTTTCCTGGGCGGCTTGCACCATCCGAACGGACTGAAGGCCGATCCCCATATCTGTTCGGATATGTGGCTGACCGGCGCGCCGCTGCATGACCCGAAGCCGGGCACCTTCAATACCGTGGGAGTTGACCAGGTTGTTGCCATGCACACCCGGCAGCATTGCCGCCAGCCGTCGCTGGTGCTGTCGATCGATGCGGGAGTAGGGTTCCTTTCACGGACCGGCACGATCTCCTACAACCTGGAAGGCAAACCGATCCCCGCGGAGAATAATCCACGCCGGGTGTTCGATCGCCTGTTCCGGGCGGATACCGCGTCGCTGGTGCAGCAGCGCGAGCAGTTGAAGCGTCGTATGCGACTTGTCGACGCGGTCGTCGACAACGCTCGTTCGTTGCAGCAACAATTGGGGAAGTCCGATCGGGAAAAACTCGATCAATACCTGACGGCACTTAACGAAATCGAAATCCGGCTGGAGGTGGCCGAAAAGTGGATCGATGTGCCGTTGAAAACACAAGACTATTCCCATCTCGATCTGAACGTCACATCGGAGGGAGAACCTCGCGACTACTATCGCAACATGTTCGATCTGATCGCGCTGGCGTTCGATGCCGATATCACAAGGTCGGTGGCGTTCATGCTGAACCGCGAGGACGGCATGGGGATCAGTGACACGTTTCCGCTCAAGCTTGGTCTCAACAACACGCATCATTATCTTTCGCATGCCGAGGACAAGAATGGCCAGTTAGCGTTCGCCAGATACGACCTGTTCCTGAGCGAGCAGATCGCTCATTTCCTGGGACGGTTGCAGGAATATCGCGATCCGGATACTTCGGTCCTGGACAACACGATCGTGATGTTTGGCAGCGGCGCGAGCACGACCCACAACCCGACAAATCTGCCGACACTGATTGCAGGCGGAGGCGCGATGGGATTGAAGCACGGCACCTATTGGAAGCGGGCTGAAACCAGAATGTCCAACGTTTATCTGAGCATCCTGCGAGCGCTGGGCGTTGAAGTCGATGCGTTCTCCGATAGCACGGGTACGATCAGCGATTCGATCTTCCCGGCTTGAACGATTCACATCTTCCCAGCCGCCCGTCCCTTCAGGGATCCGGACTGCTGAATCGGAAAGCGAAAAGATCGGCGTCGCGCAGCACGAAACGCAGCCGAACGGACTTTCCCGCCAGGGAGGATAGGTTACTGCCCTCCCGCCAGGAAACGGTGCGTTCAATTTCATTGCCGATCTGTTCTCGGCAGGCATCGAGCGTGAAGGAGGGAATGGGCAGGCCGTCGGCGTCCTGAATCTCGCAGCGAATGGAGCCACCGGCGGAAGTGGCAAAATTGAGCCCCAGCCGATTGCCGGTAAATACCATGGGCTTTGTGATCAGTTCTCCCGCGACCGCTCCGGCGCGTACCGATGCAAATCCGTCCAGCCGCAGCGAGTAGCGCCGAAGATGGGCCGTGGGCTGCGCATAATCCTGATTCACATAGAGCGACATTTCGTGCGGCCCGGTTTGCACGATGTTCAACGCCGGATAATTCGTGCGGGAAACCCAGTTGCGTGCACCGATGCCTGGCTTGATATACCCTTCCAGAAAAGTACGGTCATAGCTGCCGCCACCGCGCGAGGTCATCAAAATCGCGTCCGAGGTATCCTTGAAGTAGGCCGGATCGACATGGATGGCTCGGGCCTCGTCGTCCGTAAGCACCTGCCGTCCCTCGAAGAACCTCGCGGCGATCGCGACGTAAATATGCGGGGCACGGAAGTACGGTGAAGTTTGATTCGTGTAAATATGCTCTTCGGGAGCCGGACGCTTGCCGTGGATTCCGTCATCGTGGACCTGCCGCATCAGCACGGCGGGCGTCCAACTGCGAAAATCGGTACTGGTGGTCCGCGCGATGCGCCGCAGTCCATCCCAGACGCGAAAATAGCAGACGTAGGCACCTTCGAGCTCCGACCAGAATGCCAGATTCTGCGAATCGAATAGATGGGTGTGTGGAACCGGAACATCCTTGGAACTGATCAACGGCTCGTCGCGAATGCGCTGCCAGCGGATGCCATCCGGTGAGATATATCCGAAGAGCTTATCGCCCGTACCACCGATCGCCTTGTACCGTTCACTCGCGGGCACGCCCGGCCGCGCATCGAGCATCGGGCAGAAATTGTGGGTCACCGGTGCCGCGTTGGCCAGCACCAGGTTGTTTTGTTTGCTGCCTTGGAACTCGAACAGGCCGAGTTTCGGCTTGATCCATTGAATGCCGTCGCTCGATTCCGCGTAGCAGGTCCGTTCGTGTTCGCTGCCATCAAGCCCCGCCTGAGAGATGCCCCGGTAGTAGAGCCGGTATTTGTCGCCGTCCCGGATCACCGTCGAATAGCCGGCGAACGGTCCTTCATGCGGCTGATCAAAGCGCAAGACGACCCCTTCATCGCGCGGTTCGTGCAGCTGCAACCGCAAACCGTCGATGCGATCGATCAAAGCGCGATCCACAAACAGCTCCCGTCGCGAGCCGATTGGGGTCGCTTCACCGGCAACTGCGGGTGCCTCGAGCGACTGTGACACGAGGAACGCGATGCTGGTGACGAGGCCCGGTAACCCGCGGGTCCATAAAGATCGGCGCAACCGGTCGATAACGACAATCATCGAAAATTCCTTCCAAGGTTTTCGAAGTTTCCAAAGTTTTCGAGGGCTGGAGCACGCAGCGATCGGCGCGATAGCGTGCTGATCAGTTCTCCGATTGTTTCTCACCATCGCCGGCCTGCGGTGGCTCCGACTTCCCGCGTCGCCAGGTCGGCTTCCGTCTTCGCGATTTGGGATGCATCGGCCGCCCGCTCGGAATCGTCTCTTTCAGCAGGCCACCCGGAATTCGGTCGATCAACTCCACAAATTGGGCTCGAGGCCGCTCGGTCGGTTGCGGTGGCGGTTCGTCATCCATTCGGCGTTTGCGGCGAGCCGGCTTCGGTTCTGTTCCAGGGACAAGTTCATATTTGACTGCCTGTCCAGGCTGGATCAGTGGGGGGGGCTGGCAAGCGCCGAGTGCCGTAATATGAAAGAAGATTTCCGCGCCCCGGTCCGGGCGGATGAATCCGTAGCCTTTTTCCGGGAAAAACTGCACGACGATACCATACCGCATGAACTGCTCGCTTCCTCAGGTTCGCTGACTGCATCTATTCGCTGTCGTCAGATTTTCCGACGGCTAACGACAGGATAGCAGGGACAGTCGAGTTATTCGACTGATCAGCGGCAAAGAAAATGAGCCGCGGATGCCACCGAACGGGCCCCGGTTATCCGCGGAAGAGATTGCCACCCTTCGCGGTTGGATCGATTCAGGATGCGACTGGCCTGACGGCGTCGAATTGTCGGAGCCGCGCACTTTCGCGATCGTCCACTTGCCGACGACGTTCCCGGGGAATATTCAACCGCAAGATTCGTAATCGTCGAAGTTCCGCACAAGAGCCGACAGCATAGCGCTATGCCCGTTCCGTTGCCTCACCCCCGACCCCTCTCCCAGAGTACTGGGAGAGGGGAGGACAGGCAGCTATTTGCGCGCAACTGCAATGTTCATCATGGTTCGTTCACACTGGCGGATTGCAATTTGCAAACGGGCTCTCGCGGCCACTCGCTGCGTCATCCTTCCTGCCTGCTCGTTTCTTGCCGGTCTCCGACAATCTCCCGAATCACATCGCCTTCGACGAACGTTAGACGCTCGTCTCGGCCGAAGTGCGGAAACGTCAGTCGATGCTGATCGAGGCCGAGCTGATGCAGGATCGTGGTGTGGATATCGCGGAAGTGGTGCCGCTTTTCCACGGCGTGCAATCCGATCGCGTCGGTCGCGCCGACAATCTTTCCTCCCTGGATGCCGCCGCCGGCCATCCACATCGAGAACCCCAAGTTATGGTGATCGCGGCCGCTCGTCGATTGCCCCTCGGGGGAGCGGCCGAATTCGCCTCCCCAAAGGACCAAGGTGCTCTCGAACAATCCTCGCCGCTTGAGGTCCTTCAGCAACCCGGCGACCGGCTGATCGGTCTCGGCCGCCTTTCGCAGGTGGTTTTCCTCGATGTCGCCATGAGCGTCCCATTGCATATTACCGGGGCCACCGCCGGAGACGACGCAGATGAAACGTACGCCCTGCTCGACCAGTTTCCTTGCCAAAAGGCAGCGGCGACCGTAATCATCCGTCGGTTCCGCGCCGATTCCGTAAAGGGCCAGCGTTTCCTCGGTTTCCCCTGAGAGGTCGAAGAGGGCTGGAGCCTCGCTCTGCATGCGAAACGCCATGTCATAGGCCTCCATCCGCGCCCGTAACTCGGCATCTTCGGCCGGCATCGCCGCCTCATTCAGGTCGCGAATCAACTGCACCGTCCGCTGCCGCTGACGCGCTTCGACTTGCGGTGGCCGTTCGAGGTTCAACACCGGGCGCTGTCCTGGGCGGAACATCGTCGGCTGATAACTTGCCGGCAGGAAGCCTTGCGTGTACATCGGCTGTCCCGCCTCCAGCGCCCCTTTCGGATCGGGCATGACGACATAGCCGGGGACGGAACGGGATTCGGTCCCCAGCCCGTACAACAGCCACGATCCGATGCTGGGAAACCCAGGCACGACTCGGCCAGATAACAACTCGTATTGAGCCGCGGAATGAACGACCGAGTCACCGAAGCAGGAGCGAATCACCGCGATGTCGTCGATGCAGCGGCCCGTATGCGGAAAGAGGTCGGAGACTTCGATACCGCTCTCACCATATCTCTGAAAGGTCCGCTTGGTACCGAGCAGTCGCGGATCCGATTGAATGAACTGGTATTTCGCTTCGCCGAATTCCTTGGGCCGTGGTTGCCCATGCAGTTTGTTGAGCAGCGGTTTCGGATCAAATGTTTCGACGTGACTAGGCCCTCCTGCCATAAACAGGAATATGACGGAGTTCGCCTTGGCTGGAAAATGCGAGGTTCGCGGTGCGACCGCTCCGGCACCAGCGCGAACCTGCTCGTCGTGCAACATCGCCGCCAGAGCCAGACCGCCAAACCCGCAGCAGCCATCGCGAAGAAATTCACGCCGGCTGCGCGATCGGCCGGTTGTGCGGCGAACATCAGCGGACATAGAGAAACCCATGCAGGTTGAATAGGGCCAACGTGAATTCGGAAAGCGCGACGTCCGCGACCGGTCCCTCGTCGAGAAATGCGTGCGACTTCGCCCGTTCCGTCTCGCTCGGGGGCCGACCAAGCGCCAGCCGAAAAGCCCGATCGATCAGCCGCTCGCGGTCCCCCTGAGCCTCCTGCCGCAGCCGGCGGGCGAAACTCTGAGCCAAATCATTGGACAAGCGGCCGTTGAGCAGTTCCAGCGCTTGAGGCGCGCTGGTGGTCTCCAGTCGACGTGCACAACTTGTTGTCAACGTGGGGGCATCCAGGCTCTCCAGAAACGGCAACCGAAGATTACGCTTCGCGAACAGATACACACTCCGCCGGTCGTGTTCGCCGACATCCCTGGTGACCGCCCACTGCGCAGGCTTGTAGAGCAAGCTCACCAGTTCCGGGTCGACGTCGATCATGACACTTGGGCCGCCGGCCCGCAGGCTCAGCCGACCTGAGACTGTCAGCATCGCATCGCGAACTTCTTCCGCAGAAAGCCGGCGGCGGGCGAAATGCCACATCCTCCGATTCTCGGGATCGCTTGCCTGGTACTCGTCGAAGCATGCGGAATTGCCCGATTGCTGGTAGCTGCTACTGAGCACCATCCGACGATGCATCGATTTCAGCTTCCAGCCGTTGTCGACGAGGTTGGACGCCAGAAGATCAAGCAACTCCGGATGGCTTGGTCGATCGCCCATTCGACCAAAATCATTGGCGTTCTTGACGATTCCGGTGCCAAAATGCTGCTGCCATAGTCGGTTGACGATCACGCGCGCGGTCAGTGGATGCCGCGGAGACGTCAGCCATTCGGCCAGTCGGGTCCGCGGATTCGGCGTGTCGGCGGGGAGTTCCGCAACTTCGTCCTCGACCAGAATACTCAGCGGACGCAACCCGACGGAGTCGCCCTTGTCTTGCCATACGCCGCGCTTCAGCACATGAATTGGAGTCCGCTTCTCCCAGTCGTTGCGGATCGCGGGAATCGTCGCCAGAGGACCAGGCAGGCGGTCCTGGAGCGATTCGATCTGGGCTTCGAGCATCCTCTTTTCGCTGTCTTGCGCGTTTTTCAGTTTCTCCTTCAGCGCGTCGATTGCGGACTTGGCATCTTTTGTCCGTTCTTCCCAGGCCTGTTGTTCCTCCACCGAGGCCAGAACGATGTTGTGCTCGGCCGTCGCCGCCAGGTAGGCTTGTAACCGATAATAGTCGTGCTGGTAAATCGGTTCGAGTTTGTGGTTATGACAGCGGCTGCAACCGATCGTCAGTGCCAAGAATGCCGTCCCGAGAATATCGGTCCGTTCCGTCAAGACTTCGTTGCGGCTCAGCGCGATCTCAGGATTACCGGCGTTCCGTCGCACCGGTCCAAGACGATGAAAAGTCGTGGCGATCTGACAGGCAGGATTATCGGGATCGAGTTCGTCGCCGGCGATCTGTTCGGACAGGAATCGATCGAACGGCTTGTCGACATTGAACGAATCAATCACATAATCGCGGTAACGCCAGGCCTCAGGAATAGGACCGTCGTATTCAAAACCCTCGGACTCGGCGAATCGCACGACATCGAACCAGTGCACCGCCGCACGCTCGCCAAAGCGAGGACTTGCCAGGAGGCAATCGACAAGTCGTGAATAGGCGTCGGGCGAGGAGTCGACGAGAAAGTCGTCGATCTCTTCCGGCGCGGGCGGAAGCCCGTGGAGGTCGAACGACAATCGGCGAATCCGCTCGATCCGTTCCGCCACAGCCGCTGGCCGCCAGCCCTCTTGTTCCAACTTTGACAACACGAAGCAATCGAGCGGGGATTGCGGCCATCCGAGATCGGCAACGTGCGGTGGGATAACGGCGTGCACCGGCTGAAATGCCCAATGCTGCCGGGCCGCTTGCTCGCGCGATCTGCCGTCGGCAGCGTCTTGGTCCGCGGGCTGGCGAGGATCGACCGCCCCGGAATCGATCCACCGCTCGAAGTCGGCGATCAGGTCGTCAGCCAGCCGTTCTTTTTTGGGTGGCATCGCCAAACCACCCTCGTGGCGCATCGCTTGAATCAACAAGCTCTCCCGGCTCTTGCCTCGCACCAGGGACGGACCGCTGTCACCGCCTCGAAGCATGGCTGCGGGAGAATCGAACCGCAGGCCTGCTGCGACTTTTTCGGCCTGCTGGGAATGACAGCCATAGCAGTGGGCCTTCAGTACCGGTTCGATCCTGGTGCGAAACAACGTCGCCCCATCTGGCTCCGCCGCCGGAGCGAATGCGACCAAAGCGACGCCGCAAAGCCAGCCGCCGACGCACGCGCCAACGCGCCCACGCGCCGACCAGGCGAGACGGTTCGATCGCGCATCGTATTTCGATCGAGGTCGCATGCTTGAGACTCAAGACAGTTCCCAATGTTGTCATTCATTTGTAATCGCCGGGCGCCACTCGTACCACTGGCTGTCCGCCGGTGGAACTTCCTCTGGCAGTGACGTTTTTTTCGGCGGACTGCCAAAGGCACCTGGCACCCGGAGTTGGTGCGGGCAATCCAGGGGCGACTATTTCCGCACGGAGAACCGATGCGCGGTTACCGAGTGATAGGTTTCACCCGGTCGCAATAGCGTCGAAGGGAAAGCGGGTTGATTCGGTGAATCGGGGTAATGCTGCGTTTCGAGACAAAACGCGTCGTGTTGCTGGAATCCGCCACTGCCAGAACTGCCGTCGAGAAAATTGCCGCAGTACAACTGGATCCCCGGTTCCGTGGTATAGACCTCCATCATCCGGCCGGAACGGGGATCGAAAGCGCGTGCCGCAAATTCCAAGTTGCCTTTTTGGCCGCGCAGCACGTAGCAGTGATCGTAACCCTGGGTCTTGTGCGGCTCGCGTTTCAATTCCGCGATCCGCTCACCAATCGCATGGGGAGTTGTAAAGTCCATCGCGTTCCCCTTCACGGTGGCCGGCTCGCCCGTCGGGATTGAATAGTCGTCGATGGGAAGGTACGTATCGGCCGCGATTTCCAGTTGATGATCCAGAATCTTGCCCGAACCGGCGCCACCCAGGTTCCAGTAGGTATGGTTGGTGAGATTGATCACCGTGGCTTTGTCGGTGGTTGCCTTGTATTCGATGCGAAGTTCGTCGTTTTCCGAGAGACGGTAGCTGACCTCACAGTTTAATTTGCCAGGGAAGCCCTCGTCCCCATCCGGGCTCGTCAGCCTGAAGCGAATACCGACGGCCTTTTCCGATCGCATTTCCTCGGTCTTCCAGAGCATCGCGTCGAACGCTTTCACGCCACCATGCAGGGAGTTCGGGCCGTTGTTTTTGGCCAGTTGGTACTCGGTGCCATCGATCTTGAATTTCCCGCCGGCGATGCGGTTTCCATACCGACCGACGGTGGACCCAAAATAAGGATGGCGCTGCAGGTAGCCCTCCAGTTTGGGAAAACTCAACGTGATATTGGCATGCTTGCCTTCTCGATCGGCCGTCTCAACAGCGACGACGGTCGCACCATAGTCGGTGAGTTTGACCACGGTGCCGCTGCCGTTACGGAGCGTAAACAAGCGGACTTCGGCGCCATCCTTGGTCTTGCCAAACGGCTCGGTGACGATATTCATCTTGGATTTTCCTTGGTCGATCAAGTGGGACGTGGACTGCGGCGAGCGGGTTTGCCGGAACCGCCGGGGAGCGCCGTGCGCGGTTGCCGATATCGCCGCGAATACCAAAATCCAGGCGGTCATTCGGATCGTGACTCGGTGACGGTCAGAGTAATACACGGCAATTCTCCGGGTGAGCGACAGAAATGGGGAACGCGGGACGGAACGATTTCACCGTGCGAGCGATTATGCCGCTCGGCCCGCCCGCCGTAAAGGTGTGATCAACGCGAAGCGGCGCGGGCCCTTGGACGCGGCAGCTAAGCCAGCAGTGAGTCGATCACCTGGCCATCACGAACGATCATGATCGGCCGTCCGCTGTTGGTGAGAAATTCCCTGGTGGGGTCGATTCCCATATTGCGGTAATAGGTCGCAATAACGTCGGCGGGGGAGTATCCATGGCCGGCGGGTTGGCTGGCCGTTTCATCACTGCCACCCAGAACTTGACCGCCGCGCACGCGCCCGCCGGCGGCGAGCATGAACATGCAGCGCGGGTAATGATCGCGGCCCCCCTCGGCAGCGCGGCTGTTGATTTTCGGGGTACGTCCGAATTCGCCAGTGACCAGGACGGCGGTTGTCGACAACAGGCCTTTATCCGAAAGTCCATTGAACAGCGCGGCCAGTCCCGTATCCAAAGCTGGCAGCAGCCGGGTCTTCAAGCGGGTGAAGTTCTGCTGGTGAGTGTCCCATCCGCCAAAATTGATCGTCACGAAGCGGACACCAGCTTCGATCAACCGGGTTGCCATCAGGCAGCTTTGGCCGAACGGCTCCTTGCCAAACGGCTCCGCGAAGGCCGGCGATTCCCGGCTGACATCAAATGCTTCACGGGCGCGCTTGGAAGTGATGATCTGAAAAGCCTGCTGGCTGAATCGGTCGAGTCCCTCGAGCAATTGGCTATCCTCGTGCAACGCGCCAAAGGTCCGGTCCAGATCGCGCAACAGCCCTTGCCGCCGTTCGACTTCTTCAATGGTAAGTCCGTTTCCAAGCGAGATGCCGCGCACGCTGAACGGTGCGCCCGGTTTGGGTGTTTGCGTCGTGTTGAGCGGTGAATACTGGACGCCCAGGAATCCAGCTCGTTGCGGCGTGTTGGGAATGGCGACGAACGGAGGCAAGTCGCTGAACGCCTCGCTCTCCTTGGTCACAACCGCACCGATCCCCGGGTACTCAATCGATGCCAGGGGCCGATTGCCCGTGTTTACGTATCTCGAGCCAAGTTCGTGGGCGGCCAGAGTGTGAGAAACACCGCGCACGATCGCGAATTTGTCGGCCTGGGCCGCCAGCTTCGGCAAATGTTCGCTGATGGCGATGCCAGGGACATTCGTGGCGATGGGGTCGAATGTTCCGCGGTATTCGGCGGGAGCCTCCGGTTTCAAATCGAAGGTATCCAAGTGCGAAGGGCCGCCCCCCAGATTGATGAAGATTCCCGATGTGGCTCGCGGTGCGCTGTCTTCGATCGCGGCGGCGTTCCGCAGAAAATGCGTCAGCGTCAATCCGCCGGCAACTGCGCCGATCTTGATGAAATCACGACGTCGGACCCGATCGCACGTCTGATATTCGGCCATGGTTGTTTCCTCCAGCGTTTCTAGTGATTGACGATGAATTCTTTGGTGTTCAGCAACGCCCACAACAGCCCGGACAGCCCGTCGCGCGCCGAGCGGGAATCGGCAAAAAACTCGCGGCATCGCTCCAAGTCCTGAGGCGTCGGATGACGGCTCAACGTGCGCAGAAATGCCTGATCGATCCCGCGGTCAATCGTGGGCAGATCGCCTTCTCCCGCGGTCGTGAATTCCCGAGCGATCTGCTGCGCCCAACTGTTTTTCGCATCCGCGATCGCCGCCAGCACGCTGGCATCATTCTGCAGGTAAACCGTCTGGAGCAGGCTGGCCTCCATCGAGCGATCGCAGTCGCAATTGCTGTCCCGTGTTGAGCGACCGAAAACCTGCAGCGCGAAACGGGCCCCATTGTTGCCGCCGCGATCCAATCGACCACTCGACCCCGCAATTCCGATCGCCCGCCCCGCCACCAACTGCAGATAATCGGACGCTCGAGCATCCGACGCCGTCGCGCGGGAAATGGCGTCGTAGGCCACTTCGGCGGGAAGGCGGCGGGGTACCGCGCGACTGAAATTGCGCTCGTCGTTCCGGTTCGTGGCATTCGATTGCCAGCTGCGCTGGTACGTGTCGCTGTTACAGATCTGACGATGAAGCCATTGCATGTCGAAATCGTGCGCGATGAACTCCTGGGCCAGATAGTCGAGCAACAGCGCATTGCTGGGCGGGTTGGCCAGGCTCATGTCGTCCGGCGGTTCAACGATTCCAGCGTGAAAATAGTTGGCCCAGACTCGATTGACGAACGCGCGGGCAAAATAAGGATTGGCCGGGTCACGCAACCAGCGCATCACAGCCTCGCGCGGATCTTCTCCACTTGTGAGCGAGATCTCCTCGCCCCCCAGGATCTTGGCGCGAACCTCGTTCGCCGCTTTTCCCCTTCCCCGCGGTTTTGCTCGCAGTCGCTGGAAGTCAACGTAGGTCTCTCCGAACGGAACGGTCCGTCCTTTCTTCAGCAATGCCGCGAGCGCCTTGGCGCGATCGTTGTCCTTGAGTTTCTTTTCATCGAGTTTCAGTTCCTCGATCATCGCCTCGTAATCCCGCTTGGATTGCGGGCTGGGACGCGCGTTACCCGCGACGACCGCCTCGAAGAACTTCTTGAATCCGTTGAAATCGCTTTGCGTCCACTGATCGAAAGGATGCTTGTGGCATTGGGCGCATTGCAGTCGTACTCCCAGGAACGAATGCGCAAAGCCGATGGCGCGGTCATCCGCGGAGGTGAAGTTGCGGCGTGCCCAGAAATAGGGCATGCTCTCGCGGTCGAAAAAATGAACCCCTTCGTCGCCCCGGCGAATGGCGCTCATCGCAGCGCAGTAGTCGTTGTAGCTTTCGTCCTTGTTCCGGCTCGTACCCAGGACAATGCCGGCCATCAATCGGTCATACGGTTCGTTGCGGCTCACGCGACGGTAAATCCAGTCATACCAGTCGCTGGCTCCATTGGCCTGAATTCCATCGATATTGTTCAGACGCTGTTCGTTGTTGCCGGTATAGTCGCAAAGCCGAGTGGTCCACCAGGCTGCGTAGGCTGGCGTCTGCAACAGTTCCTCGATCTTGGCGGCCCGCTTGTCCGACGAACCGTCCGCAAGAAATCGCTCAACCTCCGCGGCGGACGGTAACGTCCCGGCCAGGTCCAGGCTCACACGCCGCAAAAATTCTTCGTCGGTACAGATCTCGGACGGAACGATGCGCAGTTTATTCAGCTTCGTCAGCACGCGTCGATCCAATTCGGTTCGCCCCGACTGGGCGATGATTGCGCCGGCCGAATCCGACACCGCGGGCCGCATGACCGGCACCGCCACCACCGCGCTGTCGTAGTAGACGATCAGATGCGTGTCGCCAGGCTCACCCACCGTGAGTACGCCGTGTTCGTCGACGCGGGCGACATGTTCATCGTTGGTCTGGAAGCGACATAAGGATGTTACATTTTCGGCGGTGCCGTCGCTCCAGAACGCGGTGGCTCGCACCGCGATTTTCTCCCCTGTCGATTCGGAAAATACCTCGGCTGGTTCCACCTGCAATCGTTCGATCCGATGTCCGCCGCGCGGCATCGGGTTTGCGCCCGCCGCGATCCAGCGGCGCAGCAGATGGTGCTGCCAGCTCCCCTCCGACAAGCGCTGACCGCCTTCATGATCTTCGAGCCCCAGGGGTTTGCGCAGGGCAAGACTCTCATCCGGATTCGCCACCGAAACTCGCGGCGCAGCGCCGCGGGTCAATGCCTCATGGTCGGACGGGAAATCGTAGCCGAACAGCGATAGTCGGAATCCACCTCGACCCTGAAACGAACCGTGACAGTTTCGACCATTGCAGCCCAGTCGGCCCAACAGCGGCGCAACGTGCCGCTGGAAGTCGGGGACTTCCTGGCCTTCCGCTTCGGTGAACCGTTGCCGCGCGTCGGCGAGCGGCTCGGTAGCGTCGACAGCCTGTGAGCCTGCCGGAATCAGGATCGACCATGCAACGAGAATTCGACAGATCGTCCTACAAAACATCGGATCGTACTCCACATTTGCAGGCGGGCTACCCAGGCCGGATTATAGTCAATTTCCGCCGATTGTTGGAGTCTATTCGAGCAACTACAATCGGATTCGTCGCCTGTCCGACAGAGATGGAGTAGAAGAACGTGATCGTCGGTCCGATCTTTACGCGTGAACTGGTAACGTCGCCTCGACGGCCACGCCATTATTTACAACGATCCCTTTATGTTGCCACCCTGCTTGTGGTGATGGGAACCGCCTGGCTGATCGTCGCAGGGACTCAGGAAATACGCAGTATCGGCGACATGGCCCAATTCGGGGCCCTGCTGTTCCGAATCCTGGCGCCGCTGCAATTGGCGCTGATGGGGTTCTTTGCCGCCCTGGTTTCGGCCAGCGCAATTTCCCTGGAAAAGGACCGCCGTACTTTGATTCTGCTGCTGCTGACGCGGCTCACCAACAGCGAACTGGTTCTGGGAAAACTCTTTGCCAGCCTGCTCGAGATTGCCGCGATGGTGATTGCCGGGCTGCCTGTTTTCTTCCTGATCACCCTGTTTGGCGGCGTTTCCGTCGATCAGGTATTGCGCGTCTTTGGCGTCACGATGGCCACCGCGCTGGTGACAGGCAGCCTGGGAACGGTAGTTGCGCTGTGGCGTGAAAAGACCTTTCAAACCTTGGCGCTTACAGCACTCCTTGCCGTACTTTGGCTGGGAGCCTGGCAGCTTGTCCAGACAGGAATCGTTTTCCGCGAATTAATCGGCGTTCCCGCGGCGGATTGGGCAGCCCTGTTCAGCCCGATCCAGGCACTTTGGCTGGCTGCGAGTCCCTCCATCGGCGCGCGGACGATTTTGTTTGGAATGGATGCGACCTGGGGATATGTGGCGACCGCCTTCGTCGGCGCCTTTGCGTTGAATGGTTTGGCGATTCTCAAGGTACGGGTTTGGAACCCGAGTCGCGAGGTCTTTGCCGGGCTGAAGGCGGAGGACACAGAAAGCGTATTGCTTCGCGGACCGTCCGCAGCCGAAAACTCCGTCGAGTCCGCGGCCGAACAGGCGAGGCAGGGCCATGTCGACGCCCGCATTCGCAGCGGAACTCGACCGACACGGCATGCCTGGGACAATCCGGTCTTGTGGCGGGAAGTCTGTACCTGGGCGTACGGTCGGAAAGTCGTGCTGATTCGTATCGCCTATCTCTTAATGGTGCTCGGAGCCGTGCTCACCGTGCATCGGGCCGTGAACGCCGATCAACGGATTGCCGGCGAGGCGACCGGCGTGGCGATTCCGGCCGCAACCCTGGGCATGGCGCCCCTGGTGCTGGTGAGCCTGCTGATCGTCAATGCCCTGGCAGTAACGTCAATTACGAACGAGCGCGATGGGCAGTCCCTGGAAATCCTACTGGTCACCGACCTGTCGCCGGCCGAATTTGTATTCGGCAAGTTATTGGGTGTGGCGTACGTAACAATGTTGATGATCGCGGCCCCCCTGGCGATCTGCGTCTACCTTTTCGCGGCCGGAATGGTGTCGATGGAAGGCCTGATTCTCCTGATCCTGGGCCTGCTGGTGCTGTTTTGTTTTGCGACGATGCTGGGAATTCACTGCGGCATGTCGTATTACAATTCGCGTACCGCCGTCGGAATCAGCCTGGGAACGCTGTTCTTCTTGTTTCTGGGGATTGCAACCTGCCTGGTGATCATGGTCTCGTTCAGCGGTTCGTTCCAGACCCAACTGATTGCGTTTTCGCTGGTCAACCTGGGTGGCGGCATTGGTCTCTATGTGGCGCTCGACCACCGCAACCGCTCCCATGCGATCCTGCTGGCGGCGATTACCTTGCCGTTCTGGACGTTCTTTGCGATCACCAGCTTCCTGCTCAAGAACTACCTGACCATGTTTCTGGTAGGTGGCGGAATATTCGGCTTTACGACGATCGCGATGCTCGTGCCCGCGATTCATGAATTCGATATCGCCATGGGACGCTCGCGCTTAGGGGCCGAAGATGCCTGAGCGCCCGCGATTCGCGATGCGATCTACTTCGAGTAGCCGATCGACTTGATGACGTGCAGCATCTCTTCAAACGTAATGAATCGCCGGCGATGCCGCAGTTTGTATTCATCGATCGCCACGGCCAGTTCACGCGCATCCGGTGTCAATTCCTCATGGCAATTGGCGAACTGGCGTCGCTCGCCCGTAGGAGCAGCCTGATCGAAATGACGGCGCCGGCGATCGACGAAGGTGTCGGAAGTCTCGGGAGGGGATTGAACGAACACGTTGGGAACTCCTGGTGCGAGACCGCAAGCAGTGAGGATCACACTCGCTGAAGCCTAACGCACAGAATGGACTGCGGCAAACGGTTTTGAGCGGAGCGGTGCGCGGTCGAGAAACGACCAGCGATTCCGTCGCTACAATCGTTACTGGCCAGCCGATCAAGGATGATCGTGGCTGGTGCGAACCGCCATCCGCTGCTGTTGCCGGTCGATCTCCGAGGCAATCCGGATTAATTTCGGGTTATCCGGCGCGTGCCGCATACCTTCGGCAACGGTCAGACGGGCTGCGGAAAGTTCGCCCGCCAATAGCTGTGCCTCCGCCAGTTCCCCAGTCCAATCGGAATCGACCCCGGGAAGCCCGGCGGCGACAAACGAACGAGCCGCTTCGTCAAATCTCCCCAGAGCCTTCTGCGCCATCCCCTGCCGACGGAGTACCTCGGCGGGAACTTGGCCGGACAGATGCCGCGACGCCAGGCTTTCTAAGGTGGCCAAGGCACGCTGCGGACGCCCTTGCGTGAGATAGATGTCGGCAACGGCCAGCTGCGCCTCGCAGCAATTCTCCTGCAGGCTGAGCGCTCGGTGGTAACTGCCCAAAGCGGCGTCCAGGTCGGCCTGTTCTCGTTGAATGTCGCCCTTCAGCACCCAGGCGATCGAGAGATCGCGGTGCGAACGCAGCGCCTGCTCTGCCCGGTGCATCGCCGCTTCAAGCTCCGCTTGCTCCAGGTGCATCCTGCCCAGACTCACGAGCAGTTCGGGATCCCCGCCCGAAAGCCTCACCGCTTGTTCCATGTGGCCGATCGCCAGATCGCGTGCCCCGCGCCGCCAAAGCGTATTCGCGTAGCCGGCGTGTGCTCGATCATGCTCCGCGCAGACTTGGATTGCCGACGAAAAGTACATTTCGGCCGTGGCGCTGTCGCCGCGCTGCGCCGCTTCCATTCCACGCAGAGCGATTTGCCGGGACGCAACCATGTCGTGCGAGGTCGACTTTACGGCGCGCGTATGGCATCCGCACAGCCCGCAGAGCAAGGCCACCCCAAGAAGCAATGACGACCGGCGTTCGGTACGCCGTGGGTTGCCGTCGCAAATCGGTTGGGAATCGAGCCCCCGCATTGTTCGCACCTTTGCGCTTCCTTGCGCGTTCCCGCAATCCCTTCGCCAAAAGGGCAAACTTCCCATCTATCAGGAGTATCGGCATCCGCTACCCCGCGGCCCGAAAAACTCAGGCCGGCATTCCGCCGAATGTTGTCCCGTCGAAGATTGGGCGGCACAAACTAGCAGGATTGGGCAGGGCACTCAAGATGAACTGCGCAGAGCCCGGGGAATGGGCAATCTGGATCGAGGCTTGGACCGCAGTTGACTCCAGGTCAGATGGTCCGTTGAGGGCCTTCGCGTTGGTTCAGTACAACCTCAATTTCGGCGTCGCGCCCGGAGATCCTCCACCAGCAGGTTCAAGAGCTCCTCCATGGGGTCTTCAACACAACCCCATTTCGTCGGATCATCGTTCACGGCCAAGCTGATCCCGTCGGGCACTCCCGGCCGCGGTTGAGCGTCGGCCAGTGCCTCGGCATTCCGTGCAACGGACTTCCAAGTCCGCTGCGAGACGTGTGTTGCGACGGACTGGAAGTCCCTCGTACCCCAAGGCGAACAGTTGAAAGAACACTAGCCGCTGTGCGGACGCGAGTGCATTTTTGCCGCAGCCGCTTTCTTGGGTTCAGGGCGCGCATTTTCAGGCACCCGATCGGCGCCTGCCGCTGCGCCGGCCGGTTCCGGTTCTGGCTCCGCTTCTTCCGGGAGGGCGCCGGTGTCGGCCAACAAATAGCCCGCCCAGAAGAACGGATGCGCACCGCGGAGCGGTCCGGCGGCGGCGCCTCGAACCCGCGGCTCGGCTTCCGGGTCCAATTCCGCTGCGACCAACAGTTGAACGCTGCGCTGCCAGGCAGCGTCCGCAGTAGCGTGCGGCAGCTCCTGCACGAATTCTCGCGTCAAATCGAAGCTGGACTTGCCGGCAACACGCCAGCGACTCAGGAGTACCGTCCGGGAACCGCTCGCCATCAGTCCGCATAGCGAAAGGAAAACTTCGTCGCCGTTGCCGTTCTTTTTCAGGGCGGTTTCGGCAACTGTGTGGAAACCCGGCAATACGATCTGTTCAGGAGCGCCAAACGGCAGAGAAAACCAGGCGGCCAGGGAACTGCCTGGCCGCCCTTTGTCGACCTGAATCGGCGACCAGTCGTACGGCATCTTTTCGCAGTCGTCCATATCGTGATAGACAACGACCCGTTCGCAGAATTTGCCGATCAGCGAGGATGCCGCGGGCAGTTTTCCTGTCAGACGCTGCACGCGAGGCACGACGGACTCGAGCCGCTCGGCCGCGTCGCGCGTCAACTGCAAGTCGTCCTTGGGAAACATGCGCCCTGGAACAACCGCCGTGGTCGCGGTGGGACGCGTTTTGCGCGGATCACCGATCGCCAGCGCAACGGTCGGCACATAGCGGACACGAAATCGCTGCAGCATCGGTACGGTTGTTTCCTCAAAGGTCACGGGCAACGCCTCGAACGGGCAATACCAAAGCGCCCCGTCCGGCACGATCACCAGTTCACGTATCGCATCCCAATCTTCCGGGCGGCTCGTCTTCACAAGTTGCGATGGAATGCGTGCGGCGATGGCCTGCCATTCGTCCGACTGCAGTTCTTTCGAGTCGATCTGCTTGTTCTTTTCCGTAAGCCCCCATTTCTTGAGCAACTCGGCGATATCCGCCCGGATCTTTGCGGGCCGGTCGATCGCCCAGTGCTCGAATCGATCCGCGCCTACCTGAAAGGCATACAGGCCATTCGACGTACTGAAAAACGACAACACGACCTGCGACTTGTCGATCGCCTTGCGAAATTCCTTGAAACGCAGGGGGGGTGGAAAGGCAAGTTCGGCGGGGTCGCGCCGCAACGCCATTTCGTGCAGGGCGATTTCCTGGAGTTGACTGATCCGTTGCAGGCCCTCGTAACGTTCCGTAAAGGGCTTGCCTTGTTCGGCGCTCTCCGGCACCAGAGGATGCTTGCCGATCTCGGCCTTTAGTTCCGCCGCCTGGCGCGCCAGTTCGGCGTAGCGAGGGTACTTGGCCATCAAGTCCTGTCGCTGAAGTCGAGCGACGTCCGGCAACAGACTTTCCGGGGAATGAAGCACCCAGCGCAGTGCGAGCAGGCGACCGCCCAGAGGAAGGCTGCTGTAGAATCTCTGTCGTCGAGCTCGATCCGAAATTTCGAAAGCCCGTTCCGGTTCATTACGCAACAGGTTCATCACAAACCAGTTTTCCAGGGCCATAGGCTGCGGCGCGATCATGGTTGCCAGCGTTTCCATCGCGTTCAGACTCCAGTCCTTCGCGGTCGGTTCGCGGAGCACCTCAGCGTAAA
Source organism: Planctomycetota bacterium (assembly GCA_016872775.1). Taxonomy (GTDB): domain Bacteria; phylum Planctomycetota; class Planctomycetia; order Pirellulales; family Pirellulaceae; genus VGZA01. The sequence goes on along the minus strand of VGZA01000031.1, from coordinate 36,820 downwards.
GTTGATCGGCCGCACGATCCTTGACGGAACCCGATGTCCAGGCGGCATCAACAAGTCCTGTTTGAAACAGACGGAAGGAACCGCCGTTTGTCTGGTAGTTCATGGCGGCGGAAAGCGCTTTGGTACCGGCCGGCAGGTTGCCCGATTGAAAATTGACCTTCGCCAGTTCGTATTGGAAGCGGGCGCCGAGCGCCCCCGATCCGGCGTCGTGCCGCCCGATTTCGCGCCGAGCATCTTCGAGCGCTGCGAGTGCCTGTTGGGTTTCGCCAAGTTGGGACAGGTTGTCCGCCATCAGAACGAATAAGGAAGCCCGCAGCGGAACCGATAAGCGAGCGGACCAGGAGGCGGCGGGTACGAGTGGCGAAAATGGCTCGCGGCGTCCCGCCGCAAGATGTGCCTGAACCGCGCCACGAAATGCCTCCTCCAGAACATCGAGCTGCCCGAAGGTGCCCGCGGAATAGGTAGACTCCATGAAAAAATTCGTGGCCAGATCGTACTTTCCATCGAGCAAGGCGATCTTGCCCAACTCCAGCAGCACGACACAACTGAATGGATGTTCGAACTGGCCGCCGGCCAACAACCCGCGCTCCAATTCCGAGGCGGCCTGAGGGAACTTGCCGGTCGCAAGTAATGCCATTCCCAACTGCACGTCGGCCCAGGTCTGGCTCCAGTGCCCGGGCACCGTCAGTTTCCTGGAACAGGCGGAAACCAGCATGGTGGTCATCGGGTCGTACGGGCCCACCGGGCCCAACAATTCCGCCCGTCTTCGAAGCGAGAGAATCACACACCGCACAATCTCCTTCACGTGCAACGGAAACTGTTGCGGGTCCGAAAGCGCGCCGCCGCGCTCTAACACCGCCTGGTTGTTGAAATGCCCTTGCAGCGCCAGGTATTTGTCGTCGAATTTGCCGATCGCCACGATGCGGTTGCTGACACCCCAAGTCACCGGATTTTTCAGTACACCGGTTTGCACCGGGAGGTTCGGCGGGAAAGAAACGCGCAGCATCCAGTCCTGGTAGGCCAGAAAAATCTTTAGTGCGGAATTATACTGCTCGAGCGCCTGGGGCAGGCTGCCCATCTGGTAGTAGCACTCACCGATCATCGCGTGATAGCAGATGGAGTCAACCCATCGGCCGTCGGTCGATCGGATCCCTCCTTTTGCAGCGCTCTGAAAGGCGGCCATAGCGACCCGGTATTCGCCGGAGTAATAAGGCGCAAACGCCTCGAAATAATCGTCGCCGGGCGCCTCCCGCCGTACGGCCGGACTGCCACCGATCACCGGCGCTCCTGCCGCGCCTTTCGCGGCCCCGCCCGATTTGGCCTGCGCCCGCAATTCGACGGTCCAGGCAACGGTTGACAGCAGGCAGACTGCAATGAACTTCGCACGCATCGTTTCGTACTCCTGTTCCGTTTCAGGTTTCATCATAGCGGCGGTCTTTCTCGGCAGCGAACAAGAAATCAGCAGTTCCGATAAAGATTGACGATTGTGCGGACGATAAGGGTTCTGTCGATTCTATCGTCTCAATTGAAGGAGCCGCTCCATGGGCCAGCTAGCAACCGTCGACTCGACCAAATCCTCTCGCAACCCAATCTGGGGGATCGCGCTGTTGCTCGTTGCGGCTGCAAGCGGTTGCCAGGTCTCTGTTGGTGGTCAAACTCTGCCAAGCCCCTGGTACCACAAGGACGATGTGCAGTATTACGCTCCCGGACCGAAGTTCAAGCTTCAAAAGGAAGCCTCGGCTCAAGCCGAATACGCGGCGGAAGCCAAGCGGCAGTAGCCGCAGCAGGGAACGCCGAAGCGGCGGTGGCGGATTTACCTACTGCCGGCCCGCTTGTGCAATCCGTTCGATTCCGATCCGGATTCGCGCATTCCCCAGAGGTAAACATCGTCCCCCAGCCGGCGAATCTCGCAGGGCGGCGCGCAGGCCGATTGGTCGAGACGCGTCACGCCATGCCCTGCGAATGGCGAGGGCGCCGTCGCACCGCCGATCAGCCTCGGCGCCAGAAAAAGGTGCCATTCGTTCAGGACACCGGCGTCAAGGCAATCCCCAAGCACTCGTGCCCCCCCTTCCACCAGCAGATTGGTCCAACCCCACCCGGCAAATGAGCGCAGCATCTGCCGCCATCGTTGCGACGCATCGTCCGCATCGACGACCAGCGTCTGGCAACCCCAGGCATCAAGCTGTTTGCGTTGCTCAGGACGCATCGACGTCGATGCGACCACAACCACGGGAATGTCCCGCGCTGTACGAAGGAGTTGGCTGTCCGCGGGAATCGTCCCGCTCGTTGAGAGAACAACTCGAGTGGCGGTTCGAGGCCCGGCCGGTCGCGCCGTCAGCAGCGGATCGTCCCGCTCCAGCGTGCCGCGACCGACGACAATGCCATCGACGCGTCCTCGCAGTTCGTGCACAATCTGGCGCGATTGTTCATTGGAGATCCAGCGGCTCTCGCCCGACGAAGTGGCGATTTTCCCGTCCAGGGACATCGCCCATTTGCCGATGACCCAGCAACAACCGGTGGCAAGCCGGTGCAGGTAGGGTGCATTTAGTTTGCGGGCTTGGGCCTCGCAGACTCCTGTTTGGACCTCGACTCCGGCATCGCGGAGTCTCCTGATGCCGCTCCCCGCCACTTTTTCGTGCGGGTCGGCCATCGCGACCACGACCCGTTTGAGCGACGCCTTGAGGATCGCATCAACGCAAGGAGGCGTTTTTCCGTAGTGGTTGCACGGTTCCAGCGTGACGTACATCGTGCAACCGGCGGGGCAGGAGGCGCAATTACGCAGCGCAGCGACTTCCGCATGCGCTCCGCCAAACACGGCATGCCAGCCTTCCCCAAGGATCGACTGACCGTCGGCGATTACGCAGCCTACCAGCGGGTTCGGTTCCGCGCCACCACGCCCTCGAAGGGCGAGTTCGAGCGCCCGGGTCATGCATCGCGTGTCCAAGTCGGCCGAATCCTCGCCGCGCATCTTCACTGCGACTCCATTAATCCATGCCTGGCAGCCAGAGTTTCGACTTGCCGGTTGCCGATTCCGAGGCGGCCGAATCCGGGGTCCAGATTGCCGCCCCGGTGGCTACGCCGGCAGTGCCGATGCCTGCGGCCGCATCGGCGACCTGAGCGGCCGGGGGCGTCGCGGCAATGTTTTGTTGCAAGGCGCCGATCTCGACCAGAAACTGATACAGCGTTTCCTTCACGCCAGGTTCGCGCGAATGTTGGCGCTGCAGCCGCTCCAGGATCGCGCTGAAACTGGTGCGGAACTGCTTCTGCCAGGACTCAAAAAGCATCTCCAGCAGCATCTGGGCCGGCGAATGGTCTTTCTTGGCCATTACGTCGGCCGCGCGGAAGACATGCATCTTGAATTCCGCGTCGTCATCGCATCGGGAGGACAGGATCTGATGGGCCAGGATGGCGACGGAATGATCGGACATCGCAGGGCGGGCCAGGATGATCTTCGCGCAGCGAACCGAAGTGGCACTCATTGACTGGTACGAAGCGGTGATCAACATCTGCTCCAACAGGCTGTCCGAAAACTGCTCCAGGTCGAACCTCGGCACGCGAGCGCAATCGTGCAGCAGGATATCGTTGCCGCGAACCGCTTCCTCGGGAATCACCGGCAGCGGTTCGAGCCCGACTTCCCGCCGCAAATCGTTGAGCGAGATCTCCCAGGACAAGTTGTCGATGAACAAAGAGAGGTTCAGCAGGTAGGCTTCGGCGCGGAGTCTCAGGGCCGAATCCTGTGAGGCCTGCGCCAGCGTCGAGCCATGAAGCAGACTTGAGGCATGTGGCAGAACCTGGGATCGGATCTGATGCCAGGGGAATTCTCGATGATCGATACTGTCTTTCGACATCGCTCCGAGTTCGCCCACGGGAAAACAGTGCTGACGCAGCAGGTTACCCACGAATCCGATTTTGCCGATCGGCGATTCGACCTGGTTGGTTACCCCGCCCAGCGCTTCTTTGAGAAAGGCGAGCTGTTCGGAATAATTTGCGTCACGGATCAATTGAAAATCGACGCGAGCCGGACGGTCGGTTTCTTTCCCGAACAAGGAAATGACCGTCATCAGAATCGGAATGCTGTTTGGAGTGTCTTGCGGGCCGGATGGCGGCGCTCGATCAGCAACGACTCGATCAGCGACGAGAAACACGGCTCGAGGCGGGGGCCCCTCGTCACCTTCCTGTTCGGAAACGGGAACCGATCGCAGCCGCGGCTGCGACTTTAAGCGTTCGAGAGCGTTGTTGAGGTCGTCGATTTCAAGGGAGAGTTCTATCACTTCGAAGGCGTCGGCATCGACGAAGCCTTCCAGGAGTTGCGCCATCGCTTCCGCATCGATGGCGTCGTCGTGGTCGATTCCGGGGAGTGCCGGCAGCCGCCGCCAGGCGGCGATCGACAACTCGTCGTTTCCGAGCCACCCGCAGATCGTTGCGATACCGTGCATGATCTCAAACTGGTCGGCAAACCGCTGGGCCAGGGCGACGAGCCGTTCCAGGGCCTGCGCCCAATGGGCTTTCCGGCAGAGTTCGATCACACCGAGATAGTCGTCGCGCCATTCGGCATTCGGTCTTGGCGGCCGCAGGACGAGGCCCTTCTTGAACAACGGCGAGATCTGCCGGGAATTCTGGAAACGCCGTAACAAATCCGGATCGGTTTCGCGCGTCTGTTCGGACGCAAGTCCTTCGAAAAGCACAAAATGCGCGCGGGCGGCGGCAAAGTGCCCTTCCGCAAACAGCATCTGGCCCAGAATGCCGAACAACGACCTCATTTCGCTGGTAATGCCGTCGGAAATCTCGATCGCCCGTTGCAGGAGATCGACACCGGAAGCGACGTCACCGTCGATCGCATGCAGTTCCGCGAGAAACACGAGGCTGTTGGGATTATCGGGGTATTTTTCATGAAAAAGCAGGACCGCTGCGCGAAACGCATCGCCCTCGTGCAGCAACTTGTGCAATTCGATTTTGCAGGTCAACAATGCCGCACGGGGACCCTTCTGAGCGATCAGCCGATCGATTTGATCCAGCGCCGATTTGCGCTGATCGCCCACCATGGCGCGGATGATCTTATCGATTTCAGGAATCAGGTCGGCGGAACAGCAGAACTTCATTTTCTTGCCGCTTCCGCAGGGGCATACCGAATAGGCGTCGACAATCATGGTCAGGATCCCCCAGGGAGTCGCTTTCGCATCGCCGCGTCCGGACCCCCATTCCAACCCCGTGGGCCCCTTGTTCGGCTTGGCTGTCTTTAGAACTGCTACGATGGTATCAAACGGCGGCCGATTTTACGAGCGGCGACGGTTCGGTACGTACGTCCGCCCGTTGCGTTCGTCATCGCGTGAAATTACGATGGTCGAACTTTGGCCGCGATCGGCCGAGACCCCCGTACCGCGGGTCTTCTTTCGTTCGTTCCACCACGAGTCGTTGAATCACGAGGCCCCCAAATGGCGAAGTCATTGAATATCGGCATGATCGGATACGGGTTCATGGGACGAGCCCATTCCAACGCATATCGGAAGGTCTCTAATTTTTTCCCGCTCAAATACCAGCCCGTGCTCAAAGCGGTCTGTGCACGGAACCCGGAGAACGCCAAGGCCTTTGCGGCGCAGTGGGGCTACGAATCGATCGAAACCGACTGGAAACAGCTGCTCCGACGAGAGGATATTGACGCCGTCGATATCTGTACTCCCAATAACCTGCACGCCGAAATCGCCATTGCGGCCGCGAAAGCCGGCAAGATAATCCTCTGCGAAAAGCCGCTGGCCATGAACGCCAAAGAGGGCGAAAAAATGGTCAAAGCCGTGGAAGCGGCCAAAGTCCCCAACATCGTCTGGTATAACTACCGCCGCATTCCCGCCGTGACACTTGCGAAACAATTGATCGACGCCGGCAAGCTGGGTCGAATCTTTCATTATCGAGCGAAATTCCTGCAGGACTGGACGATCTCACCTGAGCTTCCCCAAGGTGGTCAGGGCTTGTGGCGACTGGATTCGAAAGCGGCTGGCAGCGGTGTGACCGGTGATCTGCTCGCCCATTGTATCGACACCGCGTTGTGGCTCGCCGGCCCCATCGCGAATGTCTCCGCCATGACCGAGACATTTATCAAGGAACGCAAACACAACCTCACGGGCAAAGTCGAAAAGGTCGGAATTGACGACGCGTGCGCATTTCTGGCCCGGTTCAAAAACGGCGCTCTGGCCACCTTTGAATCGACGCGTTATGCCCGCGGTCACAAGGCTTTGTACACGTTCGAAGTCAATGGCGAAAAAGCGTCCCTGGCCTGGGACCTGCACGATCTGCATCGGCTGCAATGGTTCGATCACCGCGATGAGGGAATCCTCCGCGGTTGGAGATCGATTCATGTGACGGACGGCGACCACCCCTACATGGGCAAATGGTGGGTGCCAGGACTGGCTATCGGATACGAGCACTCGTTTGTGCACCAGGTCGCGGACTTTCTGGAAGGGCTCGCCAAAAACAAACCCGTGGGCCCGACGTTCCGCGATGCACTGGAAACGCAAATGGTCTGCGATGCGGTGCTGAAGAGCGGTCAGACCGGCAAATGGACTGCGGTCGGTTGAGATGCCTTGAAGGCCGCGCGCTCTGCTGCCGCAGGCCTAGCGACCTCTGCTGCCGCAGGCCTAGCGACCTCTGCTGCCGCAGGCCTAGCGGCCTCTGCTGCCGCAGGCCTAGCGACCTCTGCTGCCGCAGGCCTAGCGGCCTCTGCTGCCGCAGGCCTAGCGGCGCTGTGCTGCCAGGGATTGCGCCACGCCGACATGCGCATTGCGGCATTCGATGCAGGTCGCGCGAAACGCCCTGGGCCGCGAAACGGCGTCCAGACGAAATGTTTCGATCTTGCCTTGGCGAAAAACCAGGTCGCCCGCGTCGTACCATTCCTGTCCCGGACGGACGACGATGTCGATGGCGTCGAAACGATCGAATTCGATCGACTTCAAGTCCTTGGCTCCCAGTCCATCTTTGACGACGACCCGTCGGTTGGTGATGGTGTACCTGCGGCCCAGCACCGGTCCGATCCGCAGAAAATAGAGCGCCAACGAAACGGGGATGCAAGCCAGGCACAGGAGGTTGCCGATCGTCAGCACATAAATTCCCGTGCGGTTTGCGTAGAGTTGACCCAGTTGCCGCGCCAGGGAGAACATCACGATCGACGGCCAGACGGTCATGACCGGGGCTTCGCGAATCGTGGAAGGTGTTACGCCTGCGATCGCTTGTTTCATGGCTGTCTGGAAGCTTGTTCGATTCTGGGGGTTTGGTGCCGGAAAATGCAAAGCGGAAACATAACAGACGTTGTCTGCTGCGGGAAGCGGTCGCAACGCGCGTTAGAGGTTGATACTGGCGGCGCGCAAAAAAAGCCGTTCGGGTCGGCTATCCCCGAACGGCTTTGCTCTTGCAATGGCAGATGTTTCACCGAAGTGAAACTGACCTTTCGTCCGCATGAGGACTGTTCTCACGTTGAAACGGGACCATGTTACCATGGACCGTTTATCAAATCCTTAGAAAGGAGGTGATCCAGCCGCAGGTTCCCCTACGGCTACCTTGTTACGACTTAGTCCCAATCGCGGAGTTCACCTTAGGCGCTTACCTCCCTTGCGGGTTGGAACGGCGACTTCGGATGCCCCCCACTTTCGTGGCTTGACGGGCGGTGTGTACAAGGCTCAGGAACACATTCACCGCGGTATTCTGACCCGCGATTACTAGCGATTCCAGCTTCATGTAGGCGGGTTGCAGCCTACAATCCGAACTGAGGCATGTTTTTTGCGATTTGCTGGCCCTCACGGGTTTGCTTCGCTTTGTGCATGCCATTGTAGGACGTGTGCAGCCCTAGTCATAAAGGCCATGAGGACTTGACGTCATCCCCACCTTCCTCCGGTTTAACACCGGCAGTCTCCTTAGAGTCCCCGGCATGACCCGCTGGCAACTAAGGACAAGGGTTTCGCTCGTTAAGCGACTTAACGCGACATCTCACGACACGAGCTGACGACAGCCATGCAGCACCTGTGCAAAGGCTCCCTTGCGGGCACCCCAACTTTTCGGTCAGGTTCCTAAGCATGTCAAGACTAGGATAAGGTTCTTCGCGTAGCCTCGAATTAAGCCACATCCTCCACCGCTTGTGTGAGCCCCCGTCAATTCCTTTGAGTTTCAGCCTTGCGACCATACTCCCCAGGCGGAGCACTTAACAGTTTCCCTACGACCAAGAGGATGTGAGGGTCCCCTCGATCTAGTGCTCATCGTTTAAGGCTAGGACTACCGGGGTATCTAATCCCGTTCGCTACCCTAGCTTTCGTCCCTCAGCGTCAGAAAAGACCCAGTGAGCCGCCTTCGCCACCGGTGTTCCTGATGATATCAACGCATTTCACCGCTCCACCATCAGTTCCGCTCACCTCTGTCTCTCTCAAGCTCGGTAGTTTTGAGCGCAATTCCTCAGTTGAGCTGAGGTATTTCACGCCCAACTTTCCGAGCCGCCTACGGACTCTGTAAGCCCAGTGATTCCGAATAACGTTTGGGTGGTACGTCTTACCGCGGCTGCTGGCACGAACTTAGCCCACCCTTCCTCCGAGGATCAGTCAAACCGATAGGAGTACCTACCGGTATTTCATCCCCTCCGACAGTGGTTTACAACCCGAAGGCCTTCATCCCACACGCGGCGTCGCTCGGTCAGGCTTGCGCCCATTGCCGAAGATTCTCGACTGCAGCCACCCGTAGGTGTCTGGGCAGTTCTCAGTCCCAGTGACGCAGGTCGTGCTCTCACACCTGCTACCCATCTTTGCCTTGGTAGGCCATTACCCCACCAACTAGCTAATAGGATATGGGCCGCTCTCCAGGCGGACTCACACCTTTGGTCCGGAGACGTTATCTGGTATTAATTGCAGTTTCCCGCAGCTATCCCAGTCCTGAAGGTACGTGACCCATACATTACTGTCCCTTACGCCGCTCGAGTACCCTTGCGGGCCTTTCCGCTCGACTTGCATGCCTAATCCACGCCGCCAACGTTCATTCTGAGCCAGGATCAAACCCTTCAATTAATTTATGCTTACTGCCGGCGAACACTCGCGTGCCCACCTGCAGATGCCAATCAATTCTCGGTTTGAAACCGTCGGGATTCCTCGGTCAAGGAATCCCTAGCCAATTCACTTAACGCACAGTCTCATGCTGGCTAAAAAATAAACGGAAGGTCTCTGCCAAATTGTCAAAGAGCATTTTCCCACTTCGACTTGTGCGACGCTTTGTGAGCGACGCCATGTCCAAGTGGGTCCGCTATCTTATAGGATCTGACCCAACTGTCAACGGGTGCCACCCAAAAAAAGAACACAAAACTTTTCCCGCCTGCGACCTGGCAAAATCGCACCGTGAAACGCTCCGCAAATGCCGTAGAATTCCCCGCACGCGCCCGTGAAAAAATGCTATCTTTAGCGAGCGACCCGGCTGCCAACTGAGGGCCGCAAGGGGATGCGGAACGGGAGGGGATTCGATGTGGTGTCGAGGCATTCGCGGAGCGACAACGGTGGAAGCCAACGCCCGGGAGGAAATCCTCACCGCCACGCGGCAGTTGCTGGCGCTGATGATTCGATTGAACGGAATCCAACCCGAAGATGTCGCCAGCGCCATCTTCAGCACGACGACCGACCTGAATGCCGAATTTCCCGCCCTCGCCGCGAGGCAACTCGGATGGCTGGAAGTCCCCCTGCTCTGCTCGCACGAACTCGACGTACCCGGTTCGTTACGCAAATGTGTGCGGGTGCTCGTCCACTGGAATACGAACAGGTCCCAGCGCGAAATCCGTCATGTGTATATCAAGGAAGCGGTCCGGCTCCGTCCCGATCTATCCCAATTGCCGCCCGTTGATCTCCAGGAACTGGAAGCCTGGATCGCGGAGCAGATGTCCCATTTCCTCCCTTAGCAATCATGATCGCACTCATCGCCCACGATGCCGCCAAAGAACAACTCGTCGCTTTCGTTCGGCGCCACCAGAAATATCTCGCCACGCAACCGCTTGTCGCGACCGCCTCAACCGGGGAGCGAATCCACCGCGAATTCGGGTGGGACCTGGAACGGGTCGAGCACGGTCCGCGCGGCGGCGACTTGATTATCGGGGGCCGGGTTGCGATGGGTTTGATCCGCGCCGTTATTTTCTTCCGAGATCCCTTGACCGCCCAGCCGCACGAACCGGACGTTTCCGCACTGCTTCGAGTGTGCGATGTCCACAATGTGCCGCTGGCAACAAATCCGGCCACCGCGGAAGCGCTCCTGAATGCGCTGGGAAGTCGCGGAGCTTGATGCAGGAGCCAAGCCCGCGCGAACTAAGTTATCGGGACGACAGGTCGAATGCCGGCAGCCGCCAGCACGAATCCCAACGACAGCATCGACCACCCCAGCCAGCCTGGCGGGCGAACGACCTTTTTCAGGTTCGCGGCTTCGATCACGGTTTGCCGCAGCGCGTTCCGTGCCGACTCCTCCGCGGGGGCGGAGATATCCGCCAGAACGCGCGTTGCGCTGGGCGTCAGCGTAATCGTTTCCACCGTACGCAAAGCGCCGCCCACCACCATCAGCAGCACGCCCGGAAGAAGCAGCGAATTCCGTCGATTCCAACCGCCCATTTGCATTTCCGCCATTGCGCGAATGCGCTAAGGTTCCGAGGCTCCCAAGGTCACGTTCACGACGCGCTCCTTGCCGTCGCGCACCGCGACAATTTCCACAACGTCGCCGGGACGCTTCGACTCAATCACGGACAACAAATCGTCGGCCGTCCGGATGCGCCGCCCGTCCGCGGCGAGGATCAGGTCGGCCCGGCTGCCGTCCATCCGTCGTTCCTCGTAGACAAACGGTCCGCGCCGTTTCTGCGCGACGACTTCCTGGTAGCCTTGCAGGCCGGCGCGCTCCGCCGGGCCACCGCGCGTCGTCTTCATGATCAGCAGGCCTTGCTCGGATTCGTGAACCCGCGCGATGCCGATCTCCGGCCGAATCACGCGACGATTGGCGATCAGCTGCGGCACGACGCGGGATAGTGTTGCCACCGGAATCGCAAAACCGACTCCAGTGTTCTCTCCCGTGGTGCTGGCGATTGCGGTATTCATGCCGATCAATCTGCCTCGACTGTCGAGTAACGGGCCTCCCGAATTGCCGCGATTCAAGGCGGCATCGATCTGGATCATCGAACGGAACGATCGGCCCAGCGAGCGATTCAGGCTGGAGACAATGCCGATCGTCATCGTTCGTTCGAGTCCAAAAGGATTCCCGATCGCGTAGATCCGCTGGCCGACTCGCAAACGCGAAGAGTCGCCGAATTCGATGGGGAACAGATCTTCCGGCGGAGCCGCGATGCGCAGCACCGCGATGTCGTTCGCTTTGTCGTGGCCTACGAGCGACGCTTCGTACGAGGCGCCGTTGAACAAAGTAACCCGCGCCTTCTGTGCGCCGTCGATGACATGAAAATTCGTCAACAGATGTCCCTGATCGTCAAGGATCGATCCCGAACCGGCACCTTCGGTTTCCGTTTCCAGGAAGAACAACTCCGCGCGCGTCCCACGCGTGGTGATGTTGACAACACTGCGGTTGCATTTTTCATAGACCGCGATATTGATCCGTTCCTCGGGAGTAAATTCCTCGTCCGCCTTCCCCCCCGTTTCCAGTCCCATTTCCAGGACCGAACGAGCGATTCGGGAGCCGCGATTCGAGTCCGCGATAGGTTGCGCGGCAAGCTCCGAGATGCCGAAGACGCACAGCCAAATTACAACAGGCTGTACGATTCGGCCGATCGACCTGACTTCCATGCCCGATCTCCTCCCTGCGTCCAGAGGCCAGAACATAAGAAAAACAAGCGGTCGTGACGAGGTCGTTTCGCCCGTTCGGCGGCCGGACGGCATCCGGACCTGAAGCCGTTCTTCCGCTGGCCGTCCCGAGATCTGAGGTATTAAAGAGGCCCGAGCCCCCCGGCTAAAGGCACCCAGAACTAAGTGCGCAACATATTGTCGTGTAAAATGTTACATCCATACAATCCTCAGAAAACCTCCGCGAATCCGTCGTTTCCGACGCGGTTCCGTCCACGCTTCCAAATCGCCCGCAACCTTCGATCCGGGGGCGAACTCCACAACATTGTCCCGCCAATTCTAATTTTTTTGTGGCGGCTGACGGTTGTTTTAAATAAAATGGCGAGTACTACATGCACTCATGCTCCGATGTTACTCATGGGAAAGGCAGGCTTCCGCCCGGAACCGGAAGCTGCCTGTTTCGTCACTTTGTGGATTTGGAGTTCGCAAAATGTCTCGACGCAGTGTCCCTGCAATTGCCGCTTTTTTCGTCTTCTCGGCGGCAACGTTCGTATTCGCGGCTTCTCCTTCAAGCCGGATGGCGACCTATGAGAATTCGACAGGTGAGTCGTTCTTCGCGCTGAGTCTCGCCAGCACCATCCAAGCGCAGCCGCAAGCCACCGACGTCGTGGTTTTGTTTGATTCTTCGGCAAGTCAGACCGGCACTTTTCGCCGCGAATCGATGGAGGCGTTGCGTTCCTTGCTGCAATCGTTGCGACCCGAGGATCGCGTGCGGATCATGGCGGTGGATTTGAACGCGGTGGAGATGTCGTCGGAGTTCGCGGCAGCCGATGCCGAGCAAACCGCGACGGCGCTGCGGAAGCTGGAACAACGCGTGCCGCTGGGCACGACCGATCTGTCGCGCGCTCTCGAAAGCGCCGATCGGCTGTTCGCCAAAGACTCCAAAGCGGCCCAGCGCGCGATCGTCTACATTGGAGACGGGATGAGTCGCGCCGGCCGTAACGGCGTTGCCGAATTCACAACGCGCGTGGAAAGCCTGGTACGATCTCGGATTGCCGTTTCGAGCATGGCGATTGGCCCGAGCAGGGACATTTCCACGTTGGCCGCCATCGCGAACCATACCGGAGGGCAGATTGTCGCACCCTCCGAAGATTTTTCCGCGCAGCAGGCGGGGCTTGCGATGGCCAACGCGGTGGCAGCTCCCGTCATCTGGCCCAAGTCGGTGACGTTTTCCGCTGGCATCGGGGATGTGTATCCCAGGACGATGCCTCCGATGCGGATGGATCGGGACACGATTCTGGTCGGTACGCTGAATGGAACAGGCAAGCACGCAATCGACTTCGTCGGCGAACTGCACGGGCAGGCTGTCGAAATGGCGTGGGAAGCTGATAGTGAACCGTCGAATGAGGATTTTAATTACCTGCCGACCATCATCGATCAGGTCCGACCCAACGGCGGCATGGTCTTCCCGGCGGTCGGATCCGGCGGTCTGCGTGAACTCGCTCGTGTGCTCCAGCAGTCGAACGAAACCCTGATCAAGCTTGGAGCGCAGGCACTGAGCCGCGGCGATCTACAGGGCGCCTTGCAGACGGCCCAAGCCGTTTTGAAGCGCGATCCGAATAACCTGGAAGCCCAGACGATCATCTCCGCGGCGCGGAAAACCAAGGGCGCTGGCACGCCCTCGCCCGCACCCGCACCCAAAGGCGGTGACGCTCCGCTGAAATTGATCTCCGCGAATGCTCCGCCAGCGGACGGCGATTCGCTGCGTAATTTCGAACAGAACGAAGGCAGGTTGCTTGCTTCCGAAGAGGAAAACCGGCGCCGCATTACGCAAAAGATGCAGAAGCATGTCGATGTGGAGCTGGCCGCGGCCCGCAGGAAGATGGGCAGCGATCCAGACTCGGCCATTCGCGACCTGAAACTGATGCTGGATCAGATCGAAAAAACCGTCGAACTCGATGCGGACGTTCGCACGCAGCTGCGTACGATGATCGAATCGGCACTACGCGAATCGGGGCGCAGGGCCGACGTGGTGGCCGATCACCGTGCCGCTCAAGACGCGTTACGAGCCGAGGCGACTCAGGCGCTTCGTATCGCCGAAAGTACGGTCCGCGAGCAGGAGAAGTTCAAGCAGCTCATGGACCGCTTCAATGCCCTGATGGACGAGAAGCGATACCGCGACGCCGAGCAGCAGATTGCCAATCAGTTGCGCGAATCGCACCCGGATAACGCCACCGCGCAGGCGGCGGTCTGGTCAGCGCGCCACGTTTACCATATCAACGAACAGGAACGGCTGTTCGACCTCCGCCATCGCAATTTCGCGCTGGCTTTGCACGAAGTCGAGGAAGCCCATATTCCGTTTCCGGCGGAGCCGCCGATTGTCTATCCCCCGATCGAGAAGTGGGAGCAGATCACGCGCGACCGGGCCAAATACAAATCGGTTGACCTGGCGAAGACCGGCGGCGCCGAGTCCCGAATCCTCAGAGCGCTGGATGAGCCAATCGATCTTGAGTTCACTGAAACTTCGCTGTCAGACGTGATGGACTTCATTGAAAGCACGATGACCGCCCGCCAAAATCCGATTCAGATCGAGCTTGATAAGCAGGCGATTGAAGCGGCGGGCGCATCGAGCGATTCGCCGGTGACGATGAGCCTCAAAGGTGTCTCGTTACGTTCCGGATTACGCTTGATCCTGAAACAGTATACTCTGACCTACATCATCAAGGACGAAGTCATGATGATCACTTCCAACGACGTTGCCGAACAGAACCTGCTGACCAAGGTATATCCGGTCGCCGACCTTGTGATCCGTATTCCCTCAGGCATGGGTGGTGGAGGCATGGGTGGAGGCATGGGTGGAGGCATGGGTGGAGGCATGGGTGGAGGCATGGGTGGTGGCATGGGTGGAGGCATGGGTGGTGGTGGCATGGGTGGTGGTGGTGGTGGCATGATGGGCGGAGGCGGTGGAATGCTTGCCGTCAAAGACGAAGCACTCTCGCTGGGAACGAAAAAATCTCCCGTCGCGGCCCCGGAGGAGCCTCGCGTTCGCAAGCCGCAGTCGCAACGTGAGCGTCCGGTTCGCATCGAATTGCCGAACGTCAAGGGACAAACGGTCGACCAGGCCTGGAACGACTATTTTGCCACGAACGACGAAGTTAACGAGGCTGCCGTTCGCGAAACGGCGCGGCTGTTGATGGAAAAGAAACAGTATGCGGCGCTGATCGCCATGATCCAGGGTGCCCTGCGAGGCGGGAAGCCGCAGCCATGGATGTACGAGGCATTGGCAATCGCCATGCAGGCCGCCAACGCCCCAACGGAAGACCTGGAACGCGTGCTGATGTCGGCTGTCGATTTCGCCGGTAGCGCCGAAGAAACGCTGTTCATTGGCGCGTATCTGGCGCGTGCCGGCTTGTCGCAGCGCGCACTCTCCGTATTTCAAACGGTCGCGGCCGCCGATCCGTTTCGGCCCGAGCCGTACATGCATGGACTGCGGACCGCGCAGACCGCCGGCGATGTCGAGGGCATCAAGTGGGCTTGCGTCGGTCTGTTGAACCAGCAGTGGCCCAAAGAACATCGCGAAGTCGGCGAGAACGCTCGCCGCGTCGCCCTGGCGACCATTCGTGATTTGCGCGAGCAGTCGCGGACCGAAGAAGCCGATCGCTTTGAGTCGGAATGCAAGGCGGCCATGCAGCGCGATGTCATTGTGAAGGCGGTTTGGACCGGCGACGCCGATATCGACCTTGTTGTTGTGGAACCGTCTGGTTCGATCTGCTCACTGCACAATCCACGCACCATCGGTGGCGGAGTCATTTCCGGTGATACGACCTCAGGGGACGGTCGATCGACCGTTTCCGGCTTCTATGAGGCGTATGTTTGCCCACACGCATTTTCCGGCGAGTATAAAGTGCTGGTTAAAAAAGTCTGGGGCAAAGTCACGACCGGACATGTAACGATCGATGTCATTACCCACGCCGGAACACCCGACGAGTCGTACGCCAGGCAGAACATTCCGATCAGCGACAAAAATGCGGTCGTGAATTTTGAACTGAAAGATGGACGGCGAATGGGGGGAATCGAAGAGCATCAGATCGCGAATGTTGCCCGCACCCAGATTCAAGTTTCACGCGCGGTCCTTTCGCAGGCACTCAGCGCGAATGCTCGCGACGGAATTTCGGCTGGCAAGTCGGGCTACGACGGGGCGCGGGATTCCTTCGGCGAATGGTCGATGGCATGGAAGCGGGGCAATAACGTTGGTCGGTTCGATGTCAATCGGCCGGGGGTCGTCGGCTTCCAACCAATCGTTCAACAGTTCACGGTGGGAACGCAGATGTCCGCCCAAGCCATTGTCTCGGCGGACCGACGCTATGTGCGATTCACACTCTTCCCCGTTCCAATCAGTTCCGACATTACCGAAGTCAGTACCTTCAACTTTGTCTCCGGCGCCAGCCAGCAGCAAGGTGGCGGCCAGGGAGGCGGAGGATTGGGTGGCGGCGGCGGCGGCGGTGGTTTTCAGTAAGCCAGAGCTTCCGCGAGTGATCTCGAGTCTGGCAGCCGGCCTGACTCAAACGTGCACGAGCTTAGACGCGCACGAGGCCGGGTTGAATGTCGAGCGACAAATCGTCGAATTGACCGACGACTAGCTTTTCAATTGCAATACCACCCATCACGGCATTATCGGTGCAGAGCTTGGGTGGTGCGATGATCAGTTCATAACCACCCTGTTCGGCGTCCGCGTTGAGTGCGGCCCGCAAGCGTCGGTTGGCGGCAACACCTCCGCCGACGCACAGCCGGGGCAACCGGGTCATCTGCACCGCCCGGACTGCTTTTGCCACCAGGCAGTCGATCACGGCCGCCTGGAAGCTCGCGGCGACATCACGCACCAGCTGCGACGGCAGTTCGCCTTTTTCCCGAATCCGCTCCAGCGTATAGCGGACCGCCGTCTTGAGCCCGCTGAAACTGAACTGAAGCCGGTCGGGTTCGTGGATAAACGGGCGCGGGAATGCAAATCGTTGCGGGTCGCCTTCTTCGGCAAGCCGCGCAAGGAACGGGCCGCCTGGAAACGGCAGCCCCAGCAAATGGGCGACCTTATCAAAGGCTTCTCCCGCCGCGTCGTCGATTGTTCCTCCCAATAATTCAAAATTGACGGCGCCGCGACAGACGTAAATGCTGGAGTGTCCACCGCTCACGACCATTCCCACACAGGGAAAGATCTGCTGGCCCGTCGCGATCTTGCAGGCGTAGATATGGGCGTGCAGGTGATTTACCCCCAACAACGGCAATCGCAAGGCAACCGCCAGCGCTTTGGCAGCCGTCAGGCCGATCATCAGCGAACCGGCCAGCCCGGGCGTATAGGCGACCGCGATGCCGCTCAAGTCGCGGAGCGTGACGCCAGCCCGACGAAGGGCCGTATCGATCACGGGGAGGATCTGCTCCAGATGCGCTCGCGCCGCGATCTCGGGAACGACTCCGTGGTACTTTTCGTGCAGGCGATCCTGGGACGCTACGACTTCGCCAAGTACTTTGAACTGCTCATCAACGATAGCCGCCGCGGTTTCGTCGCAAGTGGTTTCCAGTGCCAGGATGCACCGGTTGGGGTAAGATCGGGTCATTTTCCTGGACTCAAGAAGCGTCGGCCGGCATTGCAAAACCGCGATTCCGGCTACCCAGTATAAGCGCGTTCCGTCAAACCGACAATCAAACCGGCGCAGCCCGAGTCGCGTTTAGAAGTCGTACCAGACCGCCAGGCCGATCTGTTGTTCGTGATCGCGATAGAAGGAAAATTGATTGCTGTAGCCGTTGAAGTAATGCGCGCCGACCCGCAGTAAACGAGCGTTTTCATCGCTCAGCCAGGCCCAGCCGGCCTGCGCGACGAGATTGCCTCCGAAGTCCACTTCCTCGCGCAGTTGGCCGTTGATGGCGAAGAAAGGACGCCCGCGGGGGCCCGTCGGCGTTCCCGGAACGTAATCGACGCCAAACTGAAATTCCCAGGGCTCCGCTACTTCGCTGTGGAATGCCCAACCCATTTCACCGTAAATCCTCAGATCGCGGCGCAAGTAAAGCGTGTAACCCAGTACCAGCACGTCGCGAGAGTAATTGAGCCGATTAACCCCTGGATTATTCAGCAGAAATTCATCCCCAAGGTGGGAACTGATATGGTAGATCGCGAATTTGAATCGCGATGGTCCCGCCCCATAGGTAATCGGCAATCCCCCGCGGAAATCGACCGATCGCAGATTGACGTCGTCCGGGACGTCAAGACGAACCTGAGCGGAACCTTCGAGGTCGATCTGGAAGCCATTGGGGCGAATCGGATCGCGGTCGCCGAAGCGCAAAAGTCCAACACGCCCCCCCAGCGTCGTATCCCACAGCCATCCGTCGTCTTTTACGTTGATATGCTGGCTGGAAAAACGCGATTCCTTCATCCCAGCCAGATACGACTTATAGACCAAGCTGGAAGGGAGAAGCCGCCAATCCCAGTCGGTAGTAAGCCAATTCTCGGAGATCCCATCCAGATCCACCACAAGATCTGGCTGCCTGTCGGATTCTCTCCACGGCCCGTTGTCCGCAGGGGTTTCCTCGAGTGAAATCCGGCCGGAACCGACCGCGCTGGAATCGAGTTCCCCGCCGCGCGCAGCGGAAGTCGCGATTGCCAGGAAGGCAACGATCAGGCAGCGGCCACGGTTTGTGCGGGGCAGGGGCAGGGGCATGTCGTAGAAATTGCTGGGCGGGGGCTAGAATAGCGCGACAGTCTAGCGTCGCGGAAGGAATGGTCACAGACGAGAACTTTGACGGCGATCATGCGTACGCCGCGTTTGGTTCGTATCGGCCCGAAGGTGTGGCTCATTACAGGCAGTTTCCTTTATTGGTAGCTTTTGTGAATCAGGCAAAATGGAAAAACTGGGGAATGCGATGGATCACTGCGACTTGATTGTGGTAGGCGGTGGCATTGTCGGACTGGCCACGGCGCATGAAGTGAGTTCCCGTTTCCCGAATTGGCGGGTGGTGGTCCTGGAAAAAGAGGTTGAGGTTGCAGCCCACCAGACGGGGCACAATTCGGGTGTGCTGCATTCGGGCATTTATTACCGGCCCGGGAGCCTTCGGGCGCAGAATTGTCGAGCGGGGAAGCTGGCGATGGAAGCATTTTGCCGCCAGCACGGAATTGCCCACGAAATCTGTGGCAAGGTGATTGTGGCGACCGACGTTTCCGAATTGCCACAGCTCACGCGGATTTTCGAGCGAGGCCAGCAGAACGGAGTGCTTTGCGAGCTGATTGGAACGCAGCGACTGGCGGAGCTGGAGCCGCACGCGCGCGGGGTGAAGGCAATCCACGTCCCCGAGTCGGGGATCGTCGACTATCGGGCCGTCGCCCGCAAACTGGCTGAGATTGTGCAAACGCGGGGCGGGCAAATCTGGACATCGGCTCGAGTGCGGTCGATCGACGTGCGATCGGACGGCGTCACAGCCGGCACCGTCCGAGGCGAGATCACGGGCCGTTATCTTGTCAACTGCGGTGGACTGTATTCCGACCGAATCGCACGGATTACGGGGCAGGAGTTGCAGGCCAGGATCGTTCCTTTCCGAGGCGAGTACTACGAGTTAGTCGAGGAGGCTCGGGGGCTCTGCCGCAATTTGATTTATCCCGTTCCCGATCCGAGTTTTCCATTTCTGGGTGTCCATTTTACCCGCATGATCGACGGCGCGGTGGAATGCGGTCCCAATGCGGTGTTGGCGTGGGCTCGCGAAGGTTACCGAAAATGGGACTTAAACCCACGTGATCTGCTCGAGTCGCTGATGTTCGCCGGTTTTCGTCGTCTGGCGCGTCGGCATTGGCGGACAGGACTGGGAGAGATGTGGCGGTCGTTCAGCAAGGCGGCGTTTGTCCGCGCGCTGCAGCGATTGGTCCCGGAAATCAGTTCCGACAAACTGCGTCCCGCCCGCGCCGGCGTCCGTGCACAGGCGTTGCAACCTGACGGCATGCTTGTCGACGATTTCCTGATTCTGGATCATCGTTGCGTGGTCAATATCTGCAATGCGCCGTCTCCGGCGGCAACGTCCGCGTTAAATGTCGCGCGTTTGATCGTCGAACGGCTCGCGCGGATCGCCGGTGATGCGTAGCCGGCGGGAATTTCGACGGTTCCAGGAGCGATGGCGGGGACCGTATGGCCGGCCGGTGCCGACATCGTCGGCTGGCGAACGTTATGACATTCCTTATAATCGAACAGACCTTCCATCTGGATTTTTTCATGCCGCAAAACCTGCCAACGACCCTGGTGCCCGAACTGCTGCGCATCGTGGGCGTGGAGGGAGTTCTGGCGGCGCGCGCGGACCTGATGGTCTACGAGTGCGACGGATTCGTGATCGAAAAGAACTCTCCCGACGTCGTTGTCTTTCCTACCTGCACGGAGCAGGTCGCCCGGGTCGTACGTTGCTGTCGGGACGCCGGTGTCCCGTTCGTGCCGCGAGGCGCTGGCACCAGCCTGGCCGGCGGATGCTTGCCGGTCGGTGGCGGCGTAATGATCGTTTTGACGCGCATGAAGCAGATTCTTGAAATCAACACGCGCGATCGCTACGCCGTAGTGCAACCTGGGGTTGTCAATATCTGGCTCACGCAGGCCTTGCGCGGAACCGGATTGCATTACGCTCCCGATCCCTCCAGCCAGGGAGCATGCACGATTGGCGGCAATGTGGCCACAAATTCCGGAGGACCGCACACTTTGAAATATGGAGTGACGGTCAATCACGTTCTGGGAGTCGAGTGCGTTCTGCCCGACGGTGAAATCGTCTGCCTTGGGGGACCGGTCGACGAATCGCCTGGTTGTGATCTGGTCGGGGCGATGGTCGGCAGCGAGGGCACGCTGGCGATCGTCACGAAGATCTGGGTGCGGCTGACCAAAAACCCACAAGGTTACCGCACGATGCTCGGCGTTTTCGACTCGGTCGACGACGCAACCAACGCCATCAGTGCGATTATCGGCCATGGAATCGTGCCGGCGGCCCTGGAAATGTTGGACCAGGGAATCATCGTGGCATTAGAGGCGGCATTTCAGTTTGGCTTCCCTTTGGACGCATCCGCGGTACTCCTGATCGAAGTCGACGGACTCGAGGTCGGGCTGGACGCGCAACAACAGCAGATCGTTGAGCTCTGCCGGCAGCAAGGTGCGCGCGAAGTGCGATTGGCGCGCGACGCTGCCGAGCGTGCCAGGCTCTGGAAATGCCGCAAACAGGCGTTCGGCGCGATCGGCCGACTCAGCCCCAGCTATTGCACGCAGGATGGCGTCGTGCCGCGAACGCAGCTGCCGCACATCCTGCGGCGGATCACCGAAATCGGCAACCGTCATCGCATCCGCATCGTGAATGTTTTCCACGCCGGGGACGGGAATATCCACCCGATCCTGCTGTTCGACGAACGGGATCCGGAGCAGGTGCAGCGCGTGCTGCAAGCCAGCAACGAGATTCTCGAGGATTGTCTGGCGTGCGGCGGGAGCGTCACCGGCGAGCATGGTATTGGCGTGGAGAAGATCGGGTTCATGCGTCGCATGTTCACCGCCGACTCCCTGGATGTCATGGCGCGCTTCCGTTCCGCCTTGAATCCTGACAATCAACTGAGCCCTGGCAAGATGCTGCCGACGGCGGCGGGATGTGGACTGGAGATGAAGGGATCGCACAGAAAGGCGGCGGTCTGAAAATGGGGTCCACGCGTCTCGAATCAAGTTTCGACCAACGGCCGATCTCCGCGACGTTGCGGCCAGCGGATGCGCGCGAGCTTGCCGGCGTCGTTGCCGGGGCGTTTGGGGAGGCAACGGCGGTCTACCCGATGGGCGGCGAAACCAGTATCGATTTCGGCCTGCCTGCCAGCCGCCCTGGCGTCGGGCTTTCCACCACGGGACTTGACCGCGTGATCGACTATCCGGCGCGCGACATGACGATCACGGTCGAAAGCGGAGTTCGGCTCGCGGATTTGAATGCCGTCTTGGGGGCCGAACGCCAGGAAGTTCCCTGGGATGTTCCGGCGGCCGCGTTGGCGACCGTTGGGGGAATTATCGCCACTAATTTCAACGGCGCACGGCGATACGGATGCGGCGCGATTCGCGATCATCTGATCGGAGTCACCGCGGTCGACGGTCGCGGTGTGACGTTCCATGGCGGCGGTCGGGTGGTCAAGAATGTCGCGGGATACGATTTCTGTAAGCTGCTTTGCGGCTCACTGGGTACATTGGCGATCATTACTCAAGTGACGCTCAAAGTCCGCCCGCTCCCGGAAAAGCGAGGCTGGGCCGCGGTCTACCCGGACTCCTTGCCGCAGGCGGAGGAGTTGCTTGCCGCGCTGGAACATGATCCGATCACCCCCACCGCGATCGAATTGCTGGGTGGCCGCGAGGCGATGGTCGCGCCTCTGGACCCTGACCGTCCACTGGCGATTC
Organism: Planctomycetota bacterium; assembly: GCA_016872775.1. Classification (GTDB taxonomy): domain Bacteria; phylum Planctomycetota; class Planctomycetia; order Pirellulales; family Pirellulaceae; genus VGZA01. The sequence continues at coordinate 14,625 of VGZA01000031.1, read as the reverse complement.
TAGTGATGTTCGAGGGGATGGACTGCGAGGTTGACTGGTCGCTGGGCCGTCTGAGAGAAATGGTCGGACGTCTCCGTATTCGCCAACTCGACGCACCTTTCACGGTTCCACACGACTTCCACGAGCGGCTTGTTGAATTTCCCGCGCGAGGCGGCGCCGCGATTGTTGCCCGTGGCTGCTTGCCGCCGGGGCAATTGGCAGGCTTCCTTCCCAAAGTGTGGCAGGTCGATCCCGACTGTGCGCTGCAGGCGCATGCGGGTAACGGACTGTTCATGCTGCGCATGGCGCGGATTCCAAGCACAGGACTTTCCCGCTCGTTTGTCGCGTTTTTGCAGGCCGAGGCCCGCGCCCATCACGGCAGCCTGGTCATTCTCAGTAATCCGGCCGGCGTCGAGGTAACCCGGCAATCAACTTTCGGAGGCGGAAATGCGCCTTACCACGTGCTGGAATCGGTGAAACGCCAGTTCGATCCGGCAAATATCCTCAACCCCGGCCGGTTTTTGTACCCGTAATCCGCGGATCCGCATCCATGAACCAAGATCCTGATCCACACTTGCCGCATCGGTCCGCACGAACCGGCCTCGCGGCGCCTGACGTTTCGAATCCGGGAAGTGCGATCGATTACGAACGGTTTCTCGATTGCGTCCATTGCGGGCTCTGTACCGCCGCATGCCCGACCTATGTCGAATTGGGCAACGAGAACGACAGCCCGCGCGGAAGAATCTACCTGATGCGCGGGGTAACGGACGGAAGAATCGATCTCACACCGGGGGTGCGGCGGCACCTGGAGTTGTGTCTTGACTGCCGGGCATGCGAAACCGCATGTCCGTCGGGAGTACAATACGGAAAGTTGATTGAGCCGTTCCGGGTGGCGATGGAAACGACGGAGCCGAACGGGCGGGGCAAGACCCACGACTGGTTTCATCGTTGGATTCTGTTTGGCTTATTCACGCAGCCGCGTCGGATGCGTGCAGCGTTGGTTCCGGCGCGTCTGTTGCAGCGCTTGAGAATTGACCGGTGGATCGAGGCCACGGGCCTGTGGCGGCTCCTGCCGCAACGCATTGGACGCTTGCTGACGCTCTTGCCCCGTTTGGGGCCTCGCACGCCTGACTTGCCCTCGTTTCTCCCGGCAGTGGGTCGACGTCGGGCCCGGGTTGTCCTGTTCAAAGGATGTGTCGGCGATGTCATGTTCGGGTCGACCAATTGGGCCACAGCGCGTGTATTGCAGGCGAACGGCTGCGACGTGCTGATCCCGGAATCCCAAGTTTGCTGCGGCGCGATTCACTACCATGCCGGGCACTCCGAACCGGCCCGCGAACTGGCCGACCAGAATCTGGCGGCGCTCAAACCGGCCGATGTCGACGCGATCGTCGTCAATATCGCCGGCTGTGGTTCGATGCTCAAAGATTATGGCCACCACTGGCACGATGGGCGGCAGGCCGATCGCACGGCATTTGCCGCCAAGGTTCGCGACGTGTCCGAATTCCTCGATGAACTGGGGCTCGTCAGTCCCCCCGGTCCGATTCCCCACAAGGTCACTTACCACGACGCCTGCCACCTGGCGCACGCGCAGCGCGTCCGCGAAGCGCCGCGGCGGCTGCTGCGGCGGATCCCCGAACTGGTCATCGAGGAACTTCGGGAATCCGATTTGTGCTGCGGCGCCGCGGGTACCTACAACCTGACGGAGCCCGAAATGGCGGATCGGCTTGCCCGGCGGAAATTACAAAACATTCTGGAGACCGGCGTACGGGTGGTCGTGACCGGCAACGCTGGTTGCCTGTTGCAAATCGCCCGTGAATCGAGACTGCAGGGGCACGTCTTGCGCGTCCTGCACCCGATGGATCTGCTCGACCTGAGCTACCGCAACGAATGCTTGACGATCTGACCCGATCGTCATCGGGAGCCACGCGCCGATGGACTTGAATCGCTATCAACGACAGTGGAGATTCGCGCCGTTGGGCGAGGCTGGCCAACGTCGGCTGGCGTCGGCCCGGGCTCTGGTCTGCGGATGCGGGGCGCTCGGTTCGGTCTCCGCCAACGTGCTGGTGCGCGCCGGCGTGGGTTTCGTACGGCTTGTCGATCGCGATTTTCTCGAAATCAGCAATCTGCAGCGGCAGGTGATTTATACCGAGGCCGACGTGCGCGAAGGATTGCCGAAGGCGATCGCCGCGGCCAACCATTTGAGGAGCGTCAATTCCGACGTTCACATTGAGCCCGTCGTTTCCGATCTGACCTGGGAGAATATCGACAGTCTCGCCGCCGACGTCGATGTCATTGTCGATGGCACCGACAATTTCCAAACACGATTTTTGCTCAACGATTTCTCGATCAACAAGAATGTGCCCTGGGTATTTGGTGGCTGCGTCGGTGCCGAAGGTCAGACGATGACGATCGTTCCGGAGGTGACTCGTTGCCTGCGCTGCCTGCTGCCCGAGGCGCCGCCACCCAGCGCCACCGAGTCGTGCGATACGGCCGGCATCTTGGCGCCGATCATCGGACTGATCGCCTCGGCACAGTCGTGCGAAGCGATCAAGATCTTGTCCGGCCATGTGGACGCGATTCGGCGGCGGCTGCTGGTTGTCGACTTGTGGGACAACCAGACAAGGATGGTCGGGCTGGACGCACTCGACCCGGCCAACTGTCCGACCTGCACGCGCCGCGAGTTTCCTTGGCTGAACGGACATCGTGGTACCCTGTCCGCGGTACTTTGCGGTCGTAATGCCGTTCAATTGAATTTTCCGGGCGAGCAAAAACCCGATCTGGACGAACTTGCCCGCAAACTGGCCGCTCTCGGACCGCTGACGCGCAACCCCTTCCTGCTCCGCCTGCAGATTGCCCCTTACACGCTGACGATTTTCCCCGACGGTCGGACAATCGTGGCGGGTACCGACGACATCGTCGAAGCCCGTTCGCTCCATGCCCGCTATATCGGTTCCTAGTCCGCCAAGGAGCGCCACCTGATGCGCACGATCTACCTCGATTACAACGCCACCACGCCAATTGCTCCCAGTGTCCAGCAGGCGATGCTGCCTTTTCTGTCGGAGCATTTCGGCAACCCTTCCAGCAGTCACGTGTTGGGACGGGCGGCCCACGAAGCGCTCGAAGATGCTCGCTCGCAGCTCGCCTTGCTGATCAAGGCCGACCGCGAAGAAATCGTCTTTACGGCCGGAGGAACCGAAAGCAACAACTTGGCGATGAAGGGGACCCTGATGCGTCGCGCGCCTGCAGCGGGGGGACATCTGATCATTTCGGCGATCGAACATCCTTCGGTTCTTGAACCAGCCCGCTTCCTGGAGCGCCTGGGTTACGACCTGACGATCGTCGGCGTCGACGGCCAGGGAATCGTCGATCTGGACGCGATCCGGCTGGCGATCCGACCCGATACCGTGATGGTCAGCGTCATGCACGCCAACAATGAAATCGGCAGCGTGCAACCGGTCTCCGAGATTGCAAACATCTGCCACGAGCGCGACGTCCTGTTGCATACAGACGCGTCCCAGTCGGTGGGAAAGATCCGTACGGCGGTTGATGAGTTACAGGTCGATTTCCTGACCATCGCAGGGCACAAGATGTACGCACCGAAAGGTGTCGGAGCACTCTATATTCGGCGCGGATTGGGCTTGGAACCCGTCCTGCACGGCGCAGGCCATGAAGGCGGATTGCGGGCGGGGACCGAAAACGTGGCATCGATCGTGGGACTGGGCAGAGCCGCCGCTCTGGCCTCCAAAAGCATGGACCAGGCCAGCCAGCGCATGGAACTTCTGCGCGATCGCCTGCACAATCAATTACGAGCAGGGGTTGGAAGCGGCCTGTTTTTGCACGGATGTCGAGCCGCGCGCCTCCCCAACACCCTGAGCGTTTCTTTCCCGGGGGTAACGGGGGGCGCCATGCTGGCACGTCTGCCGGAATTATGCGCGTCGACCGGTTCGGCCTGTCACAGCGCGACGGCCCATATGTCGCCAACCTTGGCCGCGATTGGACTCGCGCCGGAAGTCGCGGCTGGGACAATCCGCCTGAGCGTCGGCTGGTATACCTCGGAGGAAGATATCGATCGAGCGGCCAGCGCGTTGTTATCGGCATGGGACGGATTGAGGAGCTGATTTCGCCCCGTTCAGGACGGGAGCCGGTGGCTGGCGGCGAGACGTTTCAAGAAAAGTCGCGTTTTTCCCGATTTGCCCATCCTGCCAGAAACGGCGAAAAAAACGACGACTTGCCCAAATATCGTATTTGCCGATTTCGATTTGTCCGATACATTTTGGCGACTATGTCGGCAGGATGCCCAATCGTACTCAAGGAAGAGAGGCGATCGTGACCCAGATTATCCATCCAACCGCCGTTGTGCACTCCCGCGCGCAGCTCGGAAACAACATCTGCGTGGGACCGTTCTGCGTCCTGGAGGCCGACACGGTCCTAGGAGACGATTGTGTCCTGCTGGGCAGGGTCACGATCAAAGCCGGCACTTATCTCGACGCCGACAACGAAGTTGGCGAAGGCACGGTACTCGGCGGCAAGCCACAGCATGCCAAGGTTGGCAGCCGGTACGGCGGTCTGCGGATTGGCCGAGGCAATCGGTTCCGCGAAAATGTCACGGTGCATTGCGCGTTCGAGCCGGACCGGGTCACTCGAATCGGCGACGAAAATCTATTGATGGTCAACGCCCATGTCGCCCACGACTGTACGATCGGCAGCCGCACGATCATCGTGAACAATGTGATGATCGGCGGACATGCGAGCGTGGAAGACCGTGCTTACCTTGGCGGCGGCGCCGGCGTGCATCAGTTCTGCCGCGTCGGCGAACTGGCGATGGTCGGTGCCCAGGCGCATATCGTGCAAGACGTGGCACCGTATCTGATGATCGACGGCGCAACCAGCCGCGTGGTTGGTTTGAATCGAGTCGGACTGCGACGCAACGGATTTACCGAGGATCAACTCGTGCAGCTCAAGGCCGCCTATAAGATCATGTATCGAAGTGGGATGACCTGGACGGAGGTCGTCGAGGAACTGAAAAGCCAGTTCAATACCGGGGCGGCCGCTCGCTACGCGACATTCATTCAATCCGGGAAGCGTGGGTTTGTTCCCGAGCGGCGGTTGCCACGTCGGGCAACGATCAAAATTCCCAGTTCCGATGATCGTAGCTTCATCGACGATCAGCTTCGGCGATTTGGTTAGAAGCAAAGAGATCTTGAGCACCTCGCCGTTTTCGTCTGGATCTTGACGGCGGGGGTTTGCGCCCACCGCCGAGAACAGCCCGACAGCCGGGGGTCCGATCGTCCACTTCGACGCCCTATCAAATATCCAGGGGATGTCTGTCTGATTTGGGTTTGGCACGCATCTTGCGTTGGATGCTCTCCTCCTGCAGGGCGGCCAGATCGCGAGGCCTTTTGCTGCAGCTCCAGGCAATAACTGCGCGCGGCACGGGCAGTTTGTCCGTGGGAGTATTGGGCAATTTGTCAGCCTGGAGGGGTAACGGACGTTTTTTTGCGGACTCGTTCCCTGTCGGCGCAGGAGAAAACAACTTAGAATCTGATCCACTTTTGCTTGGCGTGTATTGACCCATTTTTCGTTTATTGAGTGAGGGGATGTCTCGTGTCGTCTGCAACAAAATACAAATTGGAGTATGTGTGGCTCGATGGTTATTTGCCGGAACCGAATCTTCGCAGCAAGACGAAGATCGTCGAGAAGGCGCCGGCGTCGGTGGCGGATTGCCCCATATGGGGTTTTGACGGCAGTTCGACGCAGCAGGCCGAGGGGCATAATTCTGACTGCTTGCTCAAGCCGGTAGCCCTTTATCCGGATAGTGGGCGCAAGAATGGTTTTCTGGTGATGTGCGAAGTCCTGCTTCCCGACGGCAAGCCACACCCTTCGAATTTCCGCGCCACGGTGGATAACGACGACGACTTGTGGATCGGGCTCGAACAGGAGTATTTCTTTTTCAAGGAAGGTCGGCCGCTGGGCTTTCCGGAGTCAGGCTACCCGGGGCCACAGGGCCCCTACTACACCGGCGTTGGCTACAAGAACGTCGGCTGCACTGCGCGTCAACTGACCGAGGAGCATATCGATATCACGCTGGATGCCGGTATCCATCTCGAAGGGATCAACGCCGAGGTTGCCAAGGGGCAGTGGGAGTTCCAGATTTTCGCTCGCGGTTCCAAGAAAATCGGCGACGACATGTGGATCGCCCGCTACCTGATGATGCGGCTTTGCGAAAAATATGGCGTCGATATCGAGTGGCACTGCAAGCCGATTCGAGGCGACTGGAACGGTTCGGGAATGCACACGAACTTCTCGACAAAATTCTTGCGCGAGCAGGGCGGTAAGGACTATTTCGAGCGATTGATGGCGGCTTTGGACAAATACAAGGACGAGCACATTGCCGCTTACGGTCCGGACAATCACTTGCGATTGACTGGATTGCACGAGACGCAGTCGATCGACAAGTTCAATTACGGCGTCGCGAACCGCGGGGCTTCGGTCCGCATCCCGCACAGTTTTGTGGCCAACAATGCCTACCGCGGGTATCTCGAGGATCGCCGCCCGAATTCCCAGGCCGATCCTTACAAGATCGTATCGCGGCTGTTGAAAACGATCCGGTCGATCGGATAGTCTGCCACGTTGGATCGGTCGGGTCCGCCGCCACGGCGACGGAATCCCGATCATGCGATTCAAAATTGCGCCGCTTCCCGCTTCGGGAGCGGCGTTTTTGTTGGCGAGGATTCCCCATGGAGGAAGCGAAGAAGACCGCCCGAGCCGTTGTCCGTATCGGATACGACGGGAGTGTCCACAAGTTTTTTCGAGCCGACAAGGCAAGAGAGCGGTTCGATAACGAATTACGGGTGTTGCGGTACCTGGAGCGCAGGGAGTGCGACTTTGTACCCCGCGTTCTCGGCTTCGATCGCGACAAGCTGGAATTGATCACCAGCAACTGCGGGGCGCGCGTGCAGCAGATGACCGGCGAGAAGCTGCAGTCGCTTTTCACGGAACTGGAACGGTACGGGGTTCAACACGACGACCCCTATTTGCGCAACGTCACTTACCGGGCGTCGGATGGGCGATTCTGCATCATCGATTTTGAATTTGCCACGATCCTGGATGCTGCGGAGTTGACTGGCGAAGAGCGTCCAAGCCCGCGATCGCTCGAACACGAACCGTCGCCCGCCACGCAACCGATCGCGCGTTTACGTTGGTCGGGGCGCACCGATCGGGGGCGATTTCGCGCCAACAATGAGGATGCTTTTCTGGCGGTTGCGTTCAGCGATCGCGATTTCTGTTTTCTTGGCGCGGATGGCGATGCGAGCACCACGGGAATGGATTTTCTGTTTGCGGTCAGCGACGGGATGGGTGGCGAGGGTTCCGGAGAGTTTGCCAGCCGCTTCGCACTGGACAATGTGACCCGCATCCTGCCACGCCGGTTCCAGATGCCGCCGGACCACCGCCAGTTGGGGATTGCGGATTGCATTCATGAACTGTTTCAGGCGACACACCGGCAACTGACGAGTCTGGGTCGAAGTTATGCCCAAGGGCACAACATGGGGGCCACACTGAGTTTGATCTGGGTCGTTGCCGACTGGGTCTACTGGGGGCATATCGGCGACAGTCGAATCTATCATTTCGCGCCGCAGAGGGGATTGCGTCAGATCAGCGAGGATCACACACACGTTGGCTGGCTGCGGCGCACGGGGCGTCTGAATGAACGCGAGGCACGTTCGCACCCGCGCAAAAACGTCCTGTCCCAGTCGCTCGGTTCGGGCAATTTCTACGTCCGGCCGCAGGTGGAGTCGTTCCGATGTCGCGCTGCGGAACGACTTTTGTTGTGCACCGACGGGGTCGTCGACGGGCTGTGGGACCGGGCCATCGAGGACCTGATCGTCAGTCCGCCGCCGACGGAACAGGAGCGACCAGCCGCCGCACGGCTCGTCGATGCCGCCGTCCAGGAATCGGGGCGAGACAATGCCACGGCTCTGCTGGTGGAGTTTGTCGCGGAATAGGCCCCGATCATCGCCGCAAAAAGTGGCCCCAGATGGAATCGCTTACCAGCAGTCCGGCGCGCGTCAGACGCAGATACTGCTCCTGCCATTGCAGCAGTCGATGAGCGACGAATGTTTCCAGCGCCGCGCCTCCCAGATATTCCAGGGAGAACCCGGTTTCAAGATGGAATCGGTGGCGTTCGATGCCTTCAATCTGCCGCAAGCCAAAGACCATCCGCTCCCGCGCAGCGTCCTCCGCGCCGAGCTGTTCGGATTCGAAAGCCGGAGAATGGCCCGCGAGCACGCGGTGCAGATAGGTGGTAACGCTGCGATGATTTGTTTCGCGGCGACCGCCCACAAATCGTGTGGCGCCGGGACCGGCGGCGAAATACGGCCGGCCATTCCAATAGGCCTGGTTATGGCGGCAGGCGAACGTGGGGCGAGCAAAATTAGAGACTTCGTAATGCTGCAGTCCGGCCTCAACCAGCTGGTCGATCGCCAGTTCGTAGCAGCTGGCTTCCGCCTCTTCGCCCATCGGGATCAATTCGCCGCGCATGCGTCGACTCCAAAACGACGTGCCTTTTTCCCATGTCAGGCCGTACGTCGAGAGGTGCTGCGGCTGCAGTTGCAACGCTGCCTCGAGATCGCGCCGCCAGATCGACGGAGTCTCTTCGGGAACACCAAAAATCAGATCGATCGCCAGGATGAATCCCGATTCGAGCGCCCGTTGTGCGTTACGGCGCACGATCCTGGCGTCGTGGTCGCGCTCCAGAAACTTTAATTTCGCGGCATCGAACGACTGCACTCCCAGGCTCAACCGATTCACGCCCTGATCGCGCAGGACCCGAAGTTTTTCCGACGAAATGTCGCTCGGGTTGGCTTCCAGGCTGATTTCCGCGCCCGCCGCTGCGGGGAACCAGCGGCTGACGATCTCCAACAGTCGTGCCAGCTCTGCCGGTTCCAGTTGGGTCGGCGTACCGCCGCCGATAAACAGAGTATCGATGGTTCGCGGCGATTCGAGCCAGGAAAGTTCCTGCTCCAATGCCCGCAGATAGTTGCCAACCAGGTCTCCGCGATTGGCGATGAGCGTGAAATTGCAATAGCCGCAGCGGTGGCGGCAGAACGGCACGTGGATATAGGCCGAACGCGCCGCTGCCGGCTGCGCATCACTGTTCCGCCGAACTTCCGCCTCGCCGCGGATCATGATTGCCCGTGGTCACGGCCACGTTCAGAGCCACAGATGCAACCGGCCATCCAGCATGTCCGGAAGCTGTTTTTGCACATGATCGCGAATCTGGCGATCGTTGTACCGCGTGCTGAAGTGAGCGGCGATCACCAGTTCGTTTTGAAATCGGTCCCGTCGTTTTACGAAATCGTCCAGGTGCATATGCCCGAACTTGTGAATTTTTTCTTTGCGGTGGCTGGGAGCGACAAAGGTCATTTCGGTGATCAACACCTGCGCCTCGAACATGGCGGGGCATTGATCCAGCCCATCGGGGGCACTATCGCCCAGATACGCCAGTACCGGTAAACGCTTCTCCTCGGAGACCTCGATGCCGGACAATCGAATGTCACGAATCTGCTCGCCGCTGAGGCCGTGGTAGTCGGCTTTCAGCTTCTTGCGCCGCTCCCAGACGACGAAGCCCAGCGAAGGCACCGTATGTTTCGTGGCGGATGCGGTCACCACCAGTTCGCGCGAAAGTTCGACTTCATCGCCCGCCTGCAACGGCAGAAGCTGGCAGGGAAGCCGGCCGCGATCGAGGCGGCTGAAGGCCCGAAGCAGGTGCTGCACCAGTTCCACGGCATGGGCGGGAAGGTAGATCGTCGGTGGCTCCATTTTCATCATCCGCCGGCGAGCGACATAAACGGGGAGTGCCGCCAGATGATCCAGGTGCGTATGGGACAGAAACCAGGTGCTGGTTCCCATGAAATCCCAAGGCTGCGCACCCAGATCGAATCCCAGGCCCAGTTCACCGATCCGCCAATAGCTTTGCACGGCGGCCCGAGAATAGCCTTCAATCGTGAGGCCTTTGTGGACGAGCTTTTTTACCGGCAGATTGTTGACCATCGGTGGATATCACGACGCACGGAGACGACTGAACGAGGGGCCAGTTTAAAAGTCACCGACAGTCGCCGAAAGGGGTTGGCGTTGGCTCACTTGGGCTTGTATCGAGGTTCCGTGGTCGGTTGCCGATCCGACGTACCGCGCTGTGGCGAATCGTCGACCGTTGATTGGGCTTCCTCCGAATCGACGGACTCGAACACCGACTGCACGTCGGCACCGTCAAATGACGGCTCGAATTCCGTGCCAGGATGGACCCAGATTTCGCCGTGCAGGTTCGGCTGGTCCGTCACAACGCTGTGATGCCGTACCAGTTCCAGAATCGCCAGAAACACACCAATCATCGCCGACTTATGCATTCCCGGCGCAAAGAACTCGCTGAACGACACGCTGCCCTGTTCGGCCAGCCGTTTGTGAATTCGTTCCATATACACGCGAAGCGGCGTTTCGTCGTAGACAATGTTGGCCGAGCGAATCGCTTGGCTTTCTCGGATGATCCGCCCGAATGCGCTGACCAGGTCCCAGAGTTCAACTTCGCGTATCGGCTGCGTGGAGCGATCGATATCGCGGGCGGGGAGGCGATCGACCAGCCGCGGATAATGTTGCTGCCAGTTGCGGCTTTGCTCGTCGAGCATACTGGCGGCGTCGCGGAACCGTTTGTACTCCAGCAATCGATCGACCAGATCGTAGGCGGGGTCGGTCAACGCGTCGACTTCCTCACCCCCGTGCGGCAGGACCAGGCGGCTCTTAAGTTCCACCAGGGTGCTGGTCATTTCCAGGAAATCGCCCACGGCGTCGATATCGAGGATCTGCAGCACCTCCAGATATTCCTGATACTGCCGGGCAATACCGGCCAAAGAAAGTTCGGTAACGTCGACCTCCTGCTTGCGGACCAGGTACAGCAGAAGGTCCAAGGGTCCTCGAAAGATCTTCGAATCGACGCGAAAAGTCATGATCGGGCTGCCTCGAGTCGCCCCAGGGTGCCTTTCGCCGTGCTCGAGGGGCAAGGCAGCCGCCTCGCCGATCGTGGCGGGACGTTGACCCTCCCCCCAACCTACGGACAAAATTCACGCTGGCGGGCAAAAATTACCATGAGATTCAAAATTTACCATGGGGTTCTCAATAGGATTAGAACTTGTTTGACGTTAAAATCCAAAGCAGCTACTATCCTAGCCTGTTGGTCGGTTTTTCCCTACGGGGTTGACCATGATCGAAATTCGACATAGAGAGACGTTCGAGTTACTGAAGTCAGTCGATGGCGATTCGTTGGATGGTGTCTACATGGACAGCGCGAATCTCGAGGGAGCGAACATGGCGGGAATGAGCATGGTGGGCACAGATTTTCAGAATGCGAATCTGAAAAATGCCGACCTGCGGGGCGCTCGCATGGAGAAGGTGAACCTGCACAGTGCGATCCTGACCGGGGCCGACCTGGACAACGCCAATCTCAGCAAGGCGGACCTTACCGATGCGATCCTGTTCGGCACCCGCTGTCATAATACGAATCTGTCGAATGCAGCCGCACGGTACGCGCGACTTGCCGACGCGGAGTTCGTCGGTGCGCAAATGCAGGGTATCGACTTGAGCATGTCGGACGCACGCGCCAACTTTACGCGAGCGGTCCTTGTGAAGGCCGATTTGCGCGGTGCCGACTTGAGTGGCGCTAATTTCGAGGAGGCGGATCTTTCCGGAGCGAACTTGCACGACGCCAAGATGCTGGATGCCAATCTCAATGGGGCGCGTATTGAAGGAGCGATCAGTGCCTTGGGGCATCGCTTCAGCAACAAATCCGCGTCGCGACCGGCGATGAGATCGGCGGTTGCCGACGCCAAGCGGTCCAAACAAGGACCGTCCCGCCCCTGGTGGCAGTTTTGGGGGTAAAGTGCCCCCTTTGTGAACGACGGCTTCGCCCCTTGCCGGCGTCCCCGTAAGCGCTGTATTATTTTTGTTTTCTCCCCAGGCCATGGTGCCATCCAGACGCATGCGTCACGTCATTTCCGCCCTTGTCCAGAACGTCCCGGGGGTGCTCGCTCACATTTCCGGCATGCTGGCGTCTCGCGGCTACAATATCGACTCGCTGGCGGTGGGAGCTACGGAGGATCGTCAGCTGTCCCGGATGACGTTCGTCGTCGTTGGCGACGATCGGGTCCTGGAACAGGTGCGCAATCAGCTGGCAAAAATCGTCACCGTCGTCCGCGTCGATGACATCAGCGCCACAAATTTTGTTGAGCGGGATTTGATGCTGATCAAAGTTGCGGCGCCGCCTGGAGGCAAACGCAGTGAAGTTCGAGAATTGGTCGATATTTTCCGGGGGCGCGTCGTCGATGTGGGCGACGAGCAATTGATGATTGAAATCTCGGGCAGAGAAAGCAAAATCGAGGCCTTCATCGATCGCATGCGGCCGTTCGGGATCCTGGAACTGGTCCGCACCGGCCGCATCGCCATGGTCAGGAGCGGCAGTGGAGGTCCGAACAGCGACCCGGAATCGCTGCCGATCGGAGATTGATCCGTACCGTAAACTCGTCCCCCCCACGAATCTCAAATCGGAAACTCGAAAGGACCTCATGACCGTCAAAATCTACTACGATAACGACGCCGATCTGTCGATCCTCAAGTCCAAGACAATCGCCATCCTTGGATACGGCTCGCAAGGCCACGCCCAGGCCCAGAACCTGCGTGACAGTGGCTGCAACGTGATCGTCGGACAACGCTCCGGCGGGCCCAATTATGATCTGGCGAAGAAGCATGGTTTCGAGCCGTTATCGCTGGAAGACGCCACCAAGAAAGCCGATATCGTCAACGTGCTGTTGCCCGACGAAGTGCAGGCCGACCTTTATCGAGCCTGCATCCGTCCGCATCTCGTCCCCGGCAATATTCTGATGTGTTCGCACGGTTTCAATATTCACTTCGGTCAAGTCGAACCGCCGCCCGGCGTCGATACGCTGCTGGTGGCCCCCAAGGGACCGGGGCATCTTGTCCGAAGCGAGTTCGAAAAGGGCGGCGGTGTTCCTTGCTTGATCGCGGTCGGGCCGAATGCCAGCCCGGCGACGACTCAGGCGGGGCTGGCTTATGCCAAGGGAATCGGCGGCACGCGCGGCGGCGTTATTGAAACGAGCTTTGCCGAGGAAACCGAAACCGATCTGTTCGGGGAACAGGTCGTGCTTTGCGGCGGCGTGAGCGAACTGGTCCGTTCGGCGTTCGATATCCTGGTCGAAGCCGGCTACCAACCCGAAATGGCCTATTTCGAATGCCTGCATGAACTGAAACTGATTGTCGATCTGTTTTACCAGGGTGGAATCAGTTACATGCGGTACAGCGTGTCGAACACCGCCGAATACGGTGACTACACGCGTGGGCCACGTATCATCACCGACGAAACCCGCGCCGAAATGAAACGAATCCTCAAGGAAATCCAGACCGGTCAGTTCGCCCGTGAATGGATCCTCGAAAACAAGGCCGGCGCGCCGGCGTTCAAGTCGATCCGGCGCCGGGAAAAGAACATCCAGATCGAGGAAGTCGGGCGCCGTTTGCGGCGGCTCATGAAATGGATCAACGCCAAGGAGGTCTGAACGGTCCACCCGTTCCGATTGCAATGTCTACCGCTGAGAACTTGACGCTGTTTGATTCGATCCAGGCCGGCGATCGCGTGGAACTGGAGCATGAAGTCAAAGTCGGCTACCGGCAATGGACGACCAAGACGGTTGGTACGGTCATCGCGAAAGATCGCCAGCGTCATGGGCTGCACCACCAACGCAATTTCGACGATAAGGTGTTCAGCGATATCCTGGTCCTGCGCGGCGAAGACGGGGAACTCACGACGGTAACCCTGGATGAGTTCTCCGTGTTGCGCCGACTGCCATCCCGGTCGTGAACCTTTCGCCGATTTTGCGGTCCAGGAGAGAGATCCTCCCATCACCGAGACCTGCTCCATGGATTCCTGGGCGAACCACTCCCGCCGATTTGAACAGAATCGGTTCGTCTATCCTGTCTGGAGCCGGCGCGCGGAAGGCCTATCGATCGGGATTAATCTGAATCCGGATAAGGCTTGCAATTTCGATTGCATTTACTGCCAGGTCGATCGGACAACCTCCAGCGAAATACCGTTCGTAGAATGGGAGCGATTGCTGGGCGAGTTGGACGAGATGCTGGAACTGGTTGCGTCGGGTGAGATCTGGGCGCATCCTCGATTTGCAACGATTGATCCGCAGCTCCGGCGCGTGAATGACCTGGCGTTCTCGGGAGATGGCGAGCCGACGACCTATCGGAATTTCGATGAAATTGTATCGGCCTGCGCCGCGTGCAAACGGCGGCGGGGACTCGACACCGTCAAAATGGTCTTGATCACCAACGCCAGCATGTTTCATCGGGCCGTTGTGCTGCGCGGCCTGGTGCTCTTGGATCAGAATCAGGGCGAGATCTGGGCGAAACTTGACGCCGGTACCGAGGAGTACTTTCAACGAATAGACCGCACTTCGATTCCCTTCGGGAAGATCCTCGCCAACATCGAAGCGGCGGCCCGGGTCCGGCCACTGGTGATCCAATCGTTATTCATGCGGGTTGAAAACGCGCCGCCTTCGACGGGCGAACTGGGAGCATTTT